>NZ_NMQT01000071.1 GCF_002234405.1 Amycolatopsis thailandensis | reverse complement strand
CTCAGCCGAGGGAAGGAGGCCTTCACGCGTGATCGTCAGGCCGGGGTGCCGAAGCCGAAGGAGCCGACCAGGGCGCCGCCGGAGAAGACCGGGCCACCGGGGGCGCGGGAGCGGAACTCGCGCTGGAACTCCTGGAACGCGGTCGACGCGTTCAGCGGATTGTCGTCACCGTCGACGTAACCGACGTGGAGGAAGCTCACTCCGTCGTCGAGCCGGAATGACGCGTAGCTGAGGCCGCCCGGTCGTTGTTCCGCCAGCTGGGCGAAGACCGCCTCCACCAGTTTCTGGTTCTCGTCGGCGGCTTCCGGTGTCGTCTCGTACCGGACGACGAACGCTGAACCCATTTTCTGTTCCCTTCCTTAACGCTGTGCCTGGGCGGCCCGCCGGAACGACCGCAGGTCGTCGACGAACAGATCTGGTTCCTCCATCGCGGCGAAGTGGCCACCACGGTCGAATTCGTTCCACTGCACGATGTTCGGCAGTGCCTTCTCGGCGAGGCTCCGGATCGGCTGGGCGAGGTCGTGGGCGTACACGGCCACCCCGACCGGGCCCGGAATCGGCGGCAGCGGCTGCGGGTCGCCCCCCGAGGTGGGCATGAACTCCACGTTGTCGCAGTAGAGGTGCCCCGACGAGCCGGCCGTGCCGGTCAGCCAGTACAGCGTGGCGTGGGCGAGGAGCGTGTCGCGGTCGATGGCGTCCTCGGGGGTCTTGTCCGAGTCGCTCCACTCCTTGAACTTCTCGACGCTCCAGGCGAGCTGGCCCACCGGCGAGTCGGTCATGCCGTACCCGACGGTCTGCGGCCGCGTCGACAGCAGGCTCATGTAGGCCGAGCCCTGGGATCCGAAGTGCGCCAAGCGCTCCAGCCGGGCGAGGTCCGACGGCGGGAGCGAGGCGATTTCGTCCGGGCCGCCGGTCGGTGGCGCGAACAGGAAGTTGACGTGGGTGCCGAGGACGTGCTCGGCGTCGATCAGGCCGAGCAGGAGTGTCACCGTCGCGCCGAGGTCGCCGCCTTGCGGGATGTACTTGTCGTAGCCGAGCGAGGACATCAACGCGGCCCAGGCGCCCGCCACCCGGGGCAGCGTCCAGCCGTGTTGCTTGAGGGGGCTGGAGAAACCGAAACCGGGCAGCGACGGGATGACGACGTGGAAGGCGTCCGCTGGGTCCCCGCCGTGCGAGCGCGGGTCCGTCAGCGGGCCGATCACGCCGAGGAATTCGAGGAACGATCCCGGCCAGCCGTGGGTGAGCAGCAGCGGCACCGCGTCCGGTTCGGGGGAGCGGACGTGCAGGAAGTGGATGTCCTCGCCCTCGATTTCGGTGACGAACTGCGGGTAGGAGTTGATCCGGGCTTCCAGCGCGCGCCAGTCGAAGCCGCCGCGCCAGTACTCGGTCAGCTCACGCAGGTAGCCCAGCGGAGTGCCACGGCTCCAGCCGACGTCAGGGGTTTCGGCGGGCCAGCGCGTGGCGGTGAGCCGTGCGTGGAGGTCGTCCAGGTCCTCCTGCGGGATTTCGACGCGGAACGGGCGCATCACGTGGTCCTCATTTCTGGCTCCGGGAAAAGGAAATGGGACACCCGGCGCGTGGAACGCGGTGGTCGTCCACCTCGGAAGCTACAACCCGGGAGCGGGTGGACGCAGCTCCCTGCTTGCTCGGAGCAGGAACGGAGAACCGCGCGGACGTCGCAACGAAGGAGAAGAGGAGCACCTTTCCCCGGTTCTAGCGTTGCGGCGTAACCGCTCACACCGCAGTCCAATGGGAGGACGTCCATGGGAACCAAGATCGGCGATCACGCCGTGGTGCTCGGGGGCAGCGTGGCGGGCATGCTCGCCGCCCGCATGCTTTCGGACTCCTACACCCGAGTGACCGTCATCGATCGCGACGACCTCACCGCCGCCGGCACCGGACTGCGCCCGGCGATCCCGTGGGCCGTCCACATCCACGCCCTGCTCGAACGCGGCCGCCAGATCATCGAGGACCTGTTCCCCGGGTTCGTCGAAGACATGCTCGCCGTCGGCGTGCCCGTCGGTGACTACGGCTCGACCTGCCACTACTGCTTCAACGGCCAGATGTTCGCCGAGACCGAGACGGGGATGGCCTGTGTGGCCGCCAACCGTCCGGTGATCGAACACTTCCTCCGCAGCCGGACCCTGGTCCGGCCGGGAGTCTCGCTCCGCGAGAGCACCGACATCGTGGGTCTCGAAGCGTCCGAAGACCGGAGCCGGATCATCGGTGTCCGCGTCCAGGGCCGGAACGGTGGCGCCGAAGAGGTCATCACCGCCGACCTGGTCATCGACGCCACCGGCCGCGGCTCACGTTCTCCCCGCTGGCTCGAGGAGCTCGGCTACGAGCGGGCACCGGAGGAGAAGGTCCAGATGGACCTGACCTACACGACCATGGACTTCGTCGGCCCGCTGGAGAACGACCCGCTCGGCGACGACATCGCACTCGTCCCGACCGCGACACCGGCGTTCCCGCGAGGGGCGATCTTCGCGCGGCTGGCCGACCGCTACGCGCTCACGCTCACCGGCATCAACGGCGACCGCGCGCCCACCGATCGCGAGGGATTCCTCGCCTACGCCAAGAGCTTGCCGCGTCCGGAGGTCTACGAAGCCGTTCGTGACGCGGAGCAGCGTTCCCCGGCGGGAAGCTTCCGTTTCCCCGCGAGCATTCGACGTCACTACGAGCAGCTCCGCCGGTTCCCGGCCGGGTACCTGATCATCGGCGACGCGGCGTGCATCTTCAACCCGGTCTACGCCCAGGGCATGACCGTCGCCGCGCTCGGCGCGACCGTGCTGGGCAAGCATCTCGCCAAGGGCGTCGAGCCGGTCCCCGCCGCCTACTTCCGTGATCTCGCGAGCGTCACCAACGCGCCGTGGACGATGTCCGCCGCCGCCGACCTCGGGTATCCCGAAGTGCGCGGCAAGCGGACCATCGCCACCAAGATGGCGAACCTCTACATGCCGAAGGTCCAGGCGGTGGCGGCGAACGACCCGCTGGTGGCGCGGGCGTTCATCCGCACGATTTCGCTGATCGACTCACCGCAGTCGCTGATGAAACCGTCGATGATCGGCCGAGTCCTTTTCGGACCCGGTGCGCGCGGCAAGCTCGAAAACCCCGCCAACGCGTCGATCGCGCCCGTGGCTTCGCTCCCGTCTTCGGAGAAGGCGGCACAGAACGACGTCGAGCGGCCTGCCGCCTGACGCCCGCTCGTTCATTTCTTCGTCCGAGGTTCGAGGAGTTCCCGGTGACCCAGTTGAGATCAGCAGGCCGGCAGCCGAGCGCCGCCGGTACCGCTGTGACAAGATTTCCCTTGGTGGTGCTGGTCCTGCTGTGCGCCGCCAACTTCACGGTGCTCCTGGACTCGCAGAGCGTCATGCTCGCGCTTCCTTCGCTCACCGCCGACCTCGGCATGAGTGCCGGCACCGCGCAGTGGGTGCTCAGCGCCAAACTGCTCACCTTCGGCGGCTTCCTGCTTCTGGGTGGCCGCGCGGCCGACCGGCTGGGTCGTCGCCGGGTCTTCATGACCGGAACCTTGTTGTTCATGGTCAGTTCCGGGGTCTGCGGGTTCGCCTGGAACGGTGAAGTGATGATCATCGCGCGGGCACTGGGCGGCGCGGCGGCGGCACTGATGGTGCCCACCGCGCTGTCGATCCTGATGAACGCGTTCCCGGAAGGCCGCAGCCGCAACATGGCGCTCGCGGGCTGGGCGGGCATCGGCGGGATCGGCGCCACCGCGGGGCTGCTGATCGGCGGCCTGCTCACGCAGTCGCTGGGCTGGCAGTGGGTGTTCATCATCAACGTCCCGATTCTCGCGCTCGTGGTGCTGTTCACCCCGATGTTCGTGCGGGAAAGCCGTGGCGCGCAACGAGAAGGAACCTACGATCTCGCCGGCGCGCTGACCAGTACCGTCGCGATGGTCGCGATCATCCTCGCGGTGAGCCAGGCGACCGATGCCGGCTGGGGCAGCGCGTCCACCCTCGGCCTGTTCGGCATCGCCGCGCTGCTGGTGGTGTTGTTCCTCGTCATCGAGCGGCGGTCGTCCTCGCCGCTGTTGCCCATCGCCCTGCTTCGCAAGGGTTCCATGGCCGGTGGCAACCTCGTGGCGCTGACCATGGGCATGACGGTGTTCGGGCTTTCGGTGACGATTTCGCAGTACGCGCAGGTCGTGCTCGGATACGGGCCGCTGAAGTTCGGTGTGATGCAGTCCGTGATGCCGATGCTCGCCTTCGCCGGTGCCTACGTGGGACAGACCGTGGTGACCAAGATCGGCTTCCGCCCGGTCGTCGGAGCCTGTCTGGTGCTGATGGGCGCGGGTTGTTTCCTGCTCTCCTTCGTGCGTGCCGAGGGCAGCTACGTGCCTGACATGCTCTGGGGCCTCGTGGTGTTCGGCCCCGGCCTCGGCGCCGGCACGGCCGCGGCCTCGGTGGCAGCGCTGGCCAAGGTGCCCGAACGCGCCAGCGGCGTCGCTTCCGGCCTCAACGTCGCCGCGTTGCAGGTCGGCGGGGCTTTCGGGGTCGCGGTGGTCACCTCGGTGACCACGATGTTCACCCCGGCCCCGGGCGGACCCGCCGAGCTGGCGCAAGGGTTGGGAGCGGCGTTCGTCGCGTGCGTGGCGTTCGTCCTCATCGGACTGGTGGTGACGCTGACCATGTTGCGCGGCAAGGCGCGGACGGCGGACGTCGAGAAGCTTCCGGTCAAGGAGAAGGACTTGCCCCTCGCGAGTTGATCCGCGGCGAAGTGCCCCGCCCCGTTTGCTCGGGGCGGGGCACTTGGCCGTTCGGCGGGAGACGTCACGTTTTGACCTACCGCCCCTTGTGCTCGGGAATCCTGCCCTGATGATCGGTGCTGCACGTACGAGGCCAGCGGTGCCGAAGCGCGCGTGGCATGGCCTGAACTGGTCCGAGGGAGCCGATCGCAACCTAGACCGTCCACAAGAGACGGTCTTTCCAGCTAGGACGCCCGTTTTGGGCACTTTGCGAAGGGGTTGTGAGTGATAAAGAGGGTTCTAACCCTCTTTATCACTCACGACTCCCGGCAGAACGGGTCATATGGGCATCAATCGGACACTCAATCGCCGCTCGGTGTCCTATGTAGACACTTGGCGACCAGTCCGGAGCCATGCCCTCGCGCAGCGAAGAAGGCCTGCTCGGCAGGATCGATCATGTCATATTTGACTTACCGCCCACTAGAACCCGAATCGCCACTCACGACCACCCCGACCGATGCGCTCCATCAGGGCCCAACGTCGCGAAAGCCACTTTCGGGACGTCAGACGTCCCGAAAGTGGCTTTCGCGTCACCCGGACCCGGCGGACGCGCGAGCGGTAGGGAAAACCCGCCGCCAAGAGAACGAACTCGCCGTAGTCGACTTACGTGCTCAGCCCTTGGCGCCCAAGGCGTGAAGCGCCTTCAGGTACTCCATGTGGTCCGGGAGACTGGCCGAGTAGATCTCGCGTTCCTTGTCGATCTGTTCGAACATCTCCCAGGCCGCGGCGTCGTTCATCAGCTCGACCGACGGGGGCGCCTTCTTGAAGTCGAAGTCCATTCCGGACAGGATCGCCCAGAGGCTGCGGGTTTCGAACAGGCGGAGCTCACTGCCGTCGGGGATGATCACGCTCTCCGCGTACTCCGTGAGCTTCTCCGCCAGGCTGTCCGGAATCGGGGCCTCGCGGACAGCGCGCCAGAACTCGGTGTCGTCGCGGTCGGTCAGGCAGTAGTGCATGACGATGAAGTCGCGGACGTCCTCGAAGGCGCTGACCATGGTTTCGTTGTAGCGCTTGGCGCGGCGCTCGTCGAGGTCACTGTCCGGGAAGTGCAGGACCAGCAGGGCGAGCTGGTATTCGATCAGCGCGATCGTCGTCGACTCGAGTGGTTCGACGAAGCAGCTGGACAGGCCGACGGCCACGCAGTTGTTCACCCAGGAGCGGCGGTTGTGGCCGACGCGCATCTTGATGTGGTTGCCCTCCACGTCGTGGGCCCGCGTGCCGAGGAAGTCGCGCAGTTCCTTCTCCGCCTTGTCCGGGGTGGTCATCTGTCCTGAGTAGACATAGCCGGAGCCTTCGCGTTTGAACAGCGGGATCTCCCAGATCCAGCCCTCCTTGCGCGCGGTCGCGGAGGTGTACGGCCGAAGTCCGCCGGGGTGGTGATCCGCCGACAGCGCGATCGCGGAGTCGCAGAGCAGCACGTCCTTCTCGCTGACGAACGGCTCTTTCAACGTCTGGTTGATCAGCAGACCGCGGAAGCCCGAGCAGTCGAGGAAGAGGTCGGCGGTGAGCTCGGCGCCGGTTTCGGTGACCACCTTTTCGATGTGGCCGCGCGTGTCGAGCGCCACCGATTCGACGTCGGCGATCACGTGGTGCACGCCGCGGCCGGTGGCCAGCTCCTTGAGGTAGCCCGCCATGAGCGCCGCGTCGAAGTGGTACGCGTAACGGAAACCCGGGTTGGGCCCGTCGGTGCCGGGCAGGGGTCTCGGCGCTTTGTTGAGTTCGCACAAGCCTTGCAACGGCATGCCCGCGTCACCGAAGGTTTCGCGCAGCCGCGTGTCGCCCGAAAGCTTCTGCTTCAGCCAGAAATGAGCCAGTGAGACGCCGCGGCCGAAGCGCTTGTGGAAAGGCTTCTCGTAGTTCGGGACCGCCGGCTCGGGGACGGTGAAGAACGGGTGGAAGTAAGTGTGACTCTTCTTGCCTGGGTGAGGTTTGCGCCAGTCGTTGAGCCGGACCGCTGATTTGAACGCCGCGTTGCATCGCGGCATCCAGTCTTCTTCCTTCATGCCAAGGAAAGCGAACGTCGTCCGAAGTGTCGGCACGGTGGCTTCGCCGACGCCGATCCGGCCGATCCGCTCCGACTCGACCAGCGTGATGTCCACCTTGTCGCCGAAAGCGCGGTTCAAGTACGCGGCGGACAGCCAGCCGGCTGTACCACCACCGACGATGACGATCTTCTCGACTGGACGTGCCACGGCGGGCTCCTTCGCGAGCGGCGGGAATGACGGTCTGAAATCATTCTCGGCAGGTGATCCGGGCTTGGCACCTTCTGCGATGCGCAGGGAAAACAGGGAAAACGGAGATTTTCCCTTGCCGCCCTGCGCATGTCAGATTCGAACACCCGACGCCCTGGCCCGATCCGCCGCGTTCGCGAAGGAGCTGACGCGATGGGCCCGCTATCCTCCCGTCCGTGCGATGTCCGCGCGCAGGGCCTTCTTGTCCACCTTGCCGATCGGGGTGAGCGGCAGGGCGTCGATCGTGACGAGCCGCGCGGGGAGTTTGAACTTGGCGGCTTCGGCCGCGATCATCACCGACCATACGTCGGCGAGCTCGACCGTCGTTCCCTCGGTCACCACGACGAAGAGGCAGACCTGCTCACCGAGTTCACGATCCGGCATGGCGACCGCCGCCGCGTGGGTGACACCGTCGAGCTGCAGCGCGAAGGTCTCGACCTCTTCGGCGCTGATCTTCTCGCCACCCCGGTTGATGAGGTCCTTCTCCCGGCCGGTGATGATCAGGTAGCCCTCCGGTGTCTGCCGGACGATGTCCCCGGTGTGGTACCAGCCGTCGTCGACGAACGAGCGGGCGTCGATCTCCGGCGAGCGGTAGTAGCTCCGGGGTGTGTACGGTCCGCGGACGAGCAGGACCCCGGGCTCACCCGGCGGCACCGGACGGCCCTCCTCGTCGATGACGCGGAGCTCGTCGTCCTCGCTGATCGGCCTGCCCTGGGTGTGGTTGACGATCTCCGGCGGGTCATCGAGCCGGGTGACGCACAGAAGTCCTTCGCCCATCCCGAAAACCTGCTGCAACCGGCAACCGAGTTTCGGCCCGATCTCTTCGGCGTCCTCGGCGGACAGGCGTGCCGCGCCGACCTGCACCACGTCCAGCGAGCTCAGGTCGGTACCGGGGTGCTCTTCGTGGTGCCGCATCCAGCGCTGCACGATCGCGGGCACCGCGGAAGTCGTCGTGACGCCTTCCTGTTCGATGAGCGCCAGCGCGAGTTCCGGCGCGGGAGAGGACGCGATGACGACCCTGCCGCCTGCCAGGAGTGCGCCGATGACGCCCGGGCCGGTGTTGGGGAACCCGTGGCCCAGCGGCAAAGTGGCCATGTACACGGTGTTCGGTCCGTACTCGCAGAGTTCGATCGCCCGCTTGATCATGTAGGCGAGGTCGTTGTGCGTGCGGGCGACCAGCTTGGGCAGCCCGGTGGTCCCGCCCGAGAGCAGGAACATCGCGATGGCGTCCCCGGCGGGCGCGGCGGCGTCGAACGCAGCGGCGAGTTCACCCGGGTTTTCGGCGGGGGCGAGCAGGTCCAGGAGGTCGACGCTGCCGTCACGGATGTCGGTGCCGGTGACGAAGACGTGCTCGGCGCTCGGCACCAGGCCGACGACTTCGTGGGCCAGCGCCTGGTGGTCGAAACCCTTGTACGTGTCGGGGACGACGATCGCCCTCGCCTCGGCGTGCGCGACCACTCCGGAGAGTTCGTGCATCCGGTGCTGCGGCAGCGCCCACACCGGAAGCGCGCCGAGACGCAGGCAGGCCACCGAGATGACGACGTGTTCCCAGCAGTTCGGCAGCTGCACGACGACGCGGTCGTCGGGGCCGATGCCGAGCTCGCGCATGCGGGCGGCCGCGCCGTCCGCGCGTTCCAGCAGTTCGCCGAAGCTGATCCGGGTCTGCCCGTCGACGAGGCAGATCGCGTCCGGGGTCTTGCGGGCGGCGTCCGCGAGGTGCGTGCCCAGCGAACGCCCCTCCCAGTACCCGTTCGCGATGTAGCGGGCGGCTGCCTCCGCGGGCCAGGGAGCGACTCCCGTACGGCTCGGTTCTACCGCAGTCTTGGGCATGATGGCTCCCAGGTTCGTAGGACGGCTCTGCCATCGACCGTAGGCAGACCGGGCATCCCGGACGTCTTTGTGCTTGCGAAATGCGGAATCGGTCAGCTGGGTGTCGGGACGGCGCCAGGTCGCAAATCAGGAGTAGTCGCGGGCAACCCGCCGGGCCGAACCTGTCGTAGAGCGGGGGAGCTTGCCCTCGCCATGGGTTCTTCGGTGCAAGCACAGAAGAGGGCCGGCGATCGCCGGCCGGATCTCTGTCATGTCCGGTCGGTGCAGGAAGAGGAGCGAGGACTTGAGCGAGAACGCAGCAACATCTGACGAAGCGATCGCCATCATAGGTATGAGTTGCAGGTTCGCGCCCGACCTCGACTCCCCGGCGAAGTTCTGGGAGTTCCTCGCTGAAGGCAAGAGCACGGTCTCCGACATGCCGGAGAAGCGCTGGAAGTCGTACGCCGCGAGCAGCCCGCAGGCGACCGCCATCATCCGGGACACCGTGCTGAAGGGCGCGTTCCTCGACGACATCGAGGGCTTCGACGCCGACTTCTTCGGGATTTCGCCGCGCGAGGCCGATTTCCTCGACCCGCAGCAGCGGTTCATGCTCGAACTCACCTGGGAGGCCCTGGCGGCCGCCGGTGTCCCGCCGCTTTCGCTGCGTGGCAGCGACGCGAGTGTGTACGTCGCCGCGAACTCCAACGACTACGGCAGGCGGCTGCTGGAGGACATCCCCAACACCGGGGCCTACGCGGTGAACGGGACGACGTTCTACGGCATCGCCAACCGGGTCTCGTACTTCCTCGACCTCCGCGGGCCGAGCATGGCTGTCGACACCGCGTGCGCGGGATCGCTGACCGCGCTGCACCTGGCGGCGCAGGCCCTGCGCGCGGGTGAGACACCGATCGCGCTGGTCGGCGGCCTCAACATCATGGCCACCCCGACGCTCAACGTGGCGCTCAACGGGGCCGGCGCGATGTCGAAGGACGGCCGGAGCAAGGCGTTCGACACCGACGCCGACGGGTACGGCCGAGGTGAAGGCGCCGGCGTCGTCGTGCTCAAGCTCCTCTCGGACGCGTTGCGCGACAACGACCCGATCCAGGCCGTCGTACGCGGCGGCGGGATCTTCCAGGACGGCCGGTCCGACGGCATGATGGCCCCGAACGGCGAGGCGCAGGAGCACATGCTCCGGGAAGCCTATGAGCGCGCGGGAATCGATCCCTCCACAGTGGACTACGTCGAGGCACACGGCACCGGCACCCCGACCGGCGACGGCGAGGAGATCAAGGCGCTGGCCAAGGTCTTCGGCGCGGGCCGCGCGGCGGGCGACCCCTGCCTGATCGGTTCGGTGAAGCCGAACATCGGGCACGTCGAGGGCGGTTCCGGCATCACCGGGGTGATCAAGACCGTGCTCGCCCTGCAGCACGAACAGATCCCGCCCAGCCTCCACAACGAACCCAATCCCGCCTACGGCTGGGAGACCAACGGCCTGCGCCTGGTCGGCGAGCTCCGGCCGTGGCCCGCGGGCGAGCAGCCCCGCCGCGCCGGGGTGTCCAGCTACGGCGTCGGCGGCACGATCGCCCACGTCATCCTGGAGGAGAGCCCCGCGCTCGGCTGGCAGGACGAGGTCGAGCAGGCGCTGCCCGCCGCGGAAGACCAGGTCCGCGGGGTGTTCGGGGTCTCCGCGATGTCGGAGGCCGGACTCCGCGCGCTGGCCGGTTCCGTGGCCGACTGGGTGACCGAACACCCGGAGACCCCGCTGTCCGAGATCGGCCACACGCTGGCGCTGCACCGTTCGCACCTGTCTCAGCGTGGCGCCGTCGTGGCGGGGTCCACCGAGCAGCTGGCCGAGCGGCTCCGTCAGCTGGCCGACGGCCAGACCGCGCCCGGTGTCTTCTCCGCGCGGACGGTGTCCGGCAACGCGGCCGACGTCGTCTGGGTGTTCTCCGGGCACGGCGCCCAGTGGTCCGGCATGGGCAGGCAACTACTCGCGCAGGACGCCGCGTTCGCGTCCACGATCGACTCGCTGGCGGAGGTGTTTCAGGAGGAACTCGGCTGGACCCCGCGTGAGGCGATCCTGGACGGCGGCCCGTGGACCGCGGCACACGTCCAGGCGCTGACGTTCGCCATGCAGGTCGGCCTCGCCGAGGTGTGGCGCGGTCACGGTGTCGAGCCGGTGGCGGTCATCGGGCATTCGGTCGGCGAGATCGCCGCGGCGGTGGCCGCGGGCTCGCTCGGTCTGCAGGAGGCGGCCCGCTTCGCCTGCCGCCGCGCGGCCGCGTTGCAGCGTCTTGAGGGCGAAGGCGGGATGGCGATGGCCGCACTGTCCTTTGAGGACACTCGCCAGCGTCTCTCGGCGGAGAACGGCGTCGAGGCCGCGATCTCGGCCAGTCCGCATTCGACGGTCATCTCCGGTGACCAGGACGCGATCGCCCGGATCGTGGAGCAGTGGCGTGCGGACGGCATCGAAATGCGCGTCGTCGACACGGCCATCGCCTTCCACAGCAGCCACGTGGACGCGGTGCTCGCCGAGGTCGAAGCGGCGGCGCGGGAGCTCGACCCGCGGACACCGAAGGTCAGCCTCTACAGCACCGCGATGACCGACCCCCGGTCCACCGTGGCCCGTGATGGTGCCTACTGGGCGGCGAACCTGCGTCAGCCCGTGCGCTTCGCCGAAGCCATCGAGGCGGCGCTCGCGGACGGGCACCGCGGGTTCATCGAGATCTCCTCGCATCCGGTGGTCTCGCACTCGATCATCGAGACCTGCGACCACCTCGGCATCGAGGACACCGCCGGAACGGCCACGCTGCGGCGCAACGCCGACGAGATCGAGACGCTGCTGAGCAACCTGGCCAGGATGCACTGCCTCGGCGCGGTGGTGGACTGGACGCTGGACTTCCCCGCCGGCCGCCCGCTCGACCTGCCTGCCGCTGCCTGGCAGCACCGTCCTTATTGGATCTTCCCGGAGGGTGCCGGTTCGGCGGGTCTCGGCAGTGGGCACGACCCGGAGAGCCACAGCCTCCTGGGCGGCCGGATGACGGTGAGTGGAGCGCCCTCGCGGCAGGTCTGGCAGACCCGCCTCGACATGGACACCCGGCCGTACCCGCAGAGCCACGGTCTCGTCGGCGTGGAGGTCACCCCGGCGGCGTCGATCATCAACACGTTCGCGGAGGCCGCGGGCGAGGATGATTCGCCCACCCTGACCGACATCGTGCTCCGCACCCCGCTCGCGGTCCAGCCGCCGCGCGTGGTGCAGATCGTCCGCGAGGGCAGGTCGCTTTCCCTGGCGACCCGCATCGCGAACGACGGCGCGGCGGACGAAGGCGACGAGTGGATCACGCACACCACCGCCAGCATCGACTCTTCGGCGAAGCGCCCGACCGGCCGCATCGACGACGAGGTCATCCGTGCCAGGCTGCCGGTCGGTTCGCTGACCAAGATCGACGACATGTTCGCCAACATGGGCGTCGAAGGCTACGCGTTCCCGTGGACCCTCGACGAACTGCGCCGTGACCAGTACGAGCAGCTCGCCCTGATGGTCGTCGAGCCCGCCCCCGCGACGCGGGCGACCAGCTGGGCGCACGTCATCGACGGCGCGCTGACCATCAGCGCGGCGGTCGTCTCGCCCGGCGACGCGACGGTGCTGTGGATGTCACGCTCGATCGAGAAGGTGTCCTGGTACGGCGAACCGCCGGCCAGGGTCATCGTGCACAGCACGCGTTCGCCGAAGTCGCCGCACGACACGGTCGACGTGTGGGTCGCCGACATGAACGGCGACATCGTCTGCGAGGTCCTCGGCCTGAAGTTCGCCGCCGTGGAGCACCTGGGCACCGAGGTCCTCGCGCGGGACCTGGTGCACGAGATCACCTGGCGGCCCGTCGAGCCCGCGGTGGGCAGCGAGCCGCTGGAGCAGCTCGTGCTGGTCGGCGACCCGGACGTGACGGCGGAGCTGGCGAGCCAGTTCGCGGACGCCGGGGTGCCGAGTGTGCGGGTCGGCGACGAACCCGACGAGCTTCGGCCGGAGTTGTTCGCCCGACCCGGCGTCGTTCTCGTCGTGCCTTCGCTCGGACAGCCGGGTGAGGACGTCGAGAAGGTGGCGGAGCGGGCATCGTGGACGCTCATCCGCACGGTGCAACGGGTCGCCGAGATCCAGGCCAGCGCGGCCGGGCAGGTCGAGCCGCAGCGGGTGTGGGCGCTGACCCGTGGCGTGCGGCTGGCGACCGAAGAACGGTCGGTCGCGCACGGTCCGCTGTGGGGCATCTCCCGGATCACCGCGGGCGAGCACCCCGAGCTGTGGGGCGGTGCCGTCGACATCGGCGACGTCACCGGTGACACCGGCTCGCGGCTGCTGGACCTCTTCCGGGGCTCGGCGGGCAGGGGCACCGAGGACGTCATTTCCCTGACCGCGGGCGCCACGGAAGTCGCCCGGTTGAGCCAGATCGAGCGCAGCGCGGACGGCTCGCCCCTGCAGTGCTCGCCGTCGGGCACCATCCTCATCACCGGCGGACTCGGGGCACTCGGCCTCGAAGTCGCCCGGTGGCTGGTCGACCGGGGAGCGCGCAGGCTGCTGCTCGCCGGCCGCCGCGGCCTCCCGCCCCGGGAGGAATGGGACACCGTCAGCGATGCCGACGTCCGGCGTCAGATCGACAGTGTCCTCGGGCTCGAGGCGCTCGGGGTGACCGTCGGCGCGGTGGCGCTCGACATCACCGACGCCGAGCAGGTCGCCGCGGCGCTGGCCCCGGGTGCCCACGGGCTCCCGCCGGTGCGGGGTGTCGTGCACGCCGCGGGTGTCGTCAACGACGCGCTGGTGGACAAGGTCGACCAGGACGGCCTGCGGGACGTGCTGGCTCCCAAAGCCAACGGCGCGATGGTCCTGCACCGGCTGTTCCCGCCGGGCAAGCTCGACTTCTTCGTGATGTTCTCCTCCTGTGGCCAGTTCGCCCGGCTCTCCGGGCAGACCAGCTACGCGGCCGCCAACTCGTTCCTCGACACGCTGGCCGCGCACCGCAACTCCGGCGGGCACACCGAGACGATCAGCCTCGGCTGGACGGCTTGGCGTGGAGTCGGCCTCTCGGAGGACATCGCGACCACGATGTTCGAGGCCAACTCGCGGGGTCTGGAGGCCGTCTCGGTGGCCGAAGCGTTCCGGGCCTGGGCGTTCGCGGACCGGTTCCAGGCGGACTACCAGGCGGTGCTGCGCGTGCTGCCGACCCCGCCGAACCTCCCGCGGGTCCCGATGTTCCGCGAGCTCACGGCTCCCGACGAGGCCGCCGGCGACACCGGCGGCCAGGGACTGGGGCTCGACCTCGAAGGCCTTTCCGACAGCGAGGCCCTCGAACGGGTCACGGCGGACGTCCGTGAGCAGGTGGGCGCCGAGCTGAACCTCGACGCGGCCGACGTTGAGCTGAAGCGGCCACTGGTCGAACTCGGCGTCGACTCGGTGATGACGGTCGCGCTCCGCGTCCGGCTCCAGCGGCGTTACGGCCTGGACCTCCCGCCGACGATCCTGTGGGCCAGGCCCACCGTGGCGGCACTGTCCGAGCACGTCACGGAATCGCTTCGCCCGGTCGAGGAGGCGGAGGCGGCGTAGTCCGCTTAGTCCGCCGCCTGTATGCGGCAGTGAGGTCCGTGAAGGCCTCCTTGAGGGACCCAGGGTCCCTCAAGGAGGCCTTCACGGACCGGGGCTCGGGACGTACTGTGCTGACCCGGCGGAAGGCGATGACCCGCACCGGGTCGTGAAGGCCTCCTTCCCTACCCTGAAAGTAGGGAAGGAGGCCTTCACGGACTTCGCCATCCGACCTGACACCTTTGCCTGTCGGTCCGCCCGAACTGTCCATAAAGGACACACGTGGCGTACCTGAACCGAGTCGCTCAAGTACATGAAGGCCCCCTTCCTTGCACTAGACGCAAGGAAGGGGGCCTTCATGTACTTCCGGCTAAGCGATCGACAGGGCGTGCGTGCGCATCCAGGTGTCGACTTCCAGCAGGGGGATCAGCAGATGGGCGGTGCTGACGTGGGTCATCGTCACGCTCTGGCCACCGGCCAGATCGCGGACGCGCCCGTGGTCCAGCAGGCCGGCGAGCGGGGAGGCCGGGTCGTCGAGGAGACCCAGCACCGTGTCGCGGATCGCCGCCTCGTGCGCGGGGGCGTGCATGGCCGGGTATCCGGACTTCGGCCGGGTGAGGACTTCGGTGGGCAGGAGGTCCGCGGCGGCCATCCGCAGGAGGCTCTTCTCGCGGCCGTCGGCCGTCTTCAGCGACCAGGGGACGTTCCACACGTACTCGAGCAGGCGGTGGTCGCAGAACGGTACGCGGACCTCCAGGCCGACAGCCATGCTCATCCGGTCCTTGCGGTCGAGCAGCATCGCGAGCGGGCCGTGGAGGCTGAAGAACAGGACCTCCCGCATGCGCGCGTCGAGACGGCTTTCCCCGGCCACGTGTGGCACCTGGGCGCGCAGGGTGGAGTAGCAGTCCGCTTCGAATTCGGCGGGGCGCAGGGCTTTCCGCAGGTCCGGGTTGAGGCAGTCCGCGAGGCGGGGCGCGTCGCCCAGCCACGGGAAGCGGTCGCGCCAGACGGTCCGCTCGTCGTGGAACCAGGGATAGCCGCCGAACACCTCGTCCGCCGCCTCGCCGGACAGCGCGACCGTCGAACGCTCGCGCAGCGCGGCGAACATCAGGTACATCGACGCGTCGAAATGGCCGAGACCCGGGAGGTCGCGGGCGCGACGGCTGAGCGGGATCGCCGCCTCGACGGCCGCGGTGTCCATGACCACGTCGTAGTGATCGGTCCCGAGGTGTTTGGCCGCCAGCGCCGCGTAGGGCGCGTCTCGCTCCGGACGCAGCGCGGTGGGACGGAAATCGTCCTCCTCGCCGTCGAACCGGACTGAGAAACTCGACAGGGGACCTTCGTCGGACCGGTTGAGGCTTCGCGCGGCGAGCGCGGTCACCGTGCTGGAGTCCAGGCCGCCGGACAACATCGTGGCGCGCGGAACGTCCGCGACCAGCTGACGGTCCACGATGTCCTCAAGAAGCTCGCGGACATTGTGGACGGTGGTGTCGAGGTCGTCCCGGTGCTCCCGGGCCGTCAGCCGCCAGTACGGGTACTCGTGACAGCCGCGCCGGTCGATCTTGACCACGTGGCCCGGCTTGACCTCGCGCAGCCCGTTCAACGGGGTCTGGCCGGGCTCGGCGAGCCGCGGATTCAGCAGGATCGGCAGCGCGTCGGCGGACAGTGTCGCCCGGTAGGCCGGATTCGCCATGATGCCCTTGGGTTCCGAAGCGAACAGCACCCCGGACGGTTGTGGCGCGTAGTACAGCGGCTTCACACCGAGCCTGTCGCGGGCGAGCACCATCTCGTCGCGCACCGAGTCCCACACCGCGAAGGCGAACATCCCGTTGAACCGTTCGACGCAGCCGGCGCCCCACTCGACGTAGGCGCGGAGCAGGACTTCCGTATCCGACGCGGAGCGAAAAGTGTGTCCCAGAGCGGAAAGTCGAGTGCGCAGCTCGCGGAAGTTGTAGATCTCACCCGAGTAGGCGAGGACGACGGGCGCGCGATCCGGCCCCAGTTCCGCTTTCATCGGCTGGGCGCCACCGGCGACGTCGATCACGGCGAGCCGCCGATGCCCGAGCGCGGCATGGGTGCCGAGCCAGGTGCCGCGGTCGTCGGGGCCCCGCTCGCGCATCGTATCGGTCATCACGTCGAGGACGCGCTGTTCGGCGCGCAGATCCCTGGAGTAGTCAAGCCATCCGACGAAACCGCACATCAGTCACTCGCTTTCGCACCGGGTGCCGCCGCACAGCAGCGGCAGCACTGCCTTCTCGAACGCCCGCTGGTCGCCGGCGAAGATTCCGTCGTCCCGCGGATACGGCACCACGACGTCGGTGAACCCCAGCTCGCCGCAGCGTCCGACGACGTCGGCCAGCCGGTCCGGGGAGGCGTAGGGGGCATCCGTCACGCGGCTGAGGTGGACGAGCCTGCGCGGCGTCCGGCCCGAGGTCTCGCAGGCCTCGGCCAGCCGGTCCAGTTGGCGTGCCCACGTCGCGAAGGCTTCGTCGTCGGTGCGCCAGCCCGGTCGCGCCGCGTCGCCGGTGGTGATCCAGAGGTCGCCGAATTCCGCCGCGAGCCGCATCCCGCGCGGTCCCGCCGCCGCGACGGCCAGCGGAGACCGGGGACGCCGGACGCAGCCGGGCGCGAGGTTGACGTCTTCAGCGGTGTAGTGGTGGCCGTGGAAGGTCGTCGAGTGGTTACGCAGCAAGAGGTCCAGCAGTCTCACGAACTCGCCGAACCGCTCGCCACGCTCCACGGTGGAGGGAACGGGCGCGCCGAGTTCCGTGTTGTCGAGGTCCCTCGCGCCCGCGCCGACGCCGAGCACGAACCGGCCCTCGCTGAGCTGGTCCACCGCCATCGCCTGCTTGGCCAGCAGCACCGGATGCCGGAAGTTCGGCGACGCGACCAGCGTGCCCAGCCCGATCCGGTTCGTCGCGGCCGCCGCGGCCGCCAGCGTCGTCAGCGCGTCGAACCACGGTTCTTCGCGCGGGGTCCGCCAGGTCAGGTGGTCCGGGACCCAGGCATGGGCGAAGCCGAGCCCCTCGGCCCGGCGCCATACTTCGAGCACACTCCGTCCGGGATGCTCCGGCAGGATGAGCACCCCGAGCCGGGCGGTGGCCCCCATTTCAGGCCTCCACCGAGCGCCTGCTCAGCGCCCAGTCGCCCACCAGCTTCGTCCCGGCGCCCGCGACCAGGAAGACGCCGGCGAGCACGAGCCAGCCCGTGACGGCCCACTCGACCAGCAGGACCGTCATGATGCCCGGCGCGAGCGCGATCGCCGCGGCCTGACCGGTGTTGAACAGGCCCTGATACTCGCCGTGCGCGTCGGGTGGCGTCAGCCCCACCGAGAGCCCGAAGCCACTGCCCATGAAGAAGAGTTCGCCGGCGACGTGGATGGCGGCCGCGACGATCAGCACGATCAGCACGAAGGTGCCCGTGGCGTGGTAGCTGGCGGCGAAAGCCAGGCAGGACGCCGTCAGCAGGATCCCGGCCCACAGGCCCAGCCGCCCGGCGCCGCGCACGGTCGCGCCCGCCCGGGAAACGCGGTTCTGGAACAAGACGATGGTCACCGCGTTGAAGCCGATGAGCACGCCCATCACCCACGGCGGCGCCCCGGTGTGCGCGGCGATCCACAGTGGAACGCCCGCGGTCAGCATGCCGAAGCACAGCGCCAGCAACCCGTTGAGACAGGTGATCAGCAGATACGGCCGATCCTTCAGTACGAGCACGCCGCGCTTGATCTCGAGGTCCCGCAGCGAAGACACGTGCGGCACCCGCCGCAGAAGCGCCGCACAGCCGAGATTCGCGATTCCGCAGAACACGATCAGCGCGAGATAGGCGGCCCGGGTGTCGATCGACAGCACGATCGCGCCGAACCCGGCGCCGACCACGATCCCCGCCTGCGTCATCACCCGGGTGGTGGAGATGCTTTCGAGCCGCTCCTGGCCGGTGGTCAGTCCGGAGATCACCGCGATCCGGATCCCCGGCGCCGCGCGCTCGCACGCGACCATCACGCAGGTCACCAGCGCGATCGGCCAGAAGTCCCGTACGAACAGGTAGCAGAGCATGGCGATGCCCTCGACCAGCTGGAGTCCGAAAAGGACTTCACGCGCGCCCACCCGGTCGGCCAGATACCCGAACGGGCCGCCGGCGAACATGCCGACCAGGCCCGCGGCCGTGATGCCGATGCCGAACTCGGCCGTCGTCAGCCCCGCTGATTGGGTGAAGAACAGGGCCCAGCAGGTGAACCACGCGCCCTTGCCGACCGACAGCACCAGCGAGGCCAGGTAGATCGTGCCCACCGGCCGCCGCCACCAGTCCAGCGTCGTGTAGCCCGGCCTGCCTGGGGCCTGCTTGACCTTGGTCACCCTCGCTCCTTCGCCAACTCTCGGACCTTGGCGCCGAACCGGGCGGCGTGGTCGCCGAGATCGGCCTCCACCCTCGGCGGCACCGGGGGCTCGGCACCCCGCAGCACACAGTGGATGAACACCGGCGAGGAGCAACGGGCCAGCACTCCGCACAGCAGCTCCGACAGTTCGCCGGCGGTGTGGACCCGGTGGACCTCCAGGTAGCCGCAGTCCCGGGCCAGCGCGCCGAGGTCGGGCCGCGACGGGACGGCCTGGCCGCCCGTCGAGGCGTACTGGCCGTCATCGAGCACGATGTGCGCCAGCGGCAGTGACTCGTGCGCCCCGGCGGTGATCAGGCCGACGGGGTTCATCAGCACGGCGCCGTCGCCGTCGACCACCAGGGTCGCCAGCCCGCTCGCCTGCGCGACGCCGATCCCGACCGAGGACGCGAGGCCCATCGAACCGGTCATGTAGAAGTGGTTCGGCCGGTCGTCGAGCCCGCTGGCGATCCTGGACGAAAAGCCGGTGGTGAACACGATCGGCTGGACCGAGGTCGCGTCGAGGATCGCTTGGATGGCTTCGGTCTTGTTCATGCTCGCCACCCGAAGAGCGGCGGCGGCACCAGCAGCGCGGCCGTCCGGCCCTGCCGCTGGACGACGTCCGCGGCCCAGCCGACCGACTCCGCGAGGTTCTGGTCGCGTCCGAGTGTGCTGGTCGCGACCCCGAGACCCGCCAGCAGCGGCTCGGTGAGCCTGCCCATCACCAGGTTCTCCTGCGTCGGGTCGGGGTCCACCCCTCGGAGGCTGACGATCAGCAGCATGCCGATCCGGTAGGGCTCGACGAGTGACGCGAGCGCGTTGACCGACTGGCCGAGGCCGGAGTTCTGCATCAGCACCACCGGATGCTTACCGGCGAGCGCGGCACCCGCGGCGATGCCGACCGCGTTGTCCTCCCTGGCGACGGTGAGGAGCCCGGCGTGCTCGTCCAGTGCGCGGTAGAGCGGCGCGAGGATCCCGCACGGCGTACCGAAGAACGGGCCGAAACCCGTGCTTGTCAGATCGTGGCACAGCTGGTGCGCGACATCGACGGCTTCGGGAGCCTGAGCTGTGGTCGTCATCGGCGGGTCGTCCGTTCGGTAGGGGGAGTGACCGGCAGTCCGGCCAGGAACTCGTCCAGGTCGACCAGCCGGGTGGCGTGGACACCGGGGCCGTCGCCGCGGATGTTCTCCTTGGCGGGCCGGGTTCCGTCGAAGAAATGGACCGCGACGAGCCGGTCCGCGCTGTCGACCGTGAGCATCGGGGTGGCGACCAGGAGATCGCGGACCAGCGGCGTATCCCTCTTCGCCCGCAGATGCACCCGATAGTCGCGGTAGTGATTTTCGGCGTGGACCAAGGTGGGATGGAACCGGCGCTTGAACTGGAAGACACCCTTGCCGGGGTACGGGTCCGCGCTGGAGAAGTCGATGCGCGAGACCCCGTTGCCCGCCGCCCATTCCATCGCCAGGTAGTACACGGCCTTCACCGCGCCGCTGCGGTAGTGGGTTTCGTCCCCGTCCAGCACACCGAGCAGCCGCATGCGCATGACCTTGCCGCCGTCCTCCAATCTGGCCAGGACGCCGGCGACCCGTTTTTCGCCCTCGGTCACGAACAACAGCCGTCCTTTGTGGAATAGCTCGTGCGTCGCCACGTCGAGGTCGACACTGCGTGCGCTTCCACCGTGCCTCGAAGCCATGGTCGGCAGGTGCATGCGCTCGTAGAAGAACCGGAGATCCTCTTCGCCGGTGCCGAGCTCGGCCGTCCATTCGTACTTCCGCCGCAGCTTCGCGAACTGCCGCCGCTCGTTGGCGGACACCGTCTTGTGCATGGCTTCGGCGTCACCGACGATGTCCAGCAGCTGGTGCACGCGGAAGGGGAGCAGTACCGAGTGTGCCGAGGGCAGGGCGAGCGCCCGTCGTCGCGAGCAGCCGAGGGCGACCAGGTCGGCGTCCGGCGAGGCATGGCGCAGCTGCCGCCAGGTGACCGCCGGACCGGCCACTGTGGACACTCGTCCGGCCAGTGCCGACTGTTGTTCCGTCAGGTACGGCAAGATGTAGGTCAGGCCGGCGGGCAGTCCTTGGTAGGCCAAGGACAGCGAGCGGTCGGGGACGGTGGACAGCACCGACGCGAACCTTCGGCCCGGCAGGCCGGCCCACAGTCGGTGACCGCGAGCCCAAGCTCCCGTCCCGGCGGTCCACTGGTACCGCAGGCGGGCGAGTGCGGGCGAGAAGGAGACCATCAGGCGGCCTTGGTGATCGAGCTGACCGGTCTCGCGGCTTCGGCGATCACCGCGGAGAGATCGGCGGCGTCGGCGACCGTGCGCACCGCGTGGTCCGGGAGCGGCCGGTAGTCCGTGGCACTGTAGGAACCGGAGCCGTGGACGACGACCTCGTCGGCGTCGAGCAGCCCCCGGTCGATGGCGTTGAGGACCCCGGTCATCGCCATCACGAGCGACCATTCACGCAACACCCGCGGATCCGCGGGCAAGGTGACCCCGGCGTTGCCGAGCAGTGCGCGAACCTCGGCGTAGCGGCCGAGGCATTCGTTCAGGGACACGACGATCCCGCCGCCGCCCTGACGCCGGATGAGTTCGTTCATGGCGGGCGACGTCGCGGGCGAGCGGGTGTAGAACGTCGTTTCGAGGTTCTCGGCGGGGTCGAACGTCGTCCGCGGGTATCTCGGTGTCGTCTCCTGGTGGAACAGACCGGTTCCGGGGTCGGCGCGGTAGTCCGGCGGCGTCATGCCGTGCAGACTCAGCACCATGTCCGGAGTGGCCGAGTGCTGCACGAGGAAGTACTGCGAGGTCTCCGTGACATCCGGCAGCAGCGTCGTCCCGAAGTGGTGGCCCAGCAGGCCGAAGGCACTGGACACCGAATGCGCGTGTGCCCTGGTGACCCCCGGGCGCAAAGGCGCGGTGGCGTGCTCGGCGAACGCGCGGGCGGTGTCGGCGACCTTGTAGTTGGCGAGATCGAGGGTGTGCCACAGCCGGACTCCGCTGGTGTGGAACAGTTCTCGGGCGCTGTGCCGCAAGGCCTGCTTGGCGATTTCCTTGACGTGCGAGGGCTGCTCGGGATCGAGCGCGCACATCGGATTGAGCGCGGCCATCCGGGCGTCGTCGGACAGCGTCGAGGCCCACAGCTTCGGCCGGGCCGCGTCGGGGACCAGCGTGACGATCTGGAGGTCGGCGGGCTGGGCCAGCCCGCACCGGTAGGCGCGCAGCACCGCGTCGCGCAGCGCGGTCGCCTTGTTCGCCGAGGAGGGCGTCAGGATCATCACCCGTTCGCCGGTCCGGTCGATGTGCCGGACCGCCCTGGCCACGATCATCAGCGATGCCAGGGTCTTGACCGTGCGGGTCCCCGGATTCGCCATCAGATCGAGCAACACGAGCTGGGAGGGGCCGGCGGTGCCGAGTTCCGCGAACCTGAGCTCCGCGACCGAGAAGAATTCGGTCAGTTCAGGTGTCAGATCCGGCAGGGCGAACTCGGGTTCGAAATCCTCGACCGCGGAACGGGACTTCCGGACCACGGCCATCGCCTGCCGGATCCCCTCGTAGAACGCGGCCGCGGGGACGGTCGTCGGTTGTTTCCAGGCGACAGACATGGCCTCGTCCCTCGGCTCGACAATGGGCTTGTACCGAGAATCATCGTCCCGCCAGGCGGACACGGCGTCTCCGAAAATGCGCGGTGCCCGCTCGAGCGAGCCGAGAATGGCTTTTCGGGGCCGCAAGGGTTGACAAGTCCGTGAAGGCCTCCTTGAGGGACTCTGGGTCCCTCAAGGAGGCCTTCACGGACTTGCGCTGCTAGAAAGCGCTACTTTTCGGCGTCGGGCTTCGGGTCCTCGGTCGCCTTGTCCGCGGCCGAGTCCCGGACGGTGTCCGGAGCCGCCGCGACTTCCGCGTGCGCCTCTTCCTTGGGCGTCTCGCCGTCGGCCGCGGCCTTCGCCTCGCCATCGGCGGACTCGCCGGATTCCCCGGGCTCGCCTTCCCGGGGGACGCCCTTGCTCCACAGCGTTTCCGGCGCTT
>NZ_NMQT01000070.1 GCF_002234405.1 Amycolatopsis thailandensis | reverse complement strand
TTTGTTTTTTGTATACATCCCTCGATCCCCGAGTTCTACACTATTTCCCTACACTTCGCTCTTCCGATCCGTCGCCGCGAGGAAAGCCCCCTTCCCCCTTACCCCCGGTCAGACGCGCTTCCGGTAAGCCCACGTGGCGAGCGGGAAGAAGACCGCGATCGCGGCCGCCATCCAGATCAGCGAGCCGGTCAGCGGTCCGGCGATGGCGCCGCCGTTCATCAGCCCGCGCAGCACGTCGGACATCTGCGTCACCGGGCTGATGTCGGCCCACGCCTTCAGCCAGCCGGGCATGGTGCCGGTCGGAACGAAGACGTTGCTGCCGAAGGTCAGCGGCATGAGCACCACGAACATCAGGCCCTGCACCGCGCCGGGGCTCTTCACCAGCATCCCGACGAACACCGAAGCCCAGCAGAACGACAGGGCGAACGCGATCGCCAGCACGACGGCCAGGACGAACTCCGCCGGACCGGTCTGGATCCGGTAACCCATGATCGTCGCGACGATCATCAGCACGGTGATGCACACCAGGTAGCGCACGATGTCGGCCAGCACGGCGCCGATCAGCGGCGCGGACCGCGCGATCGGCATCGCGCGGAACCGGTCGAACACACCCTTGGTGACGTCGGTGTTCAGCTGGACGCCGACGGTCATGCTGGCCTGCAGGATGTTGAACACCATGATGCCGGGCACGATCATCTGGAGGTAACCCTCGGTGCTGCCCATGATCGCGCCACCGAACAGGTAGACGAACATGACCAGGAAGATGATCGGCGCGATGGTGACGTCGGCCAGCTGCTCCGGGTTCTTGCGGATCTTGAGAATCCCGCGCCAGGCGAGGGAGAACCCGTGCCTGGCACTGCCGGCCAGTGAAACGCGCCGTGGTGGTGCGGGTGCGGCGATGGTCGTCATACCAGGCTCCCCTCCGGAGTCGTGTCCTTTGTGGACTCATCGGTCTTCTTGCCGGTCAGCGCGAGGAACACCTCGTCGAGACTGGGCAGCCGCAGCGCCAGCTCGTCCGCGGTGATCCCGGCTTCGTCCAGCTTGCGGACCAAAGTGGACAGCAGGACCGGGTCGGCGACGGGCGCGGTCAGCAGCCCGGTGTCGTCGTCCCGGTTGGGCCGGGTCCCGGTGAGCCCGGCCAGGATGCGCTCGACAGCGTCGAGATCGGCGAGCGCGGTCGGCCGGACCTGCAACGTCTGGCCGCCGGTCCGCCGCTTGAGCTCGTCGGCCCGCCCGTTCGCCACGACGTGCCCGTGGTCGAACACGGTGATCGTGTCGGCCAGCTGGTCGGCCTCCTCCAGGTACTGCGTGGTGAGCAGCACCGTCGTCCCGTCCGCGACCAGTGTCCGGACCACGGCCCAGACCTCGTTGCGGGCGTGCGGGTCGAGGCCGGTGGTCGGCTCGTCCAGGTACAGCACCTTGGGACGGCCGACCAGGCTCGCGGCGAGGTCGAGCCGCCGCCGCATCCCTCCCGAGTAGGTCTTGATCGCGCGCCCGGCGGCGTCGGTCAGTTCGAACCGCTCCAGCAGATCGGCCGCGCGCTTCTTCGCGTCCGCCCTGGAGAACTCCAGCAGCCTGCCGATCAGGACCAGGTTCTCCGTGCCGGAGAGGTCTTCGTCGACCGACGCGTACTGCCCGGTCAGCCCGATCATGCCGCGGACGGCCATCGGGTTCTTGACCACGTCGTAGCCGAAGACGCTCGCGTGGCCGCGGTCCGGCCGGATCAAGGTGGCCAGGATCCGGACGGCGGTCGTCTTCCCCGCGCCGTTCGGCCCCAGCACCCCGACCACCTTGCCCGCCGGGACCTCCAGATCGACCCCGTCGAGCGCCTTCGTCTCCCCATAGTGTTTGACCAGGCCCTCGGCCCTGATCGCGTGAGTCATCGCTTCCTCCTGTGGATCTCGCCCCGCGGACAAAGGTGCACCCCGGGCCTGGCAGACCGCGCACAGCGCGCTGACAGAACCTGACAGGAACTGATAAGCGCTGGTAGACGCGGTGTGAGGAGGTTGTGAAGGTCTTGTGGAGACCGCCGTCACAGCACGCTCGATCGGCATACTCGACGTCATGGTGATCGAAGAACGGCCGGTCCGTCCGGCGGCGCGTCGAGGTGCCGGGCGGAAGCTGGTCAGCGGGCTGCTCATCGCGGCGGTCGTCCCGTTCGCGGTGCTGACGGCGATGCGGCTGGTGGGCTATGACGGCAACACGTACACGATCGCCGCGCTCGCGCTGACGCCGTACGCCGGGATCGCGACACTCGTGCTCGGCGTCCTCGCGCTGGGCCTCCGGCGCTGGTGGACCGCGGCCGTCGCCCTGGTGCTGACCTGCACGATCGCCGCGCTGGTGCTGCCCCGGGCGTTCGGAGGTGAGCAGAAAGCGCTCGGCGGCAAGCATGTCCGGGTGCTCGCGTCGAACATGCTCGGAGGGCAGGCGGATCCGGACCGGATCGTCGGTTACGTGAAGGAACACCAGGTCGACGTCCTGAGCCTGACCGAGATGACACCCGAGGCGATCGCCGGGCTCGATCGGGCCGGGTTGTTCCAGCTCCTGCCGCACCGTGTCCTGCATCCGGCGGAGTGGGCGTCGGGCTCCGGGCTGGTGTCGAGGTACCCGCTCACGCCGTTGAAGCTGAGCGGCGCTTCGGATTACAAGCAGCCGAGCGCGAGCCTGGACCTCGGCGACGGCGTCCGGATCGAGGTCGTCGCGGTCCATCCGGCGGCGCCGATGTGGGACAGGCACGTGTGGGTCGACGAAGCCAAGGACCTGCCCTACGCCGACGCCGAGCACGACATCCGGATCCTGGCGGGCGACTTCAACGCGAGCCTCGACCACTCGCTCTTCCGTGAGTTGCTGACCAGGGGATACGTGGACGCGGCCGATCAGCTCGGGAAGGCGTTGCAGGGCACCTGGACGAACGGGATGGTGCCGCCGGTGCCGATCGACCACGTGCTGGCGGACAAACGGACGGCCATCGCGGACTTCAAGGTGCTGGAGATGCCCGGCAGCGATCACGACGCGGTGTACGCCGAGGTCGTCCTGCCGTCCTCGTGAGTGGTGAGGACGGCTAGAGCCGATCGTGTCTTGAGTACCTACGGTCCGGCGGTTTCGCGTGACCGCACGGACGACACACGTGACTGGGTGGACGGCTCGTGTGATCAGACGGACGACACGCGGCGACAGCCGAGTCCCCGTCGCGTGTCGTCCGTCCGGTCACGCGTGTCGTCCGTCTGATCACGGGTGCCGTCCATCCGGTCACGCGAAAGTGAGGCAGAGGTGTCGTGAGCGTTTTGGTCGTCAGAACCGTCCTTACCACTCACGAGGCGAGCAGGGAGTCCAGCGCCGTGAGGGTTTCGAGGCCGTTGGTCGCGAGCGAGACGCCGCGGCCGTGCCGGACCTGCGGCTCGCGCGGGTTGATCCGGACCAGTGCGCCGGTCGCGGCGCTGGCCAGCTCCGAATAGCGCCGCACCGTCGGGACGGCCTGGCCGGCGCCGAGTTCCACCACCACGAGGTCGCGATGCTTCCGGCGCCACGCGTTCAGCTCGTCGAGCTGGGCCTGGCTGCGCTGCCCGAGCCAGTCGTAGTCGCCGAACATCAGGATGTTGGGCCGGGCGAGGCCGCCGCAGCGCGGGCACGACGGCAGCGGTGCCATCGCACGCATCGTGTCCTCGTCGATCGGGACTTCGACGTCGTCCGCCTGCCAGATCTCGCCGGTGCACCGGTCGAGGCACTGGAGATGATGGATGGACCCGTGCGCTTCGGCGACGTTCGGGTACCCGGCCTTCTGGAACTGTCCGTCCACATTGGACGTGAACGCACGCGTGCCGCCGGGTTTGGCCGCTCCCCAGGACAGCAGGAGACGGAACCCTTCGTGCGGGAGGGTCGCGCGGTACAACGCGAGCCGATGCCCGTAGAAACCCCAGGCCAGCTCGGGATCCTCGGCGAAATGCCGCGGGTCGGCGATCTCGACGAAGCTGATGCCCAGCCGCTCGTACGGCGGATACGCCTTCCAGAAACCCTCGTCACCCCGGAAATCGGGCAGGCCGGAGTCGACCCCCATCCCGGCGCCGGCGCAGACGAGCAGCGCGCCGGCGCCGTCGATCAGTTCCGCGGCTCGTTCGAGCTCACTCACCCGGCTTCGAAGCCTGGACGACCTCGAATTCCAGCAGGTTCGCGCCGCTGGAGACCGGCTTCGCGCGCTCGCCCGCGTGCGCCTCACGCGCCGGGCCGGACGCCCACGCCTGATAGGCCTCTTCGGACTCCCACTTCGTGTAGACGAAGTAGCGGCTTTCGCCGGAAACCGGGCGGAGCAGTTCGAAGCCGAGGAAACCGGGCTGATTGTCGACGGCGTGCAGCCGGGCGGCGAACCGCTTCTCCAGCTCGGGGCCTGCGCCTTCGGGGACCTCGATCGCGTTGATCTTCACGACAGCCATGCCGTCCACCCTACGGTGAAAGTCTTTTGCGCCGCGATGTGATGCGTGGGACCTTCCAGGGGATGGCTGACACGAAGATCCTCATCTCCGGAGCGAGCGTCGCCGGCCCGGCCCTGGCCTTCTGGCTCACCCGGTACGGCTTCGAAGTGACCGTCGTGGAGCGCGCGCCTTCGCCGCGACCCGGCGGTCAGGCCGTCGACCTGCGCGGAACGGCCAAGGAGGTCGCCCGCCGGATGGGCCTGGACGGACGCATCCGCGAGGCGTGCACGGACACCAAGGGCGAGACGCTGGTCGACCGGAAGAACCGCACGAAGGCCACCATCCGCGCGGACGACTTCGACGGCGACGGCGTCGTCGCCGAGATCGAGATCCTCCGCGGCGACCTGACCGATGTGCTGTACGAGGCCACCCGGGAGACGACTGAGTACGTCTTCGGCGACCGGATCACCGCGCTGGACGAGCGAGCCGACGGCGTCGACGTCACCTTCGCGGGTGGTTCCCGGAGGACGTTCGACATGGTCATCGGGGCGGACGGACTCCATTCGGGAGTGCGGGCGCTGGCCTTCGGCGAGGAGTCCCGCTACGTCCGGCACCTGGGGTCCTACCTGGCGTTCTTCACCGTGCCGAACCGGCTCGGCCTGCGGAACTGGGCGATCGGCTTCGACGACGTCGGCCGGTCCGCCGGGATCCGCGGCATCCGTGACGGTGACGAGGCGATGGCCTACTTCGGGTTCGCTTCGGAGAAGGTCGACTACGACTATCGCGACGTCGAAGCGCAGAAAGAGCTGGTCCGGGGTTTCGCCGCCGGAATGGAGTGGGAGGCGCCCTGGCTGCTGGAGCGGCTGGACGACGCTCCCGACTTCTACTTCGATTCGTGCGCGCAGGTGATCATGGAGTCGTGGTCGCGCGGCCGGATCGGACTGCTGGGCGACGCCGCCTTCTGCCCGTCGCCGCTCTCGGGGCAGGGCACGAGCCTGGCGTTCGTCGGCGCGTACGTCCTCGCCGGGGAACTCGCGGCCGACCTCGACGGTGGGCTCAAGCGCTACGAAGCGGTGATGCGCGAGTTCGTCGAGAAGACGCAGGAGATGGGGCGGGCGAACGCGGAGTCGATCTTCGCGAAGTCGCGGACGGCGTTGCGGATGCGGTACCTGATGCTGCGGGTGATGCGGCTGAAGCCGGTCGCCGCGCTGGCCTCGCGGAAGATGCGGGACGTGGTGAACGGCATCGACCTGCCGGACTACCCCACGCCTCCTCGCATTTAGAGGACTAAACGCGCCGGTCGCGGACCTGTCTCCCACGCGTTTCGTCCTCTGAATGCGGGGAGGGGCCGCAGCCTCGCGAGCCTCGTGCCGTCACCGGAGGGTGTGAAGGTCGAGTTCCCTCGGCTCAGCCGCGTGAAGGAAGCCTTCACGCGCTTTGATGGTGGCACTTGTGGTCACTGAGGCGTTTGTGGCGGTCGGGTGTTCCGTGAAGGCCTCCTTCACTACCTTGAGGGTAGGCAAGGAGGCCTTCACGGACAGCCCAGCTCGCCTCCACGCGCATTTAGAGGACTAATTGCGCTGTCCTCGGCCCCCGGACCGGCCTGTCCTCCACGCGTTTCGTCCTCTGAATGCGGAGTGGCCTCAGCCTCGGAGGGTGCCGGGCAGAAGTTCGGCGTCCGGCGGGATCGTCGTGCCGTGGAACCACGCGTCGAAGAACGGCCGCAGGTCTTGCTCCGCGAGCTTGATCGTGAACGCCTCGAAATCCGGCCACGACGCGTTGGCGTTCCGGTACGCCGCCGGCCACTCCTTCAGCAGCCGCGCGAACGTGCCTTCGCCGATCTTCCGCCGCAGCGCGTGGATGGCCAGGATCCCTTTGTCGTAGACGCCGTGGAATTCCTGCCCGACCCCCATGTCGACCAGCTTCGGCGTCCAGAAATCCTTGCTGCCCCGCATGATCTCGAGCGCGGCGCGGTAGCGGTCGTCGAGGTTCTCGTTGTCCCGCGATTCCTGCCACAGCCATTGCGCGTACGACGCGAAGCATTCGTTCAGGCAGATGTCGGACCACGAGTTCAACGTCACCGAATCGCCGAACCACTGGTGTGCGGTTTCGTGCACGACGGTGATCAGGTCGGCCCATTTCGCGTACGTCGGCCTGGTCTGGGTCTCCAGCGAGAAGTGGATGTCCTCGTCGAGGTAGATCCCGCCCGCCGCGTCCACCGGGTACGGCCCGAACTTCGAGGTCAGGAAGCCGATGATCTCCGGCAGCCGCCTGCCGGTGTCGCGTCTGTCCTCCGCGCCCGGCGCGTACGCGTTGACCAGCGGCGTCCCGTCCGGGAGCGCCATCCGGTCGACGGTGAACTTGTCGATCGCCACCGTGGTCAGGTACGGCGCCACGGGCGTGCGTTCCTGCCAGGACGTCGTGGACCAGCCGTTCGCCGAGGTCTTCTGGATCTCGCGGCCGTTCGAGATGACGGTCCAGCCGTCCGGCACGCGGGCGGTGAGGGTGAACATCGCCTTGTCGCGCGGGGTTTCGTTGACCGGATACCAGAACGACGCCGAATGCGGCTCGCCGACGATGAACGCGCCGCCGTCCTTGGACTTCTGCCAGCCGTTCTCGCTGCCGCCCGCCTTGGGCGTCGCCGACGGGTCGCCGCCGTAGAGGACCTTCGTGTGGAAGGTGGTCCCGGTCCGGATCGGCTCGGCGGGCGTCACCACCAGCTCGAACTCGCCCTCGCGGGCGAACTTCGCCGGTTTCCCCTCCACTTCGACGGATTGCACGGTCAAGCCGCGTAAGTCCAAGTTGTACCGATCGAGGTCTTGGGTCGCCTTCGCGATCACCGTGGTGTCGCCGTCGAGACGCCCTTTCGTGGGGTCGTAAGTGATCCCGACCTGGTATTCGACGGCGTCGTAGCCGCCGTTTCCGTCCATCGGGTAGTACGGATCGCCCGCGCCCGACGCGCCCGGCGCCGGATGCATCGGCGGCGGCGGAGGGGGCGCGGCCGGGGGAGGATCGGCACTGCAACCGATAATCAGGGCGCAGACGACCCCCAGGACCAGACCGGCGGCGGGGACACGGCTGCGCATGGAGGGGAGCTTAGTGGTGATCGAGCGCGACGGGTTGATCACTTTCGGCGGCGAAGGCCCGCCGATCGTCCTCCTGCACGGGTTGATGGGCAGGGCGACGACTTGGTGGCGGGTCGCGCGAAGGCTCGAACCGTACGGGCGTGTCCACGGCCTCGACGCGCGCGGTCACGGTCGCGGACCGCGTGGCGGGCCCTGGCGCACCGAGCGGTTCGCCGAAGACGTCGCCGAGGTGCTGCGGACCTTCGACGAACCCGCGGTCCTGATCGGACATTCCATGGGCGGCCTGCACGCGTGGGTCACCGCGGCCACGCATCCCGGACTCGTCCGCGCCGTGGTCTGCGAGGACTTCGCGCCGGATCAGCGCGGCCGGACCGTGGACACCTGGCGCGGCTACTTCGAATCCTGGCCGGTCCCGTTCCGGTCACTGGCCCACGTGCGCGAATTCTTCGGCGACACCGGCGACTATTTCATCGAATGCGTCGAGGAACGGGAAGACGGATATCACCTGATCGCGTCGCTACCCGATCTTTACGAGATCGCGGCGGAATGGGGTCGCCGGGATTTCTGGGAATTCGTCGAGCGCGTCGAATGCCCGCTGCTCGCGATCGAAGGCGAGCGCACGGCGATGCCGCACGGCCAGCAGGCCGAACTGGCCGCGCGCGTGCCCGGCGGCCTTGGACGGCACATCGTCGTCCAAGGCGCCGGGCACGTGGTGCACGACGAAGCACCGGAGACCTACCTCGGTGCCGTCGAAGCGTTTCTCTCCGACGTCCTGGGTCAGCGCTTGGCGAGCTGAGCGTCGATCCAGGCGCGCAGCTTCGTCTCGCCCGGGTAGCCGATGTTCCGCGCGGACGGCAGTTCGGCGGCGTTGCGGACACCGACCAGCGTCGGCAGGTAGCGGATGTTGTACTTGGTGGACAGGTCCCGGCTCTGGTCGACGTCGACCTCGCCGAGCAGGAACTTGCCGCCGTACTCACCGGCGAGCCGTTCGATCACCGGCTTCATCTGGCGGCACGGCGGGCACCAGGTGGCGCCGAAGTCCATGATGACCAGCTTCTGTTTCGAGATGTCCATGACTTCGGCGTAGTTGCCCGAGGTCACCGTCATCACGTTCTCGGCCGCCGGCGACGGTGCGGCGGAGGCCGCGCCGTTGCCGAAACCGGTGATGAGCGCCAGCACACCGGCCAGCACGCAGACGAACCGTTTGGTCTTGGACAAGACAATCTCCTTCGCGGGAAAGTCCACTCAGGACGACGACCCGGTCGGCAGTCCGCCGGCGACCCAGTCTTCGATGCCTTCGCGGTACTTACGGACGTTCTTGTACCCGAGCTCGATCAGCCGCCGCCCCACGAATTCACTGTTGCGGCACGGCGTGTTCGCGCAATAGACGACGATCGCGGCCGTCTTGTCCGGAAGTACCGTCGGTGCCAGCTGGTCGGTGAATTCGGCGGCCTGTTCGTAGGGAAATCCCGGAATGTTGCGCGCTTCCGGAAGATGTTCCTTTTCGAAATAGGCAACCGGCATCGTGTCGACCACGACCACCGTTCCGGCCTCCATTCGGGAGAGCAATTCCGTACGAGTGATCAACGGCAGCATGGTGCCCCTTCTCAGACGACCTCGATTGACGATTTCCATCGTCGGCCGTCTCTCGGGTCACGCTCTAGTGCCGCCTCGACATGCCGAAGGGTTATCCGGCGGCCAGCCTGCCGTGACGGTGCAGCCAGCCGCGGTAGGGCGCCGTCCGCTCGGCGAGCCGCCAGTAGCCGGCCGTCGCCTCGCCGGCGAGCTCCGCGACACCGGGCGCGCAGGGGCCGTCCTCCCGCCAGGCGAGCACGTGCCGCACGCACATCGGCGTGCCCGCCAGCGGCCGGATGGACAGGCCGTCCGACGGCGGCCTGGTCGGCTGGACCAGCCCGACGCCGTGCCCGCCGCTGACCAGGTCTTCCCGCGCGGTGTCGATGTCGACGTCGTGGGTGATCCGGGGGTCGAAACCGTGCGCGAGACACATTTCGCGGAACACCACCCGGCAGCCGTCGCCGCCGCTCGACACGATCCAGTCCTCACCGGCCAGTTCGGTGAGTTCGATCTCCTCTTCGCCGGCGAGCGGGTGTTCCGCGGGCACCGCGACGAACGACGGTTCTTCGACCAGGGTCAGGGTCCGCACCTCCGGTGGCACCGGAAGGCCGCGCCTGCCGCAGATCATGATCAGCGCGAGGTCGATGCCCCGGTTCGCGACCTGGGCGAGCAGCCGGGTGCGCGAGGTGTCCGCGCGGGTGCGAAACGGTTCCCCGGGTCTCAGATCGCGCAGCCCGGCGAGCAGCGAACCCGTGATGGCGCTGTCGTTCCAGCCGATCCTGATCGATTCGCCGACCTCGGGTTCCTGCCGGTGGAAGTCGTGCTCCAGTTCGTCGAAGGTGAGGACGATCGCCTTGGCCCGCCGCAGGATCAGCGCGCCGAGTTCGGTGGGCCGCACCCCGTGCTGGTCGCGGTGGAACAGGGAACCGCCGACCATCCGCTCGATCCGGCGCAACTGGTGGCTGAGCGCGGGCTGCCCGAGCCCGAGTCCGGCGGCGGCACGGTTGAGGCTTCCGGAGGCAGCGATCTCGCAGATCACTCGAAGATGCCGAACCTGAATCTCCATGACTTCGTATACCGCGCTCCGCGCGTGTCCGGCACCCCCGAAGGTCGCGCCGATTTCACCGTTGTCGCGTACGCGCGAAAGATCTCTCGAATTCCTATAACGCGATGACAACCACGGTCGGCAATACCGGGGGTCACTCGCCGTGGCTACCTTCGGTCGACGCCTCATTCTCCCCGCATATCCGCTAATCAGGAGCCGTCTTGCTGCGACCACTGCCGCTCACGGAGCATTGCGCTGATCCACTCGCGCGAGCCGAGCACGTCTGCATCGGCATCAGCCCGTTCAACAGCTATTTCACGGTGGAACGGATCGCCGATCTCGCCCGCTGGGCCATGTCGGTTTTCCATGGTTTCCATTTCTTCGTCCCGGACGGCCCGTCCGCGTTCACCCTCGAAGCGCTCGGTTACGACCCGGCTCGTGCCGCGCAGAAGGCGCAGCGGCAAGGCAACTACACGCGCAACAAGATCGTCCGGGCGCTGCTGCAGGTCTGCCCTTCCGATCCGAACACCCTGATCCTGGACGCCGCGGCGCTCGAAGCCGATCCCGCGTATCTCGGCCTGCTTTCCGAGGCGCACCAACGCTTCGCCCTGGACCCGGAGTTCGCCGAGCAGTGTCTCGGCGCCACGAACTGGGTGCTGGACCGGCGGCTGCCCGAAGGCGAACACCCCACCCGTGACCAGTTGCGCAGCGCGGTCCGGTACTTCCTGGCCGAGTTGCCGATGTTCGTCGGCACCGTCGCGGTGGCGGGCGTCGGCAGTTCCGTGTTCGCCTATCACCAGCGGGTCTCGTTCCTCGAACGGCTCTACCGCGGCGAACTCTCGTGGCGGCCGCTGCCGGGGCAGGGCTTCGTCGTCCTCGAACAGGCCGTTCCGGAGCAGGCTGTCGCGGAACGGGTGGAGTGAGGCGTGGAAAACGACGACTTCTCCCTGCGCCGGGTACCCGCCGAGCGCCGCTATTCCTGGGTTTCCGTCGCGCTGCAACGGTTCGGGCAGGTGTCCTCGTTCCACCAGTTCCTGCTCGGCGCGGTCCTCGGGTTCGGGATGACGTTCTGGGACGCGGTGCTGGCCATCACGATCGGTTCGGTGCTGCTGGAGATCATCACCATCCTGATGGGTGTCGCCGGCACGCGGGAAGGGCTGTCGACGTCGGTGCTCGCGCGCTGGACGGGGTTCGGCACCGGCGGGTCCTCGCTGGTCGGGCTCCTCATGACGCTGAGCCTGGCCGGCTGGTTCGGGGTGCAGAACGACGTGTTCGCCCACGGCCTCCACGCCCTGATGGGCGGCCCGCCGGTGTGGGTGTGGGCGCTCGCGGGCGGCGCGCTGGTCACCGCGATCGTCGTGTTCGGTTTCCACGCGATGGCCTGGACGGCGTACCTCACGGTGCCCGCCTTCCTCGCGCTGGCGGGGTACTCGATCGTCTCCGCGCTCAGCGGCCATTCGCTGTCCACGCTGACGACCGAGCCGCCGCCGGGGCCGTCGATGTCACTGGCGCAGGGCACCACGCTGGTGGCCGGCGCGTTCATCATGGGCGCGATCATGACCCCGGACATGACGCGGTTCAACCGGACAGCGTCCGACGTGGTGAAGCAGACGCTGGTCAGCGTCACTCTCGGCCAGTACCTGATCGGCCTGATCGGCGTCCTGCTCGCGCACGCGGCGAAGAGCGCCGACGTGGTCGGGATCATCACGTCGTCGTCCGGTGTGCTGGGCACGTTGATCCTGGTCACCGCGATCCTGAAGATCAACGACTGGAACCTTTACTCGTCCTCGCTCGGGCTGGTGAACACCGTGCAGGTGCTGCTGTCCCGGCGGCTGGACCGCACGACGGCGACGCTGCTGCTCGGCGGCCTCGGCACGGTGCTCTCCGCGATCGGCATCCTCGATCACTTCACCACTTTCCTGACCTGGGTCGGTGTGCTCACGCCGCCGGTGGCGGGGGTGGTGATCGCCGAGTACTACGTGGTGCGGCGCTGGAAACCGGATCTGGAGGCCACGCGCGCGTCCGGGGAACTGCCGTCGAAGTGCCCGACCTGGGTGCCCGGCGCGCTGGTCTGCTGGGTGGCCGGGGCCGCGGTCGGGATCTGGCTGCCGTGGGGAATTGCCACGGTGAACTCCGTTCTCGGTGCTTTTCTCCTGTATATTCTTCTCGGCAGACGGACCACGGCCGCGGCGGTTCCCGCGGCGATGACTTCTTCCGGCGGGTCGAAAACCCGTTCGTGACAAAGGAGTTCGACGTCGTACAGCTGGATGTCCACCACCTGCGGGTGATCCGGGCGATCGCGGACACGGGCAGTCTTTCCCGTGCCGCGATCGCTCTCGGTGTCACCCAGCCCGCGGTGTCCGCGCAACTCAAACGGCTGGAGAACATGCTGGGCTACCAGTTGTTCGACCGGAGCGAGGGCAGTGCCAAACCGACACCGATGGGCGAACTGTTGTTGCGCCGCACCGCCGCTTTGCTGCCACAGCTGGACAAACTGCTCGAAGACATCGAGCAGCGCGTCTGTCCCAGCGGCCCACCCGACGTCGTCCGGGTGGTGGCGGTGGCCAGTGCGCTGGTCGCGTATCTGCCGTCACTGGTGAGCCGGCTCTGGCCGGAAGTCTCCGAAGTGCAGGTCGTGCACGACGACCACCCCGAGCGGCTGCTGCCGCTGCTCGCCCAGCGGCGCGCGGAATTGGGGCTGGTCAAGGATTACCCGGGCTACGAGCTCGAAATACCGGCGAGCGTGGACACCGCGGTGGTAGCGACCGAGCCGACCTTCGTCCTGCTGCCGAGAGACCATCCACTGGCGAGCAGGGAAAGCATCGACCTGCGAGAGTTGCGGGACGAATCGTGGGTGATGGTGTCCGATTCCTCGGCGGCCACGTTCACGAAGTACTTCGCCGACACCTGCGCGGGGCACGGCTTCAGCCCGACGGTCAGTCATCAGGTGACTTCGCAGCAGGTGGCGCTTCTGGTGGTCAAGGCCGGCGCGATCGGCCTGTCGCAGCCGATCTGCGATCCGTGCGACGACGGCATCGTGACCCGGCCGCTGCGCGGGGATGTGTTGCCGCGCAGGCACATTCTCGCCTGGAATCGGGAGACCTTCGTCGCCGGGCGGCGGGACGAGCTGATCTCCGCCGTGGTCGAAACGTACTGGGCCGAGGCGAGGAAGGCGCCGGTCTATGCCGCCTACCTGGACAAGCGTGAGCGTTAAGGACGGTCTCCCTATTCGGGGATAAGGCGAAGGTGGCGTGCCCGCCCGCGACGCTCTTCCGCCGGACTTGGCACCCGTCAGGGACGACATTGTTCTGCCGCCACTGGCCGTCCTTACCGAGCACGACCCCTTCGGCCCGGTGCTGTCCGGCGCCCAGTGTTGCGAAAGTGGCTTTCACAACGCTCTCGTGCCCGGACCGCGTGCCCGGGACCTGCACCAAGCCGTGAAGGCCTCCTTCCCTACCCTGAAAGTAGGGAAGGAGGCCTTCACGGACCTCGCCGCCCACGAAGATCTCCGGCGCCGAGACGAATGGAGGCTCAGGTCACCGACCCGCCACCGGGCAAGCGCTCACCGTCCGGGATACAGGAGCGCGTCCGGCGGCCGCACCGTGCCGTCCAGCCACGCGGCGTTGAACTCGCCGAGATCCCGCTGCGTCATCGCGGAGACGTAGAGCTCGAAGTCGTGCCAGTTCTGGTTTCCCTGCGGGTTGATCGCCGGGAAGCCGGACACGATCTGGAAGAACGCCTCGTCGCCGATCAGCCGCCGCAGCGCGTGCACCATCAGCACCGCCTTGGTGGTGGGCGCGAACTCGGCGCCCTTGCCCGGATCGGTGAGCTTCGGCGCCCAGAAAGCCGGGTCCTCGCTCACCTTGGTCACCGTTTCGCGGTATCGCCGGTCCAGATCGACGCCGTTCTTGGCCTCGTCCCACAGCCACACCGCGTACTGCGCGATGGACTCGGGCATCAGCGTGTCGCGCCACATCTTGCCGGTCACCCCGGCGCCCCACCATTGATACGCGGTGGCGTACACCAGATCGGCCATCGTCGCCGCGCGGCTGTACACCGGCCGGGTCTGCGCGCCGTGCGTGTAGCCGAGGGAACGGTCGAGGAACAGGCCGCCCGCCGCCGATTGCGGGTAGTCGCCGAACTTCCCGGTGAGGAATTCCAGCACCTCGGGCAGCCGCCCGCCGATCTTGCGCTTGTCGACGGCGCACGGGTGGTAGGCGTTGATCGCCGTCCGGCCACCGGGAAGCGTGATCCGCTCGACCTCCCAGCGTCCGATGCCGAGCATCGCCGTGCTCGGCGCGAGGGCGGTGTCCTCCGCCCAGGTGACGGTGTGCCGTCCGAGGCCCGCCGGCACGTCGGAGACCTGGAAACCGTTGCCCAGCACGGCGAATTCGTCCAGGACGGTGACGGAGACACGCAAGGTCGCCTTGTCGACTTCGGTGCCGTTGACCGGGAACCAGGTCATCGCCGACCGCGGCTGGCCGGTGGCCACGGCGGAATCGCCGGAGGTGGCCAGCCAGCCGACCCGGCCCCGCGCCGTGGTGAGCGGCTCCGGCCGCCCGTCGTAACCGACCACCACGGTGAACCGCTTGCCCGCGGCCAACGGGGTCTTCGGGGTGATCACGAGCTCGTGCTCGCCGACCCGCCGGAACGTCGCGGCCACTCCGTCGACGGAGACCGAGCGCACGGTGAGACCGCGCAGGTCGAGGTCGAACCGGCTCAGGTCCTGAGTGGCCGTCGCGGTGATCGTCGCCTTGCCGCTCAACAGCATCGAGTACGGCGCGTAGTCCAGCGCGAGCGAGTACTTGTCGACGTCGTAGCCGCCGTTGCCGTCCTTCGGGTAATAAGAATCGGGGCCGAGGACGGTGCCATCGGGCGAGACGTGCACGTACCCGTCGCTGCCGGGTGCCGGCTGAGCCGCCGCCGAAGCCTGGCACGTGCCGATCATCGTGGTGGCGAGCAACGCGGTGCACAGTGGCTCTTGCCACCGAATCCGCACGGTCATGAACGGGCCTTCTCTCTACGGGGGAGGATGCCCGGTCATCGTGCGTACGCCCGCGCCGCGCGCGGCAGTGTCAGCCGGTCATGCCTCGGGGTTATCCCGGGCCTGTCGCCGGTATTCGCGAGGCGTGACGCCGCAGGCGGTCCGGAACGCCCGGGTGAAGTCGGCCGCGCGGGGAAAGCCCCAGCGGGCCGCGATCGCGTGCACGGGAGTGTCGGACATGGCGGGGTCGGCCAGGTCGCGGCCGGCCCGTTCCAGCCGCTGCCGCCGGATCCACGCCGCCACCGTCTCCTCCTGGTCCTTGAACAGCATGTGCAGGTGACTACGGGAGATGTGGTGGGCGTCGGCGATCGAGCCGGGTGACAAGCCGGGGTCGTGCAGGTTCTGCCGCACGAACGCCCGGATCCGCAGGACGAGGTTGCGGCGCCTGCTCTCGGCGGGCACGGAGCGGCCGTCGTCCAGCGCCCGGCAGAAGAACGCTGTCACCAGGTCCAGGACCGTGGTCTCCAGCTGTGGCGCGTCCTCGGGACGGTAGACCCCGGCGTCGCTCACGATCTGGGTCACCACTCGGGCCAGCAGCGCGCCGTACCCGGACCTCCCGCCGAGGGAGCGACCGACGAGCCGCTCGACCCGGCCCTGCCGCAGGGGCAGCGCGGCATAGGGGAACCCGATCCACGTCTCGCCGCGCATCCCGCCGTCCACCGGTCTGTCGTAGGGCACCCTGGAGTCCAGGATCGACCAGTCGTGCGGGCGGAGCACGACCTCGTCCTTCCGGATCCCGATGCTCCGGGAATCCGCTGAAAAGGAGAGGTGCAGTACTCCCGGATCGAAACGCCTGACGAGCCGTGGCGTCCGTCTCAGGAGCATCGAGGGCATCGCGCCGGTCGCTGTCGCGACGGATATCGCACCGGTGCTCAGCACGCGCTGGGCGAATCGGAAATCGGGCCGGGGATCGCCGCGGAGTTCGACGATCGACGATTCGCCGAGAAGGCCGAAAGAGGCGTCCTCCCGGTCCTCGACGGGCAGATCGTCGGTCCGGAAGTCCGTCGTGATGAGCATCTGCCGTCCCCCCGCGCTCGTGATGGCCCCGCTCTCACCGACTATCCAGCCTTCGGCCGCCGAAGGCATCGGCTGAAAGGATTAGCGACTCCTCGCCAATCGACGACGACGGAGTGCGAAGGACCACCGATCAGGTGTTCGCCATTCTTGAGAAGTCACCGGAAGGGCCGCCGGGACTGGGGGTGGAGGCGTCCTTTGCCGTGTCCGATGCGGCGAAGGACGCCTTCGGCCGATAACCCGACGGCATATCCGCCGGGGACTATCCGCGCCGCGCCGGGGAGGAGATCGTCGAAGCATGCTGCCCTTCCCGGCGCTGTTCGCGCTGACGACGACGGTCTTCCTCGGCTGCCTCACCGAAGTGCTGCCCGCCGGGCTACTGCTGGGCATGTCCGCGGATCTGGGCGTTTCCCCTTCCGTCACCGGGCAGCTCGTGACGGTCTACGCGATCACCACCGCGCTCACCGCCATCCCGCTCACCAGCGCGACCCTGCGGGTGCCGCGCAAACGCTTGCTCCTGGCGCTGATCGCCGGTTTCCTGGTCACCAACCTGGTGATCGCGGTGTCCCCGTCGTATCCGCTGATCCTGGCCACGCGGATGGTTTCCGGCGCGCTGACCGGGGTGATGTGGTCTCTCGTCGCCGGCTACGCGATGCGCCTCGCCCCGCCGGGACTCACCGGGCGCGCGCTGGCCGTGGCCATGTCCGGCACCCCGATCGGCTTCGCGCTCGGCGTCCCCGCCGGGACCGCGCTCGGCGAACTGGCCGGCTGGCGCTGGGCGTTCGCCGTGATGGCGCTGATCACCGTGCCGCTGCTGGTGTGGGTGCTCGTCGCGGTGCCCGCCGTGCCCGCGGACCCGGCGGGGCACACCCGTCCGCTGGCCGCGTCACGGCTGCCGGGAATGCGTCCCGTGCTGGCCACGGTGGCACTGTTCTCGTTGGGGCACAACGTGGCCTACACCTACATCGGCCCGGTGCTCGCCGGGCTGGACGCGGCGACGATGCTGGGCGCGGCGCTGCTGGTGTTCGGCTGTGCCGCGGTCGGCGGGCTGGTCGCGGTCGGTTCCGCGCTCGACCGTCATCCGCGCGCCGTCCTGGTGTCCTGTACCGCCATGACGGCCACCGCCATCGTCCTGACCGGACTGAGCGGCGGGGTGCACGGTCTGGTGCTGGCCGCCGCCGCGTTGTGGGGCCTGGCGTTCGGTGGCGCGCCCACGGCGTTCCAGGCCGTCACCGCCCTGATCGCGGGTCCCACCGCCGACGCCGCCCAGTCGCTCACGATCGCGGCCTGGAACGGCGCCGTCGCCGGTGGAGCCCTCATCGGCGGACTCGTGCTGCCACTGGGAACGTCCCTGCTCCCGTGGTGCGCCGCCCTTTTGGTCCTCTCGCCGTTGCTGTTCAGCCGGCGAGTCGTGCTTTCAGCGCCCGCAGATCAGTGCCCGGCCCGACGATGAGCGGCCAGACGTCGGAGCCGAGGAACCCGGTCTCGTCGGTCGCCATGGTCGCGCCGCAGGCGTCGCGCTCCAGTCCGTTCCTGGCCGCCACTGCGGCGACAGCGTCCTTTGTGGACTGACCGAATACGCCGTCGACGGGGACGGCGAATCCGCGTGTCCGCAGGAGTTCCTGCGCCACCCGAACTCGCGGCCCGGCGTCGCCGGGTTTGAGCAGTGGCCATTCCGGCAGGTCGGCCTTCGGCGACGCGGAGCCCAGCAGCTTCCCGACCGCGGTGCGCAGTTCCGGAAGCCGGTCGTACAGCACGGTTCCCGGGCATTCGGTCGAGTTGAAGTCCCGGTGTCCCTTGATGAACTCCGGCGAGATCCCGTACTGCGAAGCGATGTACGCGACCATCTTCACCAGCGAGTCCCAGAGCGCGGGCGTGACGTCTTCCTTGCTGTACAGGCCCTCGTTCTCGATCCCGATGCAGGTGCTGTTGTTGTTGCCCACGTTGGCGCCCAGCACGTGCTGGGTCCCGCCGCGCAGGATCTCCAGGCTGCGATGCCGCCCTTCGGTGATGTGCCCGCCGCGGCTGTTCGTGAACTGCTGTCCGCTGTCCACCCAGCCGCGGGTGTCCATGTGGAAATTCTGGATCGAACGCGACGCCCAGTAGGCGTGTTCGAGCGTGTAGTCGGTGACGTTCCCCGGATCGACCGTGTGGTGCACGACGATGTACGTCGGTTTGTGGTTCTGCACCTCGATCGCCCCGTTCGGCGGCCGGGCACCCCAGGCCGCCGTGTCGTGGATCGTCGGTTCCTGTACTGCCCCGGTCGCCGCGACTGCGGCGGAAATTGTCGTCGTCCCCAGTAGCCCGACGGCGCTTACCGTCAGGCCGCCCTTGAGCGCGGTACGTCGGTCGAAGTCGGCCACGGGCGTAACTCCCATCATGCGCGTTGGCCGGAAAACTAACCCGCCATCGCGCCGATGACAACCATTGACCAACTTTTGTCGTAATGCGTTAGTGTTCGCCAGGGAGAGCGAAGAGGCCGTCGCCGGTCTGTTCGAGCAGGCCGTCGACCAGCAACGAGTCGAGGCACCGGTCACGCTGCCCGGACTCCTGCCAGACGAGATCGAGCCGCGCCTTCTCGACCGGGCCCTCGCTGCCGCGCAGGACGTCGAGCAGCAGCCCGCGCACCTGGCGATCGGTCCCGGCGAACTTCTGGACCTGTTTCGCCGGGCCGGCGTAGGCGGGTTTGCCCGCGTGCTGCCAGGCGCAGTCGTCGTAGATCGGGCAGTCCGCGCACCGCGGTGAACGGGCGGTGCAGACGAGCGCGCCGAGTTCCATCAGCGCCGCCGAGAGTTTCGCGGCGGGCGCGTCCTCCGGCGGCAGCAGCGCTTCGACGTCGGCCATGTCGCGGGTGTTCGACGGCGGCCCGGCGTCGCCCGCGCCGTGCACCGCCCTGGCGACCACGCGCCGGACGTTCGTGTCGACCACCGGCGCCCGCTTGCCGTACGCGAAGGCCACGACCGCTCGCGCGGTGTACGCGCCGATACCCGGCAACGCGAGCAGAGTGTCCACATCGGACGGTACGACGTCGCCGTGTTCGGCGGCGATGACGGCGGCCGCCGCGTGCAGCCGCAACGCGCGTCGCGGGTAGCCGAGCTTGCCCCAGGCGCGGACGACCTCGCCCTGTGAGGACGCCGCCAGCGCCGAGGGAACCGGCCAGCGCGCCATCCATTCGAGCCAGATCGGCTGGACGCGCGCGACCGGTGTCTGCTGCAACATGATCTCGCTGACCAGCACGCCCCAGGCGGTGCATTCCGGCTCACGCCAGGGCAGGTCGCGCCCCACCTCGTCGAACCATCCGGTCAGTACATCCGCGTCGACGCCCACCCGGCCAGCTTAGGGAAGTACGTGAAGGCCCCCTTCATGTACCTAGGCGCAAGGGGTCCCGGCAAAGTCGCGTAACCGGGTGTCGTGAGTGGCGTTTCGGGTTCTGGCGGACCCGTATTTGCCTACCCACTGGAATGATCGGCGGTCGAGTGAAGCCGGTGTTGGGGCCGGTGTGGTCGACGGGGGGAGGTTCCGGACGTTGAACGTCCGGGATCTTCCCCCGTCACCTCATCTGCCACAGGTCCAAGACCGGGCGTCCTTGGCGACGATGAAGGAATTGGGACGTTCAACGTCCCAATTCCTTCATCGTCGCGGCCTGTCAGCCGCGGAACCACCACTCTCGCCCAGTTCAGGAGTGGGTAGGTAAATACCGGTCCGCTCTAACCCGAAACGCCACTCACGACCACCTGGACCGACCTGCGCGTAGGTGGTGTCGGAGGGTGTGTTGTGAAAGCCACTTTCGCAACCTTCAACGTTGCGAAAGTGGCTTTCACAACCTCCTTGACCAGCGGAGAGGCGACTTCGCCGAGACCCGTACCTAGGCGCAATGAAGGGGGCCTTCACGTACTTCGAGCGTCAGGCGACTTCGCTCAGATGGCCCGTCTTGACGTCGTAGACGAAGCCGCGCACGTTGTCGGTGTGCGGGAGGAAGTCGCTGCGCCGGACTCGCTGCACCGACCGGCGCACGCTGTCCTCGACCTCGCGGAACGCCTCGACGGCCCACGTCGGACGCAGTCCGGAGGCCTCTTCGAGCTCGTCCTTGAAGTCGTCCTCGGTCACCATCGAGAGGCCGCACTCGGTGTGCTGGACGATCAGCACCTCGCGCGTGCCCAGCTTCCGCTGGCTCAGCGCGAGCGAGCGGATCATGTCGTCGGTGACGACACCGCCGGCGTTGCGCAGGACATGAGACTCACCCTGCAGCAACCCGAAGATCTCGAACACCCGGATACGGGCGTCCATGCAGGTCAAAACCGCCACCTGGAGTGATGGCCTCGGGGACGAACGGTCGCCAGGAGTGACGTCGCCGAGCTCCTGGTTTCGCTTGAGAAGTACGTCAATGGAGGTCACGTGACCATTTGAACGGACACACCCGGTCAGAGCAACGCTTTACGGGTTACATCACGGCCCGAACCAGCGTTCCTCAGCCGTTCGGGGTGGTGCCGACGTGCGGCCGACCCGCAGTTCCGTCTGCAGGGTGATGACCTTCGGCCCGACCCGGTCGGCCGAGCTGAGCAGCAGCTTGCCCGCCGCCTTGCCCTTCTCGAGCACCGGCTGGTGGACCGTGGTGAGCCCGGAGCGTTCGGCCTCGGTGATGCCGTCGAACCCGGTGACCGTCAGATCCTGCGGCACCCGCAGCCCGCGGCGTTCCGCTTCGGCCAGCGCGCCGAGCGCGAGGATGTCCGAAGTGCAGATCACGGCCGTGACCTGCGGATACGCGTCAAGAAGCTGGCGCGCGGCGGACGCGCCGTCGTCCACGGTGTGGTCGAAGCGCTCGACCACCGGCACCGTCGCCCAGTCGACCCCGGCCGCCGAGAACGCGGCGGCCAGCGCCTCCAGCCGGATCCGCTGGACGTGGAAGTGCGCGGCGCTCTGCCGCTGGATGGAGACGAAGTCGTCGTTGCGCTCGCGGGCCAGCCGCATGCACAGCACGCCGATCTGGCGGTGACCCAGGGAGATGAGGTGTTCGGCCATGGCGGTGACCGCGGCCGCGTCGTCCGGGCCGACCCGGTCGACGCCGTCCACGCGCGGCTGATCGACTATCACCGTCGGCACCGGGCGCTCCAGCACGGCGCCCAGATGCGGGTCGTCGTCGGGCACCGAATAGACGACGAAACCGTCGACACCGGCGCGGTGCACGGCCGCGACGTCCTCCCTGCCCGGGCTCGCCGGGACCAGGTGCAGGCCGACGCCCGCGTCTTCGCACGCCAGCGCGAGCCCTTCGAGCACGCCGACGGCGGCCGGGTCGCGGAAAGCGTAGGAGAGGTTTTCGGTGAGCAAAAGACCGACAGCGCCGGCCTTGCGCGTCCGCAGTGACCGGGCCACCGGGTCCGGACCCGGGTAACCGAGGCGCCGCGCGGTCTCGAGAACACGGCGGCGCAGCTCAGGGGACAGCTGGTCGGGTCGGTTGTAGGCGTTGGAGACGGTGGTCCTCGACACACCGAGCTCTGCGGCCAACGACGCCAGTGTCGCCTGCCTCCTGGTGCGGATAGGACGGCCCATCCGCAAACCGTAACGGTTCAGAACGTTTTGCAGAAGCATCACCCGACGTGTGGCAGGTCTCGATTCAGAGTGACCCTGGGTACAGCTCACACCTGGACAGCGGGTTCTGTCAGCCGTATGGGGTACAGTTGAATCTGACAACGGTTTCCATTACCCGGCATCTGGGACACCTGGCCTGGGCATCCGCAGGAGTGCAGTAAATGAATTCCCGCCGTACCAAGAGTGTTTTCGCGGCCGTGTCGGCCCTGGCCGTCCTCGCGCTGGGCGCGACGGCTTGCGCGTCGAGTGACAAGGCGTCGACGGGCTCCGGCTCGCAGAACGCGTCCGCCGCGGACCCGGGCGGCGAGAAGATCAAGGTCGTCGCCTCGACCGACGTCTGGGGCAGCGTCGTGACCGCCGTCGGCGGCGACAAGGTCGAGGTCACCTCGATCATCCACGACCCCTCGGCCGACCCGCACTCCTACGAGACCACCGCGAGCGACGCCATCGCCGCGAAGAACGCGAAGCTGACGCTGTCCAACGGCGGCGGCTATGACGAGTTCTTCTCCAAGCTCGCCGACCAGGCCACCGGCGCGCAGAAACTGGTCGCCGTCGACATCGCCGCGACAGGCAACGAGAACGAGCACGTCTGGTACAGCCTGCCGGGCGTCGAGAAGATCGCCGACCAGGTCGCCGCGAAGCTCGGCGAGATCCAGCCCGCGTCGAAGGACGCCTTCACCGCCAACGCGACAGCGTTCAAGGGCAAGACCGAAGAACTGCTGAAGAAGGTCTCCGGGCTGGGCACCTCGGGCAAGGTCGTCGCGACCGAACCCGTCGCGCACTACCTGCTCGAAAGCGCCAAGGTCACCGACGCGACCCCGCCCGCCTTCGCCGCGGCCGTGGAAGCCGAGCAGGACGTGCCCGCCGCCGCGCTCAACGAGGTCAAGCAGCTGATCTCCGGCAAGCAGGTCAAGGCCCTGGTCAACAACGCGCAGACCACCACCCCGGTCACCCAGCAGGTCGTCGGCGACGCCAAGAACGCCGGGATCGCCGTCGTCGACGTCACCGAAACACTTCCCCAGGGTGTGACCGACTACATTGCATGGATGACCAAGGCAGTCGACGCGCTGGCGGGAGCGTTGAAGTAGTGAGCTCCGTACCTGCCGAGGCGCGTCCCGCGGTCCGTGTCCGCGGGGCGAGCCTCGCGTTCGGGGTCAGGACCCTCTGGTCCGGGCTCGACCTCGACGTCGAGCCCGGTGAGTTCCTCGCGATCCTCGGGCCGAACGGCTCCGGGAAGAGCAGCCTGCTCAAGGTGCTGCTCGGTCAGCAGGGACTGCCCGAGGGCACGGTCGAGATCGCGGGGCGGCGCCCCGGCGGGCAGAACCGGCGGATCGGCTACATCCCGCAGCAGCGCGCCCTCGACGAGGGCCTGACGATGCGCGGGGTGGACCTGGTCGGCCTCGGCCTGGACGGGCACCGGTGGGGCACCGGGCTCTTCGGGATTTCGAAGCGACGTCAGCTGGTGGCGCGGGCGATCGAGGCCGTCGGCGCCCAGGCGTACGCGAAACAGCCGGTGGGGCGGCTTTCCGGCGGCGAGCAGCAGCGGCTCCGCGTCGCGCAGTCGCTCGTCGGGGACCCCGAGGTCCTGCTTTGCGACGAGCCACTGCTCTCCCTCGACCTCGCCCACCAGCGCGCGGTCAGCGAGCTGATCGACGAGCGGCGGCGTTCGGCCGACACCGCCGTCCTGTTCGTCACCCACGAGATCAACCCGATCCTGTCCTATGTGGACAGGGTGCTGTATCTGGTGAACGGCCAGTTCCGGGTCGGCAAGCCGGACGAGGTGATGAACTCGGAGACGCTGTCCGAGTTGTACGGCACGCGGATCGAGGTGCTCAAGGTCGGCGGGCAGATCCACGTCGCCGGGGCGCAGAGCGCGCTGTGCGAGGACGAACCCCACCACATCGACGAACAGGTTTCTTAGCGCAAGTGGTAGACGAAGTGAGGTCATCCGTGCGGCTTGGACCACACGCAGAACCCGCCCCGGCCGGAGGCCCCGCGATCGGGGCGGCAGGGCGCCTTGGTGAATCAACGCGCTTGATGACGCGAACTCGCGCCCTGGTGACGCGATCGCGGTCGCGGGTTCTCGGATAAACGCCGTGGACAAGATGTTCGATTTCGCCCTGACCGGCGAACTTCTCGGCCTCGACTTCGTACAGACCGCGCTGCTCGCGGCCGCCGTCCTCGGCCTGGTCGCGGGCGTGCTCGGCCCGCTGGTGGTCATGCGGCGGATGTCGTTCGCCGTGCACGGCACCGCCGAACTGGCCTTCACCGGCGCGGCGGGCGCGCTGCTGCTCGGTGTCGGCGTCGAACTCGGCGGCCTCGCGGGCGCGGTCATCGCCGCCCTGCTGATCGGGATCCTCGGCGGCCGCGAGTCCGAACGCGACTCCGTGATCGGCGTGATCCTCGCCTTCGGCCTCGGCATGGGCGTCCTGCTGCTGTCGTTCTACGAAGGCCGCAGCGCCAACAAGTTCGGCATCCTCGTCGGGCAGATCATCACCATCGACTCGACCAACCTGAACCTGCTCGTCGGCGCCTCGGTCGTCGTCCTGGTGGTGCTCGCGGTGATCTACCGGCCGCTGCTGTTCGCCACGGTCGACCCCGCTGTCGCGACGGCGCGTGGTGTCCCGGTGCGGCTGCTTTCGCTCATCTTCGCGGTGCTGGTCGGGATTTCGAGCGCGCTCGGCGTGCAGATCGTCGGCGCGCTGCTCGTGGTGTCGCTGATGGTGACCCCGGCCGCGGCGGCCGCGCGGGTCACGGCGAGCCCGTGGAAGGCGACCGTGCTGTCGATCGTGTTCGCGGAGATCGCGGCGCTCGGCGGGATCATCCTGTCGCTCGCGCCAGGGAAGCCGGTGAGCGCGTTCGTCACGACGATCTCGTTCGTGATCTACCTGGTCTGCCGCCTCATCGCGTGGCTGCGCGGCCGGAGTTCGCGGGTCCGCGTCGAGCCGACGGCGACCGCGCAACCCGCCCTGCGCTAGCGGATCGGGTGCTCGGCGAGCGCCTTCTTGACCGCTTCGAGGAAACCGGGATCGATGAACGCGAGCTGGCCGCCGGCCACACTGCGTTCCACGGCTTCGAGGACCACGACGTTCGCGTTCACGAAAGCGTCGACGGCCTCGGCCTGCGACGTCTTCTGCGTGAAGTGCGCCAGCATCGTCAAGTTCGTGAACGCGCCCGAGAGATACCGCGAAGACGCCTTCGTGAACGAGTCGCCGTAGATCAGGATCTTCTCGTCCACTGTCCCGATCAGCGGGCTCGCCGTGCGGTACACCGGCTTGTCGATGTCGCCGTTCGGCTCGCCCGCGCGCTCGACCACGCCGTCCGGGCGGAGGCTGTAGAGCGTGTTCGTCTTCGTGCCCTGCTTGCTGATCAGCGGGGGCAGGTCCGCGACGGTGTCGTACTGGCCGACCGGCACGCTCACCCAGGTGCGCGTGACCCCCGGTTTGATCGCGTTCGCGATGGCGCGCGTCATCACCAGCGCGCCCTCGTCGGCCCAGTGCGTGTCGTTCGACGGGTAGATCGGCCGCTGCACCCGGCCCTCGGACGCTTTCAGCTCGGGCCGCAGGTCGATCGCGCGGGCGTCCTTGAGCATCCGGTGCCAGGTGGTCGCCTCGGCCGACCGCGAGCAGTCCTTGCCTGGGTAGGTGTCGGGCAGGAACTGCGGGACCATCGTCGACTTGTCCGGCGCGACGACGAGTTCGAACCGCCGCCCGGACTGCTCGACCGCGCGCCGCAGCTCGTTGATCTTGTCGATCGTCTCGGGCAGCGGACGGGACGGATCGCATTTCGCGTCGGCGTCGTAGCCGTAGTACAGCCAGCCGTCGCGACCCTGCACGACGCGGCGATAGCCGGACGCGGCGTTCGGCACCGGGCCCTGGGTGGGCGCTGTCTTGGACGGCGTGGGCGCCGGCGGCGCGGGGATCGGGCCCGCCTGCTGCTGCGGTGGCGGCTGGTCGAGCGGGGCGCCCTCGCCGAAGACGCCGCGGCTGATCGCGTCGGCGGCGGCGATCGCGCCCGGCCGGAACGACAGCTGGTCGATGGCCCAGGCGGGCATGTCGGTGAAGAAGCCCCAGCCCTTGTCCAGGCCGGGGAAGCTCGCGAGCTTGTGGTTCTCGATCTCGCCCGGGCGCACGCCGAACACCCACAGCAGGGCCGGGGTGGTGAAGAACAGCAACGCGCTGATCAGCGCGGTCAGCTGCCTGCCACCGTGGCGGGGACGGTGCAACGCGTGCTCACGCGGAAGCCACGCCTCGTGGACGGCTGGCAGCTGCTGGGGTTCGGACGCCACCCCTCCACCGTAATCACCCCGTGTCTCCCTCACGTGAGAACTCCTCACTTCCGCCCCGCCCAGATCGCGTTTAGCCCGCTAAACGCGATCCGGGCGTCAGTGGAGCATGAGGAGGACCTGGAGCTCCCCGACCAGGAAGCCGATAAGGCCGCCGACCGCGATGAGCTTCCACTCGTCCTGCCGGAACGCCGGACGCAGCAGTCCCTCGAACTCCAGCGGCGTCAGCCCGAGCATCCGCCGCTCGACGATCTTCGCGACGTCCATCGCCTCGGTCAGGTAGCCCTCGGCGTGGCGGATCGTCGGCGGCAGCCGCTCCAGCGCCTTCCGCGCGGCCGCCTGCTTGATCTCCTGGAGCCGCTGCCCGCCGACGGCCATCGCGACCATCGGTTTCGCGACGCTCGCCTGCTCGTCGACGGCGTGGGCCACAAGCCGCTCGACCAGCGCGTACAGCCGATCCGACCGCGGCCCGCGCAGGACGGCGTCGAGCAGGTTCGGCACGGTGAGGATCTCGTTCGCGATCATCTCGCCGTACTGGTGCGCGACCTCGGCCCGCCGCCGCTGGAACTTGCCCTGCAGGATCACCCGGCCGACCCGCACCGGCTCACGCGGCACGAAGATCAGCTTGATCGCCAGCCAGTCGGTGAACAGCCCGATGCAGCCGCCGAAGATCGGCAGCACCCACGACTCCTTCGTCACCGCCCAGACGATCGCCTGCACGACACCGAGCCCGAAGCCGAAGTAGATCCCGGTGCGCGCGATGAACGCCATCTCCGGCCGCGACGTCTCGCGGATCAGCCGGACGAGCAGCTTCTTGTCCCTGGTGAGCCGCTGCACGGTCATGTGCTGGAAGTCGAGCACCTCGTCGAGGTTCTCGGTCATCTCTTCCATGAACTCGCGCACCAGCCGCGGCGTCGACGCCTGGACCTGCTTGATCAGCAGTTCCTGCGCCATCGTCGGCATGACCTCCCAGAGCCTGGGATGGTGCTTTTCGAGCACTTCGCGGGCGACTTCGTCCACGGCCCGCAACAGTGGCTGCTCGATCTCGCGTGTGATGATCGCCGGGTCGATCCGGCGGAAGACCTCTTTGACGTCCAACAGGTTCGACGTCAGCAGCTCGGTCGCGACGGCGGCCATCCGTCCGCCGTGTTTGGGCACCACGCCCTGCCAGCCGAGGAACGGTTTGACGCCGACGAACTCCAGCGGTTTGAACATCATCTCGATGGCGACGCGTTTGGTGACGTAGCCGATCAGCGCGGCGATGAACGGGATCGCGGCGTAGAGCCACCAGTGCCGCGCGAGGTCGTCGAGGACGGCGTCCATGGGACCTCCTCGCTCGGGTGGGATGGGAACCGTATCGGCTGGCCGTCAGTGAAGCAGCAGAAGCACCTGAAGTTCACCGACAAGGCCGCCGATCACCGCGCCGACGGCGATCAGCTTCCACTCGTCCTGCCGGAACGCGGGGCGCAGCAACTGCTCGAATTCGAGCGGGTTCAGCCGCCGCATTCTGTCCACAATGGTGTTCCGGACGTCGAGCGCGTTGACCGCGTAGCTCTCCGCGTGCCGGATCGTCTCGGGGATCCGCGCCGCCGCTTTCGCCGCCGCCGTCTGCTTCATCTCCTGGAACTTCCTGCTCCCGACGGCCAGCGCGACGAACGGTTTGACGACGCTCGCCTGCGCGTCGATGGTCCGTTGCACCTCGCGGGTGATCATCGTGAACAGCTTGTCCGATTTCGGCCCGCTCAACACGGCCTCTAGGAGGTTCGGGATGGTGATGATCTCGCGCGCGATCATGTCGCCGTAGTCGGCGGCGACCTGGTCTTTGCGTCTCTGGAACACGCCTTGCCAGGTGTAGAAGCCGAAGAACCGTTTCGGTTCGCGCGGCAGGAAGATCATCTTCAGGGCGATCCAGTCGGTGAACCAGCCGATGCCGATGCCGAACAGCGGCAGCACGATCGGCGACTTCGTCAGCGCCCAGACGAGCAGTTGCACGCAGCCGAGGGAGAACCCGAACACGATCCCCGACCGCGCGATGAACCGCATCTCCGGTCGCGAGATGTCGCGGATCAGCCGGTTCAGCAAGGCTTTGTCGCGGACGAGGTTCGTCACGACCATGTGCTTGAGGTCGAGGACGTCCTCGATGTTCTCCGCGATCTCGCCCATGATCTTCGTGATCGCGCGCGGCGCTTCGGCCTGTACTCGTTTGAGCAGCAGCTGCTGGGCGGTGTTCGGCAGTACTTCCCATAGTCTGGGCTGGTACTGCTCCATCACCTCGCGGGTGACGTCCTCGACGATCCGCAGCAGCGGTTGTTCGATCTCCTTCGCGACCTGCGCCGGATCGAGCCTGGCGAAGATCTCCTTCGGATCGACGAGGTTGTTCGTCAGCATCTCGGTGGCGGTGGCCGCCATCCGCTCGGCGTTCGCCGGCAGCACTCCCTGCCAGCCGAGGAACGGTTTGACGCCGACGAATTCCACCGGTTTGAACATCATCTCGATGGCGACGCGTTTGGTGACGTAGCCGATCAGGGCGGCGATGAACGGCATGCTGACGTACACCGGCCAGTGCTCGCCGAGGTCGGCGATGACGGCGTCCACTTGAGCCCCTCCCGCGTCTCGCTTGAGGGGAACCTATCCGCCTGTCCTCAATGGAGGAGTAGCAGGACCTGAAGTTCACCCACGAGCCCGCCGATCACCGCGCCGACCGCGATCAGCTTCCATTCGTCCTGCTGGAAGGCGGGACGCAGGATCCCCTCGAACTCCAGCGGGGTCAGCTGCTGCATCTTCGTGACGATGGTGTTGCGGACGTCGAGCGCGTCAGTGGCGTAACTCTCCACGTGTTTCACCGTTTCGGGGAGGTACGCGATCGCCTTCTCCGCCGCGGCCTTCTTCATCTCCTGGTACTGCACGCCGCCGACGGTCAGCGCCACCAACGGTTTCGCGATGCTCGCCTGGGCGTCGATGGTCCGTTGCACCTCGCGGGTGATCATCGCGAACAGCTTGTCCGATTTCGGCCCGGTGAGCACGGCCTCCATCACGTTCCGCACGGTGAGGACCTCGTCCGCGATCAGCGCGCCGTAGTCCTTGGCGACGGCCTGGCGGCGTTTCTGGAACATGCCCTGCCAGCCGAAGAACAGGAACCGGCGAGGCTCACGTGGGTAGAAGATCATCTTCAGGGCCAGCCAGTCGGTGACGAACCCCGTGACGAAACCGAAGATCGGCATGATCAACGGCTGCTTCGTCAGCGCCCACGCGACGAACTGGACCAGGCCGATGACGAAACCGAAGTAGATGCCGGACCGGGCGATGAAGCGGAGTTCCGGGGTCGCGACCTCCTTGATCAGGCGGCAGGTCAGCGATTTGTCCCGGACCATCGCGTTGATCAGCATCTCGTTGACGTCGAGGACCTCGTCGATGTTCGTCGACACCTCGCGCATCAGCCGCGCGACGACCTTCGGCGCCTGCGCGCGGACCTGGTCGACCAGCATCCGCTGCGCCCGCGTCGGCAGCAGCTCCCAGAGCCGGGGCTGGTACTGCTCCATCACCTCGCGGGTGACGTCCTCGACGGCCTTGAGGAGCGGCTCCTCCAGCTCCTTGACGACCTCGTCGGGATCGAGCCGGGAGAAGATCTCCTGCGGATCGACGAGGTTCTTGGTCAGCAGGTCGACGGCGGTGGTCGCCATCCGGCGCGAGTTGGCCGGGATGACCCCCTGCCAACCGAGGAATGGCTTGATCCCGACGAACTCCAGCGGCCGGAACATCATCTCGATGGCGACGCGTTTCGTGATGTAGCCGATGAGCGCGGCGATGAAGGGCATCGTGGCGTAGACGTGCCAGTGCTCGCGGATGTCATCGAGGATCGCCGAGATGTCCAACCGGGCCTCCCCTGCTTACGACCTGTCAACAATGCAGGATGCCATGTGACCGGCCCACCGCACGCCGAGTGCAGCCGTTTGGCGGTACTGCCTGACGGGCCCAAGCTCATTAAGGTGTCCGCCATGGTCGCTCCTGAGAAGACGGCGCCTCAGGCGCCCTCAGCGAAATCGTCCCAGTTCGCGGGCGCTGTCCGCGGTTACGACAAGCGTCAGGTCGACGAGCGGCTCGCCGAGCTGTCGACCGAACTCAAGCAGGCCTCACGCAACCGCGACGAGGCCGTGGCGACCGCCGGTGAACTCACCAAGGCGCTCGGCCACGCCCAGAAGGAACTGGACGAGACCAAGGCCGCCCTCGTACGGATGAGTTCGAGCCCGTCCGGCGCCGGCGCGATGGCCGAACGCGTCCGGATGATGATGCAGCTCGCCGAGGAGGAGATCGCCGACCTCAAGGCCGCCGCGGACGCCGACGCCAAGTCGACCCGGGCCGAAGCGGACAAGTACGCCCACGAGACCCAGCGGACGAGCGACAAGGCTGCCAAGGACGCGCAGGCCGAGCGGGAGAAACTGCTCGCGGACGCCAAGGCCGAGATCGAGCGGCTGAACTCCGAGGCGGCGCAGAAGCGCAAGGAACTGGACCTGGAGAGCGTCCGGACCCGCGCCGCCGCGGACAAGAAGGCCGAGGAGGCTTCGGCCGCCCGTCGCGCGGAAGCGGAGAAGGCGTCCTCGGACAAGATCGCGGAGGCCGACCGGGTTTCGGCGGACAAACGTGCGGAAGCCGAGCGGATCTCGGCCGAGAAGATCGCCAAGTCGGAGAAGGCTTCGGCGGAGGACATCGCCGCGAAGCAGGAGCAGGTCGCGGAGGCCCTCACCGACGCGAAGACCCAGCAAGCCGAGGCTCAGCAGGCCCGGAAGCTCGCGCTGGAACTCCGGTCGAAGGTCGCCGATCGGCTTTCCGCCACCGACGTCGCCGTCCAGGAGGCCATCAAGCTGCTGGCACCCGCACCCGAGGCCGCGGCGTCCAAGCCGGAAGCGAAACCGGCTCCTGCCAAGCCAACCGGCCCGCGTCCTTCTTGAGCCATCGTGATCCTGGCCAAAGAACGCCTGGCGGTCTGCGAATTCGCTCGCCGGATGACCGCCGACGGACTCGTGGTCGGCACGTCCGGGAACCTTTCCGCGAGGCAGGGTGAGCTGATCGCGGTGACCCCGACCGGGGTCGGCTACGCGGGCCTGCGGCCGGAGGACGTGCCGGTGGTCCGCCTCGACGGCGAGGTCGTCGACGGTTCCCTCAAGCCCACCAGCGAACTCCCGATGCACCTCGCGGTATACCGGCAGGCGGCGGATCCGGACGGCGAGGCGATCTCGGCCGTGGTGCACACGCATTCCGTGCACGCCACGGCCGTCTCCACCCTCGTCACCGAGGTGCCGCCGATCCACTACATGCTCGCCGCGATCGGCCCGACAGCCCGTGTCGCGTCCTACGCCACGTACGGCACCGAAGAACTCGCCAAAGCCATGCTGGAGGCTTTGGACGGCCGCCGGGGCTGTCTGCTGGCCAACCACGGCACCACCACCTTCGGCGACAGTCTCGACTCCGCGTACAGCCGGGCGCGGCAGCTCGAATGGGTCTGCCAGGTCTGGCTTACGGCACGGGCGGCGGGAACACCGAACCTGCTCCCGCCCGCCGAAATCGAGCACGTCGTGGAGAAACTCCGCGGCTACGGACAGCGCTGAGACACTTACGAGGCCGCGGGCTCGGCTTCGAAGTCCATGGCGTCCACGGCGTGCACCGCGTCGAGGAGTTCGACCACCGTCGGATCGTCGACGGCCTCCTTGATGCATTGCCACAACTGAAGATTCGCCAGCGCCCACCGGGAGTAGTTCTCCGCGGCCTTGGGGTTGTAGAAGTAATAGCCGCTGTCGTGGACGTCGCGTTGTTCGCCGACGATCTTGTGCGCCAGCTCGCGGAGGCTCAACCCGTTCTCCCGCAGATAACGGTGGGCGAGTACGACGGGCGTCACCGGCAGCGCCTTGAACAGCGTGTCGGCGTCGCTCAAGGCTTGGGCCTCGAGCGAGATGTGCCGGCCTCTGGTGGCCATTTCGGCTTCGTCGACGAGTTCGTCGATCCACCGGGCGACGCTTTCCTCGACCCCGCATTCCCGCAGGATGCCCATGCGGAGGTCTCGTCCGGCGGCCGCGGGGGAGTTCCGGAGCACGATGTAGTTCACGTCGTGCACCAGTGCCGCCACCTCGACGACGGTGCGATCCGCACCGTTGTGCTCGGCGAACCCCGCGGCCTTTGCCCGGACGAAACTCACATGGTGCCAGCCGTGGAACTGCAGTTTGTCCGCATAGCGCCAGCAAAGTTGCCGGACGCGCTGCTCGACGGCGTCGATGGTCTGGGAAGGAATCGTGCTCTTTCGCGCGCGCATACACCTCTCCGATCCCGTTTACAGACGGGTGGAGTAATGGTATGCGCCTTCGACGGCGGTGTGTAGTTAGATGCGTCCGGCCAGGTCCCCCAATCGGACCTCCACCGGAACGTGACGATGGCCTATTCCGGTCTTCGGGTCATAGGAGAGACTGAAGTCGCTTACGGGGCGTGATTTCACCAAAAACGTCATAGTCCCTTCGGTGGCTTCGGGAATCCGATGGAACTCGTCCGCGTACATGACGCCTACCGACCCCGTCTGACACAGCGTGCTACGTCGTAACCGAACCGATGTGATCAATCCGGAAATCTGGTCGCGCAGGGTCGAATACCGCTCGTGGACGTAGTCGCCACGGAGAAGCGTGGTGCAGAAGTGATATCTGTGGTTGTGCACGGAATCGGCGTAGCCCTCGCGCCAGTCCTGCGGTGCCTTGTATTCGTGCAACCAGACAGAAAAGGGATCTGTCGGGCAGTCGAGCAGGCACCAGGCGAAATGGGTGGTGGTCTCCCGGGACCGTTCGAGGACCGCGCTCGCCTCGTCCGGGCTCAGCGAATCCAGGTGCCGGCGGAGGTCGTCGCGCAGGTCGGGTCTTGAGGTCCAGTCCCGGAAGATCTCGTCGACGATCTGCCAGTGCTGCGCCAGTGGCAGGTCCGTGGTCCGGAGCAGCGCGGAGAGCCGGGTGAGGGGGGACAAGCGAGTGAGCAACATCAGCTCCTCAAATCTAGTGCTCTGCGACGCCGAGAGGTCAGGGGTTCAACTCGGCTAGTTCGGTGAACTCCTTCCGGAAGGCATGGAATTTCCCTTCCAGTTCCAGGAAGTTCTCTTCGGAAAGGGGAGAGCCGGTGATCTTTTCGTACAGGGCGAGGAAATCCGTCCTCGTCGTGGTGGTGGAGATCCGGAAGTGCCGTCCGGAACGGGACTGGGACACGCGCAGGAACTCGGAGCGTTCCTTGTTGTACAGAAAGGAACCTTCGCTGAACCGCAGTGTTCGCGGATACAGCGTGGTCGCGCCGCGGATGTCGCTGTACAAGGTCACCCAGACGCTCTCGTCGAACACTTCGAGCCGGTCCAGCGGCGGATCGGCGACGACGGTGATGTCCACCAGCGAGCAGCGGCCGCGGGCCAGGAACAGCCCGACCAGTCCGATGCTGATCTCGTCGTCGAGCCTGGCCTGGATCGTCTCGTAGTCCATTCCCGCTTCTTCGCTGCGAAGGAGATAGCGCGCCCTGCCACTGATAGCGCCTTCGTCGCGCGGGTCGGCGATGACCACGCGAAGCTCTCTTTCGGTGCGGGACAACAGCAAACGGGCCGCGGCATGCCTGCCGGAGAACCCGCGGAAGAAGTAGTGCCGGGTCACGTCGAGGTCTTCGGTGAGGATCCGGTTGAACATCGGATCCGGCTCGGTGGTCGCTTCGAAGACGTGGGTGGGGAAGAATTCCTTGTTGAGCGAACGGTATTCGGCACTGAGCGCTTCCAGCGCACGGCGGCTTTCCTCGATCACCGGGGTCACCATCGCACGTTGTGACGCGGTGGCGGTGATCAGGGTCTGACCGAAGCCGACCACCGCGGAGATCAGGGTGCCGGTGCCCAGTGAAGTGAGCAGCGTCTTTCCTGCGCCGGGATCCATCATGCTGGAGATCCACAGGCTGAGGCCCGCGACGACGACCAGAACGGTGAGCAACAGGCTTGTCCTGGTCCAGAAGATCTCTTGCAGTGGGGTACGGCGGAGCCGGTCGGCTTCCGCGGGCACGGGGTTCACCTCCTTGATCCGCACTCGAACGGACGAACGCATTGCGTATCTGTTCGAGTGCGGGGAGTTACTCTACGCGCATCGTGACAATGTCGAAATAAGAAATTCGGGGGAAAGGTACCAACAGCGAACGTAACGCACGGCTATACCCTATTCGCTGCCGAGGTTTCGCCGGAACACGGAAAAACCGCTCACGGAGAGTGCGGAAGGATCCCCTCGTACCAAGCGGGTCCGGGCGTCGCCATCGACAGTGTTTCGATGACGGCCGAAGATGGTGTGCTGTAGACCGTGGGAAAGTCGATCTCGCCCTTGGCGGGGTCCAGGGTCCACGCGAGCCGCTCGTCCTCCGGGGAATTCTGTTGTAAGAAAGGAAAATGAGCGTCCGCGCCGTTTTTGTTGCCCCTCGGGTCGAGCCGGATCCACCGGTCCAGACCAGCCAGGTACACGCCGTTGAGCCCGTGCAGAACGCCGATCCGCTGGTAACAGAACCCGGCCGGGATGCCTTGACTGCGCAGCAAAGCCGCCAGCAGATGGGCCTTCGCGTAGCAGAGGCCGACTCGCTCGCTTAGCACCTCTGAGGCCATAAGGGTGATCCGGGGATCGGCGGCGTCCACCGTATGGGCGATCTCGTCGCGTACGAAGTGAAACATCGAACGAATCACGTCGACTTCGGTGCCGCCGGTCGGTGACAGTCCGTCAGCCGTTTCGCGGATCAGCGGATGATCGTGATCGATCACCGTGTCGGCGACGAGATAATCTTCGAGCCGCTCGGATTCGATCTTCAGCGGTATTTTCACGCGGCTCCGTTCAACACGGTGTCGACGGCTTCTTCGAGAAATTTCGGGCCTGCTTCGCCGCCGCGCAGCAGCAGCCGGAACCAGATCGCCCCCGCGAGCATATCCATCACGAGCACCGGATCGACGTCGTCGCGCAGTTCGCCCCTCGCGACCGCGCGTTCGAAGATCGGCTCCTCGCGCGCCATGCGATCGGCGAAGAAACTCCGCGCGACCTCACCGAGTTCCGGACGGCGTGGCCCGGCGGTCAGGGTCGCGACGACGGCGGGCGAGGTGCGCTCGGAGGTCAGCAGCCGGAGGATGTGCGTCGCCACGGCGAGGAGATCGCCGCGCAGGCTGCCGGTGTCCGGTGCGTCGAGCGCGAACAGTCCCGAATCGCGCAGCGCCGCGGCCAGGAGCGCGTCCTTGGATGGCCACCATCGGTACAGCGTCGTCTTGTTGACGCCGGACCGGGTGGCGACGGCCTCGATGGCGAGCTTGTCGTAGCCGTGCTCGGCCAGTAGTTCGAGGGTGGCGGCGAAGATCGCCTCGGCCTTGCGCGGACCGTTCTGCGTGCTCACGGCCCGAGATTACAACGCACCGTTGCGTTGCGTCCAAGGCGAGCGTACTTTGCAACGCAACGGTGCGTTGCATTCAGGAGGTAGCTTATGGTCCCCGTCGTCTTCGTCCACGGCATCCGGCTCAGCGGTGCCGCCTGGTCGGAACAACTCGAACTGCTGGGCCGTCCCGCGAAAGCGGTCGATCTTCCAGGCCACGGCAGCCGCCGGGGCGAACGCTTCACCCTGGACGGCGCGGTGGACGCAGTCGCCGGAGCGATCGAAGAGCCCGCCCTGGTCGTCGGGCACTCCCTCGGTGGGTACATCGCGATCGCCGCGGCCGCGAGACATCCGGAAAGCGTGGCCGGACTCGTCGTCGCGGGCTCGACCTACCTGCCCGGCAAGACGCTGGAGACACCCTTCCGCCTCGCGCACCGTCTCCTTATGCGGCTCCCGGACCGGGGAGAAGGGCTCAGCCGCGGTCAATTCCGGGCCGCGCTGCCGCCGAAGCTCGCCGAAGCCGTGATCGGCGGCGGCATCGCGACCGAGGTGATCCCGGACGTCGCCAAGGCCCTCGCCGGCTTCGACGTGCTCGCGGAACTCGGCACCTATCCGGGGCCGACCTGGCTGATCAACGGCTCACGCGACCACTTCCGCCGCCACGAACGCCGCTTTCTCGACGCCTGCGCCGACGGAAGGCTGATCAACGTCCCGAAGGCCGGGCACTACCTCCCGATGGTGCGCGGCAAGGAGTTCGCTCAGCTGGTGCTCGACGCGGCTCGCACTCTGTCGATCTCCTCCGTCAGCTCCGAACGCAGTGAGTCTTGCTGAGGGCCCAGCGCGGCAGTCCAGTTTTCGACCGGATAGAGCCAGACCGGCCGCCCGACGACGTCCGCCGGTTCCCAGTCGTAGCGCGGCCAGATGTGTGCGTGAAGGAACGGATCCGTGTTTCCGAGGATCTCCAGGTTCACCCGGCGGAAGCCGGGATCCCTTCGCGCGCAGACGTTTTCGACCGCTTCGCCGAGCAGCTCCAAGTCCGACAGGAACTCCAGCCGTCGCGGCCGCGGCAGATCGGTCAGCCTTCCGGCGGAGGGGGAATCGGTGAGCAGGACGCAGTAGCCCGGGAGGAACTGCGTATCGCCGATCACCGCGAAGCCCGCTTCCAGCCGCCGCAGCACTGTCGGGTTCTCTCCGCGCAGAGCCGAGGCGATCCCGCTTCCAGCCGTCGGTCATGCGCCCAAGCTAGCCGACCGGCAGGAGCGAGCCCTCCGCGTTGCTGAACCGAGTGGCCAGCCTGATCGGCGAAGGGTGCGGGGCCAGGACGATCGACGCGTACGGGGTCGAGGTCAGCCCGGACGCGTAGTTGGTCTGCAGATGCACGCTGACGTGCACGTTCCGGTCGGCGGGGATCTCGAAGGTGACCGAACCCCACGAAACCACGTACTGCCTGCCGTCGATGCTGGTGAAGGGCACGTAGTGGCGCACCGCGTTCATGCTGATGGGAGGAACGTCGATGGTCAGCAGGCGGCGCGGGCCGTCGTGGTTGTCGACGTAGGGGATCACCCCGGGCTGGCGGGCCAGGTCGGTCATTCTCGGGCTCCCTCAGAACTGGTAGTACAGGAACGGGCTGAAGGTGCCGGTCGCGATCAGGATGGCCGCGTACACCAGCCCGACGGTCATCACGCCGATCCGCAGCGCCGTCGCGGGGCGGCTGCGCGAAGACTCCAGCAGCGGCCCGGTCACCGGATGCGCGGGCAGGAACACGATCGCCAGCGCGCAAAGCAGGATGAGCAGCCGCTGGTTGGTCACCGCGCTTTCGACGACGTCGGTGAGGCCGGTGAAGTCCGGCAGCACCATGTGCCCGATCATGCCGAGCGCGTGCGGCAGGTCCTTGGCGCGGAAGAACACCCAGCCGAAGACCACGAGCACGAGCGTCAGCGCGCGGCGGCCGATGCGGGCCGCTTGGGTCTTCGGGGTGACGTCGTAGCCGAAAGCGCGTTCCACGATCAGCAGCGCGCCGTGGTAGACGCCCCAGATCAGGAACGTCCACTGCGCGCCGTGCCAGAACCCGGTCAGCACGAACACGACGCACAGGTTCCGGTACGTGTGCCCGGCGCCGGTGCGGTTGCCGCCCAGCGGGATGTAGACGTAGTCGCGGAACCAGCGCGAAAGCGACATGTGCCAGCGCCGCCAGAACTCGGTGATGGTCACCGACGAATACGGCCGCACGAAGTTCTCCGGGAGCCGGAAGCCGAGCATCCTCCCGAGCCCGATCGCCATGTCGGAGTACCCGGAGAAGTCGAAGAACAGCTGAAGCGTGTACCCGATCGCGCCTAGCCAGGCGATCGCGAAGGTCATCTGATCCGGCGGCGTGTTGAAACAGGCGTCCACCATCGGGCTGAGCGAGTCCGCGATGATCGTCTTCTTGCACAGCCCGAGCGCGAAGCGCGGGAAACCGGCGGCGATGTCGTCGAGGCGGTGCGACCGCTGCTGCGGCAGCTGGTCGGCGATCTCGCGGTACCGCACGATCGGCCCGGCCACCAGCTGCGGGAACATCGCGATGTACGCGGCGAACGACACCGGGTTGCGCAGCGCGCGGCGTTCACCTCGGTAGATGTCGACCACGTACGAGATGTGGTGGAACGTGTAGAACGAGATGCCGATCGGGATGACCAGGTCGGCCACCGGGAAACCGCCGCCGAACCAGTGCGTCACGGCCGCGATCTGCTGCGTCGCGAACCCCGCGTACTTCCAGATCAGCAGCATGCCGACGTTGAGGCCGATGACCCCGAGCAGCAGCCGCTTGCGCCGCTTGTTCTGCAGGTCCCACGCGTTCGGCTCCAGCGCGGGCCCGGCCAGGAAGTTGACCACCATGCAGCCGAGCAGCACGAGCGTGTACGGCCCGGCGCCGGTGGCGTAGAAGATCAGGCTGCCGACCGCGACGATGCCGTTCCGCCAGCTGCGCGGGCACAGCAGCACGGCGAGCAGCACCGCCGGCATGAAGTACCACAGGAACAGCGGCGAAATGAACGACATCGGTGCGGGGTCCCCCAGGGCGGTTACGCGTTATCCGCTGGTGACCTTAGCCTGAGGACCCCGCACCGTGTGACGAAGTGCGGGGTCAGACACGTCCCGCGATACGGCGGCGGCGAGCCACCTCGGCCAGCAGCACCCCGGCCGCGACCGACGCGTTGAGCGACTCGACACCGGCGGACATCGGGATCGACACGGTCGCGTCGCAGGTCTCGCGCACGAGCCGGGAAAGGCCGCGGCCTTCCGAGCCGAGCACGATGACCAGCGGATCCGCCGCGAGGTCGAGTTCGTCGATGTCGACCGAGCCGTCCGCGTCGAGGCCGACGACCATCAGGCCCTCGTCCTTCCACGCCTTCAGCTGACGGGTCAGGTTGGTCGCGACGGCGATCGGCAGCTTGGCGGCGGTGCCTGCCGACGTCCGCCACGCGACCGCGGTCATACCCGCGCTGCGCCGCTCCGGCAGGAGGACGCCCTGCGCGCCGAACGCGGCGGCCGAACGGATCACCGCGCCGAGGTTGCGCGGGTCGGTGACGCCGTCGAGCGCGACGAACAGCGGGGTCTGGCCCGAGTCCTTCGCCACCGCCATCAGGTCGCGCGGGTCGGCGTACTCGAACGGCGGGACCTGCAAACCAAGGCCCTGGTGCATGGCCCGGTTGGTCTTGCGGTCGAGCTCCTCGCGCGGGATCTCCAGGATCGAGATGCCCTTGTCACCGGCGAGCCGGACGGCCTCGTTGACGCGATCGTCGATCTCGATGTTGATCGCGACGTACAGCGCGGTGGCGGGAACGTCGGCGCGCAGCGCCTCGACCACCGGGTTGCGCCCGGCGATCAGCTCCGGCTTGTCGGCCTTCTTCTGCCGGGCCTGTTCCTTGCGGTCACGCGCGTTCGAGATGCGGTACGCCTTGTGCCCCGGCCGGTCCTCGGCCTTGGGGGTCGGGCCCTTGCCTTCGAGGCCCTTCCGGCGCTGGCCGCCGGAGCCGACGACCTGACCCTTCTTCGTGCCGGGCTTGCGAATAGCGCCCTGGCGCCGGGAGTTGCCTGCCATGAGTGAGAATCCTTGAGCTAGAAACCGAGTAAGTGTCAGACGTCCTTGACGGTCCACTGTGGACCGTTCGGGGTGTCTTCCACCACGATGCCCGCCTGCTGGAGGCGGTCACGCGCGGCGTCCGCACGGGCGAAGTCCTTGTCCGCGCGGGCCTGCTGCCGTTCGGTCAGCAGCCCTTCCACGAGATCGGACAGCGCCTGCCGGGTGGGCGTCTCATTCCCGCCCGCCTCGGACCAGCGCGCGGAGAGCGGGTCGAGGCCGAGCACGTCGGTCATCGCCCGCACGGAGGCGGCGATTTCGAGTGCCTTGGAATTGTCGGCCGCGTCCAGGGCCGCGTTACCGTCCCGGACCGTGTTGTGCAGCACTGCGAACGCCTGCGGGGTGGCCAGGTCGTCGTCGAGCGCGGCGGCGAACCCGGCCGGGACCTCGCCGATGTGCACGGCGCCGGCGATGCCCGCGGTGCGCCGGAGGAACTGCTCGATCCGCCGGTAGCCCTGCGCGGCCTCGGCGAGCGCCCCGTCGGAGTACTCGATCGTCGACCGGTAGTGCGGCTGGACCAGGTAATACCGCAGTTCGGGTGCCCGGTAGTTCTTGATCATCTCCGGGATCGACACGGTGTTGCCCAGCGACTTCGACATCTTCTCGCCGGACATGGTCACCCACGCGTTGTGCAGCCAGAACCGCGCGAACCCGTCGCCCGCCGCGTTGGACTGGGCCCGTTCGTTCTCGTGGTGCGGGAACACCAGGTCGACGCCGCCGCCGTGGATGTCGAACTCCGCGCCGAGGTACGCCGTCGCCATCGCCGAGCATTCGAGGTGCCAGCCGGGACGACCGGAGCCCCACGGCGTCGGCCAGGACGGCTCGCCCGGCTTCGCGGCCTTCCACAGCGTGAAGTCGCGCGCGTCGCGCTTGCCTTCGCCGAGGCTCTCGCCCTGCTGGACCTCGTCGAGCTTCTGCCCGGAGAGGTCGCCGTAGCCGTCGAACGACTTGACCGAGAAGTACACGTCGCCGCCGGAGGCGTACGCGTGCCCGCCGTCGATCAGCCGCTGCATCAGCTCGACCATCTGCGTCACGTGCCCTGTCGCCCGGGGGGCGATCGAAGGCGGCAGGCAGCCCAGCGACTCATACGCCGACTCGAAGGCGCGCTCGTGCGTGGCGGCCCACTCCCACCAGGGACGATCCGCCGCGGCGGCCTTGGTGAGGATCTTGTCGTCGATGTCGGTGACGTTGCGGACCATCAGCACGTCGAGTCCACTGTGGACGAGCCAGCGGCGGAGGACGTCGTAGTTCAGCGCGCCGCGGACGTGGCCGATATGCGGGATGCCCTGCACGGTGGCACCACACACGTACATGGACGCCGTTCCGCTACGGGCGGGGTGGAATTCCCGCACGCTCCGGGTCGCGGTGTCATAGAGGTGTAGTGCCACCCTAAAAGGGTACGGGGTGGGCGTGAGCGATGTCGCAGTGACCGTATTACAGCACGTTATGGGTGCGCAGGGCACTGAGCAGAGCGTCCGGCCGCTCGGTCGTCGGCAGCGGCTCTACCAGCGCGAACGCGCAGCCGATCTCGCGTGCGGCGCCGTCGGCCTCTTCGCTGTCGCCGACCATGAGCGTCTCCGCCGGGTCGACGCCGAGCCGCTCGATCGCCGTGCGGAAGATCTCCGGCTCCGGCTTCACCGCGCCGACCTCGAACGACAGGATGAACTCGTCGACGAAGGCGTCCCAGCCGCGGCGGCTGAATGCGGGCCGGATGTCGAAGGCGATGTTGCTCAGCACCCCGACCTGGACGTCCTTGCCGGAGAGGCTCTTGAGGACGGCTTCGGTGTCCGGGTACGGCGTCCACTGGGTGGGATCGATCAGCCGGGTGTAGAGCGCGACGGCCTGGTCGGCGTGCGGCACCCCGGACTGCTTGAGGACCTCCAGGTACACCTTGCGGTGGAGCACCGGGTCGCGGTCGCGGTTGTGCCAGGCGTGCAGGTGCTCCTCGTCGAGATCGACGACCTGGCCGACCGGCGCGGTCATCCGGCGCATCAGTTCGGTCTGGGCCTCGATGTCGAGCCGCTCGCCCTCGTGGTCGGTGAGGTCGGCGAGCCAGGTCTCGTCCTGCTCGAGCCGGAAGACCGTGCCGGAGAAGTCGAACAACACAGCGCGAAAGGTCACGGGGTCCACATTAGCCACGATCGTGGGGTCCTCGCCCCTCCTCGCGTGTGAGATGAAAGGTCCTTTCCTTGCAAATTTTGCAAGGAAAGGACCTTTCATGGCGGGGGTCAGGCCGCGTTGCCGGTGATCTTGGTGGGCGTGATCCGGACCAGCACCCGGACGACCTCCGCCGGCTCGTCCGGGTAGTCCTTGCCGAGGTACTTGTGCGAGAGCTCGTTGATCAGCTCGCGCCCGCCCTCGTCGGTCATCTCCACGGTCCCGCGGATCTCGACGTAGTTGTACGGGTTCTCCTGCTCGAAGACCGAGACGGACACCCGCGGGTCCCTGGCCATGTTCCGCTCCTTGAGACGGCCCCGGACGGTCGCGAAGACGATCGTGTCGCCGTCCCGCTTCGCCCACAGCACGGACGTCTGCGCGGAGCCGTCGGCGTTGAGCGTCGCCAGCACCGGGAAGTTGTTGCCGTCGAGGAGTTTCTTGGTCGCGTCGTTGAAAGTCACACCCATGACGAGAGCCTAATCACCGGACGTTCCCGGCGATCCGATCGACCCGCAGGCGGATGATCACCCGTTCGACTTCCGGGCCTTCGGGCGGGTAGTCCTTGCCGAGGTACTTGTGGCTGAGCGTCTTCGGCAACGTCTTGTCCGGGTCCGGGGTGATCGTGACCGTGCCGCGCAGCTGCGTGTGCCGGTACGGGTCGTCGGCGTCGGTGATCGACACGCTCGCGCGAGGATCGCGACGCAGGTTCCGCACCTTCAGCCTGTCTTCGGTGGCGCTGAAGACCAGATCGCCGTCGTCGAGGCCCACCCAGATGACCGAGGTCTGCGGGCCGCCGTCGGCGTCCAGGGTGGCCACGGTCGCGAAGTTCTTGCCGTCCACCAGTGCGCGGACCGGTTCGGGAAGTGTGACTGCCATGACAGCTCGAACCGGCTCCCGGCGCGGGCTATTCCTGTGAGGGCAGCAGTAACGCCGTCGCGAACGCCGCGATGCCCTCGCCGCGTCCGGTCAGGCCGAGCCCGTCGGTCGTCGTCCCGGACACGCTCACCGGCCCGCCGACGGCTTCGCTGAGCACCTTCTGCGCCTCTTCGCGGCGTTTCCCGACGCGCGGCGCGTTGCCCACGATCTGGACGGTCGCGTTCCCGACGGTCCAGCCGCCCGCCTCGACGAGGCGCCGCGCTTCGGCGAGGAACTCGACGCCGTGCTTGCCCGCCCACCGCGGATCGCCGGTGCCGAACACCGCGCCGAGATCACCGAGCCCGGCCGCGGACAGCAACGCGTCGCACAGCGCGTGCGCCGCGACGTCGCCGTCGGAGTGGCCCGCGCAGCCGTCGACGCCGGGCCAGAGGAGGCCGGCGATCCAGCATTCGCGGCCCGCTTCGATCGGATGGACGTCGACACCGTTGCCGATCCTCAAAGGATCTCCTCTTTTCCGGCCACCGCGATGGCTTCGGCCAGTTTCAGTTCGAACGAAGTGGTGACGCGCATCGCATCCGGATGCCCGGCGACGGTGTGCGCGCCGTCGAGAGACGGTTTATCGGCATACGAGAGAAAAGTCTCACGAGTGAAGCCGAGCGGGGTTTGGGCCGTCCGCAGGGATGCGCGGTCTTCGGTTGCCGTAATCACCTTCGCCGCGTCGGTCACCTTCACGGTGTCCGCCATCGGCAGTACCGGGACGACGAAAGGGGAGCCCGCACGGACCGCGTCCGCGACGGCACGGACCGTGTCCGGGGGAGTGAAAGCGCGCAACGCGTCGTGCACGAGGAGAACCGGATTCCCGGCGATTTCCGATTCGACGGTGTCGAATGCGTGCTTGAGTGACTGTCCGGGTACTATCCGGCATCGCTGATCGAAACCGCTGAGAGCGGCCGAAAACAAATCAGCACACCGCTCGGGGGCCGCTACGACCACCAGATCGAGATCCGGCAGGGCGAGCAGCCCCCGCACAGTGTGCGTGAGTAGAGCTTCACCATTGACCGGCGCGAGAGCGAGCTCCGCGTCGGAGGCATGGTGTCGAACGACAGTGACGAACACGATTGTGCTCATATGGACGGTGCTCATATGTGCGCGATCGTAGTGGTATCCCCCGCAGCCTCACCTGGCGTGGGACATCCGCCGGTTCAGACTGCCGCGGTTTCCAGAACTTCGTCGAGGAGGACTTCAGCCTTGTCCTCGTCGGTGCCCTCCGCGAGCGCGAGCTCGCTGACCAGAATTTGCCGCGCCTTCGCCAGCATGCGCTTCTCGCCGGCTGAAAGTCCGCGGTCCTTCTCTCGCCGCCAGAGGTCGCGCACCACTTCGGCCACCTTGTTCACATCGCCGGAGGCGAGTTTCTCGAGGTTGGCCTTGTACCGACGAGACCAGTTCGTGGGCTCTTCGGTGTGCGGAGCACGCAGAACGTCGAAAACCTTGTCCAGTCCTTCTTGCCCGACGACATCACGAACACCGACGATCTCGGCGTTGTCAGCGGGCACGCGAACCGTAAGATCCCCTTGCGCGACTTTGAGGACGAGGTACTTCTTCTCCTCGCCCTTGATCACGCGGGTCTCGATGGCTTCGATGAGTGCGGCACCGTGGTGCGGGTAGACGACGGTCTCTCCGACCTTGAAAACCATGTGTCCTCTGCCCCTTTCGCTGAATTCATCTTAGCACGTGCCGACGAGGCCCACCTAGCGGCCCGCGATCGTCGTCGCAGGTCAGCGGCCTGACGGTGGTCCGCCCGGGGGTTGACAAACCCAATTCGCCCGTGCTCATGCAGGTGAGAAGCGAACGATTTCCAAATCCTTTGTGGACGGTTGATCTTGGGCACGTCACCGCATTGGTGGCGTGTCAACACGCACCGGGTTCTCCGCCCGCGAAGCCGCCCGGCTAGTCTTCGCGGTGAAGAGGCCGTGAGATGGAAGGACTCCGACGTGAGGCTGCAGAATCGTCGCGTGTTCGGCGCAGGTGTGCTGGCGCTCGGCGCCGCGCTCGTGCTCGCCGGCTGCGGTGCTGGTCAGATCACCCAGACCGACTCGCAGCAGCCCGCGGTCAACGGGACGTACGCGCAGGCGAAGGACCTGGTGCTGCGGAACGCCGCGCTCCAGTTCCCCACCGAAGGCCAGGCGTACCCGGCCGGTGCCGCCGTGCCGCTGACGCTGACCATCGTGAACCAGGGCAAGCAGGACGACGAGCTCGTCTCGGTCTCCTCCGAAGCCGCCACCGGTGACGCCAAGATCACCGGCGCCAAGACCGTCGTCGCGAGCCACGCGCTCGTGATCGGCCCGGCCGACTCGGTCGAGTCGACCAAGGAGGCCGCGCCGACCAGCGCCCCCTCCTCCGCGCCGCCGTCTTCAGGTGCGCCGTCGTCCTCGGGCGCTCCTTCGAGCAGCGCGTCCGGCGCCCCGTCGTCGAGCGTGGCCGGGACGGTCACGCCGTCCGCGGGCCCGGAGTCGTCCGCCGCGCCGGACGAGGTGGGCAAGGCCACGATCGTGCTCCAGGGGCTGAAGCAGCCGGTGTGGGCGGGCCAGACGATCAAGGTCACCTTCGTCTTCAAGAACTCCGGTTCGGTCACGCTGGAGCTGCCGGTCGCGGCGCCGTCGCACCCGGGCAGCCGGGCCCCGGCGCCGGAGAAGGAAGCCAAGGGCGGCGGGCACTAAGTCTCAGAAGCCGGGCTGAAGGGGCCCTTCACCGCATGCGATGCGGTGAAGGGCCCCTTCGCTGCGTCAGATGAGATGAAGGGCCCCTTCAGCCCGCCGGGCGGGCGGGGTTCCCCGGGTTTGTCGGTGGTGGCCGCTAGCCTCGCGGAGTGGTCAAGAAAGGCAGCACCTACCGCTGCGGTGAGTGCGGGTACGAAGCGCCGAAGTGGGTCGGGCGCTGCCCCGAATGTCAGGCGTGGGGAACCCTGGAGGAACGCGGCGACGCCCGCCCCGCGATAGCCAGGGTCGCCGCCGGCGCGCCCAGCGCTCCCGCGCGCCCGATCGGCGAGGTCGACGTCGAGACGGCGCGGGCCAAGCCCACCGGAGTCTCCGAACTGGACAGGGTGCTCGGCGGCGGATTCGTGCCGGGCGCGGTCATCCTGCTCGCCGGCGAGCCCGGTGTCGGCAAGTCGACCCTTCTGCTGGAGGTCGCCTACCAATGGGCGGCCACCGCGGGCCGCGCGCTGTACGTCACGGGCGAGGAGTCGGCGGGACAGGTGCGCCTGCGCGCCGAACGCACCGGCAACGTCCACGACGAGATGTTCCTCGCGGCCGAGAGCGACCTCTCCGCGATCCTCGGCCACGTCGACGCGGTCAAGCCGGGTGTGCTGATCGTCGACTCGGTCCAGACCATGGCCTCGCCGCAGGTGGAGGGCGCGCCGGGCGGGGTCACCCAGGTCCGCGCGGTCACTTCCGGGCTGGTCGCGCTGGCCAAGGAACGCGGGCTGCCGATCGTGCTGGTCGGTCACGTCACGAAGGACGGTTCGGTCGCCGGGCCGCGCGTGCTGGAGCACCTGGTCGACGTCGTCCTCCAGTTCGAAGGCGACAAGCATTCGACGCTGCGCATGCTGCGCGGCATCAAGAACCGCTTCGGCGCCGCCGACGAGATCGGCTGCTTCGAACTGGTCGAGGAGGGCATCGTCGGCGTGCCCGACCCGTCGGGGCTGTTCCTCAGCCACACCGCCGAACCGGTCGCGGGCACCGCCGTCACGGTCACCATGGAGGGCAAGCGGCCGCTGCTGGGCGAGGTGCAGGCGCTCGTTTCGTCGACCCAGTCGCCGCAGCCCCGGCGCGCGGTGAGCGGTCTCGATTCGGCGCGCGTCGCGATGGTGCTGGCCGTGGTCGAGAAGCGGGCGAACATCAAGGTCGGCGACAAGGACGTCTACGTCGCGACGGTCGGCGGCATGAAGATCACCGAACCCGGCATCGACCTCGCGGTGGTGCTGGCACTGATCTCCTCGGCGAGGGACACCCCGCTCTCGCCCAAGCTGGTCGCGATGGGCGAGGTCGGGCTCTCCGGTGAGGTCCGGCGGGTGCCGAGCGTCGGGCGGCGGCTCGCGGAGGCCGCCCGGCTCGGCTTCACCTACGCGCTGGTGCCGCCGGACTCCGGCAAGATCCCGCCGGGCATCCGCGTCCTGGAGGTCGGTGACGTCGGAAGCGCGCTCAACGCAGCCAAGCACGCTCGTTAGGGACCCTCCCGGTCGGTCACCTGCGTCGTCACTGTCGTGTCGAACAGCGTCAGCCCCGGGAAGTCGGGGTCGGACCGGTTCCGGGCGGCGCCGTAGCTCGTGACGTGCGCCGTGGTCAGGTCCACGACGAACGTCTTGACCCGGTCGCTCTCCCGGACCGAGAACGAGATGGCCGGTCGGCGGTCGGGGGTGATCACGTTCGTTTCGAGCGTGATCCCCGGGGCCTTCGCGAGCGCCTTGCACAGTGCCACGCGAAGATCGCCGTAGCCGTGCGACGAACGCAGGACGCTGAGGGCCATGTCGAACATCTTGGGCGGCGTGTTCGCCTCGCGGTCCCGGTTGTCGCCGCGCAGCCGTTCGAGCAGCTTCGCCGGGTCGGTGGGAAGCGCCTCGAGGAATTCCTTGTCCAGGATCATCCAGCTGGTCTGCGTGGGCTTGTCCCGCTGGGTCGAGACAGGTGCTTCCGGCGGCGAACTCGTCGTGGTCGAACCCGGCCGGGGCGGGGCTTCCGAGGTCGAGGCCGGCCCGCCCGACGGCGGCTGGTGGGCGCCTTCCCAACCGGTGACGACCTGCGCGCCGGGGATCAGATCGCCCTTGGACTTGGCCGTCTCGTAGTCGCCCTTGATCCAGCGGACCTCGCCGGTCCCGGTGAACCGTGTCATGTGCCGGAGGGACCAGTCCGAGGGCAGCCACCGCTCGTGGATCTCGTGCGTCTGGTAGATCACCCCGCTGTTCTTGCCGATCCGCGTCGTCCAGACCGATTCGGTGGAGAGCCAGTACTGCTTGCCCGCCAGCGGGAGGTCGGCGCCGCGGAGGTCCTTGAGCACGTCATCGTCCGGGGCGACGGTCACGGGGGCCGCGGGGTCCGGGCCGTCGACGCCGGTGAAGACGTTCGTGGCCACGATTCCCCCACCGGAGACCAGCGCGGCGGCGGCCGCGGCCGCGATCCATCGCCACGCGCCGGGACGTTTTTTTACCGGAGGCGCCGCCATGGGGCGGAGTTCGCCCTCGGCCTCGCCCGCCGCGCGAAGGAGCGCGGCCTTGGCGCGGGAAAGCTCGTCCGGCCGGGTTTCCGTTTCGGAATGGAGGTCGGCCAGCGCCTCGTCGAGTTCGGCGTCGGACCACACCTTCCTGATGCTATCGCCGTGCACTTTCGCCCTCCTCCGTTCGCCTCGAATTGTCCTTTGTGGACTCGGTGGTTATCTCCGGCGCGTTGGCGCGCAACCATCTTCTGATCCGGTGCAGCCGCGATCTGACGGTGCCGGCGGGAATTCCCAGCGCCTCGGCCACCTCGCCGGGGTCCAGGCCCGCCCAGGAGACCAGCAGCAGGGTGTCGCGGTCCGCGACGCTCAGTTCGGCCAGCGCGCCAGCCAGCTGGGCCGCGCGGGACTGCGCGTCGACCCGCTCGGCGACGCGGCCGTCGTGCCCGGCCGCGACCATCTGGTCGGCGGCGGCGAGGCGCGCCGTCGCGTTGAGCGCGCGGGTCTCGGTGCGGACGTGGTGCCGGAGCAGGTTGGTCGCGATGCCGTAGAGCCACGCGCGCGCCGTCCCGGCCTCAGGGCGGTACGTCTCCCGCCGCCGGAGCGCCACGAGGAACGTTTCGGCGACGAGATCGTGCGCGGTCTCGGCGCCGACGCGGCGCGCGAGATAGCGCTGCAGCGGGGCCGCGTGGGCGTCGAAGAGCATGCCGAAGACGGGTGCGGGGTCCGGACCGCCGAGATCCGGTCTGTCCTGCCCGTGCGAGCCGGCTTGCTCGTGATCGTTCTTCATCGCCTGCACGATCGCTATTGCCCGAAGGCCCCCGAAGCGTTCATCCGATCCTACTTTCGTCGTGAGCCGATCGGGGAAGACGCAGGTCGAGATCAAGACAAAAGCGGCCGGGCGGGCGATTCTGTTCACTATTCACCATTGAAAAGTGAAACTGGGGAAGGATTACCATGCGTCGACTCAGGACCGCGGTCGTCGCCGCGCTGGCGGTGTCCGCACTGATCACCGCTCCGGCGGTGGCCGTCGCTCAATCCGAAAACGTCGTACCCGCGCCCGACTTCGTGAAGTCGATGGCGCCGCCCGCCAAGGTCGAAGGGGTCAGGGCGGCCGCCGAGCTCAACATCCAGTACCAGATCCAGGAGACCGGGTACTGGTGCGGCCCGGCCGCCACCCGGATCGCCATCTCGGCCAAGAACGGCAACCCGCCGAGCCAGCAACAGCTCGCGAACGAGCTCCCGACCACCACCAACGGCACCGACTGGATCGGCCAGGTCACCCGCGTCCTCAACGCGCACATCGGCGGCGGCTGGTACGAGACCAAGGAGATGCCGAACGACCCGCCGACCCAGGCGCAGCGCGATCTCCTATGGCGCGACATCGTGCTGGACGTCGACAAGGGCTACGCGCTCGTCGCGAACATCGTCGCCCCGGCGAACAACCACCCGCCGGGTTACCCGAACTACACGATCTACCACTACTTCACGATCATCGGCTACAACAGCGACAACATGACGGTGAAGATCGCCGACCCGGCCAACTTCGGCGGCAACCAGATCTACTGGCTCACCTTCAACCAGCTCGCCACCCTGATCCCGCCGAAGGGTTACTCGGCCTGATCCATGTCGCGTTTCGTCCTCTGAACGCGGTAGTTCGCGTTGCCAACTATCGCATTCAGAGGACTGAATGCGATGGTCTCGGGGTGCGAGGAGAGGAAGGTCGAGTTTCCTTCGCGCAGCCATGTGAAGGGGGCCTTCACGTGCTTCGACGGTGACCGCCGAGGTCCCTGGGGTGCCTGTGACGACCGGGCATTCCGTGAAGGCCTCCTTCACTACCTTCAGGGTAGGCAAGGGGGCCTTCACGGACCTCCGACGCAACGTCGCCGGCCGGCGAGGGAGGGCCGCAAGCAGTCGACTGATCGCGCGAGCAGGCGACTGATCGCGGTAGCCGGGCAAGCGAACGACCGCGTTCAGCGGGCGAAACGCGTGGTTTTGTACGGATCTTGTATGGGCGGGCGAGAGGGTCCTGGCATGCGCATCAAGACGCTCGGTCTGCTGGCCGCCTCGTTGCTGGCCCTCATCGCCGCCCCGGCTCAGGCCGCCGACGGCAACCCCCTTGAGAAGACCAACGGCTTCTATGTCGACCCGAACTCCAACCCCGCGGTCTGGGTGAAGGACCACCCGGGCAGCACCGCCGACAAGATCAAGGCCGCCATCTCCACCAAGGCGGGCGCGCGCTGGTTCGGCAACTGGAGCGGAGACGTCAAGAAGGCCGTCGACGGCTACACCTACGCCGCCGACGTCGCCGACAAGCTGCCGATCCTGGTCGCCTACAACATCCCCGGCCGTGACTGCGGCGGTCACTCCGGTGGCGGCGCGGGCAGCCCGGAGGCGTACCGGACCTGGATCTCGAACTTCGCCGACGGCATCGGCGGCAAGCCCGCGGTCGTCGTCATCGAGCCGGACGCGCTGGCGCAGGTCGACTGCCTGCCCACCGGTGAGCGCCAGACCCGCCTCGACCTGCTCAAGTACGCCGCGGAGCAGTTCGCCGCCAAGGCCCCGAACACCTGGGCGTACATGGACGGCGGCAACTCGACCTGGATCCCCGCCGCGACCATGGCCGACCGGCTCAACGCCGTCGGGGTGAAGTCGATCCGCGGTCTCGCGATCAACGTGTCGAACTACAAGACCACCACCGACTCGGCGAACTACGGCAAGGCTGTCAGCGCCGCGCTGTCGAGCAAGTACGGCTACACCAAGCCGTTCGTCATCGACACGAGCCGCAACGGCAACGGCCCCAAGGGTTCCGAGTGGTGCAACCCGGTCGGTCGCAAGCTCGGGACGCCCTCGCAGACCGGTGGCGGCGCCGAGATGCTGCTCTGGGTCAAGGTGCCCGGTGACTCCGACGGCAAGTGCGGGATCGCGCCGAACGTCGAAGCCGGTCAGTTCAGCTCCGATCTGGCCCTGCGCCTGATCAGCGGTACCTGACCTTCCCCAAGCCCGTCGCGCCGGTTGTTCGTCTGTGACTTTCGTTCTCCCGAGAAGGCGAAGGCCACGCCCCCTTGGACAGCAGCCGGCGCGACGCCTCCAAGTACATGAAGGCCCCCTTGCTTGCGCCAGGCGCAAGCAAGGGGGCCTTCATGTACTTCTCTACTTGGACAGCAGGTTCGCGCAGCGGATCAGCCCGATGTGCGAGTACGCCTGCGGGTGGTTGCCCAGCGAGCGTTCCGCGATCGGGTCGTACTGCTCGGGCAGCAGGCCGGTCGGGCCCGCGGCGTCGACGATCTGCGTGAACAGCTCCTCGGCCTCGGTGCGCCGCCCGGTGAGCAGGTACGCCTCGATGAGCCAGGCCGCGCAGATGTGGAAGCCGCCCTCGCCGCCGGGGAGGCCGTCGTCGCGGCGGTATCGGTACACAGTGGACCCACTGCGCAGTTCCGCCTCGATCGCGGTCACCGTCGACTGGAACCGCGGGTCGGCCGGATCGATCAGCCCGGTCAGCCCGACGAACAGTGACGCGGCGTCGAGATCCGTTCCGTCGTAGGCGGTGGTGAAGGCCTGGACCTCTTCGTTCCAGCCCTTCGACAGCACGTCGGCGGAGATCTCGTCACGCAGCGAAGGCCACGCGCCCGGCACCTGACGGCCGTAGACTTCGCCCAGCTTGATCGCCCTGTCGATGGTCACCCAGCACATCACCCGCGAGTACACCCGGTGGCGCGGCACGTGCCGCTCCTCCCAGATGCCGTGGTCCGGCTCGTTCCAGCGCCGCGTGACGGCCTCGGCCATCGCGCGCACCAGCTGCCAGTCCTCGTCGCGCAGCCCGCCGCGCGCTTCCGCCAGCGTCTGCACGAGTTCGACGACCGGGCCGAAGACGTCCAGCTGCACCTGGTGGTTCGCCAGGTTGCCGACGCGGACCGGCCGCGAACCGGCGTACCCGGGCAGCGATTCGATGACCGCTTCGGCACCGATCACGCTGCCGGACAGGGTGTACAGCGGGTGCAGCCGTTCCGGACCGGCCAACGTGGCCAGCACGCCGTGCAGCCAGCGGAGGTAGCCTTCCGCCTCTTCGGTCGAGCCGAGGTGGACCAGCTCGCGCACGGTCATGGCCGCGTCGCGGATCCAGCAGTACCGGTAGTCCCAGTTGCGGACGCCGCCGATCTCCTCCGGCAGCGACGACGTCGCCGCCGCGAGCACGCCGCCGGTGTCGGTGTTGACGAGCCCGCGCAGCGTCAGCGCCGAGCGGCCGACGAGGTCGGTCTGGACGCTGGGCAGTTTGAGCGTCTGCGCCCAGGTGCTCCAGTAGTCGCCCGCCCGGGACCGTCGCTCCACTTCGGACAGTTCGTGCGCGCCGAGATCCGAGGTGCCGCAACGGAGTTCGAGCACCACCGGGTTCTCGGGAGTGGGGGTGACGAGCGCCGACGCGGTGTCGTTCATGCCGTCGGAGGTGATTTCCCACTTCACGCCCGGCGAGCGCAGCGCGAACGGCTCCGAGGTGCCCTGGACCAGGATCCCGTCGCCCTCGGCGACCAGTTTCACCGGCACGCCACCGAATTCGGGCCGCGGCGCGAACACGACCTCCGCCGCCGTCTCGCCCGAGATCACCCGGACGAGATCCGTGCGGTGCGCGGGGCTCTCCGGTTCGAGGTAGTCGGTGACGAGCAGCCGGGACCAGCGGGTCTCGACCGTCATCGTGTTCGGCAGGTAGCGCTGCCCGAGCGGCAGGCCGTTGCGATGCGGCTTGATCGAGAAGTGTCCCGCGCCGGCGCCGCCCAGCAGGTCCGCGAACACCGCGGGCGCGTCGGGGCCGGGGTGGCACAGCCAGGTCAGCCGGGCGTCCGGCGTGACGAGCGCGACCGATCGTTCGTTGGCCAGCAAGGAAAGCCGCTCGATCGGCGGCGCCTGCTCGCCGTAGAGCCAGTTGCGCCGCTCTTCGAGCAGGAAGGCGAGCGCCATCGCGACGTCGACGGTGTCCGGGACGCGGTACTGCGCGAGGCTTTCGCCCTCGCCGACCTTCACGCCGAGGTCCGGTCCGGAGATCCGGGCGAACGCCTTCTCGTCGGTGACGTCGTCGCCCAGGAAGACCGCCGCGGTCGCGCCGACCTGGTGGCGCAGGGTGTCCAGCGCGCGGCCCTTGTCCGTCTGGACGACCGCGAGCTCGACGACCTCCTTGCCGTCGGTCGTGGACACGCCCTCCCACTTCGAAGGTCCATTGTGGACATCGCGCAGGACGCGGCGGCCCGCCTCGTGCTCGGCCCGGCGGACGTGCACCGCGATGCTCGCGGGCTTGACCTCGAGCGAGACGCCCGGCACGTCGAGCACCAGGTCTTCCAGCTCGGCTTCGAGTCGTCTGTGGAGCTCGCGGGCCTTGTCGTCGAGCGCGTGGATGAAGCCGATGTCGAACTCGGATCCGTGGCTGCCGACCAAGTTCACTTCGGCGGGGAGACGGGACAGGGTGGCGAGATCGCGCAACGCGCGGCCGGAGATGACCGCGGTGGTCGTCTCGTGCAGGCCTGCGAGCGACCTGAGTGCGCCTACCGATTCGGGCAGCGGCCGGGCTTCGTCCGGGTTGGCCGTGATCGGAGCCAGCGTGCCGTCGTAGTCGCAGGCGACCAGCAGCCGCGGCGTGCGGGCGACCTGAACGATCGCTCGCCGCAGCTCGGCGGGCAGTGCCTCGGCGGTCAACGATTCTCCTCGAGCTATGCGGGGTATGGGGGAAGTCTCAGTCGGCCGGTTCGGCACCGAGCGCCTGGAGGAAAGAGCGCGCCCAGCGGTCGACGTCGTGCGTGAGGACTTGGCGACGCATGGCGCGCATACGGCGGCGGCCCTCTGCGGGGTCGAGCGTAATGGCTGTCTCCAAGGCGTTCTTCACCCCGTCCAGGTCATGCGGGTTGACCAGTAGCGCACTGGTCAGCTCCGCCGCGGCGCCGGCGAACTCCGAAAGCACGAGCGAGCCGCCCAGGTCGTGGCGGCAGGCGACGTACTCCTTGCAGACGAGGTTCATCCCGTCACGCAGGGGGGTCACCACCATGACATCGGCCGCCGAAAAGAACGCGGCCAGCTCCGTCCGGTTCACGGACTGGTGCAGATAATGCACGACCGGGTGACCCACGCGGGCGAATTCGCCGTTGATCCGTCCGACCATCTGCTCGATGTCGCCGCGCATCCGCTGGTAGTGCTCGACGCGTTCGCGGCTCGGGGTGGCCAGCTGGACGAACGTGACGTCCTCCGGACGGACGCGGCCTTCGTGCAGCAGCTCGTGCAGTGCCTGCAACCGCAGGTCGATGCCCTTGGTGTAGTCGAGCCTGTCGACGCCGAGCAGGACCTTCTTCGGGTTGCCCAGGTCGTGCCGCAGCTGGGCGGCGCGTTCGGCGACGCCCTTGGTCTTCGCGAGTTTGTCGAGGCCGATGGCGTCGATGGAGATCGGGAACGCGCCGACCCGGACCGTGCGGTCGCCGACCTGCATCAGGCCGGGGCGGGTGCGGATGCCGACCGCGCCGCGGCTGGATTCGAGACCGGCCAGCTGCCGCGCCAGCCAGAGGAAGTTCTGCGCGCCACCCGGCCGGTGGAAACCGACGAGGTCGGCGCCGACCAGGCCGCGGACGATCTCGGTCCGCCACGGCATCTGCATGAACAACTCGACCGGGGGAAACGGGATGTGCAGGAAGAACCCGATCCGGAGATCCGGGCGCAGTTCGCGGAGCATCGCCGGGACCAGCTGGAGCTGGTAGTCCTGGATCCACACGGTCGCGCCCTCGGCGGCGACCTTCGCGCTCGCCTCGGCGAAGCGCTTGTTCACCCGGACGTAGGACTCCCACCAGCTCCGGTCGAACACCGGCCGCGCCACCACGTCGTGGTACAGCGGCCAGAGCGTCGCGTTGGAGAAACCCTCGTAGTAGTCGCGGACGTCGTCCGAGGTCAGGGAGACCGGGTGCAGAACCAGGCCGTCGTCGTCGAACTCGTCGACCTCGACGTCGGGCACACCCGGCCAGCCGACCCAGGCACCCTTGCGGGACCGGAGGAACGGTTCGAGCGCGGACACCAGTCCGCCGGGGCTCGCCGTCCACCGCCTGCTCCCGTCGGCGGTCCGTTCGAGGTCCACCGGGAGCCGGTTCGCCACCACCACGAAATCCGCGGAGGCCGTCCTGCTCGTCTCGGCCATTGCTTCGTCCACCAGCCGCTCCCTCAAACTCGCGGGTCGCTGCCCTAAGGGGAAACCCTATCGCGCGAGGAGGTCGCGGGCCGGTGGCCGAGCGATCACTCCAAGCGTCGTTCGGCGGGTTCCATCGGCCCCGCCATCCGCGGCCCGGCGAATTTGCGTTCGAGCCTGCCGAGCCCCGTGCGCACCGGCTGCGCGAGGTATTCGCCGAGCACGACGCCCGCTGCCAGGGCGAGGCCCACGGCGACGGCCGTCATGAGCGTCGAGATGTTGCCGCCGGGCTCGACGCCCAATTGGTATAGACCACGATAGGTGGAGAGACCGGGGAGAAGGGGCGTGATGCCGGACACAGCCACCACGAGGGGCGTCACCTTGAGCCGCCTGGCGAGCACGCCGCCGCAGAATCCGACCAGCGTGGCGGCGATCGCCGACGAGCTCACGCCTTCGAAGCCGGTCACCATCAAGGCGCCGTAGACCGCGCCGCCGACCGCGCCCGCCGCTCCCGCGACGATCATCGCGCGCAGGGTCGAATACGAGGCGAACGCGAAGCAGGCCGAAGCGCCGATGCTGCCGATGATGATGATCGGCAGGTCCTGGGGCGTCGAGGAGACGACCTCGGGCAGGGGGGTGAGTGGCATCTGGATCAGCTTCGCGATCTTCAGGGCGAGTACGACGCCCGCGATCAGCCCGGCACTCATCAGCGCCGTTTCCATCGTGCGCCCGGCCGCCGTGACGTAGTAGCCGGTGATGGCGTCCTGCACGGCCGAGACGGTGGAAAGGCCGGACAGCAGCACGGTGACGGCCGCCGCGACGACCAGCGTGGGTTTGTCCGTGGTGAGCAGTCCGCTGCTGACTATCGCCATCGCGGACAAGGTCGCGACCAGGCCGCCGATCACCTGCTGGAAGAAGAAGGGCAGCGCGTAGCGGTTCAGGAAGCGGCCGAGCCGGTCGATGACGGCGCTGATCACCATCGCGACCAGCGCGACGTCGATGCTGCCGCCGAGGATCAGGGTGATGAACGCGGCCAGCCCGCCCCAGGCGGCCGTGGCCACCCAACGCGGGTACGGGTGCGGCGCGGTGGTGATCCGCTGGAGTTCCTGCTGGGCCTCTTCGGCGCCGATGTTCCCGCGGACGATCCGGCGGACCAGGGTCTCCGTCTGGGTGAGCCGCGTGTAGTCGAGGCTGCGCGAGCGGACCACGCGCAGCGCCGTCACCGGTGCCATGTCGGTGCCGCGGTGGCAGGTCACCGTGATCGACGTGAAGATCACGTCGACCTCGCAGTGCGGGAGGCCGAGCGCGGAGGTCAGCGCGATGATCGTCGCCGTGACGTCGGAGGCGCCGGCGCCGCTGGACATCTGGACCTCGCCGATGCGCAGGACGAGATCCAGGACGAAGTTGACCGTCGTGTCGTCGGGCGGCTTCGGGCCCATCGCCTCTTCGCCGTCGACGGCGGGCTGCTCGGCCGTCGGGGCTTCGAGGATTTGCCAGGCGCGGCGGCGCAGCAGGTTCGGCCGGTGCGAGCGAGCCTGGTGGATCGATCGCTCTCCGTCACGTTGGCGCGGCGCTTCCAGCAGCCATTCGCCGCGTTCGGGTGTTTCGTCCTGGTTCTTTTCGACACCGCGTTCGCCGCGCTGGGCCCTCTTGGTGTGCTCGTTGATCTTCATGATCGATCCACCTCCTCACTCGTCTCATAGGGACTTTCCCGAGGACCATCGGGGCCGGCGCCCTGACTGTTGCAGGAAACTTGAAGTGGCGTCCGCCACGTCCGAGGAAGATCATCGTGACGTCGCCGGTCTGCGGCACACTGACGGGCATGGCGTCCTCTTTGAGCAGGCGATCCATCCTTCGCGCGGCCGGTGTCACGACGACCGGGACAGCGGTGGCATTCACCCTTTCGGGTGCATCTAGCGGGGCGGAGCCCCCGGTTTTCGCGCACGGGGTGGCCTCGGGTGACCCGATGCCCGATTCGGTGCTTCTCTGGACTCGGGTCACCCCCTCGCCCGAGGCGATTCCGGGATCCGGAAAAGGCGTGGCGGTGGACGTCCGGTGGGAGGTGGCGAAGGACGCCGGATTCGCGGACGTCGTCGCTCGCGGTCACGTCCGGACCGGGCCGGAGTGCGACCACACGGTGAAGGTGACGGCCGGCGGGCTCCGCGCGTCGACCGGGTACTGGTACCGGTTCACGTCTCAGGGGAGGGTCTCGCCGACCGGGCGGACGCGCACCGCGCCTTCGCACGACGACGACGTCGCGAGGCTGCGGTTCGGCGTGGTCTCTTGTGCGAACTGGGCTGTCGGTCACTTCGCCCCCTACGGCTATCTGTCCGGCCGCGACGATCTGGACGCCTTCATTCACCTGGGTGACTACCTCTACGAGGGAGATCCCAACCCTGCTGGTGATCTTCGGCCCTCGGTACCGCCCAACGAGTTGATCACCCTGGCGGATTACCGGCAACGCCACGCGATGTACAAGACCGACGAACAGTTGCGGCGGCTCCACGCCCGCCATCCGATGATCGCCACCTGGGACGACCACGAGGCGGCCGACAACGCCTGGTCCGGCGGCTCGCCGTCACACGATCCGGCGACCGAGGGCAGCTGGCGCGATCGGATGCGGGCGGCGCACCAGGCGTACTTCGAATGGATGCCGGTGCGGCATCGCGGCGACCGGCTGTACCGGCGGCTGAAGTTCGGGAGGCTGGCCGACCTCACCATGCTGGACCTGCGGACCTACCGGACCCAGCAGCCGGGTCCGGCTTCATCTTCGGTGGAGGGCACGATCCTCGGCGCCGAGCAGCGGCGCTGGTTCCTGGACGGCCTCGCGCGCGGGACGGCGTCGTGGAACCTGATCGGCAATTCGGTGATGGTCACGCCGCTGAAGATCCCCGCATTGCCCAGCCGCGAGAAACTCGCCCTGGACGGCCTGCTCGACGGCCAGCCGACCACGGTGAACACCGACCAGTGGGACGGCTACACCGCCGACCGCCGCCGCGTCCTGGACACCATCGCCGCGCAAGGGCGGGGCAACACGGTGTTCCTGACCGGCGACGTCCACTCGTCCTGGGCGAACGACGTGCCGCAGGACGGGACGAGCGTCGCGGTGGAGTTCGTCTGCCCGTCGGTCACCTCCGACAACATCGACGAACAGCTCGGCGTCCCGCCGCGGACCGGCTCGCTCAAGGTCGAAGCCGCGATCCGCGCGCTGAACCCGCACGTGCGTTTCGTCGAGCTCGACTCGCACGGGCCCTGCGTCCTGGAAGTGACACCGGAGGCCGTTCGGATGAACTGGCACTACGTCGCCGACCGTCGCGATCCGGCGACCGCCGTGACGTTCGCGCACGCCTTCCGGACGGTGGCCGGGGAGCCCTGGGTGCGGCCTGCGGAGGGTTGAGGGGGCGCCGATATACTGGGCTCGCCCGGGCTGTCCTGGGCAAGGCCGCTATAGCTCAGCTGGTAGAGCATCTGTCTTGTAAACAGAAGGTCAGGGGTTCGAGCCCCCTTGGCGGCTCAAGATCAAACCTCTTTCTGACCAGCCAATTCCGGTTCAGGCAAGTCCTCTTTGCGTGTCATGAAGTGGATCTTGGTCCACAATTTGGTCCACCGGGCTTGCTAGCCTGAGATGCGTGGTGACCACGGGTTCGATCGAGGGCGGGCGACAGCGCGGCAGCATTCGCCGCCATCGTGACTCCTTCCAGGTGCGAGTGTCCGCAGGGAAAGACCCCGCGACGGGGGAGCGGATCGTTCTCACGGAATCGGTGTCGATCGAGAGGCCGGGAAACGAGCGGTCCGAGCGTGCAGCACTGAAGGAAGCTGAGAAGGTCCGGACGCGGCTCCAGCATGAAGCAGACTCCTTGAAGGTCGCTCGGACAAGGTCGACCTTTGGTGCACTCCTTGATCAGTGGCTTCCGCAGGCGGAGATCGATCCCACGACCCGCATGAACTACGAGTGGATGATCCGGGATCACATTCGTCCTGTGCTCGGCGATCTTCCGTTGGTCCTGCTCATGCGAGACGCGCCCGAGCGCCTGGAGAAGTTCTACGCGGACCTGCGGCGCTGCCGACAGCGTTGCGACGGGAAGCCGTTCGTCGAGCATCGAGTCGCCGGAAAGCACGAATGTCGAGTCGTGATGAAACATCGGCGGAGAGCTGGGCGACCGACTGCCGATGAACTGGCTAACCACGACTGCGTATCGACAGGCTGCGAAGTGGTTGAGTGCCAGCCACATGTGTGCAAGCCCTACTCGACCTCCTCGATTCGCTCGATCCACGGAGTCATTAGCGGCGCGCTAAGTGCCGCAGTGCGTTGGAAGCGGATCCCGTACAACCCGGCGCCGAGTGTTCGCTTGCCCACTAAACGGAAATCGCAACCTCGCCCGCCGTCGAGTCAGGAGATGGCCCGAATCATCGAAGCTGCGCACGAGGTCAGCCTTGAGTGGGGGACGTATGTCTGGCTGTCCGCAGTGACCGGTGCTCGCCGCGGCGAGGTCGCAGCGCTTCAGTGGGAAGACGTCGACCTCGACGCAGCGGTCGTGACCCTCGATGAGAACTACGTCCGAGGGCCGGACGGGATGATTCTCAAGGACACCAAGACTCATCAGGGGAGACGAGTCTCGCTCGACCCTGAGACCGTGCGCTTGCTCGAACAGCTTAGGGCGGCGACGATTCGGCAGCTGGCCAGCCTGGGGCTCGCGCTGAGTGGAGAAACCTGGGTCTTCTCGGCGCAACCTGACTTCAGCAAGCCCCGGGACCCCAGTTCGCTAACTCGCCGGTATGGCCGTCTCGTCGGGAAGCTCGGCGTGAAAACGCAGCTCAAGGAACTCCGTCACTACTCAGCGACCCAGCTGCTTACCGCCGGCGTGGACCTTCGGACGGTAGCCGGTCGACTCGGACATGGGGACGGCAGCACCACGCTTCGGCACTACGCGGCGTGGGTCGGAGCTGCCGACAAAGCCGCAGCGGAAACGATCGGTAGCACGATGCCGAAGCTTCGGCGGTCCGGGTCCACATCCGACAACTAGGGCTTACAGAACGACTGCGGCCAAGGCCTTGTCGTCGCTGACCTTCGCTCGCGGGAGTGCGCGGCCGTTCGGGTCGTCTCGTTTCTCCCAAGCGGCGCAGATGTCAAGCAAGTTCCCCAGCTCAGCTTCACTTCCGTGTGCCAATTGTGCCCAGTTCGCGAGTCCTAAGTGGAGCATTGGACTATAAGCTCCGTCGGTCGCGAGCACTGCCCACGAGGTTTCCTTCCGGGGAACGGTCCGCACTATTGCCTCAAACGCGGCATCTGGGTCTGCCTCAGCTATCCAGTACCCGCCCGGGCGATTCCGCCGCTTCCGCTGCTCGCGTTGCAACGCCGCGAGCAACTCGCGGTGCCGAGAGTCGTAGCCGTAGCCCGCTGCCACTCTTTCGCGGTACGCCTGGTGCTCAGGAATCCCAAGCTTTGAGAGTCGAGTGTCGGTCAGCATGCTGACCTCATCGCTGTCCGCACCGTAGTAAATCGCGCTGTCGCCCAAGCAGAGCAGGTCAATATGCCTTTCGCGGGCGCGGAGCAAGCTGACCGTGCTGGACGGCGAGTTGCCCGGGTGAAGTCCGAGTCTGCTTGCGGTGTCTCGGATCGCACCAGCGACGACCGTTCTCAGATCGACGTCCTGCTCCTGCTCGAGGTGGGCTTTAATGGCCGCAGCGAGGTGGTCGACGTAGAGACCAGTCGATACGTCAACGGGTTCGAACGCGCTGGCTCCATCGAGAACGAGCGCCATGTTCTCGTTCGCTGCGACTCGGTCCTGGCTTTCCGAGGAGCGCGGCGTCTGGGCTGTAACCGTCCGCATTCGCGTCACCACCTGTAGGGGCCTGCAACAAGTTCGCTCGATGTAACCGTTGTGTCGCTTGAAAAGCCGCACTTGACGATCATGCTGAACGAGACGTCACCTTGCTTCGTGAACAGGTCTCTCACGTTCGTTTGCAGATAGTGCAGTACACCACTGGAGCCAACCGCGGTGATGCCCGCAACGTGGATCACTACGCGATCTCCCTCGCGGTGACGCGCGAAGTAGCCGAACTCTTCGTCGCGAGGAGGCTCTTGGAGCCGAGGTGAGAAGTAGCGTTCGCCCGAGTCATGATCGTCGATCCGCCAGCGTTCGTTCTCACGTGTGAAGCCAAGATGGGCGTCTTGGGCGAGGAGGCGCGATCCGACAGGGGCTGAGCGCGGGCCACAGATGACGATCGCGTCGCCCGCCGGCGGCGTTTCCAGATCCGGTTCGATGTTGAAGGTCTCGGCGACCAGGGAGAGGCTTGTAAGGATGCCTTCAGCCTGCGCTTGAGCAGTCATGTCCGCAGCGTCGACGTACGTCCGCATCCGGTGGTCGGTGCCATGCCGGAGCGGAACTCCAACGCTCACCGGTCCCACGCCGAAGAACGCGCGCTCCGGAGCGGGCGCGCTGCCTCGGATTTGTGTGATCCGCCCCTTCGTGATGCCGAGCGCTTTCGCGATCTCGGTGTAACTCAAGTTCAGATCGCGGTGCGCCTCCTCGATGGCCGCCTTGCGCACGCGCGACAGCTCCGTGGCCCGCTGCTGGTACTGGGTTTGCAGCTCGGCCGCGCGCCGCGCACGGCGGATGGGGTCGCGGTCTCCGCGTACGGCGTCGAAGTCGTCTACATCCGCCATGGCGGACAGTTTAGAGGGGGTTGACACCCCGTGCCGAGGCGGCCTACTGTGCCGTTTATCCCCCCTAAACGCACGGACGCCTATAGTGCGGCTTCAAGTGTTTAGGGGGCATAAACACCGGGCGGAGTGGCCGCCGGTGATGGCGAAGGGCTCTCACGTGAACTACGCACTCCAGGCAGGCAGGTCGGCAGAAAACCCGCGCGTACCTGCATCGATTCGAACCGAACCGACCTTCTACAACGTTGCCGAGGCGGCCGGATTGTTCCGCCTCGACCAATCGACGATGTATCGCCACCTGCGTTCCGGCAGCTTCCCTGGGCTCAAGATCGGCGGACGCTACGTCGTGCCGCGCGTCGTCGTCGAGCGCCTGATCAATGACGTGTTGGCAATGGGCCAGTGCGTCGACGTCGCCGATTGGGCCACTCGCTGGCGCGACTCGGCAACTGCTGGGGGTGCGGCCTGATGCGCACGTTCGGGGCTCTTCTGACGGCGGTCGTGTTGATCGCGCTGGGGAATCTGCTGAGTGACTGGCATGTGAAAGCGGCTGTGGTGTGGCCGTGGTTCGTGGTCGCGGGTGTGGCGGCCGGCGTGTTCGGTCTGGCGGAGCTGGTGAAGGGGAACGCGGCACGGCTGGTGACCGTCGCGGCCGGGCTGACGGGCTTGTCGGTCTGGTTCGCGGGCTGGGTTCCCGAGGAGACGCCGGGCTACGACGTATGGCCGTGGGGTCTGCTGTTCGGTGGCCCGGTGCTGGCGGTCGCGGCGTTTGTGGGCCTGCGGGGCCGGAATGGTTCGGCGGGGTTGATCGGGAGGTGGTCGCGTCGGTCGCGCCGGAATGGTGGTGTGGCGTCGCGGTGGCAGATCTGGCGGGTGGCGTCGAAGTCGGCGATGCGGCGTAAGGCGAAGGTGCTGAAGCCGGGGTTGAAGCGGGCGATGTGGTGGACCCGTCGCCGGGTGCCGGTGGGCGAGTATGCGACGGCGGTGGCGCGGGTGGGGTTTCAGCGGATCTGGTCGCCGGTGGAGGACGTGACGTTGCGGCTGGGTGGGCCGCGGTCGGGGAAGACGGGGGAGCTGGCGTGCCGGATCCTCGACGCCCCGGGCGCAGTGATCGCCACCAGCACGCGGACGGACCTGATCGAGCTGACCGCGCAGCTGCGCGAGCAGCAGCACGGGCCGGTGTTCGTGTTCAACCCGTCGGGGCTGGGGAAGCTGGACTCGACGATCACATTCGACCCGCTGGCCGGGTGCGAGAACCCGGTGACCGCGACGCACCGCGCGTCCGATCTCTTGCCCGACGGCGGCAGTGACGAGCGGGAGCATTGGGTGTCGCAGGCCCGCCGCGCTTTGGCGACGCTGATGCACGCGGCCGCCCTGGGCGGCCTGGACATGGTGGATGTGCAGTCGTGGGTGGCGGACCCGGAGGGTGCGGCGGATGAAGTGCTGCGGCTGCTGCGCCGCTCGCCGGAACCGGCGTTCGAGACCACCGCGCGGCAGTTCCTGACCACGAACGACCGGACCCGCTCGTCGATCACGACCACGATCATGCCCGCCCTGGGGTGGCTGACCGACCCGACCGCGAGGGCCGCGGCCACGGGTGGCGCGTTCGACGTCGCCGAACTGCTCGACACACGCGGCACCGTCTACATGCTCGGCGCCGAGGAAGGCCACACCGCCCCGCTGGTGGCCGCGCTGACCTCACACATCGCCCGCGAGGCCCGCCGGATCGCCTCCGAATCCCCGGGCGGCAGGTTGGACCCGGCGCTGACGATGGTGCTGGATGAGGCGGCGCTGATCTGCCCGGTTCCGTTGGACAACTGGACCTCGGACATGGGTGGCCGCAACATCACCATCCACATCGGAGCCCAGTCCCGCGCGCAGCTGCGCAAGCGGTGGGGCGACACGGGGTGCGCGGCGATCCTGACGAACTCCTCGACATTGCTGGTGCTGGCCAACCAGAAGGACCCGGACGATCTGCAGGCGTATTCGCTGCTGACTTCCGACCGGCACGAGATGGTCGCCACCGAGGACAACGACGGCAACGTCACCGGGCGCACGCCGCAGCGGGTTCCGGTGCTGTCGCCGGGGCAGATCTCGCAGCTGCCGGAGCTGCACGCGGTGATCGTGCGCCGTGGGATGCCCGCCGCGATCGGGACACTGCAGATGGCGTGGAAACGCCGCGAGGTCAAGGCGATCGAACGCCGCTGGCGCCACGCCGAGCTGATGATCCGCTGGGCCGACCGCCGCGAACTGTGGGCGACGAGGGCCGGGGCGTTCGTCGACATGCTCGCCGACCGCGTCGAGCCGTGGGTCGCGCGTGCGCAGGACTGGGCCGCCGAGCGTCGGGCCGGTCGTGTCGAGGCGGTCGTGCCGCCGCAGGCCGAGCACGAGGCCGGGACGGTTCGGGTCGAGGCCGTGTGCCCCGACGGCGACCCGGAACCCGCCGCCGGCGACCGCGCCACGGATCCGCTGGCCGCGCTGGACGCCGAGCTCGACGCGCACATCGCCGGGACGGGCGAGGTCCCGGGCGCCGATGAGCGCGGGGAGGGGCGGACCCGATGCAA
>NZ_NMQT01000007.1 GCF_002234405.1 Amycolatopsis thailandensis | reverse complement strand
GGCGCCGGATCGCGATTAGGGGGCTAAACGCAGGTCCGGGCGACGGGGGCGTGACGGCACCGGATCGCGTTTAGCGGGCTAAACGCGATCCGGGGGGGTTACTTGGAGGGGGGCGCGGAGGCGGGGGGCGCGGCGGGGGCCGAGGAGGCCGCCGGGTTCGGCGGAGCGGCATAGGTGTTCATCGCCGTGATCTTCCACTTGTCACCCTGCAGCTCCGCGTTCAAGTGCAGCTGCGCGCTCCCGGCGGTGGTCTTGTTCGTGTCGGCCCGCGTCGAGCTCTGGTCGACGAACACCATCACGTCGGCCCGGTCGCCCTCCAGCCGGATGACGGCGCTGCGGGTGACCTTGCAGGTCACGACCATCTTCTGCTGCGGGGCCAGCCGTTTGACCTCGCCCATCAGCAGGTTGTACTTCGCCCGCACCTCGTCGTTGACCAGCAGATCGCCCGCCGCGGTCTCGGTCTTCGAGATGTTCTTGTAGTCGTACGAGAACAGCGCCTCGGTCGCCTTCGAGACCTGGTCCTTGACCTGCGCGGTCTTCGCGACGTCCAGCAGCGCCGTGTTGTCCGTCGAGCCGGACACGTCGTCGGCCTGGATCTTGAACAGCACCGCGGTCGCGGCCAGCAGCAGCCCGACGACGACCAGCGCGCCCGCCAGGATCAGCTTGCCGGAGCCCGGCTTCTTCGCCTTCGTCTCGGAGGACTCGTCGGCGACCTCGGCTTCGGCCTCTTCGATGTCGTCCGGCTTCTCCTCGGCGACCGCACGCGCCTTCGCCCGCGGACTCGGCTTCGCGACGACCTCGTCTTCAGGGGCGTCAGAGTCCTCTGGGGCCTCCTCGACCGCCGAAAGCGCCTCGGGGGTCTCTACGACCTCAGCAGTGTCCTCAACGGACCCAGCGGGCTCAGTGGCCTCGACAGCCGAAGCAGGCTCGGCGACCTCGGGCTCGACAGCCTCAGGCTCGACCACAGGAGCGGGGCGAGGAGCAGGCCTCGGACGCCGCACCGGCGCCGGCTTCGCCACCGGCGTCTCATCGACCTCGGAGACGACCTCCGGCGCGGAAACCTCCGGCGCGGACACATCCGTGGAGGAGGCCTCCGAGGCGGGCACCTCGGAAGCGGGAGCGGGCCGTCGCAGACCGGCCACCCGGGGGCGGCGCACCGGCGGAGTGCTGCGAGGGGGCTGGCGACGGGAGGGGGGCACTACGAGGCTCCGTTCTAGGTGACGCTCTTACTGACCGGCCGCGACGAGGGGCACGTTGTCGATCCCGGACAGCTTCCACTCGTCGCCGACCCGGGTCATCGAGACCTCCAGGCGCAACGCCTTCGAGCTCGCCTTGTCGCCCTGGGTGACCTGGGTGGTGATGGCGGCGAGGAAGCTCGCCTTGCCCTCGTGGTCGTCGAGTTCCTCGACCGCGATGTCCTGGATCGTGGTCACGACCTTGGTCTTCGCGTCGCTGAGCGCCTTGCGGTACGTCGGCTCCAGCTGCGCCAGCTGCTGGCTCATCTTGTCGTCGGAGACGGCCTTCTGCTGATTGAAGAACGCGTCGAGGTTCTCGAAGTCGACCTCGGTGTACGCCTTGATCGCGCGGCCGCCCGCGTCGCCTACTTCGTCGCGCGAGCGCGCCAGGTCGGCGTTGTCGTCCGACGCGGCCACGGCCCACTGGACGCCGAAGATCGCCGCGGCGACGAAGGCGGCAAGGGCGAACGCGGCCGCCCCGAGGACCAGGGTCCGCGATCGAGAAGAACTCATGACACTCCAGGGTAGGTATACGGTCTCGGGCTCAGCCGGGCAGGCCCAGCAGCGCGCCCAGGCTGGCCAGGCTGACCCCCGGGCTCTGCAGGACGCTCGGCATGCCCTGCGCCGCGCGCAAGGCCGCCAGCTCCTCGGCGGACCGGCCGGCGTTCTTCGCGACGTCGCCTTCCGACGGGATCTGCGGAACCCCGTTGTACGGCACGTTCTGCGAGCCGCGCACGTTGATCGGGCTGCCCTTCGGCTCGGCGCAGTACGCGTCGTCCTTCGGCGGGCGAACCGTCGCGTCGGTGCCTTCGCGGTACTTGTCGAGGCCGATGTAGCCCTTGGTGCACGAAGGCGGGTTGAACAGGTTGAGCGCGAGACCCAGGTGCGCGGTGCCGTCGTTGGCGACGCTGTTCGCGCCCGCGGCCAGCATCGGGTAGGTCACCAGCCCCTGCTCGAGGCCGTCGAGCCGGGTCACCAGCAGGTTGGACGTCGTGAGCAGGTTCGCCGTCAGCGCGCCCAGCCCGGGCCCGGATTCGGCGAGCACCGAGCTGATCTGGTTCGCCACCTGCGGGGTGATCCCGATCAGCTTCCGGATGTCGGCGTCGGAGTTCTTCAGCGTGCCGGACAGCTTGTTCAGGTCGGCGCTGAACGACTTCATCGAGCTCGCCATGTCGTTCTGCGTCTCGAGGACCTGGCCGCCCTTCTCCAGCAGCTGGACGGTCTGCGGCAGGTACTCCTGCGCGGTCGCGGTGAAGCTCCGCGCGGTGTCGAGCAGCCGTTGCAGGTCCGGGCCGGTGCCGTTGAAGGCGTCGTACGACTCGTCGACGACCTTGCGCAGCGAGTCCGTCGGCACCGAGGCCGCGAGGCTGTCGAGGTCACCGATGAGCTGCTCGGTGGGCACCGGCGTCTTGACCTTGTCGGCCGGGATGACCGAGCCCGCGTTCAGGAACGGCCCCTTCTCGCTCTTGGGCCGCAGGTCGACGAACTGCTCGCCGACCGCCGACCGGTTCGCGACCACGGCGTCCAGATCGGCGGGCACCTGCGGGGCGTCTGGAGCGATGTTGAGGTCGGCTTCCAGGCCGGTCTTGGTCAGGCGCAGCTGGCCGACCCGGCCGATGTTGAAGCCGCGGTAGGTGACCTCGGCGTTCTCGAAGATGCCGCCGGACTGCTTGAGCTGCATTTTCACCGTGTAGCCCTCGTCGCCGAAGACCTGGCCGAGCCCGGCGAACCGGATCAGCGCGTACACGATGAAGACCACGGAGATGATCGCGAACGCGACCAGCTGGATTTTCGTCCTACGGACCAGCATCAGCCGGCACCTCCCGAGAGCAGGCCGAAGATCCCGGCGGGTCCGGTCTGTCGCGGCTGTCCGCCGCCCTGCGGCGCGCTCGCCTGGTTACCGGCGACACCGCCGACGCTGTCGGGGATCGGCAGCGGCGGGTTCACGCCCGGCCCTTCGGTCCCGCCGGTCAGCCCCGGCACCGGGATGACGTCCTGGAGCGGGTTCTGCCTGCTTCGGCCGAGGTTCTTGAGGATCTCGTTCAAGTTCAGGTCGACCTTCGCGAACAGGTTGAAGTAGTCGCCCTTGACCCCGTCGTACGCGGCGTCGCTGAACGGGAACGTCAGCAGGATCTCCAGCGCCTTCGGCAGATCCGAACCGGCCTCGCCGAGCTTCTGCAACGTCGGCTGAAGCGCCTTGAGGTCGGCGACGAGGTCTTCCTTGCTCTTGTTCACCGTGTCGACGGCGACACCGGAGAGGTTGTTGAGCGCGTTCAGCATGGTCACCAGCTGGCCGCGCTGCTGCTCCAGCACGCCAAGGCCGGGACCGAGGTTGTCGACCGCGCCGACCAGCTTGTCCTTCTGGCCGTTCAGGGTGAGCGAGAGCCGGTTCAGCCCGTCGAGCGCCCGCGTGATGTTCGCGGACTGCTTGTCCAGGTTCGTGACCAGCTCGTTGGTGTTGTTCAGCAACGCCTTCAGCTCCGGCGAACGGCCACTGGTGGCGTTGTTGAGTTCCTTGGTGATGGTGTTGAGCTGCTCGACCCCGCCGCCGTTGAGCAGCAGCGAAAGCGCGCCGAGCAGCTCTTCGACCTCGACGCTGCGATTCGTGCGGGCCAGCGGGATCACCGCGTTGTCGGCGAGCTTGCCCTGCCCGTCGGCGGGCGCGGCCAGCTCGACGTACTTCTCACCGAGCAGGCTCGACTGCTTGACGTTGGCCAGCGCGTTCGCCGGCAGCTTCACGTCGCCGTTCACCCGGAGGGTGACTTCGGCGTTCCAGCCGTCCTGGGTCAGCCCGATCGCTTCGACACGGCCGATGGAGACCTCGTTGACCTTCACCCCGGCCTGCGGGGTCAGGTCGAGCACGTCCCGGAACTGCACCTTGACCGTGTACGGATGGTCGCCGAGTTCGGCGCCACCGGGCAGCGGGACGTCGTAGATCCCGCTGAACCCGCAGCCGCTCAACGTCAGCGCGGCGACCGTTCCGGAGGCGATAAGAGCAAGTTTCCTCATCACTTGGCCGCCGTTCCGTAGAGCTGACCGGCGATGGGCAGCGGCAGCGGCGGCAACTGGCCCGCCTGGGAGGACTGGATCACCTGCGCGATCGACGGCAGCGGCACCAGCCCGTCGACCAGTCCGGCGATCCCCTTGCACGCGTCGCCGAGGGCGTCGAGCGCGTCCGGGGTCTGCTTGAGCAGGTTGCACACCATCACCAGCGGCGGCTGGGTGAGCTCGTTGAGGTTGGCCCGCGCGTCGAGCGTGCCCGACGAGGCGTTGTAGGTGTTGACCAGGTTCCCGAGGCCGACCGGGGCGACGTCGAGGATCTCGGCGAGCGCGCCGCGCTGGTCCACGAGCACCTTGGTCACGCTGGCCAGTTTGTCCACATTGGACTTGAGCCGGTCGCGGTTCTTCTCGATGAACCCCTGTACGGCGGTGAGCGTGTCGGACAGCTGCTTCACCGTCGCGGCGAGGTTGTCCTTCTCCCCCGCGAGGAATCCGCTGACGTCGGCGAGCTGCCGCTCGAAGTCGCGGACCTGCGAGTCGCTGTCGACCAGCGTCTGCGAGAAGGAGCCGAGGTTCTCGACCGTCTTGAACAGGTCGTCCTTGTTGCCGGACAACGTGCCCGCGGCCTGGCCGAGCTTCGTGATCGTGTCGTGCAGCGCCTGCCCGTTGCCGTCGAAGTTCTTCGCGGCGGTGTCGAGCAGGTTCGACAGCGAACCGTTCTTGTTGGCGCCGTTGGGCCCGAGCGACTTGCTGACCCGGGAGAGGCTGGCGGCGAGCTCGTCGACCTCGAGGGGGACCTCGGTGCGGTCGAGGCCGATGACGGCGCCGTCGGCGATCCGCGCGCCGCCCTTGTAGGCCGGGGCCAGCTGCACGTAGCGGTCGCTGACCAGCGACGGCGACACGATGATCGCCTTCGCGTCGGCGGGCACCGCCACCGAGCGGTCGTATTCGAGTTCGACGCGGACCTGGTTGCCCATCGGCTGGATCTTGGTGACCGTGCCCATGTCGACGCCGAGCATGCGGACGCTGTTGCCCTCGTAGAGGCCGACGGCGCCGGCGAAGTACGCGGTCACGTGATTGCGGCCGGCGTCCTTGAGCGTCCACCACAGCGCGCCGGCGACGACCAGCGCGAGCACGATCGCGATGGTGAAGCCGCGGGCGAGGCTGGAACCGAGACGGGTACTCATTTCTCGTAGCACCCCTTGTCGTTGATCGGCCCGAACGACGGCAGGACCAGTCCGCAGATGTAGTTGTCGAACCAGCGGCCGTTGCCGATCGTGTTCGTGAACACCCGGATGAACGGCGCGAACCGAGCGACGCCCTGGCCGAGGGCGTCCTGGTTGCGCTGCAACATCGAGGTCAGCTGGTCGAGCTGGGTGAGCACCGGGTCGAGCTGCGCGTCGTTGTCGTCGACCAGGCCCTTGAGCTGGGTGGCGAGGTTGCGCGAGCCGTCCAGCAGCGCGGTGATCGCGTCCTTGCGGCGGGACACCTCGCCGAGCAGCTTGTTGCCGTCGGCCAGCAGCTTCTGGAACTCGGCGTCGCGGTCGACGAGCGTCTGCGAGACCTGCCGCGTGTTCGCGAGCAGGCTCGACAGCTGCGAGTCACGTTTGGCGATGGTGTCCGAGAGGCGGGAAAGGCCGTTAAGGGCGCCCTTCACGTCGGCCGGGGTGTCGGCGAAGGTCTCCGTGATGACGTCGAAGCTCTTCGCCAGCTGCGTCGTGTCGATGTCGTCGACGGTCTGCGAAAGCCCACGGAAGGCGTCGAGGACGTCGAACGGCGACATCGTGCGCTCACGCGGGATGGTCGCGCTCGGGTCGAGCGTGCGCTGGCCCTGCGGGTCGAGCGCCAGGTACTTCTGGCCGAGCACGGTCTTGATCTTGATGGCCGCGCTGGTCTTGTCGCCAAGCCAGGCGTCCTTGACCTTGAACGAGATCCGGACCTTGTCGCCGTCGAGCTTGATGTCGGAGATCTTGCCGACCTTCACCCCGGCGACCCGGACGTCGTTGTCCTGCTGGAGACCGGAGGCCTCGCTGAAGTCCGCGGTGTAGGTCGTGCCGCCGCCGATCACCGGCAGGTCCTCGGAGTTGAGGGCGGCGAGGAAACCGAGCAGCAGCACCGAGATGCCGACCAGCGCGATCGGGATCGGATTGCGTTTCTGGAAGGACTTCATGCCGTGCACCTCGCCCGGTTCACCGGCAGCAGCGGCAGGTCGATCGGCGCGTTGATCAGCGGAGGCAGGGCGACGGCCCCCTTCAGCTCACAGGCGAAGAAGTTGAACCAGGAGCCGTAGTCGGCCGTGCGGGTCAGCGCCGTCACCTTCTGCGGCAGGAACTGGATGAAGTGCTCGACGATCGGCTGGCTGTCGTTGAGGTTCTTCGTCAGCGTGCCGAGCGCGGCGATGTCCTGCTTGAGCGGCTCGCGGGCCTCGCCGAGCAGACCGGACGTGGTCTGGGCGAGAGTGCCGAGCGAGTCGATGGCGTCACCGATCGGCTCACGGTCCGCGGCCAGCCCGGAGACCAGCTGCTGCAGTTTGACGATCAGGTCGTTCAGCTGCGGCGTGTGCGCGTTGACCGTGTCGAGCACCGAGTTCAGGTTGTCGATGACCTCACCGATCACCTGGTCCTTGTCGGAGATCGTGGTGGCCAGCGAGGCGGTGTGCTTCAGCAGGCTTTCGACCGTGCCGCCTTCGCCCTGCAAAACCTGGATGACCTCGTAGGACAGCTTGTTGATGTCGTCCGGGTTGAGCGCGGTGAACAGCGGCTTGAAGCCGTTGAACAGCTGCGTCAGGTCGAGCGCGGGCGTGGTCCGCTCCAGCGGGATGTTGCCGCCGGGCTCCAGGTTCTTCCCGGAGGAATCGGTGCCCTGCGCGAGCGAGACGTAGCGCTGGCCGACCAGGTTCCGGAACTTGATCTGCGCGGTGACCCCGGCGGGCAGCTTGCGGCCGGCGTCCACTTCGAACTCGACCTCGGCCTGGCGCCGGTCGACGATGCGGACGTCCTTGACCTGCCCGACCCGGACCCCCGCGATGCGGACGTCGTCGTTGGGCAGCAACAGGGTCGCGTCGCTGAACCGCGCCTTGTAGGCGTTGGTGCTGGTGGTGTTGATGTTGGCGATGCTGATCCCGAGGATCGTCGTGAACAGCACGGTGACCACGACGAAGGCGCAGAGCTTGATCAGCGGTGCAAGGAGTCCCCTCACTGGACGTGCACCTCCGCCCCACGGTAGAGCGGGCCGACGAGCAGCGAACCCCAGCCTGGCACGTCCGAGGCGGACATGCCGACCTGCGGCGCGACCAGCTGCGCGAGGAAGTCCGATTCGGAAGCGCTGTAGGACGGGCTACCGCCGGGCGCTCCCCCGCCGTTGTAACCGCCGACGTTCGCGTAGCCGTTCGAGGGCGAAAGGCCGTCGTTGGCCGACCGCGCCGGCGGTTTGACCGTGCTGCCGTCCTTGATCGGGCCGTCCGGCGGGTACTGCGGGAACGGGTCCGGGAACTGCTTCAGGTCGTAACAGCGCGGACCGCGTTTGTCCTCGAACCTCGGCTCGTCCTTGCCCGGCAGGTACGGCCCGCGGTTGACGGTGATCTCGATGGTCGCGTGCAGACCGGGCCGGTTCGTGCCCTTGCCGAGCGCCTTGTCGATCTTCGGCAGGTTGTCCGCCATCTGCCCGATCACGCACGGGTACTCCGGCGCGTACTTCGCCAGTAGCTCCGCCGTCGGGCGGGCGGTGTCGGCGAGCCGGATCAGGTTGTCGGCGTTGTTCCGCAGGAAGGTCTGCAGGTCGACCGAGGCCTGGGTGACGCTGCCGTAGAGGTTCTGCAGGTTCATCTTCTGGTCCACCACGGTGCGCGTGGTGGTGCTCAGGTTGTCCAAGGTCTGCACCAGATCCGGGGCCACGGCGTTGAGGTTGTCCGAGAACTTCGCCAGTTCCTTGAGGTTCTGCTGGAGCTGGGGTTCGTGCGGGTTCAGGTCGCCGACATAGCTGCCGAGCTGCGAGAGGGTGTCGCCGAGCTGGCCACCGCGGCCGTTGAGCGCGGTGGAGATCGCCGAAAGCGTGCTCGACAGCTTCTGCGGCTGGACCGCCTGAAGCACCGGCATCAGATGGGCGAAGGCCTGCTCCAGCTCGACGGCGCCGGACGTGCGGTCCTGGGTGATCACGTCGCCTTCGGCGATCGTCGTCGTCGAAGGAGCGTCCGGGATTTCGAGGGAAACGAAGCGTTCGCCGAACAACGTCTTCGGCAGGAATCGCGCGGAAACGTTCTGAGGGATCAGTTTCGCCGACTCCGGGTTCAACGCGAGAGTGAGCTCCGCGCCGTCCGGGGTCGCGGCGATGTCCTTCACCGAACCGACGATGAGGCCGCGGACCTTCACGTCGGACTGCTTCAGCAACTGGTTGCCGATGTTGCCCGATTGGAGCTTCACGCTCACGACGGGAGTGAAGGCCTTCTGGTACAGCGCGATGCTCAGCGCCACCCCGCCGACGAGCACGGCGACCAAGAGCAGGCCGAGCAACCTGCGCCGGACTGTCGCGATCATCCTGCGATCCTCACCGTGACGTCGGTTCCCCAGATCGCGAAACCGATGAAGAAGTTCATGATGGACACCGTGACGATGCTCAGCCGCACCGCCTTGCCGACAGCCACGCCGACACCGGCGGGGCCACCGGAGGCCCGGTACCCGAAATAGCAATGGGACAGGATGATCAAGACGCTGAACAACAGCACCTTGATGAACGAATACAACACATCCTGTGGTGGTAGGAACAGGTCGAAGTAATGGTCGTAGGTACCCGCTGACTGGTTGTAGATGTAGATAACGACCAACCGGGACGCGAGATACGAACTCAGCAGTCCGATGACGTACAGCGGGATGACCGCGACGAAACCGGCGATGATCCGCGTCGTCACCAGGTACGGCAGGCTCGGCACGCCCATGACCTCGAGCGCGTCGATCTCCTCGGAGATCCGCATCGCGCCCAGCTGGGCGGTGAACCCGGCGCCGACCGTCGCCGAAAGCGCGAGCCCGGCGACCAGCGGGGCGATCTCGCGGGTGTTGAAGAACGCGGTCAGGAAGCCGGTGAAGGCCGAAGTGCCGATCGAGTTCAGCGCCGAGTAGCCCTGGAGGCCGACGAGGACACCGGTGAACAGTGTCAGGCCGACCATCACGCCGACCGTGCCGCCGATGACGGCGAGCGAGCCGGAACCGAAGCTCACTTCGGCGAGCAGGCGCAGGACCTCTTTGGTGTAGCGGCGCAACGTCCGCGGCGTCCACAGCAACGCGCGGCCGTAGAACGACATCTGGTCACCGAGGTTGTCCAGAGTCTGCAAAGGACGGTTGGCGACCCGCTTGGCGCCCTGGAGAAAAGTCATCCGTCAGTCCAGCTTTCCGGGCACGATCTGCAGGTAGATCAGCGTGATCACGAAGTTCACCACGAACAGCATGAGGAACGTGATGACGACCGACTGGTTCACCGCGTCGCCGACGCCCTTCGGGCCGCCGGACGGGTTCAGTCCCCGGTAGGAGGCGACGACCGCGGCGATGAAGCCGAAGATCAGCGCCTTCAGCTCGCCGACCCAGAGGTCGGGAAGCTGGGCCAGTGCGGAGAAGCTCGCCAGGTACGCGCCCGGCGTCCCGCCCTGGAGGACGACGTTGAAGAAGTAGCCGCCGAGCACGCCGATGACGCTGACCATGCCGTTCAGCAGGAGCGCCACCAGCATCATCGCGAGCACGCGCGGCACGATCAGCCGCTGCACCGCGGAAACGCCGAGGACCTCCATGGCGTCGATCTCTTCACGGATGGTCCGCGCGCCGATGTCGGCGCAGACGGCGCTACCGCCGGCGCCCGCGACCAGCAGCGCCGTGACCAGCGGACTGGCCTGCTGGACGGTGGCGAGCACCGACCCGGCGCCCGTGTAGGACTGGGCGCCGAGCTGGCGGGCGAGCGAACCGAACTGGAGCGAGATGACCGCGCCGAACGGGATCGCGACGAGCGCCGTCGGCAGGATCGTGACGCTCGCGATGAACCAGGCCTGCTGGATGAACTCCCGCAGCTGGAACGGGCGCTGGAAAATGCCACGAACGATGTCGAGGCCAAGGGCGAACAGGTTCCCGGTCTCGCGCAGCATGCCGATCCCGGGGATCTTCGCCGATGAAGCGGGAGAGCTCACGCGCCACCTGACCCCGGATCATGTGGCCGCAAACGGTGGTTGCCCGGTCTCCCCGGATGCGGGATGGAGGCGACCTGGTCGTCGGGCAGCTGCCCCTGGTGGTGGTTCGGCATCGGGCCGTCGTTCTGCGGCGCGGAACGGTGGCCGGCGGCGGCGAGCCGCTGCGGGCGGACGCCGTAGCGCTGCTGCTCCTCCGGGGAGAGCGACTCGATGATGCTCTGCTGCGCCTCGTGCGGGAGACCGGACAGGATCTGCATGACGCGGTCCTTGCGGCGGACCGCGCCCATCCGGGTCGGCACGCCGGGCGTCGGCTGCATCTGCGGCGGCACCCCGCTGACGTCCTCGACACCGCCCGAGTGGTGACCGGCCTCGAACATCGCGCGCTCCGCGGCGAGCTGGGCCGAGTCCTTCTCCTCGCTCATGCCGATCGGGCCGTCCATCTTGCCGTTGAGGAACTGCTTGACGACCGGCTCCTCGCTGGTCAGCAGCACCTCGCGCGGGCCGAACATGACCAGTTCCTTGCGGAAGAGCATGCCCAGGTTGTCCGGGACGGTGCGGGCGAGGTTGATGTTGTGCGTGACGATCAGGAACGTCGCGTCGATCTGCGCGTTGACGTCCAGGAAGAGCTGGGAGATGTAGGTGGTGCGGACCGGGTCGAGGCCGGAGTCCGGCTCGTCGACCAGGATGATCTGCGGGTCCAGCACCAGAGCGCGGGCGAGGCCGGCGCGCTTGCGCATACCGCCGGAGATCTCGCCGGGCAGCTTCTTGTCGGCGCCGTTGAGACCGGTCATCTCGAGCTTCTCGAGCACGATCCGGCGGACCTCGGTCTCCGACTTCTTCGTGTGCTCCCGCAGGGGGAAGGCCACGTTGTCGTAGAGGTTCATCGAGCCGAACAGCGCGCCGTCCTGGAAGAGGACGCCGAAGAGCTTGCGCACCTCGTAGAGCTGGTGCTCGGAGCACGTCACGATGTCGACGCCGTTGATCATGCACCGGCCCTTGTCCGGCTTGAGCAGCCCGATCATCGACTTCAAGAAGACGGACTTACCGGTTCCGGACGGTCCGAGCATCGCCGAGACCTCGCCCGGAGGCAGGGTCAGCGTGACGTCCCGCCAGATGGCCTGCTTACCGAAGGACTTGGAAAGACCTTCGATGACCACCTCGGCACCCATCGCACCTCCAGGAGCTGTTCCGCGTCGTCGCGCACTGCCGTCCCGTGCCACTGGCCCGGGAGGACGCATGCGTTCGCGCAGCGATACCCGCGTCAACCAGGTGCAACGAGCTGAGTGCGAACAGGTTACTCACCAGTTTTCTTTTCTGGCCAGACCCGCGGGTAACTTTTCGCGCAGCCCGCCGCCTGCCCGTGCACCGCTAGCGGCACCGTAGTGCACGTCACCCTCGGCCGCAGATCCACAACGAGCCCCCTCCCCGCTTCCCGCGGCACCGCGTCGCGTTTAGCCCGCTAAACGCAGGTCAGCCCCCTCGCGCCGCCGGATCGCGTTTAGGGGGCTAAACGCGATCCGGTGCCCTGAGCCGAGCCCAGGTGCTTAGCGTGGCTACGCGTCGCGATTAGGGGGCTAAACGCAGGTCGGGGCGCTGGGCTGGAGACAGCGAAGGGGCGGGCATCCAGAGTGGATGCCCGCCCCTTCGACGGTGCTGCGGTAGGCGCTGACGCGCCTCAGATCACTTGATGGCGATCTTGGCGCCCGCGGCCTCGAGCTTCTCCTTGGCGGCCTCGGCGGCCTCCTTGTCGACCTTCTCCAGGAGGGCCTTGGGAGCGGCCTCGACCAGCTCCTTGGCCTCCTTCAGGCCCAGACCCGAGACGACCTCACGGACGACCTTGATGACCTGGATCTTCTTGTCACCGGCGGACTCGAGAACGACGTCGAACTCGTCCTGCTCCTCGGCGGCCGCGGCGGGGGTGGCACCCGGGGCGGCGGCGACGACGGCAGCCGGGGCGGCCGCGGTCACGTCGAAGGTGGTCTCGAACTCCTTGACGAACTCGGACAGCTCAAGAAGGGTGAGCTCCTTGAAGGCGTCGATCAGCTCGGTGGTGCTCAGCTTCGCCATGGTGGCTTTCCTCTCTGAAACGAACTAAAAGTTCGGGGTGGGGGGTGTTCAGCTCTCGGCGGGTGCTTCGGCTGCTTCGGTACCGGCGTTGCGCTGCTTCTCCTCCAGCGCGGCAGCCAGGCGAGCGACCTGGGACGCCGGCGCCTGGAACAGCGCGGCGGCCTGGGACAGCTTCGCCTTGAACGCGCCCGCCGCCTTGGCGAGCAGGACCTCACGGCTGTCGAGATCGGCGATCTGGTTGATCTCGTCCACGGACAGCGTCTTGCCGTCCATGAAGCCGCCCTTGATCACAAGCGCGTTGTTGTCCTTCGCGAAGTCGCGAAGCGCCTTCGCGGCGTCAACAGCTTCACCTTCGACGAAGGCGATCGCGGTCGGGCCGACGAACAGGTCTTCAAGGCCCTCGATGCCCGCGTCCGTGGCGGCACGCTTGACGAGGGTGTTCTTCGCGACCCGGTACTTGGCACTGGTGCCGAGAGCGCGGCGCAGCTGGGACAGCTGGGACACGGAGAGGCCGGTGTACTGGGTAACGACTGTGGCCGAGCTGCTGCGGAAGCTCTCCGCGATCTCGGCGACGGCCGCCTCCTTGTCGGGCTTCGCCATGGTCGCCTCCTCTCTTGGCTAGTGGTCCACTGGCCTTGAGGGCCCTGAAACGACGAAACGCCCCAGCGCAGACAGGCGCGGGGCGTCAGGGCACACGACGACGTGCGTCGTGGGCGAGCCTCGTTCCTCCTGCGCGGGTCGCCCGCCCTAGCGGGGCCTTCGTTCTCCGGGCCAGATGACCAGGAGAAGACCAGCGGTCTTCGGTAGAACCTTGACAAGAATACGCGACCCTCTCCCGCCCCTGGCACTGGGTCCCACCAGATCGCGTTTAGCGGGCTAAACGCGACCGGCGGAGTGCGCCGGAGGTCTCGCGAGGCATCATGGTGACGTGGCGGAGCAGCGTGATGACGGAAAGCCGGGCAACGAGCCCGGCACGGACATCGAGCCCAAGGCGGGAGGTCAGCCCGCGCCTCGGCTGGACGAGGAGCAACTGCGTCAGTTCCAGCAGTTTCAGCAGTTCCAGGACTATCTGAAGTTCACCGAGGCGCAGAACCAGGGCCTCGTTCCGGCCCAGCCCGCGCAGCCCGTGACCCAGCACTACGGAGGCCAGCCGCCGGCGCCTCCTGGTCCGCCGCCCGGCGAACTCGTGCCCGCCCCCCGGCCCCGCATGCCACGCTGGCTGCGACGTCTCGGCGGGAAGCTTCTCGCTTGGGTGATCGTGATCGTGCTGATCTGTGTCGGGGCGACGATCGCCTACCGGCAGATCTTCCCCAGTGACGCCGGGCAGACCACTGCGGAATTCGTGCAGGGCGGCGGCGGCAAGCACCACACGAATCGTGTGCTCGCGAGCAACCCATGGGAGGCCGTGCGAGCCATCTACGACACGATCGGCAAGCCATATCCGCCGGACGTCCGGACCGAAACAGTCTGCCTGGCGATGACCGAACAGGCGCAGGCGCAGTTCGCCAGAGACCTCGGCTACCCGGACTGCGCGACCGCCGTCCCGGCACTGAACGCCAAGGTCACCGACATCACGCCGTACATCTACGCGGTGCGCCCGATGTCGAGCGTGGTCCCGCGCCAGAACCTGACGATCCACTCGTGCTGGTACAGCATCCGAGGCGGCCCCCTGCTGGGCAGCTTCACCTTGCAGGAAGTCGAGATGGGTCAGTGGCTGATCACCGGCCACGCGAACTCCCCGGAGCCCTGCCCCGCCCCTCCCACCGGGAACTGATCCCCGCTCTGACCTGGTCTTCCTGCCACCAGATCGCGATTAGCGGGCTAAACGCAAGTGCCCGCCGGATCGCGTTTAGCCCGCTAAAGGCGACGCGCGCCCCGCGTCGCGATTAGCCCGCGAAACGCGAGTGCGGGGGCCGGATCGCGATTAGGGGGCTAAACGCGGGTCTGGTCAGAGGTCGTGCGAGGCGAGGAAGCCGGTCAGGGCGGAGCCGAAGGCGGGGTGCATGACGGCGGTCATGTGATCGCCGGGGATCCGGACGAGGCGGGCGCCGGCGATGGCGGCGGCCAGGCGTTCGGGTTCGGCGGCCAGCGGATCGGCGTCCCCGGCCAGGACGAGGGTCGGCACGGCGATCGCGGTCAGGTCCAGTTTCGGGTTCGCCGTCCCGCGCGCGACGGCGGCCAGCGCGATCCGGTCGGCCCGCAGACCATCGGCCAGCACCCTGAAAGGCATCGAGGACGGCGGCAGCGTCGAAGGGTCTGAAGCGAGCATCGCCTCGCTGATCGCCTCCGGCGTGACCACCCGCGTGTCCACGCCCCCGAAGTCGACGATCCCCGAGCCGACCCCGCCGATCGCGAGGCAGCGGATCCGCGGGTCGGCGGCCACCGCGCCGAGCGCGATCATCGCGCCCATCGAGTAGCCCACCATCGAAACCTCGTCGAGACCGAGGCAGTCGAGCAGAGCCGACACATCGCGAACCATCGCGTCGTCGCCGTAACTGGCCTCGTCATGCGGCTTCGCCGACCGTCCGTGCCCACGCGCGTCCAGGCTGATCACGGGCAGCCCCGCGTCCTGGAGGGTGTCGACGACGCCGGGCGCGATCCAGTTGGCGTTCGTGTCCGCGGCGAAACCGTGTTGCAGCAGTACCGGGCGCCCTTCACCTTCCCAAGCGGTGTAGTTCAGCTGAAGCCCGTCGAACGACGCGAAGGTAGGCATGCCCTCCAGCAAACACGAAAAAGGGGCGGCCCCGCCGTAGCGGGACCACCCCCTTGTCAGTGATGTCTAACTCAGACTCACGCGTCCTCGGAGAGGAGGTTGCGGGTCCGGGCCGGGTCGACCGGGACACCCGGGCCCATCGTCGTGGAGATCGTGACCTTCTTCAGGTAGCGACCCTTCGCCGACGACGGCTTGGCGCGCAGGATCTCGTCCAGCGCGGCCGCGTAGTTCTCCACCAGCTTGTCGGTGTCGAACGAGGCCTTGCCGATGACGAAGTGCAGGTTGGCCTGCTTGTCCACGCGGAAGTTGATCTTACCGCCCTTGATGTCCGTCACGGCCTTCGCGACCGCGGGGGTCACGGTGCCGGTCTTCGGGTTCGGCATCAGGCCACGCGGGCCGAGGATGCGGGCGATACGCCCGACCTTGGCCATCTGGTCCGGCGTCGCGATCGCGGCGTCGAACTCGAGCCAGCCACCCTGGATGCGCTCGATCAGTTCGTCCGTACCGACCACGTCCGCGCCGGCGGCCTCGGCCTCGGCGGCCTTGTCACCAACGGCGAAAACGATGACGCGGGCGGTCTTACCGGTGCCGTGCGGCAGGTTCACGGTGCCGCGGACCATCTGGTCGGCCTTGCGAGGGTCGACACCGAGGCGCATGGCGACCTCGACGGTGGCGTCCATCTTCTTGGAGGAGGTCTCCTTGGCCAGCTTCGCGGCCTCGAGCGGGGCGTAGAGCCGCTCGCGGTCCACCAGCTCAAGAGCCTGACGGTAGGCCTTGCTGTGCTTGGGCATTGCTTCTGTCCTTAACTCTTCAACGGATCAGTGTGGTGTTGGAGCCAGCACTGGCTCTCCCACGGTGGAGCGGGGTGGAACTCAGTCGACGACCGTGATGCCCATGGAGCGGGCGGTGCCGGCGATGATCTTCGCGGCCTGGTCGATGTCGTGCGCGTTCAGGTCGGACTCTTTGGTCTTCGCGATGTCGCGGACCTGGTCCCAGGTGACCTTGGCGACCTTGGTCTTGTGCGGCTCGCCGGAGCCCTTCTCCACGCCCGCGGCCTTCAGCAGCAGCTTCGCGGCCGGCGGCGTCTTGAGCTTGAAGTCGAACGAACGGTCTTCGTACACGGAGATCTCGACCGGGACGACGTCCCCGCGCTGCGACTCGGTCGCGGCGTTGTAGGCCTTGCAGAACTCCATGATGTTGACGCCGTGCTGACCCAGCGCGGGGCCGACCGGCGGCGCGGGGTTGGCCGCACCCGCCTTGATCTGCAGCTTGATGATCGCCGCAAGCTTCTTCTTCTTGGGTGGCATTTCGTTTGATCCTTCTTACTGACTTGAGTCCCCCGCACACCTGCCAGTACGCGGGGACTGCCGGCCGTCTGGCGGCCGTCAGATCTTGGAGACCTGGTTGAACGACAGCTCGACCGGGGTCTCCCGGCCGAAGATCGACACCAGGACCTTCAGCTTCTGTCCGTCCACGTTGACCTCGGAGATCGTCGCGGGCAGCGTCGCGAACGGGCCGTCCATGACGGTGACCGACTCGCCGATCTCGAAGTCCACCTCGACCGCGGGGGCGCCCAGCTGGGACTCCGCGGATGCGGCCTCGCCCTTGCCGGGCTTGGCGGGGGCGGCCGTCTCGACCTTGGGCGCGAGGAACTTGAGCACCTCGTCCACGGTCAGCGGCGACGGACGCGACGTGGCGCCGACGAACCCGGTGACACCCGGCGTGTTGCGCACCGCGCTCCACGAGGCGTCGTTCAGGTCCATCCGGACCAGGATGTAGCCGGGCAGCACCTTGCGCTGCACCTGCTTGCGCTGGCCGTTCTTGATCTCGGTGACCTCTTCGGTCGGGACCTCGATCTGGAAGATGTAGTCCTCGACGTCCAGCGTCTGGGTCCGGGTTTCGAGGTTGGTCTTCACCTTGTTCTCGTAACCCGCGTACGAGTGCACGACGTACCACTCACCGGGAGCGGCGTTGAGTTCCGCGCGCAGCTTCGCGACCGGATCGACGTTCTCGTCGGCCTCGGCCTCGACGGGCTCGGCGTCGTCGGCTGCGGTGTCGTCGGTCTCGACGGACGCCTCGTCGGCCTCCGCGACATCTCCGGCTTCGTCGACCTCGTCGCCTGCGGCGGGCACCTCGACGGAGTCCAGGTGCTCGGACTGCTCGTCGCCGAGTGCCGCGTGCACCTGCTCGTCGGAAAGCTCGGTCAGCTCATGACCGGCTGCTGTGCCGTTGTCGGAGGTCACGTTCCGTCCTCTCAGTTGATCGGTTGCCGTGGCGCAGGCCACCGTGCGGTGCGCTCAAGCACCGCGACCGGCTGCCTCAGCTGCCGAAGACGGCACCGACGACCTCTTTGAAGGCCAGGTCGAGGCCGCTCACCAGCGCCACCATGAACACCACGAAGACCAGCACCACCGCGGTGTAGGTGACCATCTGCTTGCGGTTCGGCCAGATGACCTTGCGCAGCTCGGCCCAGACCTCGCGGATGAAGCGCATCAGCCGGGCGAAGATCGACGCCTGCTTCGGCTTGCGGTCGCGCTTCGGGGTCGCCGTGCCCTTGGCGTCCTTGGACTTCTCGGTCTTGTCCCCGGCCTTCGCCTTGCCGGCGGGGCGGGTCTTGTCGTCCGACTTGGCGTCGGCCTTACCGGACGGGCGCGCGGACGCACGGCGCTCACGCCGGGCAGCGGCGGTCACCGGGCGGGACTGCTCGTCGGGCTTCTGCCCGGCGTCGTCCTGCGCCTTCTCACCGCTGGCGTCGCTGTCGCTCACGACCACTCCTCCGCCTTCACCAGTTCGCTTACGCAGGGGTGACAGGACTTGAACCTGCAACCTGCGGTTTTGGAGACCGCTGCTCTGCCAATTGAGCTACACCCCTTTGGAGCTCCGATGGTCTGGAGCTCCCGAGGACGCATTCCATCGTCCCCACCGCCGTGGCGGGGATGACCGTAGTGCGTTCCGAGACCAGAAGTCTACGGCAACCCCCGAACAGCTTCGCAACCGCGCCCCCTCAAAGCGGCGCGGAGCAGCCTTCCGCGGGGAAACTCCCCCACGGCCGACCCCATGATCGTGCCACGATGTGGCCATGAGCGCTCCCGCACCCTCGCCTTCGGCCGCCACCCGCGTCTCGGCCCGGATCGGCGGCATCACACCGTCGGCCACGCTGGCCGTCGACGCGAAGGCCCGGGAGCTCAAGGCGCAGGGCCGTCCGGTGATCGGCTTCGGCGCCGGTCAGCCCGATTTCCCCACCCCGGACAACGTGCTCGAAGCCGCCGAAGCGGCCGTCCGGGACAAGGTGAACCACGGCTACACCGCCGCGGGCGGGCTGCCGGAACTGCGCGAAGCGATCGCGGCGAAGACCGTCCGCGATTCCGGCTTCGAGGTCGACGCCGGCCGTATCCTGGTGACCAACGGCGGCAAACAGGCGGTCTACTCGGCGTTCGCGACGCTGCTCGACCCGGGCGACGAGGTGCTGCTGCCCGCGCCGTACTGGACGACCTACCCGGAGTCGATCGCCCTCGCCGGCGGCGTCGGAGTGCAGGTCACGGCCGACGAGACGACGGGCTACCTGGTCACCGTCGAGCAGCTCGAAGCCGCTAGGACGCCGCGCACGAAGGTGCTGTTGTTCGTCTCGCCGTCGAACCCGACGGGCGCGGTGTACCCGCGCGAGCAGGTCGAGGCCATCGGGCGCTGGGCGCACGAGAACGGCCTCTGGGTCATCACCGACGAGATCTACGAGCACCTGGTCTACGACGGCACCGAAGCGCCTTCGATGCCTGTCCTGGTCCCGGAGCTCGCCGACCGGACGATCGTCCTCAACGGGGTCGCGAAGACGTACTCGATGACCGGCTGGCGGGTGGGCTGGATGCTCGGCCCGCAGGACGTGATCAAGGCGGCGACGGCGTACCAGTCGCACTTGTGCGGCAACGTTTCGAACGTCGCGCAGCGAGCCGCGCTGGCGGCGGTGAGCGGTCCGCTCGACGCCGTCCACGCGATGCGCGACGCCTTCGACACCCGGCGCAAAACGGCGCTCTCCCTGCTTTCCGAGATCCCGGGAGTGGAAACTCCGGTGCCACTCGGCGCCTTCTACGTCTACCCGGCGGTCAAAGCCTTGCTGGGCAAGGAGATTCGCGGGGAGCGACCGGCCGATACGGTGGCGCTGGCCGATCTGATCCTGCGCGAGGCCGAGGTCGCTGTGGTACCCGGCGAGGCGTTCGGGACACCCGGGTATTTCCGGATCTCCTACGCGCTGAACGAAAACGATCTCGCCGAGGGGATCACCAGGATGGGCCGTCTGCTCGCGGAAGCGCGATGACCGCGATGCGCCTGGGGATCGCCCTTCCGCAGTACGGTCCCCTCGCGTCGCTGGACGCCGTCACCGGTTTCGCCACGGCGGCCGAAGAACTCGGGTACGAGTCCTTGTGGGTCGGGGATCGGGTGCTGGCCCCGGTCTCACCGTCGGACTTCTATCCCGGCGGCACCCCGGAACGGCCGTACCCACCGGAATTCGTCACCTTCGGTGATCCGCTGATCCTGCTGACGGCGGCCGCGAGCGTCACGAAGAAGGTCCGGCTCGGCACCAGCACGCTCACCGGAACGGTGTATCCGGCCGTGGTGCTCGCGCGGATGCTCACTTCACTGGATCAGGTGAGCGGGGGCCGTCTGGACGTCGGCTTGGGCACCGGCTGGCTTCGCGACGAGTACACCGCGACGGGCACGCCCTGGAAGGGTCGCGGCGGGCAGCTGGAGGAGCTTCTGGAAATCCTACGAAAGTTCTGGACAGAGGGTCCTTTCGAGCACGAGGGCGAACGCTGGCGGATCCCGGCGTCGAAGGTGGGACTGCGGCCGGCCCAGAGCCCGCATCCGCCGGTGCTGCTGGGCGGGCTGTCGGTGACGGCGCTGGAGCGCGTCGGCCGCCGCGCGGACGGCTGGCTGCCCGCGGGACTGCCCGCGCCGTATCTGGCGAAGCTGTGGGAGACCGTGGTGAAAGCGGCCGAGCAGGCGGGCCGCGACCCCGGCACGCTGCGGCGGGTGCTGCGGATCAACCCGAAACCCGGCTCGGATCTCAAGGACGTCGCGGCGCAGCTGAAGGCCGCCGCCGAGACCGGGATCAGCGAGGCCTTCGTCGACCCGCACTACCTCGCGCGGGACGTCGACCATGCCCTCGATCTGGCCGCTGAGCTGCGCGATCTCGTCCCGAAGGCCTGAAGGCCCCTCCCCGGACGGGGAAGGGCCTCCAGCGGTCAGGATTCGCCGTCGGCGAGCTGGACGAGTGCGTGGGCCTTCGCGGCGTACTTCCAGTTGCCGAGGTCCCGGATGGTCTTGATCTTGAGCTCGGCGAGGAGTTCGTCGTGCTTCTTGGTCAGGCCCTCGAGCGCGGACGGCGGAGCGTCCAGCAGCTCGTTGATGCCTTTGTCCTCCCACGCCTTGTCGACCAGCTTGGTCAAGTTCAGGCTCACGTCTTTCGCCTTTCCTCGGTGCCAGGTACGCGCCTCACCCTGAACGTGATCCACGTCTCAGGCAACCGGTGATCACCCGTTCACGCGTAGTTCACCGACGGTCGGACCGATGACAAGAGTTACCCGGGTCGCGTACAACGAACGGGTGACGCAGCGGAGAACTGGCGGCGGCTGCCTCTTCCTGGTGATCGTGCTGTCCGTCCTGGGGATCGCTTACCACCTTTGGGAGCGAGGGACGTCGGTGACACCGGCCGGGGTGACGACTTCGGAGGGCACGGGCCGGTACGTGGCACTGGGTGACTCCTATACGGCCTCGCCGGGCACCGGACGGGCCATGGGCTCACCAGTGGGCTGCGACCGTTCGGACAACAACTACCCGAGCCTGCTCGCCGCGAAGCTGCGTCCGGCGGAGTTCGTCGATGTCAGCTGTGGTGGCGCGACGACCGAGCATCTCACCGGCGAGCAGAAGACCCGGGACGGCACGAACGCTCCGCAGCTCGACGCGATCAACGGGGACACGACGCTGGTGACCGTCGGGATCGGTGGCAACGACGCGGGCCTCGCCGACCTCGCGGGCCAGTGCGCGACGCAGCAGCAGACCGCTTCGCCCTGCAAGACCCAGCTGACCGCGGGCGGACGCGACCAGCTGGCCGAGCGGATCGCCGCCGCCGCGGACCGGCTCGGCGGGATCCTGGACCAGATCCGCTCGAAGGCGCCTGAAGCGCGCATCGTGGTCGTGGGATACCCGACGGTGCTTCCGGACGACAACGCCGGCTGCTGGCCGGTCCTGCCGGTCGGCGAGGGGGACGTGGCCTACTTCCGCGACTCGCTGAAGCGGCTGAACACCACGCTTCAGGACACGGCCAAGGAGCACAAAGCGGGCTTCGCCGACATGTCGACCGCGAGCAAGGGGCGGGACATGTGCAGCGCCGCGAACCGGCGTTGGGTGGAGGGCCCGGCGCCCTCGGTCCCCGCCGCACCGCTGCATCCGAACGCGCGGGGCGAGGAAGGGATGGCGGAGGTCATCGGGAAGCTGCTGAAGGTCACGTAGGGCGCGAAGCGACGTGTCGGGTCGCGGCTTGGGTTGCGGCGGTATCCCCGGCGAGGGGTGTGTGGAAATAGGGACACTGAACGTCTCCATCTCCACACACCTGTCCATCCAGCCCGCGTGACTGGACCGGCCGGGCGCACTGTGTGGATTTCTGGTCATCTGACGCACCAAAATCCACACAGTCGGCTTCGCGAGCCGACCCGGGTTCTCCAGGCCCCGCTGACCTGCGGAAAGAGAGCAAGGGACCTTCGCTATCACCTATCTCAACGTTGAGAGAGGCGATAGCAAGGGTCCCTTGCTATCGCTTTGGGGTCAGGCGCGGACGACCGCTTGCGCCTTTCCGAGGACCGCCTTGCCCTCGAACTTGGCGGTGATGTCCACCCGCGCGGTGCCGTCGTCGTTGACCACGGCGACCTTCCCGGTGAACTCGATCGTCGCGGCGCCGTCGTTCGGCACGACCACGGGGCGCGTGAAGCGCGCGAAATAGTCGACGAGGCGGCCCGGGTCGCCGAGCCAGTCCGTGACGAGCCTCGACCCCAGCGCCATGGTCAGCATGCCGTGCGCGATGACGTCCGGAAGGCCGACCTCCTTGGCGAAGGCCTCGTTCCAGTGAATGGGGTTGAAGTCCAGCGAAGCACCGGCGTAGCGCACCAGCTGGTCCCTGGTGATCTCGACGGTCAGCGGGGCCAGTTCTTCCCCGGCGGTGAACGTGCTCACGCGCCCTCCCCTCGAACCACGAGCTGCGCGTACGTGGTGGCGATCAGGCCGCCGTCGGCGCCGGAGATCTCGGCGCGCAGGTTGATGAAGTCGTTCCCGGCGCGGGTCATGATGTTGTCGATGTACGTGGTGAGCGACAGGACGTCGCCCGCGTGCACCGGCCGCGTGTAGGTGAACCGCTGGTCGCCGTGGACCATCCGCGAATAGTCGAGACCCAGCTCCGGGTCGGAGACGATCGCGTTGATCGAGGCGAGGTTGATGATCGTGAGGAACGTCGGCGGCGCGATGACGTCGGGGTAGCCGGCCGCCTTCGCCGCTTCGGTGTCGCGGTAGAGCGGGTTCGTGTCGCCGAGCGCGTCGGCGAACTCCCGGATCTTCTCGCGACTCACTTCATAGGTACTGGTCGGCGGGTACGCCCGCCCGGTGAACGACTGGTCCAAGGCCACCCGAGCAGGCTACCGAACCCGGAAAAGACCCGAAGCCGCCCTGGTGACCAGGACGGCTTCGGGTGAGACAGGTAGAACCGCGCTTGGAGAACGCTGAACGCTCAGCGGGTCTCTTTGTGAGTCCGGTGCGTACCGCAGTTCGGGCAGAACTTCTTCATCTCCAGGCGATCCGGGTTGTTGCGCCGGTTCTTCTTGGTGATGTAGTTGCGGTGCTTGCACTCCTCACACGCGAGCGTGATCTTCGGTCGCACGTCAGTGGCAGCCACAGCATTTCCTTCTCTACTAGGCCTGGGATACCCAGGATTACCGCGTAGCGGTGGCCGGACTTGAACCGGCGACACAGCGATTATGAGCCGCTTGCTCTGCCAGCTGAGCTACACCGCCTTACATGAACCTGGCCGCGACACGCTTGCGTGACGCGGCTGAGGTCGCGAGCCCCTTTACGGAATCGAACCGTAGACCTTTTCCTTACCATGGAAACGCTCTGCCGACTGAGCTAAAGGGGCCTTGCCTCTCGCGAGGACTTGGAAAGATTAGCAAGTCCTCGCCGAGGCCTGAAACAGGGGGGTACGTTACCGCAAAACCTCAGGTCAGCAGGGTCAAGACGGTCTCGGAGTGTCGTCCCGGCGAACGCGCTGTGCGGGCCTGGAGCCAAGCCTCCAGGCGGTCCTCCGGCAGCGGCCGCGAGATGAGGTAGCCCTGAGCCACGTCACAGCCCATCGCTTCGAGCTGATCCCGCGCGACGTCTTCCTCGACCCCCTCCGCCACGACCGTGAGGCCGAGCGAGTGGCCCAGTTCGACGATGGACCGCACGACGGCGAGGTCGCCGAGGTCCGTGCCCATCCCGAGGACGAAGCTCTTGTCGATCTTGACCTGGTCGACCGGGAGCTGCCGCAGGTAGGCCAGCGACGAGTAGCCGGTGCCGAAGTCGTCGACGGCGAGCACGATGCCCAGCGAGTGCAGCTCCCGCAGGATCGGCAGCGCCTTCTGCGGGTCGGACATCACACCGGATTCGGTCAGCTCGAAGGTGAGCAGTTCGGGCGGGATGCCGAAGCGGTCGAGTTCGCGCGCGACCTTCGTCGGGAAGTCCTCGTCGGCCAGGTTGCGCACCGACAGGTTCACCGCCGCCGAGATGCGCAAGCCTTCGTCGAGCCACTTCCGGACGCGCTTCAACGACTCTTCGAGCACGAAGGACGTCAGGACGCCGATGAGGCCGGCGGCTTCGATCGCCGGGACGAACTCGTCCGGCCCGAGCCTGCCGAACTCCGGATGCACCCAGCGCACGAGTGCCTCGACCCCCTGGATCTGCCGGTTCGGCAAAGTGATCTTCGGCTGGTAGTGGACGCTCAGCTGGCCTTCTTCCAGCGACTGCCGGAACTGCGTGACCATCTGGAACCGGCGCATGAAGATCTGGCCCATGCTGGCCATGTAGCCGCGGACCTCTTCGCCGCCCTTGGTCGCCCGGACGGCGACGTCGGCGCGTTGCAGGAGCCCGTCGACGTCGACCTGCTCGTCGTCCTCCGCCGACGACGTGGCGTAACCGATCATCGCGTTGGCTTCGACGGAGAGCCGGTCCACCGGGTACGGGGCGACGAGCTCCGCGCGAAGCAGTTCCGCGGCGGCCTGGGCGCGCTCCGGCGCGCAGCCGACGAGAAGCGCCGCGAAGGACGCGCCTTCGAGCCTGGCGAGCGGGACGTCGGGGCCGAGCGCGTCGCGGATCCGCCGTCCGGCGGCGATCACCATCCGGTCGGCCCACACGTACCCGAGGGCGTCGCTGACGGTGGAGAAGACGTCCAGGTCGACCCTCAGCACGACCGCGTCGACCTGTTCCCGCAGCGGTTCCTTGGCGACCTGGCGGAAGCCCGGCCGGTTGAGCAGGCCGGTCAGCGGGTCGTGGTAGGCGTCGTGGCGCAGGGTCGCGAGCAGGCGCCGGTTGTCCAGCGACGTCGCGAGATGGCTGGCCATGGTGCCGAGCAGCTGGATGTCGTACTTGCCGAAACCACGCCAGCGGGACAGCCTGTCGTGCGCTTCGACGACGCCGAGGAGCTGGTTCGCGCTCCGCAGCGGGACGACCAGCGCCTCCTGCGCGCCGCGGTCGAGCAAGGCGGAGCGGACGTCGGGATTGGCTTCGGTGATCCGGAAATGCCGGACGTGCGCGCCGGGCAGACGCAGCAGCGGGTCGTCGGCGGCCGGGTCGACGGGCGGCAGTTCGTCACCCGCGACGACCATCCGCATGGTGTCCTTGGGTTCCAGTCGCAGCCTGAGCACGACACGGCCGGCCGCGAGCTGGTCTTTGACGCGTTCGGCGATGGTCGCCCACTCGCGGACGTCCACACCGCCGACGAGTTCGTCGGCGCGCCCGGCGGGTCGCGCGGCGGCCTGCTGGCCGGATCGCGCGACCATCAGGCTGACGTCGGACAGGGCTTCCATGTCGCGCTGCTCGCGGAGCAGGTCGGAGTACGCCCAGTACAACGCGGTGAGCCCGAGGAACACGGCCAGCACGAGCGGCCAGGCCTTCGGCGTACCGGAAATGACCAAATAACCGGAAAGACCGACCGAGGCGTTGACGAAGCCGACGACGAGGATGCGGCCGGTCAGCCGGATCGCGGTGCTGACCCGCATGCGGCGGCGCAGCACGCGGACGGCGGCGAGCGCGAGCAGCGTGCTGACCAGCGGCGCGGTCAAAGTGCCTGCCAGCGCGGCGATCCAGGTCATGTCGTGGGCGCCGGAGGCCTGTTTCACCAGTCCCGCCACGGCGAACGCGCCGGTGATCTCCAGCAGGAAGGCGCCGGCGTTGTAGAGGACCCGGCCCGCGACCTTGCGCGCCAGCAGGGTTCCGATGCCCGCCGCGAGATGCGCGGCGAGGACGACTTCGAAAGGAGCGACGAAGAATCCGATGACCAGCGGGATCTCGGTGAACGAGATCGTCCACGAGATGCCGCTGCGGACGTCGACGTTGATCCCGAGCTGTTCGGCGAGCAGGAACGCGAGCGCGAGGATCGGCCCGATCCAGAGCAGATCGTCCGAGGCCTCGAAGTCCAGCCACAGGCTGACCGCGGCCGCGGCGGCGATGCCCATGGTGAGTACCGCGAAGGTGTAGACGCGGAACCGTCGCTCGTCGGTACGAGCCTCCGTAACGGCGCCTCCCTTGCCCGCCGCCGTCTGTGCGGCGCTCGCGGGCCTGCCGTTCGTGTCCGGCATCCGACCTTCCTTCCCGGCTGCCCAACCGGTCCTGTCCTACCGCGACCTCGGGGACGAGGGCAATACAGTACCCCGGAGGGCGTACCCAAGTCCCATTCGAGACAGTATGAGATCACCCCAGGGTTAACAATGGGCGCGTCGCGCTGACCTGCGTGGACCAAGGGGTGAAATGGGAGCGATATTCGCGTTCCCGCCGACTACCGGAAGTCACCTGGCGCCACGGTCGAGCCAATCTCGTGAAGTTCCCGTCGGACCCGTCAGTAGGGGCTTGAATAGTCCTATGAATAGCCACGCCATCGCCGCCGGGCACGCCGAGCGGCTCGCCACCGTGGACGCCCTGCTCCCCGAAATGCCTGCACTGGAGCCTGTCGAGGGCTCCGTGTCACTCTCCGCGACAGCGGGCGACTCGGCCGCCGCCGGATTGTCGGTACGAACCGAAGCGGGCCCCGATTCTGTTGACTCTCCGTGGCGGGCGCTCGTCGAACATCGGCTCGAAGCCCGGCTCACCGGACCTCGCCCGGAAGCGGCCCTTGACGCATTACTCACCCGATGGGATGAACATCTGAAGGCGGTCGCCCCACCCGGTGATGTCGAAACGGCGGCGACCGTGGTACGGCCCAGCCGGGATTCTCCCGGCTCGGCCGAATTGCTGCGCCGCGGATTCGCGCCGGTGCTGGTGATCGCGGTCCGCCCGGCCGACCGGCTCGCCGTGACGGGGCCGCCCGCCACTCCCGGAGTGCACATCCGGCCCGCCGAAGCGGATGATCTGGAAACCGCCGTCGGACTCGAGCTGGAATTGCAGCGTTATGACGCGCAGTTCGGTTCTGTCACTTTGCGCGAGGGCGCGGAGGAAGCGATCACCGCGGACCTGTCGAAAGAGCTCAAGCGGGAAAACCCGACGTTGTGGATCGCCGAGCTGTACGGGCGCCCGCTGGGCATGGTGCGGGTGCAGTTCCCCGGCGAGACGTCGTGGATCGGCGGCCGGGTCGCGGCCGAGAAGGTCGGGTACCTGTCGTCGCTGGCGGTGGCCGAACCGGCGCGGTCGAGCGGCGTGGGGTCGGCGCTCGCCGCGCACGCGCACCAGATCTTCGACGAATGCGGGACCGAAGCCGTGCTGCTGCACCACGCGCTGGCCAATCCGCGGTCGACGCCGTTCTGGTACGCGCAGGGCTATCGGCCGCTCTGGACCTACTGGCAGCGGCGACCGGCGGTGTACTGATCCCGATAGGCTCTTTTCCAGGAGAGCAGGGGGTTTCTGTGACCAGTGACGATGACGCGGCCCCGGTGGCGCCGACCGGGGTCGACACCGAAAAGCCGTCCGCGGCGAGGATCTACGACTGGTTTCTCGGCGGGACCCACAACTGGGCCGTGGACCGTGAGTTCGCCCGGCGGCTGGAGCGGCAGTGGCGGTGGGTGAAGCCGGGCGCGCAGCACAACCGCGAGTTCATGAACCGCGTCGTGCGCGCGGCGCTCGAAGCCGGGATCCGGCAGTTCGTCGATCTGGGTTCCGGCGTCCCGACCGCCGGGAACGTGCACGAGATCGTCCGGGAAGAGCTGGAGCCGGGCGATGAGGCGAAGGTCGTGTACGTCGACTACGAGCCGGTGGCGGTCGCGCACGCGGAGCTGATCCTCGAACGGCACGAGGCGACCGACTGGGCCGGGATCGTCCAGGCCGACATGCGGCGGCCGAAAGACGTCCTGCGGCATCCGGAGACGCGGCGGTTGATCGATTTCGAGCAGCCCGTCTGCCTGATGATGATGGCCGTCCTGCATTTCGCCGGTCCGCACGACGATCCGCCCGCGCTGGTCGCGACCTATCGGAACGCGCTGGCGCCGGGCAGCTGGCTGGGGCTTTCGCATATGAGCTTCGGCGGCCAGACCGGTCCGGACGCGGACGGGCTCGGCTGGATGGTCGAGCAGTACCGGAAGACGAGCAACCCGGTGTGGATGCGGGACCGCGAAGAGATCGAGCCGCTCTTCGGGGACTGGCCGCTGATGGAGCCCGGGCTCGTCCATCTGCCCGAGTGGCGGCCGACGCGGGAGCTGCGGCGGGACGAGGAAGGCGCCCGGCCGTTCGCCTGGTGCGGTGTCGCCACCCACCCCTGACATCCGACGTCTAGGCCCGTCGCGTCGCGTTTAGCCCGCTAAACGCGACGCGTTGGGGTGCGGAGGTCCGAGGGGTGGGTGATCGCTGACGGCGAACGCGAGAAGGAAACAAACGGGTCGATCGGAGAGTTGAGCTAGGCAGACTCAACTAACCGAGGAGTGCACAGATGACCGACAACCGCCTCCTGCCCGTCCTCCCGCTCGATGACGACGTCGTGCTGCCGGGCATGATCGTCCCGCTCGACCTCGCCGACACGGAGACGCGCGCCGCGGTGGAGTCCGCCCAGGCCAACACGCCTGCCCAGGCTTCTTTCCCGGGGATCCGGTCCGGCGCCGCCACCAAGGCCGAGGTGCTGATCGTCCCCCGCGTCCACGGCGAGTACGCCGAGCTCGGCACCATCGCCACCGTCGAGCGCATCGGGCGCGTGCCCGGCGGCAAGACCGCGGTGCTGCTGCGCGGCACCCGCCGCGCCGTCGTCGGCCGCATCGCCGACGGTCCCGGCGCCGCCCGCTGGGTCCACGCCGAGGTCGCCACCGAGACCACCGACGACGACTCCGCGAAGCTCGCGTCCGAGTACAAGAGCGTCGTCCTCGCGATCCTCCAGCAGCGCGGCGGCTGGCAGATGATCGACGCCGTCCAGGAGGTCGAGGATCCGTCCGCGCTCGCCGACCTCGCGGGCAACTCGTCGTACCTGAACACCGAGCAGAAGCTCGAACTGCTCTCCGCGCTCGACGTTTCGGCACGGCTCGAAAAGGCCCTCGAATGGAGCCGCGAGCAGCTGGCCGAGCTCGAGGTCACCGACACGATCCGCAAGGACGTCCAGGAGGGCATGGAGAAGCAGCAGAAGGAGTTCCTGCTGCGCCGCCAGCTCGAAGCCATCCGCAAGGAGCTGGGCGAACTCGACGGCACCGCCAACGACGACGACTACCGTGCCCGCGTCGAGGCCGCGGAACTGCCGGACGCGGTCAAGAAGGCCGCACTGTCCGAAGTGGACAAACTGGAGCGGACGTCGGACCAGTCCCCCGAGGGCGGCTGGATCCGCACGTGGCTGGACACCGTCCTCGAACTGCCGTGGAACGAGCGCACCACCGACGTCCACGACATCGCGGCCGCGCGCGACATCCTCGACGCCGATCACGCCGGTCTCGACGACGTGAAGGAACGCATCATCGAGTACCTGGCCGTCCGCAAGCGCCGCGCCGAATCGGGTCTGGGTCCGGTCGGCGGACGCCGTTCGGGCGCGGTGCTCGCGCTCGCCGGCCCTCCCGGGGTCGGCAAGACCTCGCTCGGCGAGTCCGTGGCGAAGGCGATGGGGCGCAAGTTCGTCCGCGTCGCGCTCGGCGGCATCCGCGACGAGGCCGAGATCCGCGGTCACCGCCGCACCTACGTCGGCGCGCTGCCCGGCCGGATCGTCCGCGCCATCAAGGAAGCGGGCTCGATGAACCCAGTCGTGCTGCTCGACGAGATCGACAAGGTCGGCGCCGACTACCGGGGCGATCCGACGGCCGCGCTGCTGGAGGTGCTGGACCCGGAGCAGAACCACACGTTCCGCGACCACTACCTCGAGGTCGAGCTGGACCTGTCCGACGTCGTGTTCCTCGCGACGGCGAACGCGCTCGAAACCATCCCGGGCCCGCTGCTGGACCGGATGGAGCTGGTCACCCTCGACGGCTACACCGAGCACGAGAAGGTCACCATCGCCCGCGACCACCTGCTCCCCCGCGAGCTGGACCGGGCGGGCCTCGGCAAGGACGACGTCACGCTGACCGACGGCGCGTTCAGCCGGATCGCCGCCGAGTACACGCGGGAAGCCGGGGTGCGCAACGCGAACCGGACCATCGCGAAGGTGCTGCGGAAGGTGGCGACCAAGGTCGCGCTCGACGAGGTCGAGCTGCCGCTGACGATCGACGCCGACGGGCTCGAGACCTACCTCGGCCGCCCGCGGCACCTGCCGGAGTCCTCGCTGCCCGCGTCGACCCAGCGCACGTCGACGCCGGGGGTGGCGACCGGTCTCGCGGTGACCGGCGCCGGCGGTGACGTCCTCTACATCGAGGCGTCGCTGGCGGATCCGGAATCCGGCTCGACCGGACTGGCCCTGACCGGTCAGCTGGGCGACGTGATGAAGGAGTCGGTGCAGATCGCGTTGTCGTACCTGCGCTCGCACGGCGCGGAGCTGGAACTCCCGGTCGGCGACCTGAAGGACCGCGGCATCCACGTGCACGTCCCCGCGGGCGCGGTGCCCAAGGACGGGCCGAGCGCCGGCATCACGATGACGACCGCGCTGGCGTCCCTGCTTTCGGGCCGGGTCGTGAAATCGGACGTCGCGATGACCGGTGAGGTGTCGCTGACCGGCCGCGTGCTGCCGATCGGCGGGGTCAAGCAGAAGCTGCTGGCCGCGCACCGGGCCGGGATGAAGACGGTGATCATCCCGCAGCGCAACGAGCCGGACCTCGACGACGTCCCGGCCGAAGTGCTGGCACAGCTGGATGTCCACGCCGTGGCGAACGTCCGCGAAGTGCTGGACCTCGCGCTGGCCCCGGCGACGGCTCCGGTCGCCCAAGCGGCGTAACGGCGCGAGACCGAAGGCCCCGGATCCGTCCAGGATCCGGGGCCTTCGTCGTCGAAACCCGGACGAACCCGGACATTAAACCTCCTTAAACTCACTATCACGATTTGATAACGTGCATTCCGTGCCATCCATCCGGAGGCCGCCACTGAGCCTTGAGAGGGCAAGGTCATGAGTCACGGAATCCTGCCGCCCCGGCGGCCGAGGCGAAGCTGCGTTTCGGCCGGTCAGATCGTTTGCCTGAGCATTCTCACCGTATTGACCACGGCACTGACCTTCGCCGGTACGAGTGCGCCGATCGCGGCGGGGATCGCGATCACTCTGCTCGGTGCCGTCGTCCGCCCCGTGCCCGCCCGGGCACGCCGATGAACACCACCCTCACCACGGAATCGGACTTCATGGCGCGGCTGCGCGAACTCCGCGACCGGAGCGGCCTCAGCATCCGCGCGCTGGCCGCCGCGACCGGTCAGTCCCGAAGCACCTTGGCCGACTCCTTGGCCCGGAACACTTTGCCCGGCAACGAAAACCAGATGCGTGTCCTGTTGCGAGCGCTGCTGCGGGCCGTTCCCGGCGAACCGGGACTCGACGAGTATCTCGCCGATTGGCGTCACCTGATCGGACGTCGTCACCACCGTGATGGCGGCTGCGCTCCGGTCGACCGGATACTCCTCGCCCTGGAAATCGCCGAACAACGAGGTGGAGCCGAAGCACCGGGCCTTCGCAAGGCGAAGGAAATAGTGCTGAGCGAGGCTTCCCTACGAAAGTTCTCCCCTCCCGGTGAATACGCCGCGAATTCACCTGGAAGTCCCGTTCCGCCCGTACTCTCCGATCCGCTCCTTCCCGCACCACCACATCAGCGGAGGCACGAGTGAAGCGACGGAATTTCCTGCGCGCGGCCGTGGTCGGCGCCGGCGTCACGGCGTTCGGAAACAGGCTCTCGGGGGCCGCGCTGGCGGCGCCCGCGCAGAACGGACCCAGCCCGTACGGCGCGCTCCAGGCCGCCGACGCGAACGGGATCCAGCTGCCCGCGGGATTCACCAGCCGCGTCATCGCACGATCCGGCCAGAAGGTCGCGAGCACCGGTTACACCTGGCACAGCGCGCCGGACGGCGGCGCGGTGTTCGCCGACGGCAGCGGCTGGATCTACGTGTCGAACTCGGAGATCACGCCCGGCGGTGGAGCGAGCGCGGTCAAGTTCGACGCGAGCGGGAACATCACCGGTGCCCACCGGGTCCTGGCGAACACCCGCCAGAACTGCGCGGGCGGCAAGACTCCTTGGAACACCTGGCTTTCCTGCGAGGAGATCGATCTCGGCTTCGTCTACGAATGCCAGCCGAACGGGCCCGCCTCGGCCGCCGTCCAGCGGCCCGCGATGGGGAAGTTCAAGCACGAGGCCGCGGCGGCCGACCCGGTGCGCAAGGTCGTCTACCTGACCGAGGACACCACGGACGGCTGTCTCTACCGTTTCGTCCCGGCGACCTGGGGTGACCTTTCCACCGGGACGCTGCAGGTGCTGAAGGCGGGCACGGCGACGTCGGGCAGCTTCACCTGGGCGAACGTGCCCGACCCCGACGGCTCCCCCACCGCCACGCGCAACCAGGTGTCCGGCGCGAAGCGGTTCAACGGCGGCGAAGGGCTGCACTACGCCAACGACACCGCGTGGTTCACCACGAAGGGCGACAATCGCGTCTGGCAGCTCAACCTGGCGAACAGCACCTACGAACTGGCCTACGACGACTCGCTGGTCAGCCCCGGCTCGGCACCGCTGACCGGCGTCGACAACGTCACCGGGACCTCCTCGGGCGACCTGTACGTCGCCGAAGACGGCGGCAACATGGAGATCTGCGTCATCACGCCGAACGACATCGTGGCGCCCTTCCTGCGGATCACCGGCCAGAGCTCGTCGGAGATCTGCGGTCCCGCGTTCACCCCGGCGGGGAACCGGCTGTACTTCTCGTCGCAACGCGGCACCTCCGGTTCGTCGTCCGGCGGGATCACCTATGAGGTGACCGGCCCGTTCCGGTCCTGATACGACCGTGTGGGGCGCCCGCTCCCGGCGCCCCACACGGGGCTCAGGCGTCGGTGCGGTTCTTCTCACGAAGCCGGTTCACGACGAAGAGCACGACCGCGATCGCGACGGCGGCGATCACGAAGTACTGGAAGAACCCGGCGTACTCCTCGACCAGGTGCCAGCTCTCCCCGAGGGCGTACCCGGCCAGGACGAACACCGTGTTCCAGATCAGGCTGCCCAGCGTGGTCAGGGCCAGGAACCGCCAGAACGGCATCCGCTCGATCCCGGCGGGCAGGGAGATGAGGCTGCGGAAGATCGGCACCATCCGGCCGAAGAACACCGCCTTGGTGCCGTGCTTCTGGAACCAGGCCTCGGTTTTGTCGAAGTCGGACGCCTTGACCAGCGGGATCTTCGCCATCCAGCGGCGTGTGCGGTCACGGCCCAGCAGCAGTCCGAGGTAGTAGACGATGATCGCGCCCGCGACCGACCCGAAGGTCGTCCACACGAGCGCTTCCACCAGGGTGAACGTGCCCTGACTGGCGGAGAACCCGGCGAGCGGGAGCACGAGCTCGCTCGGGATCGGCGGGAACAGGTTGTCCAGTCCGACGATGATCGCGGCTCCCGGACCGCCCAGCGCGTCCATCAGTGACACCGCCCAGCCGGCGAGGCCGCTCATCGGTTCGCTGGCGGCTTGGGCGAGGAGGAGGTTCATGGCGGCCTTTCGTGGTCGTCTGCGGATATCAACGAACGTACGAATTGCCCGGGTTCCGCACCCTGGGGTGAAGCGGCAGAGATCACTGCGGAAAACCGCAGTACCGATCTTCGGGTACCCCGCTAACCTGGCGTTATGCCTGTTCCGGCAGCGACGCGCCGCTACCTGCGCAAAGCGCTCCGCGGCACGCTGGGCCTGGCCATCGGCGCCATGACCGCGTTCGCGGAGTTCTTCTACGTGCTCTTCGGCGGCCTCGCGCTCGCGATCCCCGCGCTGCGGGAGCCTGTCTTCGCCGGTGCCCACGTACTGTCCGAAGTGGAGCGCCAACGACTGGAGAAGTACTTCGGCGATCGGAACACCATCCTCTACGACGAGCGCCGCGCGATGGTCTACCTGATCCCGCGCTGCGTCGTCGGACTGCTCAGCGCCGGGATCTTCGTGATGATCCTGCTGGGCACCGGCTCCGGCGTGATCATCACCTATCAGCTGTTCAACGGTCAGTCTCCCGGAGGTGGAGCGCCCGCCGACTGGTACGACCCCATCACCACCGCGCTTTTCGGCGCACTGCTCATCTTTCTTTCTCTGCAAGGACTTCTGGGTGCGGCGACGCTGGACCGCAAGCTGGCACGACGCTTTTTCGGCCCCAGCAAACAGGAAAAGTTGCGCCGCCGGGTCTCCGCACTCGCGACCAGCCGGGCCGAGGTGGTCGAAGCGGTCAACGGCGAGCGCCGCCGGATCGAACGGGACCTGCACGACGGCGTCCAGCAGCGGCTGGTCGCGCTCGGGATGCTGCTCGGCCGGGCGCGGCGCACCGGCGATCCGGACCACGCGTCGGACCTGCTCCGGCAGGCACACGAGGAATCCCAGCGCGCTCTCGAAGACCTGCGCGAGGTTTCGTGGCGGGTGTACCCGATCGCGTTGGACTCGGACGGGCTGCACCCCGCGCTGGAGGCGCTCGCGGAACGTTCCGGCGTGCCGGTCCACCTGCGGGTCGACCTGCCGGAACGGCCACCGGCGGCCATCGAGACCGTCGTCTACTTCGTCGCCTCCGAGGCGGTCACCAATACGATCAAGCACGCCGCGGCGTCGCGGATCGACATCGAGGCCGAGCGGGACGAGGTTGGAGTGCGGGTGCGGATCACCGACGACGGTGTGGGCGGGGCGCTGGCGTCCGGTGGCGGCCTCTCCGGCCTCGCGCGGCGCGTCGCGGCGGCGGACGGCCGGTTCATCGTGAGGAGTCCGCCCGGCGGTCCGACCGTGGTGACGGCGGTGCTGCCGTGCGGCTGATCCTCGCCGAGGACTCGACCCTGCTGCGCGAAGGGCTCGTCCGGCTGCTGATCGAAGAGGGGCACGACGTCGTGGCGTCGGTCGGCGACGGCGGCGCACTCGTCTCGACGACGGCCGCGTACCAGCCGGACGTGGTCGTCACCGACGTCCGCATGCCCCCGACCCATACCGACGAAGGCCTGCGCGCGGCGCTCGAGATCCGGAAACGCTGGCCGGGGATCGGCGTCCTGGTGCTCTCGCAGTACGTCGAGAAGCGCTACGCCGCCGAGCTGATCACCGGCGACGGCGAACGCGTCGGCTATCTGCTCAAGGACCGGGTCGCCCAGGTGGGCGAATTCCTGGACGCGCTCGACAGGGTCGCGGCGGGCGGGGCGGCGTTCGATCCGGAGGTGGTCCGGCGGCTGCTGGCCCGGACGACGCACACCGATCCGCTCGCGAAGCTGACCGCCCGCGAACGCGAGGTGCTGGAGAAAATGGCGCAGGGCCACACGAATTCCGGGATCGCCGAGTCGCTGTTCGTGTCGCTGAGCGCGGTCGAGAAGCACGTGAACGCCATCTTCGACAAGCTCGGACTGGCCAGCGCGGCCGGTTACAGCCGCCGCGTCCTGGCGATCCTGCGCTACCTCGGCTCCTGACCCCGGCTTGACAGGCAAGTGACGACTTGCCTATAACGGGGGCGTGGACGGCGACCTGTTCAAGGCGATCGGCGACGCGACGCGGCGCATCATCCTGGACGAGCTGACCGAAAAGGACGGTCAGACCCTGTTCGAGATCTGCGGCAGGCTGACCATGAAGCACGGCCTGGCGTCTTCGCGGCAGGCCATCTCGCAGCATCTCGCGATGCTCGAACAGGCGGGCCTGGTGCACACCCGGCGACAGGGCCGCTACAAGTTCCACCACATCGACACGAGTCCGCTGCGGTCGATCGTCGAGCGGTGGCCCATCGACCGAGAGGAACCGAACCCGTGATCCGGATCAACATCACCAGCGTCTTCGTCGACGACCAGGCCAAGGCGCTGGCCTTCTACACCGAGAAGCTGGGGTTCACCAAGAAGACCGACGTGCCCACCGGCGACGCCCGCTGGCTCACCGTGGTCTCCCCCGCCAATCCCGACGGTGTCGAACTCCTGCTGGAGCCGGACGGGCATCCCGCGGCGAAGCCGTTCAAGAAGGCCCTGGCCGACGACGGGATCCCGTTCACCCAGTTCGCCGTCGACGACGTGTACGCCGAGGTCGAGCGCCTCAAGGGACTGGGCGTCGAGTTCACCCAGGACGCCGTCGACATGGGCCCCGTGGTCACCGCGGTCTTCGACGACACCTGCGGCAACCTGATCCAGCTCGCCGCGATGAAGTAGCCGAAAAGCGGGGCTCGGTCCACTGTGGACCGAGCCCCGCTTCGGCGTTTCCTTACTGCTGCACCCATTCCACGAGTTCCACGGGCACGCCGTTCGGGTCGGCGACCATGAAGAGGCGTTCTCCCCACGGCTCTTCCCGCAGCGGCAGCGTGATCTCGACACCTTCCTCGCGCAGGCGCTTTTCCTCGGCTTCGAGATTCTCGACCGTGAAGGCCACGATCACGCCGGACGCGCGCACCTGTCGCAGGTTCTCCGGCAGGACCTCGATCCCCGCCTGAAGCAGGACGATGGCCAGCTTCGCGGTCTCGTGCCCAAGGGAGACGAAACCCTCCGCGGCCATCTGCTCGGTGAAACCGAAGTGCTCGGTGAAGAAGCGGCTGGAGGCGGCGACGTCGTCGACGGTCAGCGAAACGGTGGAGGCAAGGACGTTCATGGGCTATCCCCTTCGGTCGGCGGTGAGTTCTGGGACGAGCTGATCGGTCAGTACGACCGGCGGCGCGGGACACCGGTCGAGCGGCGCACCGGCGTCGAGCGGCCGGGGAACGGCTGCTGACGGCGGCGGTCGTTCCGGCGGGCCTGAGCGCGGTTGGTGCCTTCGTTGCCTTGGGGGATTCGAGCGGTCAAGGAGCCTCTTCTCTCGCTGTTCGGTAGTACGGACGTAAGTTTACATCTGACCTACAGTAAGTCAAGGATATTTTTACGACGGTGGTAAACTTCGCTCATGACCAGCACGGATGTGGGCTTACGGGAGCTCAAGAAGCAGGAGACACGGCAGCTGATCTCCGACAAGGCGACTCTCCTCTTCATCGAGAAGGGCTTCGAGGAGACGACGATCGCCGAGATCGCGACGGCGGCGAGGGTCGCGAAGAAGACAGTCACCAACTACTTCGCACGCAAAGAAGACCTGGCGCTGGATCAGCACGAGGAGTTCACGAACGGGCTGGCCAACGCCGTTCGCGATCGGGAGCCGGGCGAGTCGGCGCTGGCCGCGCTCCGGCGCGTCTTCCTGGCCGCGGTCGCCGAGCACTCGCCTGTGATCGGCTTCACCGGGCAGGTTTTCGCGAAAATGGTGCTGGAGAGCCCGACGTTGACCGCGCGGCTGCGTGAACTGCACGAACTGCGGGAAGAAGCGCTCGCCACGCTGCTCGCGGCCGAGACCGGAGCCGACGCGGACGACGTCACCCCGGTCATGGCGGCCGCCGAACTCAACGCGATCGACCGCGTCCTCTTCCGCGAGGTCCTGCGGCGGTCTCACGCCGGCGAGAGCAACGACGAGATAGCCGAAGCGCTGACGAAGGCGACGCAGCGCGCTTTCGAACTGCTGGAGCCCGCCTTCGGCGACTACGCGATCCGCGTGTAACTCCTAGTGTTCTGTCGGTGGCGCCCGCTAGGGTCCGCTGCATGTCTGAGGGGACTTCGTTCGAAGTCATCTGTTGTGAGGGCTGGGATCCGGCCGCCCGTGTTCTGGTCGGCAGGCTCGCACCCGGTACGGCCCGGGAACGCGACGCCGCTGGTGAGCAGTACGCCGTCGCGCTGGTTCGTCCCGGCACCGAGTCGCCGTCGGTGCTGCTCGAAATCGCGTGGCAGCACCATTTCGCGCGCTGCTGGCACGTCGACGAGCAGGGCAGGCGACGCGCTTCGTTCGAGTACCGCTTGCTCGAAGACGGCAGCTTGTTCCTCGTACGCGTCGAGCAGTGGACCTACAAAACCCCGGACCAGGAGGAATTCGACAAACAGACCGCCGGCCGCGTGGAGATGTCCTTCGGCCCCGAAGGCGAAGGCTGGATGCACCAGGCGCCCGACGGCTACGCGGGCGGATCCAGCAGCGGCCGCGCGCACAAGCCGGTGTCCGAGCTGACCACGCCGAAGCCCGCCTTCGGTGAGTGGGAGTCTCTCGCGAACTCGGGGCCGCTGACGCTGCGGACGCCGGAGGCTCCCGAAACCGATCCACCGCTTCCTCTCGAAGCGCGTCCCTGGCGCCCGTCGGTTCCGTTGCGGCCCAACGGCATGGTGGAGATGTTCACCGCGGGCACGCGTTTCGCGTTGCGCAGCGGTCTCGTGGAGGTCGAGCTTCAGGACGCCGGGAGGCTCCGCATGTCCAGCGGCAGGCTCGTCGCCTCGGATCCGGCCTTCCTGGACGCGGACTCCGACCACTTCACGGTCACGGTCCCGCCCGGGGAACACCGGGTCGAGCTCTCCGTGATCCGGTTCGTCGACGAACCCGCCCATGAGCGGGTCGCCGCCGCGAAACTCGTCGTCGCCGACGGACAGGTGGCCACCTGGGAAGTCGCGCTCTGGCCGGGTCAGAACGCGCTTTTCCTGGGCGACGGGGAGTTCTACGGCTACGGCGTGGACAGCGGGACAGGCTGTTTCGCCGACGCCGACGCCCTCCCCGAGGAGGTGGACGACGACCTCATGGAGAAGTTCGCCGAGGTGGATCCCCACGTCGACATCACCCCGGAGGGAGCCGACGGCAACATCATCGCGTTCGCCACCGGCTGGGGAGACGGGAGCTACCCGACCTGGATCGGCCGAGCCGCCGACGGCACCCCGGTCTGCTTCGTGACCGACATGCTGGTGCTCAACGGAGCGCAGGCGCTCACGGCATAGCCGAGGAGAATGACGTCATGGCCTTCACCGAGGACGAGATCGCGTATCTGCGTTCCCAACCCCTGGCTCGCCTCGCGACCCTGTCCGAGGACGGCGAGCAGCCCGACGTCGTCCCGCTGGCGTTCGAGTTCGACGGGACGCATTTCTGGGTCGGTGGCGCGGGCGCGTCGGTCCTCGTGACCCGAAAGTTCCGCAACATCCGAGCGGGGCAACGAAAAGTCGCCTTGGTCATCGACGACCTGGTCTCACTGGACCCGTTCGTCGCGCGCGGTGTCCGGATCTACGGCGAGGCCGCCGACCCCGTCGAACGCACGGGGGTCTTCGGCCCGGGCATCTACGCGCGCGTCACGCCCAAGGTGTCGTGGAGCTGGAACATGGCGGGCGAACCCGCGGGTGAGACTTGGTACCCGTCGAGGCGCGCGGTTCACGGCGACACGTAGAGGAGCATGTCCCGCGCGACCCCGCCGATCTCGTGATGAGCGGGCAGCAGGCCTTCGCGCCGGTAGCCCGCTTTTTCGGCCGCGCGAAAGGAGCCGCGGTTCCACGGCTCGATGGCCAGCTCGATCCGCTCGACAGCGGGGACGGCCGAGCGAAGCCGGTGATCGCCTTGAGCGCATCGGTCGCGACCCCACGTCGCCGGTGTCTTGGAGAGACCGAGTAGCCCAGGATCCCGATGCCTTCGGACAGCTTCCGCAGCCAGAGGCCGATCGTGCCGACCGCGATCCCGTCGACGGTGATCACGAAGGGAAAGCCACGTCCTTCGGTGTGACGACTCCGTTGCCGCAGCACCCAGTCTTCGGCTTCCCGCGGGGTCGGATGCGCGGGCAGGCTGCCGATGAGCGGGATGTAGGGGTCTTCGCCGAGTTCAAGGGCGAGCGAGGCGTCGGTTTCGGTGAATTCGCGCAGGACAACGGATCCGTGGGCCGGCGGCGTGGCGGGCCAGGACAGCGGCTCGGTCATCGGTCCATTCTTGTCGGAGGGCGGCGGTACGGTCTGGCGCATGCGGGAACTGATCGTCACCGAGAACTGCACGATCGACGGTGTGATCGAACTGACGGGAGACTGGTTCAGCCCGGGTGGCGGCGATCCGGACGCCGACATGTCGGATGTCCTGGCCGCGCTGCGCGAACAACGTGAGAACGCCGACGCGTTCCTAACCGGACGGGTCACCTTCGAGGACATGCGCGGCTATTGGCCGAAGCAAACCGAAGACACGACAGGGATTTCGGCTTACCTGAACTCAGTGAGCAAGTACGTGGTCTCCAGCACGCTGACGGAGCCGGAGTGGGAGAACACGAAGGTGCTCTCCGGCGAGCTTCGTTCGGAGATCGAGGGGCTGAAGGCCGCCGAGGGCGAGGACATCGTGACCACCGGCAGCATCTCGCTGGTGCACGCGCTCATCGCCGAGGGGCTCGTCGACGAGTACCGGCTGTTCGTCTACCCGGTCGTGGTCGGGGAAGGTCGCCGGTTGTTCGAGAACGCCGCCGGCGTGCCGAAGCTGCGGCTGGTCGAGGATCGGGCGTTCGCCTCGGGGATCGTGCTGTTGCGCTACCGGGCTCGGTAGGGTCGTCTTACTCCGCGTAGCGGCGCGGGTACGACGGAGGTGGCGTTCATGGTCGACGCGTCGAAGTTCACGGCCGAGGTGTTCCGCCTCGCGGCGGAGCGGCCCGGCGCTTCGCCGCGGCTGACCCGGGCGGCCGGCTGTGTCCGGGACGGCAAGTTCAGCTGGGAAGAGGTCGCCGCCGGGACCTGCGAGCATCCGCTCGCGCAGGCGTTGTTCGCGCCGAAGGCCCAGGAGAAACTGTGGCCGCAGCTGGCCGAGATCGCCGCCGAACTCGAAGCGGCACCAGAGCCGGTGGCCGCGCCCCGGCGCGCCCGTAAAGCGCCCGTGACCGACGACGACTTCAGTGAGCACACCTACCTCGAAGACCTGGCCGAACCGAACCCGCACCCGGCCTGGCCGCAGAGGCGGGATCGCGGCCGGTAAGCGCCCTGACGAAACAAGAGCGGCCCCGTGACCAGGTCACGAGGCCGCTCTGTGTGGCGAGTGAGGGATTCGAACCCCCGAAGGCAGTGCCGTCTGATTTACAGTTCGATCACGGCACTGATTCTGATTGATCCCGATTGCTGCACATTGCTGAACATGCAGCGTGCGGGGTGGTCGCTTTGATAGTGGGCACCGCTTGTCGATCGGCAGAACCAGACGTTATGGCACCGAACGCGGCACCGAAGCGGGCACGTAACAAGCCCTGGTCAGGGCGCGACACCGCGTCCATGAAGCTAACTGCGCTTGTCGCTGCCCTGCTCGTCCTCGCCGGCTGCTCTGCCGAACCATCGGCACCGCCCGCTCCTGCCCCCAGCCAGCCGCCACCAACAGTCGCCCTGCGGCTCGTTGCAACCGGGGCAGAGCAGTTCTCCTACACCGACCCGTCAGCACCCAACGGGGTCAAGACAGAGTCCACACTCACCTATCCCGACACGGTCGCAGCCGTGACCGTGCGCGTGCCGAAAGGCACCACAGTGTCGCTCAACCTTCAGCGACCGCGGCAACCGATCGGGCCTAAGTGCTGGATCTCGAACGAGACCGGAGAGCTGACCTACATAGAGGGGACCGACAGCTGTGTCTACGTCGCCAACTGACTACGACCTTGCAGGGTTGGCAGATGATTTTCGCCGCCAGCGTGACGGACACCTGCGCCTGTTCGCCGATCTCGGGAAGGACTCCGACCGTGCGTACGCGGCAGGGTTTCAGCGATCCCTGCATGCCCTGTACTTGTACACCTTCGGCGACTACGGCGAACCGCTAGAGGTGTTCAAGGCACGCCCCGATGAACACCCCGACAAACAGGGGTGTGCACACCCTGATGAACAGACCCCGTGAACGTGTTTGCACAGGTGTGCGCCAGGGGTGTGCACAGGCGTGCCGCACAGGGTGTGCGAGGCGTTCACGAACACCGTGCGGTTGACCTTGGGCGTTTGACACACGGGGCTGTGACGGTGTCCACCAGGCAGCACAGAGGGTTACTGGTCATGGTGGGCAGAAGCCACGTGGTCACCATGACCAGAGGTCAGGATGCGGCCAGGATGCCTGGTCATGCTGTCCACGTCCCTTCACCTGCTGAAACTGCGTCTCGACGGACTGTTGCCCACCATGACCAGCCGATGACGCCCACACACTCGGCACGTCACTCACCTGCGGAAACGCCAACCTAGGAGAGTGTCGTGTCCGTTGCGGTCACCATGACCGCGCTTGAGGAAATGTCACGATAAGTAGCGAAGGGACCGACATGAAGCCGGCCATTCCGACCAGCACGACTGCCACCCGTAAACCGCCCCAGCCAGGGCGTGCATCGGCTCCTGCCACAGGATCCACAGGACTGTTCAAGGGAGAGCTGAACGACGCTGCGGAAACGTTCGCCGCGGCGTGTGCACGCCCCTCGATCGAGGTGGACCGACTGCGCGGATACGACCGTGCATTGCAGGACTTGGCGGCTGCTCTGCACACCGTGCACGGCGGGCTAACTGTTCGCCGGAACCTGCTTGAGGAGTCCATGCCGGACGAGTCCGCAGGACACGAACAGTTCGCTCAAATCGTGGCCATGGTGCAGCGGATAGCCGGCGAGGCTGAAGCCCTCGTGTCCGACCAGCGACGCCGCAACAACGCAGACTGGGAGCGCATCAACGCCCCGCGCAAGAACGAACGCGGCTACGACTACGGCGCGAACCAGGAGTAGGGGGTGCGGCGGCCTGACTGGATGGCACTGAACGAGCCTCGACACTTCCTTGTCCTGGGCGCCATCGTCGCGGGTCTCCTGCTCCTGATCGGCGGCGTTCGATGGACCATGACGGAGCCAGCGCGCCAACGCCAGGAGCAGGAGCAGTCGCGCCAGATCGAGCATCAGCAGAACGTCGACAGGCTTCGGCAAGCCGACTGCATCGACCATCCAGGGCGTTGCTGACCAGGTAGCCCACGCATCAGCTCACCACTCCTCGGGCTGCGTACATCACCGGTATGGTGGTGAGGCACCTCTATCGCGGAGGGAAGCCCCCGGTTTGGCCACCGGGGGCACGCGAAAGAGGTCACTCCGCGAAGAGGGTGGTCTTGGTGACCGATTTGCCTGCTGACGCGTCCATTGGTGCGCGCATCCGCTACTACCGCGTCCAACGTGGCATGTCCCGCCCTGTCCTAGCAGGACTGGTTGGCGGGAAGTCTGCCGAGTGGGTGAAGGCCATCGAAACCGGCAAGCAGCACTCACCTCGGTTGGCGCTATTGCTTCGGATCGCGCAAGCCCTTGAGCTTCCCGACCTCGCCATGCTCACCGGCAACGGGCATGCGGTCCCGGTGTCCGTGTTCGCTGGGCCCCGGCATTCCACGCTATCCGAGGTTCAAGCCGCGCTCACCGAGTACCGGGTGTCGCTGCGTACAGAACCTGTGTCGGTGTCGCATCTCGCCGAACGCCTGCGCTACGCGTGGGCGGTACGCCACTCCTCCCCGGATCACCGGACACAACTTGGGTCGCTGCTGCCTGGTTTGATCCGCGACGCTCAGGTTGCCGTTCGGGCACTCCGGGGTGAGGAGCGGCGAGAGGCGAGGCGCGTCCTTGCCGGGGTCTACCAGCTGGCCGATTTCTTCGTCGCCTACCAGCCCGCTCCAGAGTTGGTATGGATGGTGGCCGATCGTGCGATCACAGAGGCACAGGAAGCTGACGATCCATACCTGATCGCAGGTGGTGCGTGGGCAATGGTGCAGGCCATGCGCGATGACACCCGTTGGGAAGAGGCGATCAAGCTAGCCACCGACGCACGGGACCAGCTCACGCCTCACCTTGATGGAGCCCCGGATGACTGGCGTGGCATGGTTGGCGCGCTCAACGCTGAGATCGGCTACGTGTACGCACGGCGTGGACGGCACGGTGCAGCGTGGGCGCATTGGGAGAAGGCCGACGCAGTCGCACGGAGGTTGGGCCCGGACTACCGGCACACTCAATCCAGCTTCTCTATGAGCGTGATGGCGGCACACGCAACCACGTTGGGCGTGGAGTTGCGTCGGTCTGGTGAAGCTCTACGTGCTGCGAATGCCCTGGACCCGGTGACGATTCCGTCCCTTGCCAGGCGAAGCCGACACTTGATCGAGGTAGCACGCGCTCACTCCCTCAACGGTGACCGTGTAGCCACGCTGTCGCTGTTGGACCGGTCTCAACGGGTGGCACCGGAGACGATCAGCTACAACGGTTTCGCCAGGGATATGCTGATTGACCTGCGGAAGAACCCTCCAACGGGGAAGCGCACCGAGGTTCACCAGCTGTGCAGTCGCGTCGGGATCGCTGCTTAGCCCGTTCGAGTGAGGGTAGGAATCGTACCCATCACCGTTGTTGATCACTCTTAGTTTCTCCTATGTGACTAACCGGGGATGGAACTTTCAGCAGCGTGATGATGGTGAACCCGTCATCGAGAGCAACAACCTGAGCGCTGACAACGCGGCCCGCTGGTCGTGCGTGCGCGAACTGTCCGGACCAGGCCCACACGGACACCCCGTTGAGGTAGTCACGGGCATCGTCGACACGCCCGATGGCCCCGTTCCTGCTCTCCGTGTCGGGATCAGCGTGGTCATGCTGGACGAGACGCTGACCGGCAACCTGATCACGAACGTGCTTCGGGCGAAGCATGCGGCAGGGCTCAACCGCGAAGACCCGCGGCCATGAAGCACCGCCTGGCCCATCCGTCACCGGTTCCCGCGCCGCGCCACACAGAGGACCGTGCAGACGACTTCGAGTGGCGACGGTTCATGGACACCGCCCACCTGTACCTGTGTGAGCAACTGGCGGCGGACTGGCCGCCGATGCTGAGACCGTGGTGTGAGCAGAAGCGGCGTTGGCCCCTTGGGCACGAACGGCGAAGCATCGGGACACGGCGGCTGACACCCCGCGAACTGGCGAGGATCAGCCGTTGTCCGCCTTGCAGCCGAGAGAGCCGGCGGGCGCACGTGGAGGCGCGGCAGGGAACCACCTCATGACCGTGCCAAGGCCGAACCTCGGAAGCTACGAACACTTCCTGGATGAAGTCGCCGAAGGCAGGGTGTACGTGATGGGCCTTGGTGGCGTTGGCAGTGCAGAAATCCTTGTCGGTCCGGGTGGGATCAACGCGCCCGAGTTCACAGCCTGCCGCTACTTCTACCGCGCACTCGATGCTGAGGACATTCGGGTCTTGGGTGCGAAGGTGTTCCTGATGAGGCCTCGCCACTCCCCTGACGACGCACCTCCGCCAGTCTGACAACTGCATCGAGACTCCCGACGACGGGTGCCCCTTCACCCGTGCGCGGCGTCGGGAAGCCTGGCCAGCTTGCGATCTCCCCTTTGCGCTGGCCAGGCCTTAGGTTCCCCGTCGTCCTACGGCGTCGATGACGGGGTGTCCGCATCGGTTATTGGTCTTGGGGTCGATGCGGACGCTGGGGGCGGTGTCTGACTAACCCGCCCCCGGCACTCAACTTCTGGTCAAGAATCCACTTCGGAACGGCCAGGCCCAGCCCCCGCCTTGCTGTGTCACTCCTACCCCGGAAGCAGCAGGGTGGGGAAGGGTGCCCCTGGTGATCATCGGGATCACCGGGGGCACCCCCTTCGCCTACTTTCGGAACTCCCAAGCCAGGTCATCCACCGCTTGACGGGCTGTCGTGGCGGGATTGTTGCTCTGGACAGTGATGTTCGCGGTCATCCCAGCTGACTTCCGGGCTATCTCGTTCAAACCGTCCAGCTTGGTTGAGATCTGTCGCAGGGCCGACAAGACCTCACCGTTACCCGGAGCAGTTGCGACGGGTCGTTTCACCACTGCGGCAGTCATGGGGGCACTCGGGGCATGCACCGGGCGTGCCGTGAGTTCAGACGGTGAACGACCGAAGATGCCTTCGCCGTTGTTGATGGCCCACAGCAGCGGTTCCCACCTGTCGGTCTGCTCGGCGTTGGTCACGAACTCCTTGTCAGAGGTCAACCCGAGCCCGTTGGAGAACAGAGTCAGGATGCTGTCCGACGTGGGCGTGCCAGGGCCCGCTAGCTTGCCGCCACCAGTGCCATCCACAAGAGACCCAGTCGCGTAGCCAGGCAGCCGCATCTTGCGACCATCACCAGAGGTACCGCCTGATGCCAGCCCGAACGTGGACGCGCCCTTGCCCGTGCCGCTGTTGAATTGCTGGTTGACGTGGATCGTTGCGGTACGGTCCCGAGCAGCGTTGTTCAACGCTCGTTCCGCAGCAGCCACATCGGCACGAGCGTGCGTTTCAGCCCACGTGCCGTCAGCGTTCTGCTTCCACACCCGGACAGCGCCGGTAGCGGGGTCCACGTTGGAGAACGTGGTTGTACGTGCACCCGTCGAGTCGGTCTTCACCCGCCACTGGTTCACAGCGCCAGTAGCAGGATCCGTGTGCGTGTACGTGGTGGTGTCACCACGAACGTTCCTGGTGGTGTTAGCCCAGTCCCTCACTTCACCATCAGCGGGACCGGTGTTCGTGAACAGCTTGTTCGTGATCGTCTTCGCAGACTGGTCCGAGATGAAGGCTTCAATCGCCTGCTTGGCAGCCTCGGTATCGGTCTTGACCTTGACTTCCTTACCGTCAGGAAGTTTGTAGATCGCCTCTCCTGCCTTGTTGATCTGGATCGTCGCTCCAGCGGCAGTGGCTTCCAGCGGCGTGAAGCTGGCAATGGTGTTCCGAATGGACTCGGGCAGGTCACCCTTGTACGCAGCCGCTAGCTTGACGACCTCGGCACGAGCCGCCTTCATCCCGTCAGCGGCCTTACCCTCGGGAGAGAACGCCTTCGACGCGGTCACACCAGCGTTGTAGGCGGCCTGTTCCTGTGCCGCCCATGCCCGCTCCAGATCGAGAAGAGCCTTCTCCTTGTCCTTCGCGGACGCCTTAGAGTCCTTAGAGACTTTGTTGTACGCCTCTTCCGCTTCCTTAGTGGTCAGGAGAGACCCGCGGTACTTCAACGCTGCGTCCTGTGCTGCGAACAGAGCTTCGGTGTGCTTTGTGGTTGCGTCACGCGCCTCGATCTGCGCCGCTGTCAGCGTGGTAAGCGCCATCTCCTCAGCGATGTACGCGTCATGAGCAGCCCTCGCCTGCCGGATCTGCTCACCAACAGCGCCCGTACCGTTCAGCACTGACTCGATATGTGAGCGTTGAGCATCCGTGAACTTCTGGACGGTTCCGTTCGTGCCGTCCAGAGCGGTGCCGTAGAGCTTGACCTTGTCCTTCAACTGGTCATAGTTCTGCCCAGTCTCCAAGGATGCGCCGGCCAATCCAACCAGGGCCCGCTTGTTCTCCTCGTTGACCCCCGCCGACTTGGCGATCGCGGCCAATGTCGACTCAGCAGAGGTCTTCAGCCTGTCGTACTCGACGGTGTTACCACGGATAGCAAGAGTGGCGGAGCCGATCCCAACCCCGAACGTGGCCAGGTTCGAGGCCGCGTTCTTATCCGCCAGGGCCTTCGCATCCACAGCGCGGGAGTTCTCGCCAACCACACCGTTGTCCTTGCGCAGAGCGTCCGTGAGGATCCGTACGCCTTCCTTGTGTGCGGCGGCATACTCAGCAGCCTTCTTCTGTTTCTCCCCAAGGATGTCAAGCCCGATACCCAACGCGGTGACTGCGAGGAACGCGGGGTTCAGCGCACCACCGACGAGTCCGCCGATAGCGGTACCGAACTTGCTTCCATACCTGGCGGCGCCATCCAAATCCTTACCAGCGTCCCGGACACGCTGGCCTAGCCCCTCGAATCCCTTGCCAGCATCGATACCAAACCGACTGAGGATCATGGATGAAGCGGTGAAGGATCCAGCCATCTGGGTTACGTCAGACGGGATGAGCCTTAGCACCGACGCCAGGGCATTCACGGAGGACAAGGCACCAGCACCAGCAGAGGTGAACCCGGATAGAAACCCGATCGCCGGAGACCCCGCCGCGGTGAGCTTCAGAAGCGCATCCTCGGCTGCGTCCAGGCCACCGTGGAACGACTGCAACGGCCCGTGTGCCTGCGACAGGTTCCCGATGAAGTCCCCCGTGAACCCAAGGAAGTTGCGGATCGTGCCGCCGAAGATCTCCATCGAGCGGCCCGCTGCCTGCGAGTCCTGCGCCATGTTCCGCAACATGTCCGACACACCAGCGCCGGTCTGACCAGCGAACGAGCGGAACCCTTCAAGGGCTTTGCCGCCGTTCTGGACCGCTGACACCATCCCTGGCATGGCAGACTCGGCAAAGTCAGTCACCGACCCCGTGAGGTCTTCGACCAGGGGAGCCGTCCCGGTGAACGCAGCCAAGATCTGCGGCCGCATCCGGTTGAACGACGACTGCAAGTCGTCGGCTGCACCAGCGAGCGGACCAGCCATGACCTGCGCCATTGCTTGGGTGTCGCGAACGACGTTCGTCTTCAGGCTGGAGAAGGAGTCAACTACCTGTGTGTTGCCCTTCAACGCCACTGCCGCAATACCCGTGAACAGTGCCGGGACCGCTGCCATCGACGCGGCGATACCTGCTGCACCAATCGCAGCGGAAGCTGGGAGGCCCACCGACAGGGCGGTGAACAGCAGCGCCTTCATCCGACCGGTTGCACGCTCAGCCGAGCCACTTACCGACCGTTCGATGGCACTGGCATCCGCCTCAACCGGGATCCGAACCTTGGTCTCTTCGCCTGCGACGCGGGCGAGGAGTTCCACCTCGGACTTGAACTTCGCAGCGTCCTTCACGTCGACCGGGATGTCAGCCTCTAGGGCCTTCTCGGTCTCAGCGATCACCGCGGCAAGCTCGCTACGGAACTTTTCCCCCTCGGGCGTGAGGGGTACCTTCAGGGCTTGCTTCGCTGTGTCCTTGAGGGACGCCTGAACCTTCGCCCGCCAAGCAGCGTTGACCGGGTTCTCAGCCTCGACCGGCATGCTCGCCGGCTTGCCTTTGCGGACCTTTTCCTTCGCGACCTCGACACCTTCGGGGTCGTCGAGGATGGTCCGGATGGTGATCGGGCCGCCCTTTTCGAGGCGGGCACGGATCCGTTTCTCGTCGGCCTCTGTGTTGTCGTCAAGGCGTACGTCCACGTAAGCGGACGCGATGCGAAACCCCTCAGGCATGGTTCACCGCCGAACTGGTGGACCAGGAGAGACGAGAGCCGTAGCGATCGTTCATCTCAGACAAGGCGAGGGCGATAGTCCACTCGCATTCGCGCACGGATTCCAACGTCACTGTGGTACGCAGGCCGTGTTCGTGAGTGGCGAGTTTCCCGGATCGGATGAGGTCGTGGATGAATCGCCCTGACACTGACCAGCGGTCGGCGATGCGACCGACGCGGGCACAGCCGTTGCAGGTGCCCTGGTTTCGCCGCTTCTCGTAGCGGGTGCGCGACTTAGCCATGTGTGGCACCGCCACGCGGACGCGGGCTCTGCCACACAAGAAGTGACTGCGGAGCGCGGAAGAGTTGCCGGGCGCGGATGGCCTCTAGCAGCCGCTTCAGGTCGGTTGGAGTGGGAACGGGAGGAGCTGACTCAACTCCCGGAATACGCACTAGTGGCGTATTATGGACGCTGTTCAAGGAAGACCCCTTCGGGACGGGGAATGCCAAGCAACACAGTTGGTGTCCTGTGTTTGCTTGGTTTCCCTCCCGGGGCACACCCTTTAGGTGCGTCTCACCATTCGTCGCTTCCCGATCACTCGCTGTGTAAAGCTGTTGGGTCTATCCCCCTCTCGGGAACTTCCCAACTCGGCGAATCGGAACGACTAGCTTTCTGGCATTCAGTTGCGTGGTACTGCTAGTTACATTCTACTGGGCCTCTGGGGGAATCCGTAGTAGTCGATTGACCAGAGGTTTGCTTACTTATCCAGTTTCGTCTGTCTCACCACAGAAGATGGCTTCTTCGCGTGCCACGCGGGCCCGCTCCTCCTCGATCCGCGCAGCAAACCACGCGGCCTCTTCGGCACGCTCAGCGTCAGTCATACGGTCGTACCTCGCCTGCTGCTCAGCGATGTACTCCTCATGCGTCTGCGCCGGTAGCCCCTGCGCCTGACGAATCAGGTTCAGAAGCTCCGTAGGCCCAGGGTCGCTAAGCCTCGGGCGCCGAAAGGCGGGCGTCAGCCGCTCAGCCAGATCATCGATCCAAGTCATGCCGCTGCATCTCCTTCATCGACCATCCGGAGATGCCGGACCACAGCGCCGCGTGCACGGGCGGCCTGCATCCCATCAAGTCCCACTTCCCGGACGGCTACTTCGATTGCCTCCGCGAGAAGGTCAGCCTGCTTGCCACGGATGGTCACCAGCCGCTCATCAAGGTTCAGCCTGGCGATGGACACCAGCACCTTTTCCGACTTGTCCAGCGCCGCGGCGTACAAGCTCACTGTGGCGCGAACCTGCTCGCCGGTAGCACCCGCGTAGCCAAGGCTGGTCAGTTCGCCAAGTCGGTCCCGGAGGAAGCCCTTCCATCCGGTGATCTCGCCGGCTAGCGCCTGCAACGTCTCGATCGGATTTTCAACCGGAACGATCTTCATCTTCGCGAAGGCTGCGAGGGCTTCCGCTTCGGCGATCCTCGTAGCGGCGGCCTGCTTCACCTGAGGTGCGCTGCCTCCGTGCTTGCGGCACACCTCAGCTCCACGTATCGCGTGGTTCTTGCACGGCGCACCTGTCTTGGTAGTTCGTCCACACTTCACCGTTACGCCCTCTGATTCTGAATCAGACCAGCGACACAAAGGTGCTGGTCAGGGATAGTTCGGTGCGGGTTCGGTGCCATCCACTCGGGACGCCCAACCAGACCAGTCGAACGCCTTACATGGGGTCCAAACCCGCACCGCGAGTACATGGGGTCTAAGCCCCCTCTTCCGTGTGCAGTAGTCCTGCGATGAGAGAGCTGATCTCCAGGACTCCGAGGATCTGGCCCGCGATGACACGTCGTGTGGCTTCGTCGGTCTCAGGGCTGAGCAGTTCCTCACGGCGTCGTGAGTACACGTCTAGGGTCACGCTGCCTCCTGGTCCTGGACGGCCCGCCAAAGTTCCTCCAGGACGGGTTCCAGCTCAGTCATGACTGCAATGCGGATGGATGCACGGCTGCTTGGCGGGAACGCCTGAAGCGCGGCACGACACTTGCCGTACCGCGACAACAGGTCGTCCAGCGCATTCGGCGCAGACAGGTCAGCCATGTCAGGCTTCCTGGTCCTCTTCGCTTGTCCGGCGGGCTAACAGCATGTCCGCGATGGAGGGAGGACGAGTAGGGCGATCTTTGTCATTCGAAGCGACGTACGCGAACCGCTGAGCTTCCTCGGGATCCTTCGCACCGTGGATGGCGTCGGTGAATGCCTTCTGCGCGGTCTTCAGGTTGTGCTCTGCCCGTTCGCGAGCGACCTTCATGCAGTTCCGGTCCTGCTGTGCGGCAGTCAGCTCGACCTGGGCCTGGTCGATCTTCGCCTGAAGCTGACGGAAATGGGCCAGTTCGGGCTTGTTCCCAGCCGGCCTGGTCGGCGGAGAGTAGTCACCGACTGGCGTCAGTTCAGCCATCGCCGCTTCGCGGGCGTCCTTCTTGGCGCGCCACCGAGCCTGGAAGTAGTCAGCGGCAGTGGTGATCTCGTCAGACATTGGGTTGTTCCTTTCGCGAGGGGACTTGTTCGGGAACTTCGTCAGGGCTCGTTGTCCTGGACGATCTGGTCGTGAGCTGCGGTATGGAACGCATCGAGGCGCGCATGGAGACTTCCGTCCATCTCGGCTACGGCTTGATTGAGGTAGGCCAGGTGCCAGGGCGCGGTCTGCAAGGACTCGGCTAGGTCCCGCATCCAGCGGATGCCAAGGACAGTCAGGGTTACTTGAGTACCTGCGTTGTCGGGAAGGGTGGCGATGACCCATCCGCCAGGGGGAAAGACTTCCCACGGCCAGTAGTCGTACAAGGCATGGAAGGTGGTCAGCGCTTTGACCCACTCTTCACTGCCTTGCGGCGACTGAATGGCTCCGCTAACGAACTCGTCCATGCCGCTACCGCCCGTTGTCCCTGTGGATCTGGTCATGAAGCTGCTGGTGCAGAGCGTTCAAGCGTTGCTGGTTGATGGCGTCCATCTCCGCTAACGCCTGGTCCAGGTACGCGATGTTGGCCGGGTCGTCAGTTCGCCGACGGAAGGCGATGATCCCTGCGCGTGTGAATCCAACGGCTGGCCCGTCTGGAGTCTGGGCGACGGTCCAGCCGTCATCGCCAAGCACTTCCCATGGCCATACTTCGTATCGCTGGTGGAAGTCCTGCACGGCGGCTGTCCAACCGTCCTCGCTGGTCTCAAGGACACGTCCGTAATCGATCAGGCCCAATCGACTGCCCTCCCCGTGTAGGGATCCCTGCCGCCCTCGGTGATGTTCCGGGAGTACTTTTGCCAGGCGGCAACCTGCCGCTCTGCGTGCCGCTCTGCCCGCTTCTCCATATGCCACCGGGCGATGCCCTCGTGAGAACCGTCTCGGATCTCACGAGGAGGCGTCGGGACTGTCCAGTAGTCCTGCCCAAGGATCTTGTAAACGTCATCCTCAGTGAGTTCTTGCGGCCTGGTCCTGCGTCCGGCTGCCTTCCGGACGACCGCGGCAGCCTTCGGGTCGTTCATGGCATTCCACAGGGTTTGGGCCATGAACGGCTTATTGGGGTTCTCGCACATCAGCAGAACGCCTCGTTCCACCTCGTCATGGGGGTACTTGCCAAGAGCCTTCTTGATGACTCCTCGGACTGCCATGAAGTTGCAGTTGCCGTCTAGAGCGTCGTAATACCGCTTAGCAAGCAGGTGGTCGGGGCGATCGGACGCGCTAGCGGACGAACGCGTTTCAGTCTTCTCTTCAGTGTTCTCAAACAAGTGTTCTTTTATCGACTGGTCTTCCGTAGCTGGGTTCTCAGTCGGCGGAACGACCTGCGGTTTCGCAGGGTTTTCGCTGGTCGTGTCCATGCCCTGGTTTTCCGTAGACGGAACTTCCATGTTCGGAGAAGCCGTGTCCGGGAGGTCAGGCAGTGGGAAGTTCTTCGGGTCGATCGTGACTTCCCAGGTCCAGGACCACATGCCAGTTTTTCCGGCCTTCGATGTTCCGTTCCGGGTCTTGGTTCGGCGTAGGTAGCCCTTGCTGACTAGGCCATCGAGGGCCGTGTTCACGGCGTCGCGCCCCTCAAGCAGGCTTTCGTCCAGTCGTTCCCGGTCGAAGTCGAATACGTCAGGGAACGAGAACAGGTGCAGCAAGATGACCCGCTCCAGAGCCTTGAGCGGCACCGCGAAGTGACCGCGTAGGTACTCGTTCTTGACCTGCGCATAGTCCCGCTTCGGGGAGGGTGGGTGTTTGAACTTGATCAACATCGAGAGGAACCTTCCCGTGGAAAATTGGTCCCTTTTCATGAGTTGGTGCCGCAGAGGGCGCATGGCTAACACCCTCTGCGGCGTCCTCCTGGATCCGTTCCCAGGGCTGGGAAGTCCTGGTCGGCTCGACAGGAAGTGTGAGAGCGCGACGCGTAGAGGCTCGTGGCCTCCAAGTACCTCCGCGCGTCGCGCAGTCTTCAAGGTCACGCTGCCTCCTGGCCGGACGCACAAACCCACCAGCGAAGCTTCGCGCCGTGCCTGCTGCGCCGCGTGGACGCAGCAGGGCGACGGTCGAACAGCTCATCAATCTCGCCACGACGGGCAGCCGCAAGCATTGAGGCAGCGATCAGCAGGCGACTGTATGGACTGGGATCCTCAGCCATGACAGCGCGGTCCACGTGATCAGCGTTGAACGGAACCTTGCTGCGGATCAGCTTCGCTACAGCACGATCCACACGATCACGGTTGCCGCGGTGGACCGCAACGTCGGCAGCGAGGACAGCCTCAATGCCTTCGTCGCGGTCCGCCCGCCCTGCGTTCAGCTCACTCACTTACGGCGGCCCTTCTTGGCGGTTTTGACTGCCTTGCGAAGGGCGCGAATCAGCCGCTCTGCCTCCGCAATGGTCATGTCCTGGCGTCCCTCGTCCAGGTCGTTCACGGTCAGGAACACCTGCGGATCCGACGCTCCCTCTTCGCGGTGAAGTCCGACCTGGAGCCAGTCATCCGTGGCCGCCACCACGATGTGCCAGTCGATGGTCAGGGAGTGGGAGTGATCTTCTCCGGGGATCCCGTGCTTGCCGGGGCACCAGGTATCGCAGTCCGGGTTCTCCCAGATCGGCATCACGGGACGAAGCGGGCGAACCGTCGGGCGCCGGAACGGCAGAACAGCGGCAGTCATCGGGACACCGCCTCTTCGGCCATGTCCCGAACGGCCTGCAACTGATCGGTCGAGAGACCCATCTGTCCGTCGGTGAGGCCATCCAGGAACGCCAGGGTGGCGGAGTAGCCAGTCATGCGGTCGCGATCGCTGAGCATCCGGTTTCCGGCGGCGTACTCGGTGACGGCTTTCTGGTACTCGACGATCAGGAACGTGACCAGCTTGTCCAGGACCCACTTCGGATCTTGCTGACGGGATTTGGCAGGTGCGCTCATCAGTTCGCCTCAAGCTTCCGGGCGAACTCCCACAGGGCAACGTAAGAGGCGTGCGCCACTTCCGGACCAGCGGTGAACAGCACGTCCGAGGAGATGAAGGTGATGCGCCCCTTGTTCAGGGTGCGCCCAGACGGACCCCAGGTCTCCGTCTGTTCGTAGATGCTGAAGTCGTTGTCGGTAACCCGGAAGATCTCATGGTTGTGGAACTTGCTCACGGTTCCGTCCGCGTTGATCTCGGGTTCGCCGCAGAACTCGCCGTCGCACCAGGGGAGGTCGGGGGCCTGAAGTGCCTCCGACAGGCGCTGTGTCACGGCATCCAAGTCCGTATAGTTAGGAACCGTCATCGTGGGATCTCCTGTCAGATCTCCGTTGGCTGTAGCCGTCCCGGGCTCCACCCCGGGGCGGCTCTTTCTTCGTTCAGGCTGCGCGTTCGTTCAGGCCGAGCAGTTCGAGAACATCGGCAGTCGGCGTGACGTACTGGCGACCCTTCCGCAGTACGCGGAACTCCAGGTCTTCCCCGGCACGTAGCAACCCGTAGGCGTGCGCCACGCCGCAGCCGTAAACGGCCCGCGCTGCCTCCACGCTGGGCATCCGGACGCCGTACTGGCGGATCCGCTCCTCAGTCCACACCGCGTCGGCGGCATCAACCTGTGCTGCCATCTGTCAACCTCCGGGCGATCCATCCTGATTTTGTCTTGTCTACAGACATTAACAGATGGTGCGCCATGGATACAAGTTCCAAGCGTTTCAATCCGGTACTGTGTCCTGGTGAGACAAGAGGACTGGGTGGCCCAACTGGTCGACGTGATCGCGTCGCAGGTGCGGCACTACCGCAAGGAACGCAAGATGAGCGCCCAACGCTTGGCGGACGCATGCGAGGAAATAGGACTTACTGTGCCTCGCTCCGTGCTCACAAACCTGGAGAACGGACGCAGACCAGCCCTGAGCGTCGCTGAGCTGCTAGTACTGGCCCGTGCACTGCAAGTGCCACCGAGCCTGCTCCTGTTCCCAGTGGGTCGCGTTGATCGGGTTGAGGTGCTGCCCGATGTGATTGCAGATCCCTGGGTGGCCATGCGTTGGTTTGACGGCCAGGAAGGCGACTCCACCGGAATCGTTGAGCTATTCACCGACCACGAGACAGCTGTACAGGAGGTGTTGGCCCTCAAGGCCGAGGAGTTCCAGTACCTCCAGCGTTCGACCGAGGAGCAAGACGAGGAGAAGCGGGCCGTATGGGAGCAGGCGAGGAAGAGGGCTAGCAAGTCTGTCCCGTTCGCCGAAGGAACTCTTCGGAAGATCAGAGACGACATGCGGGAACGGGATCTACAGCCCCCGCACCTGCCCCCACAGTTGAAGCACTTGCAGGGAGAAGCCAATGGCAGCCCCGAAGAATGATCCAGGGATCTTCAGACGTTGCGGCTGTACCGAGATCGTGCGGGACGCAGCCGGCGAACCGGTACTCACCGCCACTGGAAAGCCGAAGCGGCGCGAACTGGGTACGGCCTGCCCGAAGCTAGCGCGCAACCCGAAACATGGGAACTGGGGCTTCCAGATCGACGTTGCGGCCCCCCGAGGCTCCGGGAAGGAACGTGAACGGGTCCGCAAGGTCGGCTTCGCCACCAAGACGGAAGCGAAGAACGCCCGTGCGCAGATCGAGGCCAAGGGGCCTAGGGCGAAGGATCGTCGCGTGGGGATGACCTCACTGTCGACCAAAGACGCCTTGACCAACTGGATTGGTTCCCGCAGGAAGCTTCGCCGTAACACGTTGATCTCGTACACGGGCCACGTGAACAACTACCTGGTTCCCTACCTCGGGAAGATCAAGTGGCGTGAGCTGAACGCTGATGACGTGAACGAGATGTTCGACCAGATCGAGCAGGAGAACGACCGCATCCGCAAGTCCCTTGAGGTCAATCCACGTGGGAAGCGGCATGACAACCTGACGAAGGCTCAGGAGGCCGCTGGGGTGACACGGGCGGTACGCCGGGTTGCGGGCCCGGCAACGCTGCAACGCATCCGTGCCACAGGCAGGAAGGCGTGGAACGACGCATTCAAGGCGGAACAGGTCAGCGGACCGAATCCCTTCGCGCTCGTTGAACTGCCGTCAGGTGCGGCACCAAAGCCGAAGCTGTGGACAGCGGACCTTGAGGCAAGGTGGCGCAAGACGGGCATAGTGCCGCAGAACAACATGGTTTGGACCCCCGCGCACACCGGGCGCTACCTGGACGTTGTCGCGGATGAAGTCGCCGCGGGCAACGTTGAGGAGGTCGTTTACGAAGCTCTGGACTTTGCGAGCTACACAGGCGTACGGCGTGGCGAACTGTGCGGACTGCGCTGGGATGAGGACGTAGACCTTGACCAGGCGTACATCGACATTCAGGTTCAGTTGGTGATGATCCTCGGTAAGGCCGAAGAGGGACCAGTCAAGAGCGAGTCGGGACGGCGCCGGATCCCCCTTGACGACGGGATGGTCACCCATCTACGACGGCTGCGGAAGGCGCAGACAGAGGCGCGGCTCGCTCTGGGAGCGGCGTGGGTCAACTCTGGGCGCGTATTCGTCAGGGTGGACGGCTCGGCGCTGAACCCTGATTGGCTCTACGACGCCCATACTCGGATGGTGAAGAAAGCCGATCTGCCTCCCGTCACCATCCACGGGATGCGCCGCGGTGCGGGATCCATGGCGATCGCGGCTGGCAAGTCCCTGAAGGGCACGTCAGCTCTCCTGGGCCACGCGAATGAGCGAGTCACTGAGGACCACTACGTGGTGGTGGCCGATGAGATGACCCGCGAGATCGTCTCAGCGAACCGAGCCTTGATCCCCCGGAAGGCGAGGAGCCAGACAGGATGACCGAGATGGCACCGAAATGGCACCGAAGCGGTATAGGAATACCGGTGCCGTCAACTACGACAACCCCCAGAAATGACGAAAACCCCCGGTTGACCAGGGGCTTTCGTCTGTGGCGAGTGAGGGATTCGAACCCCCGAAGGCTGTGCCGTCTGATTTACAGTCAGATCCCTTTGGCCGCTCGGGCAACTCGCCGTGGCCGGGCAAGCCCGGTCGAGACGAAAGAATACCCAATGCCGTGGCGGGCCGGTCAACCGGGTTCCGCAGGGCTAGGGTGGAAGCTCCTGACAAGCGAGTACGAGGTGTGAGAACACGTGGCGGATCCCTCTTTCGACGTGGTGAGCAAGGTCGATCGCCAGGAGGTGGACAACGCCCTGAACCAGGCCAGCAAGGAACTCGGTACGCGGTTCGACTTCCGGGGCACCGGGACCAAGATCGACTGGTCCGGCGAGGAAGCGATCGCGATCGAGTCCGAGACCGAAGAGCGCGCGCTGGCGGCGGTCGAGGTGTTCAAGGAGAAGCTGATCAAGCGCGGCATCTCCCTGAAGGCGTTCGAGGCGGACGAGCCGGCGTTGTCCGGCAAGATCTACAAGGTGGGCGGCAAGATCCTTCAGGGGATCGCGTCGGACAAGGCGAAGCAGATCGCCAAGTTCATCCGCGACGAGGGCCCCAAGGGGGTCCAGGCGCAGATCCAGGGCGACCAGCTGCGGGTGTCCGGCAAGAAGAAGGACCAGCTGCAGGACGTGATCGCCTTGCTGAAGGGCAAGGATTTCGAGATCGCGTTGCAGTTCACGAACTACCGCTGATCCCGGCGAAGAAGGCCACCTTCGGAAGTCTCGAAGGTGGCCTTCGTCATACCTACGACCCGGTGACCGTCCAGCTCCCGTCGCCTTCCACCGAGAGGTAAGCCGGGCCGGACACGGGCACGTCGCCCTTGTAGTCGCCGAGCTGGTTCACGGGGAGATCCGAGTAGTCGCCGCTGTGCACCCACACCGCGGTGCGGCCGCTGTTCTTCGTGGTGACGGCGACCGACGAAACAGCGTCAGGCACCGCGAAGACCGCTTCGCTCTTGCCCGAAAGGGGCTTGCCCGGTTCGAGCACGGGCAGGCCGCTTTCGTCGGTGATGGTCAGCGTCCAGGCGGCGTTGGCCTTGATGGTGAACGTCTTCGCCTGGTAGCCGGGCATGTCGTTGATCCACTGCGTGCCCTTGTACGGGCCGATGTCGTTGACGATCAGCTCGTTCTCGGTGTTGACCGCGACGTGCCCGGAGCACTTCGGACAGTCGAAGGTCACGAAGCCGAGGCGCGTCGGCCAGGCCATCGGGACCGACGCGTTCCCCTTGCCCGAATGCTTCTCCTCCGGCTGCGGACCGGGTCGCGGGGTGGTGGTGGACGTCGGCGGCGGTTCGGGGGTCGCCGAAGGTGAGCGCAGCCCTTCCGGAGCGGCCGCCTGCGGGACGACGCGACCCAGATTCGACGGCGAGCAGGCCACCAGGCCGGCGGTCAGCAGCACGGCGGCCGACGCCGCGCACAAGCGCCTGATCACGGACTCCCCCTAGTTGTTCGGTCATGGGATCTTCGCCGACCGATAGCCCAGCGTTACCGGTCCACCCGGCCGAGCGATTCAGGCCACCCAGGCGTGGGTTTCTGCCGCAACGCCTTCGCTGGAGTCCGAAAAGGACAAATGCCCGTGTTGTAATCCGGCGATCGCGTTCAAGGAAGGTCTCGATGAAGCGCCGTTTCAGCTCAGCACTCGCACTCGCGCTGTCACTCACCGTGATCACGTCCCTGTTCACGTCCGCGCAGGCCGCGGATCGGCAACAGCTCGTGCCCGGCTACGGTTCGTACGCCCGGCTCATCCGCCTGGAACATTCCGCGATCGGCAAGGGCCGCATCATCGCGTCGCTGACCAGCGAAGACGCGAGCGGCAAGTTCACGCCGATCATGGAGAGCACCGACGAGGGCCAGACCTTCCACAAGATCGGCGAGGTCCGCGACCGTGACGGCCGCTACGGCATGTGCTGCGGGACGCTGTACGAGCTGCCTCAGCGTGTCGGCAGGCTCCGCGCGGGCACCCTGCTGTGGGCCGCGAGCTACCGGCAGGACGCCGGTCCGCAGCGCCGGATCGGCATCAAGATCTGGTACAGCCGCGACGCCGGTCGCTCCTGGTCGTTCCTGTCCGAGGCCGCCCGTTCGCACAACCACGACGGCATCTGGGAGCCGGAGTTCGTCGTCGACGCGGGCGGCACGTTGTGGCTGCACTACGCCGACGAGACCGAGGCACCGCAGTTCGCGCAGGTGATGAACCGGGTCGCCTCCACCGACGGGGTGAACTGGGGCACCAAGCAGCGCACGATGGCCATCCCGCCCCATCGGGTGCGGCCGGGGATGCCCATCATCCGCCGCCTCCCCGACGGCCGGTACTACCTGGCGTACGAGATCTGCAACTACGGCAATCGCTACTGCGACCCGTACTTCAAGATCTCCTCCGACGGCGCCAACTGGGGCGACCCCCAGGATCCGGGCACCAGGGTCAACACCGCCAGCGGCAACTACTTCCAGCACGCGCAGACGATCACGCTGTTCCCCGGCGGCCCGAACGGGGTGCGGCTGGTGATGGTCGGGCAGATCTACACCAACGCCGCCGGGGTCCCGCAGGACAAGAACGGCCAGGTCCTGCTCGCGAACGACAACTTCGGCGCCGGGAACTGGTACGAACTGCCCGCACCGGTGCACATCACCGGCATCTACAACAACTTCTGCCCCAACTACAGCTCGACGCTCCTGCCTGTCGACGGTGGCAAGAACGTGTTGCAGATCTCCACCGAGTACAACCTGGGCTGCAAGGCCTATTTCGCGAAGGGCCCGGCGTTCTGAGCCACCCGGTAGTGTGAGTCGTCGAGAGAACGGCTACGGAGTGGGGGCTGCGCATGAAGGGCATCGTGCTGGCCGGGGGAAGTGGGACGCGTCTGCATCCCATCACCCAGGCGATCTCGAAACAGCTGCTGCCGGTCTACGACAAACCGATGATCTACTACCCGATCTCGGTGCTGATGTTCGCCGGGATCCGCGAGATCCTGATCATCTCGACCCCGGTCGACCTGCCGCATTTCCGGCGGCTGCTCGGCGACGGCAGTCAGTTCGGGCTCAGCTTCAGCTACGCCGAACAGGCCGCGCCCAACGGGCTGGCCGAGGCGTTCGTCATCGGCGCGGACTTCGTCGGCGATGACGACGTCGCCCTCGTGCTCGGCGACAACATCTTCTACGGCCAGGGGTTCTCCAGCAGGCTCCAGGCCGCCGCGACCGCGCTCGACGGCTGCGTGCTGTTCGGGTACCCGGTCAAGGATCCCCAGCGCTACGGCGTCGGCGAGATCGACGCCGACGGCAAGCTCGTCTCCATCGAAGAGAAGCCCGAGAAGCCGAAGTCGAACAAGGCCATCACCGGCCTGTACTTCTACGACAACCAGGTCGTGGAGATCGCCCGGAACCTCAAGCCCTCCCCGCGCGGCGAGCTCGAGATCACCGACGTCAACCTCACCTACCTGCGGCAGGACCGCGCGACCCTGGTCGACCTCGGCCGCGGGTTCGCCTGGCTCGACACCGGCACGCACGACTCGCTGCTGGAAGCGGGTCAGTTCGTGCAGGTCCTCGAACACCGGACGGGAGTCCGGATCGCGTGTCTCGAGGAGGTCGCGCTGCGGATGGGCTTCATCGACGCGGACCAGTGCTTCGCGCTCGGCGCGAAGCTGGCGAAGTCCGGCTATGGCGAATATCTGATGAACGTCGCGCGCACCCAGGGCGCTACCGGCTGAAAAGGTGCTCCCGCAGGGTGTCCCCGGTGTAGTCGGTCCGGAAGACACCCCGTTCCTGGAGATGCGGGACGACGTCGTCGACGAAGGCGTCCAAACCGCCCGGCGTCAGGTGCGGGACCAGCACGAAGCCGTCGGCGGCGTCGCTCTGGACGTACTCGTCGATCGACTCCGCGATCCGGCGGGCGGTGCCGACGAACTGCTGGCGCGCGGTGACCTCGATGACCAGTTCGCGGATCGAGAGTTTCTTCTCCTCCGCGATCGCCCGCCACTTCGCGGCCACGGCCAGCGGATCCTTCTCGTGCCGGACGCGGCCCCAGGTCAGCGGTTCGGCGTCGGGGTCCGGGTCGATCTCGGGCAGCGGGCCGTCGGCGTCGTAGGCGGAGAGGTCGCGGCTCCAGACCTGTTCGAGGAACTGGATCGCGGTGGCCGGGCGCACCTGCTGGTAGCGGATCTCCCGTGCGTACTCGTGCGCGTCCTCTTCGGTGTCGCCGAGGACGAAGGTCGCGGCGGGCATGATCAGCAGCTCGCCGGGCTCGCGGCCGTGGGCGGGAAGGCGTCGTTTGACGTCGGCGAAGAACTCCTTGCCGCTTTCCAGTGAACCGTGGCGGCTGAAGATGACGTCGGCGGTCTTGGCGGCGAATTCCCTGCCCTCGTCGGAATCACCGGCCTGGATGACGATCGGTTGTCCCTGCGGTGTCCTCGGGACGGTGAACTCGCCGCGGATGTCGAACTGCGGTCCACTGTGGACGAAATGGCCGATGTCGCGGGCGAAGACGCCGTTCTCCTTGTCCCCCACCAGCGCGCCGGGTGCCCAGCTGTCCCAGAGTTCCCGCACGGTGGCGAGGAACTCTTCGGCGCGGCGGTAGCGGTCCTCGCGTTTCAGGAAGCCGCCTCGGCGGAAGTTCTGCCCGGTCCAGCCGTCCGGTGAGGTGACGACGTTCCACGCGGCGCGACCGCCGGAGAGGTGGTCGATGCTCGCGACCTGCCGCGCGACCTCGTAGGGCTCGTTGAAGGTCGACGACAGCGTGCCCGCGAGGCCGAGCCGGGTGGTGACCGCGGAGAGCGCGGCCAGCACGGTGGTGGTGTTCGGCCTGCCGACGACGTCGGAGTCGAGGATCTTGCCCGCGTGCTCGCGCAGGCGCAGGCCCTCTGCGAGGAACAGGAAGTCGAACTTGCCTCGCTCGGCTGTGCGCGCGAGGTGTTCGAAGGACGAAAAGTCGATTTGGCTACCCGAACGCGGGTCGCTCCACACGGTCGTGTTGTTGACGCCGGGGAAGTGTGCGGCGAGTTTGACCTGTTTGGGCATCTGTCACGCCTCCGCGTACTGGTTGGCGGCGACCCCGAGGCCGAGGTGATCGCGCAGGGTGGTGCCGGTGTAGGTCTGCCGGAACACGCCCGCGGCCTGGAGCGCGGGGACGGTTTCGGTGGTGAAGAGCGCCAGGTCGTCGGGCAGGACGGCGGGGCGGAGATGGAAGCCGTCGAGGCCGCCCGACGCGGCGATGCGGGGCAGTTCGGTGGCGAGGTCGGCGGGGGTGCCGGTGAAACTCAGGCCCGGTGGGAAAGGTGCGCGGGCCTCGAGCGCGCGACGGCGGTCGATGGCCGCCTGCTCGGTCTCGGCGAGCACGATCGACAGGCCGGCCAGGAGCTTGGCGTCCGGGAAACGCTCGCGGGCGCCGCGGATCTCGTCGATCAGGACGACGTCGGCGCCGTGCGCGTAGGGCGAGTCGCCGTAGACCGCGACGACGGGATGGCCCTGCGGCGGCCGCGGCGTGATCGAAGGTCCCTTGACGCTGAAGAAGCGGCCTTCGAAGTCGACGTAGTGCAGTTTTTCGCGGTCGATGAAGCGGCCGGTCGGCTCGTCGCGGATGATCGCGCCGTCCTCCCAGCTGTCCCAGAGGCGGGCGATGACGTCGACGACCTCGGCGTTCTCCGCTTCGGCGTCCACCTCGGACGGCAACGTGCGCCTGCCGAAGTGCGCGACCTCGGCTTCAGTGCGCGAAGGGACCGCGAGGACGCCTGCGCGGCCGCGGCTCGCGAAGTCGAGCGAAGCGACTGCCGTCGAGATGTGGAACGGCTCGGTGTGGGTGGTGGTGACCGTCGGGACGAGGCCGATCCCACTGGTCACGGGGGCTAGCGCGGCGAAGGTCAGCAGGGCGTCGAGCCGGCCTCGGACGACCTCTTCGCCGCCGGGCTGAAGCGCGAGGGTGTCGTCGAGGGTGACGAAGTCGAGCGAAGCCGCTTCGGCGAGCTTCGCGTGGGCTAGGTAGTGGGCGGCGGTGAACAAGGCGGCCGGGCGGACGTCGGACACCCGCCAGGCGGCCGGATGCTGCCCGGCCCCGTCGAGCGCGACCCCGAGGTGCAACTGCTGTGCGGAAGCCATGCCCGGGGAACCCGCGGGTCCGGCCCTCGATTCCCCCTCCCACGAGGTGAGATACCCCTGCATTTAGTCCTCTGGATGCGGTCCTTGCGCGCGCAAGGACCGCATCCA
>NZ_NMQT01000069.1 GCF_002234405.1 Amycolatopsis thailandensis | reverse complement strand
GCGCGGGCTGCTGCACCTGCTGGCGGGCGACGAACGGATCACCGCGTTCGCCGCGCGGGAGCTCGGCCCCTTGCTGAGCAGGGACGCGGCGCAGGGCAGCAGACTCGTTCAGGCGTTGAGGCATTACTGCGAGCACGGGGGCAACAAGTCGGCGGCGGCGGCCGCCGCGCACACCTCCCGCACCGCGTACTACCAGCAGCTGGCCCGGATCGAGCAGGTCCTCGGGGTGCGGCTGGAAGATCCGGAGTCGATGCTCTCCCTTTATGTCGCCTTGCTCGCGCACGACATCCGAGAAGCGGACGACCACACGTCCGGGTGAGTAAATCTCACCCGAGCGTGGAACACAGTGATCGGGTCACGTCAGCCGATAGTGTTGATATGGCTTTCTTCGAACCGATCGGCGCCTGTGTGCTCGCGCTGGCCTGCATGGCCCCGGCACAACCCGCCGAATCCACGTTCCAACTGACCAGCCACGACGCACGAGGCCGGGTCGGCACCGTCTCGCTCACCTGCGAGCCCACCGGCGGCTCCCACCCCGGACGCGGTGGCGCCTGCGCCAAACTGTCCGAAGTGGACGGAAAGTTCGACAGGCTCCGCGCCGAACCGCGTTCCTGCACCTTGGAGTACAACCCGGTGGACGTCTCCGCGGTCGGGAAGTGGCGCGGCGAACCGGTCACCTATCGCACCTCGTACGCCAACCGCTGCGTCGCCGACACCGAGTCGGCCGGCGTCTTCACCTTCTGACCCGACCGGAAAAGCGGGACGTCGCGGGCACCTCACCGAGGCTGGCACCTGAGGCGATCCGAGCCGAGGTCCGTGAAGGCCTCCTTCCCTACCCTCAAGGTAGGAAAGGAGGCTTTCACCACCTTCCGCGCCCCCGCGGAATCACGTCACCTTTGCCTTACCCCTCGAAGATTCTTTCCAAGACAGGCCGCTGACCCGACCGGAAACCGTTGCCACGGAAGGCTTCCGCTGGGCCACCCCCTCGGTGGCCCAGCGGCCGTCGTTCACCACCGCCTTGATCGCCCTCACCCCCAAGAGGGCGATCAAGGCCGTGGTGTCACGGCTCAGGGACGGGTCGGGTACCGGCACCCGATCCCGTCTCTCGCGGCAACGGGGGTCTGACGCGCGAGGGACCTGCTCAGGTTCCATCCGCGCCAATCATCTTCCGGAATTCCTGTCACGACCGGCTTGAGCACGCAGGACCTCAGCGGTTCCGGCAGCCGGTCCACCGATGGCACGACGTCGGCGGAAAACCGTGACAGGTAACCAGTGTCGAGTGTCTTGCCGTGGGCGAGCCGGTCGATGTTGCGGTCGGCGATGAACCGTTCCGGGTCGAGGACGGCCAGCCCCAGCAGCGCCACGACGGCGGCACCGATGGCAGCGCGCGGCAGCCAGGACGACCGCAGCGGGGCCAGGGATGCCAGCACCAGCAAGAAGATCAGGCCGATCCACAGCTCGCAGACCTCCACCAGCAGTCGCAGCACGGTGAACCCGTACGCCTGCTGGTATGTCCACATGCGACTCAACGCCGACGCGACCAGCACCAGACTGAGCACGCTCAGCGCCCCGAGCAGCCCGCGCTGCCAGGCACGATCGGCCACCGAGGACTTCGGCGCCCACCGCAGCGCGGCGGCGACCAGCAGCAGGGTCAGCACGGTGATCGCGGACAGCTGCCAGAACCCGCTCCTCGCGTACTCGGCCGCCGTCAGACCGCTCGTGGCCAGGACGTATTCGCTGCCGCCGAACAACACGACGAGCCGCACCACGACGAAACTCGTGAAAAGCAGCACCAGGACACCCAGCGGCAACGTCCATTCGAGCCGGTGCGCCAGCCGTTTGCGCGGCGCGTCGTCGTCGGCGGGCAGCGGTGGCGCGGCCAGCAGGTAGCAGGCCCCGGCGACGGCGAACGCGGCCACCACGAAGAGGAAACCCCAGCGCACGAAGGTTCCCGGGTTCAGTTCGGGGATCACCGCGTCGACCACGCTCGCGAAAGCGGCGTCCGCGCCACGCAGCAGCGGGACGAACACGAGCAGCAGCAAGGCGCTCACCAGGACGGGCACCAGGAACTTCGGCCTGCCGCCACCTTCCGTCTTCTTGCCGATCTTCACCAGCCCGCGCCCGATCCACGGGACCGAAAGCAGCGCTTCGATCGGGACCGCGAAGACGTCGTAGACGATCGTGTTGACGGTGCGTTTCCCGACCACCGCGAGCGACCCCGCGACGCAGGCGGCCAGCACGCACAGCACGTTCAGCCACACCGACGCCCGGAACACGCCGACCGCGAGCAACCCGAGCGCGGCCACCGCCCACAACGCGCTGCCCAGGCCGAAATGCGGTTCGGTGTCGCGGCGGGCTCGTTTGTCGGCGAAATAGACGGCCACCGCGAAGGCGAGCCCTGCCACGAACCAGCCGACGCCGGGATCGTCCGGCATGACCACGGCGGCGATCAGCCCGGCCGCGACCGCCGCGGGCAGCACCGAACCGGGCAGCGGCACGATCGACGACTTCGGCGGCACCCGTGGCCGCATCAAGATCGGGACCTGCGGCGCGGGCGGCAAGGTGGCGGTCGCGGACGGCGGCGACGCGTGCGCTTGTTTCTCCTCTTGATCTTCGCTCATCGAATCCTCCAGTTTGCGAAAGCACATTCCGTGGGATGTGAGCGGCCGTCGAAGGAAACGCGGCCGGAGCTAAGGAACGGGGATGACGACGCGGATGACGCAGCCCGTCCGGTGTTCGGGCGTGACCACGGCGATGCTGCCGTCGTGGAGGTCGACCACCCAGCGCGCGATCGCGAGACCGAGGCCGGTGCCCCCGCCACCCGCCCGCTCGCCTCGGGTGAACCGTTCGAACACGCTGTCCCGCTCCCCTGGCGGGATCCCGGGGCCTTCGTCTTCGACCTCGATGACGACGTCGGCACCGCGGGCCTCGGCCCGCACGCGGACCTCTCCCCCGGAAGGTCCGTGCCGGACGGCATTGTCGAGCAGGTTGACCACGACCTGGTAGAGCCGGCCGCGGTCGGCGACGGCGGTCGCGCCGGGCGGCTGGACGTCGACGGTGAACCGCACCCCCCGGCCGGTGGCCCCCGCTTCGGCGGCGACCTCCTCCAGCAGCAGTTCGAGGTCGAACTCCTCCAGCTGCAACGGGAACGCGCCGGCGTCGATCCGCGAGAGGTCGAGCAGTTCCGAAACCAGCCTGCCGAGCCGTTCGGTCTGCTGGAGCGCGGTCTTCAACGTCGCCGGGTCGGGTTTCGCGACCCCGTCGACCAGGTTCTCCAGCACCCCGTTCAGCGCGGTGATCGGCGTGCGGAGTTCGTGGGAGACGTTCGCGATCAGCTCACGGCGGCGCTGATCCGAGGCGTCGAGATCGGCGGCCATCTGGTTGAAGGCGTGCGCCAGCTCCCCGACCTCGTCGCGGGCGGTCGCCCGGACGCGGCGGGTGTAGTCGCCCTTGGCCATCGCGCGGGCGGCGGCGGTCATCTCGCGCAGTGGCCGGGTCATCCCGTGCGCCAGGATCTGCGAGGTGACCACGGCGAGCACCATGGCCGCGATCGTGGTCCGCGGCGGCAGCCAGCCGATCTGCCAGTTGAAGAACGCGAACGCGATACCGCCCGAGGACACCAGCAGGATCGCGAGCTTGAGCTTGATCGAGCGGACCGGGTCGAGCGGCCTCGGCAGCGCGTCGACGATCCGGCCGAACAGCGGGCGGAGCTTCACGAGCCCACCTCCAGGGCGTAGCCGACGCCGTGCACGGTGCGGATGAGGTCCGCGCCCAGTTTGCGGCGCAGTGCCTTGATGTGGCTGTCGACCGCGCGGGTGCCCGAACCGGTGCCCGCGACATCCCAGTCCCAGACCTCGCTCAGCAGGCGTTCCCTCGGTTGCACCGCCCGCGGGCGCTTCGCGAAGTGGACGAGGAGGTCGAACTCGATCGGCGTCAGCTGGGCCTGCGTGCCCGCCCGCGTGACGCGCCGCTGGTCGACGTCGATTTCGAGGTCGCCGAGCACGATCTTCGTGCCCGCTTCGCTCACGTCGGTGCGGGCGGACCGTTCGACGCGGCGCAGCAGCGCGTGCACCCTGGCCGAGAGCACCCGCATGGAGAACGGCTTGGTGAGGTAGTCGTCCGCGCCCACGCCGAGCCCGATCAGCATGTCCGTCTCGTCCGAACGGGCGGTCAGCATCAGCACCGGGACCGGGCGGCGGGCCTGGATCCGGCGGCAGACCTCCAGCCCGTCGAACCCCGGCAGCATCACGTCGAGCACCACCAGGTCCGGCTCCCGCTCGGCGTCCGTCTCGACCCCGGACGGGCCGTCGTGCGCCAGGTCCACCGAAAATCCCTCGGCCCGCAACCGCGCGGCGATGCTTTCGGCGATGGTCACGTCGTCCTCGACGACCAGCACCCGGCGTCCTCCCAGTTCCATGGGGATGACTGTAAGCACCGGCCGTGGAGACCATCCGGGTGAGCTGTGGAGATCCTGTGGAGATGTTTCAGCCGGTTTGCCGGATTACTACGACCGTGTGTGTGACGCACGTCATGCACCGCGATCCCTCGAAAGCAATCGACAGTCTGCGCTCCGACACCATCAACAGTGAACAGTCTGCCAGTCCCACCCACGCGGGGCGGACGAGCACGATTCCGCAATGGAGCCGACGGCACGCGGTACGCAGCACGTGCATCCTGATGGCCGGGTCGAACTCGGCGAGGTCGAGTCCTTGAAGGACAGCCGCTTCTACAACGAAGAACTCGCCCCGGTTCCGGTCGAAAAGCGGACTTGGACCACGTACACCTATTTCGCGCTGTGGATGGGCATGGCGCACAACATCCCGTCCTACGCGCTCGCGGCATCGCTGATCGCGCTCGGGATGAACTGGGTCCAGGCGCTGATCACGATCACCATCGGCAACCTGATCGTCCTGATCCCGATGCTGCTCAACAGCCACGCCGGGACGAAGTACGGCATCCCGTTCCCCGTGTTCGCCCGCGCGTTCTTCGGCATGCGCGGCGCGAATCTGGCGGCGTTGCTGAGGGCGTTCATCGCGTGCGGCTGGTTCGGCATCCAGACCTGGGTCGGCGGTGAGGCGATCTACATCATCGTCGGGCGGCTCGCGGGCTCCGGCTGGAAGGACTCCGCGGTCGTCCTCGGCCAGCATTGGACGCTGTGGCTCTCCTTCGGACTGTTCTGGTTGCTCCAGATGATCATCATCTGGCGCGGGATGGAGGCGGTCCGCCGGTTCGAGAACTGGACGGCGCCGCTGGTGTCGGTCGGCTTCCTGATCCTGCTCGGCTACGTGCTCGTCAAGGCGGGCGGGCTCGGCCCGATCCTGTCCGAACCCGGGAAACTCGGCTGGGGACCGGACTTCTGGAAGGTGTTCGCGCCGTCGCTGATGGCGATGATCGCGTTCTGGTCGACGCTTTCGCTCAACATGCCGGACTTCACCCGCTTCGGCGGCAGCCAGGGCAAACAGGTCCGCGGCCAGCTCCTCGGCCTGCCGACCACGATGACGTTCATCGCGATCGTGGCCATCCTGACCACCTCGGGCGGCAGCGTCCTCTACGGCGAGCAGATCTGGGACCCGGCGAAACTGGCCGACCGGTTCGATTCCCCGGTCGTCGTGGTGGTCGCGCTGATCGCGCTGGTACTGGCGACGGTGTCGGCGAACCTCGCGGCCAACGTGGTCAGCCCGTCCTACGACTTCTCCAACGCGTTCCCGAAGAAGATCACGTTCGCCGTCGGCGGGCTGATCACCGGGATCATCGGCATCCTCATCCAGCCGTGGCGGCTCTACTCGGACCCGAACATCTACATCTTCGCGTGGCTCGGTTTCTACGGCGGCCTGCTCGGCGCTGTCGCCGGGGTGCTCGTCGCCGGCTACTGGGTGGTCAACCGCACCGAACTGAAACTGCGGGACCTCTACTCCGAACGCGGCGTCTACTGGTTCAACGGCGGCTGGAACTGGCGCGCGCTGGTCGCGACACTGATCGGTGCCGTGCTCGCGGTCGGCGGCGCGTACGGCGGGCCGTTCCCCGCCGACGGGCTGATCCCGGTCCTGAAACCGCTCTACGACTACAACTGGGTCGTCGGCCTGGCGGGTGCTTTCGTCGTCTACCTGCTGCTGTCCCTGCCTGAACGCAACCGCACCACCGATATCGAGGAGGATGCAAGTGAGCGACGTGGTCCGAGCCGGATTGATCCAGCAGCGGTGGACGGGTGACAAGGAGTCCATGATCGCGAACGCGGTCGAAGCCATCGGCAAGGCCGCGTCGCAGGGGGCTCAAGTCATCTGCCTGCAGGAGTTGTTCTACGGCCCCTACTTCTGCCAAGTGCAGGACACCGACTACTACTCCTACACCGAGGGCATCCCGGACGGGCCGACGACGAAGCTCATGCAGGAGGTCGCCGAACACCACGGTGTGGTGCTGGTCGTGCCGATGTACGAGGTCGAGCAGCCCGGCGTGTACTACAACACCGCCGCCGTGATCGACGCCGACGGCACCTACCTCGGCAAGCACCGCAAAAACCACATCCCGCAGGTGAAGGGCTTCTGGGAGAAGTTCTACTTCCGCCCCGGGAACATGGGTTACCCGGTGTTCGACACCGCCGTCGGCCGCATCGGCGTCTACATCTGTTACGAGCGGCACTTCCCGGAGGGCTGGCGCGCGCTGGGCCTGGCGGGCGCGAAGATCGTGTTCAACCCGTCGGCGACCAGCCGCGGCCTGTCGGAGTACCTGTGGCGGCTGGAACAGCCCGCGGCCGCCGTCGCGAACGAGTACTACGTCGGCACGATCAACCGCGTCGGCGTGGAACCCTTGGGTGACAACGACTTCTACGGCCAGTCGTACTTCGCGGACCCGCGCGGCCAGCTCGTCGGCGAAGCGGCGTCCGACACCGAGGAGGAGATCGTCGTCCGCGACCTCGACATGGCGAAACTCGCCGAAGTCCGGGATCTGTGGGCCTTCTACCGAGACCGTCGTCCCGACAGCTACGGACCCCTCGCGGAGGCGTGATGACCACCCTGATCAGCGGCGGTCAGGTGCTGTCGACGGCGGGCGCGTCGGCCGCGGACGTCCTCGTCGACGGCGAGACGATCGCGGCCGTCGGCGCCCCCGGCACGCTGGGACCGGCCGACGAGACCATCGACGCCACCGGGAAGTACGTGCTGCCCGGCGGGATCGACGCGCACACCCATATGGAGATGCCGTTCGGCGGGACGCATTCCGTCGACACCTTCGGCACCGGGACGACGGCGGCGGCGTGGGGCGGGACGACCACGATCATCGACTTCGCCGTCCAGGCCAAGGGCACTTCACTACTGTCCACTATGGACAAGTGGCACGCGAAGGCCGACGGCAACTGCGCCATCGACTACGGGTTCCACATGATCGTCTCCGACGTCAACGATTCGTCGTTGAAGGAGATGCAGGCCTGCGTCGACGGCGGGGTCGGCAGCTTCAAGATGTTCATGGCCTATCCGGGGGTCTTCTACTCCACGGACGGCGAGATCCTGCTGGCCATGCAGAAGGCGCGCGAGATCGGCGCGACGATCATGATGCACGCGGAGAACGGCATCGCGATCGACCAGCTGGCCGTGCAGGCGTTCGCCGCGGGGAAGATCGACCCGGTGCAGCACGGGCTCACCCGGCCGCCGGAGCTGGAGGGCGAGGCGACCTCGCGCGCGATCCAGCTGGCCAAGGTGACCGGGGCGCCGCTGTACATCGTGCACCTTTCGGCGTCGCAGGCGCTGGCGGCGGTCGCGGAGGCGCGCGACGACGGGCAGAACGTCTTCGCGGAGACGTGTCCTCAGTATCTCTATCTGTCCATCGAGGACTTGGCGAAGCCGGATTTCGAAGGCTCCAAGTACGTCGCTTCTCCCCCGTTGCGCGAGAAGTCGCATCAGGCGGATCTGTGGCGGGGGCTGCGCACCAACGACCTCTCGGTGGTGTCGACGGATCACTGTCCCTTCTGTTTCAAGGACCAGAAGGAGCTCGGTCGCGGCGACTTCCGCGCGATCCCCAACGGGATCCCCGGTGTCGAGCACCGGATGGACCTGCTGCACCAGGGTGTCGTGGCGGGCGAGCTCACCCTCGGCCGCTGGGTCGAGACCTGCTCGACCACCCCGGCGCGGATGTTCGGGCTGTACCCGCGCAAGGGTGTCATCGCGGCGGGTTCGGACGCGGACATCGTCATCTACGACCCGGCGGCGAAGCAGACCTTGTCGGTCGAGACGCACCACATGAACGTGGACTACTCGGCCTACGAAGGGCTGGAGATCACCGGAAAGGTCGAGACGGTGCTTTCTCGCGGCCGCGTGGTCGTGACGCCGTCCGGGTTCTCGGGCAGTACGACGCACGGGAAATTCCTCTCGCGCGATCTGAACCAATACCTGAACTGAGGCGGTGGCCGTGGACTTCGGGATTGTGCTCCAGACCGACCCGCCCGCACGCGACCTCGTGCGGCTGATGAAGGCCGCCGAGGACGAGGGCTTCCGCTACGGCTGGACGTTCGACTCGTGCGTGCTGTGGCAGGAACCGTTCGTCATCTACTCGCAGATCCTCGCGGCGACGTCGTCGATGATCGTGGGCCCGATGGTGACCAGCCCGGCGACGCGGGACTGGTCGGTGATGGCGTCGACCTTCGCCACGCTCAACGACATGTACGGCAACCGGACGGTGTGCGGCATCGGCCGCGGCGACTCGGCGCACCGGGTGGTCGGCATGCCACCGTCCACTTTGGCCACCGTGCGCGACTGCATGCACGTGGTCAAGGAACTCGCGGAGGGACGCGAGGTCCTGTTGCGGGACAAACCGGTCCAGATCCCCTGGGTCCGCAACGGACGGCTCGAAATGTGGATGGCGGGATATGGGCCGAAGGCGCTGAAGACGGTCGGCGAACACGCGGACGGCTTCATCCTCCAGTGCGCCGATCCCGCGATCGCCCGGTGGACCATCGGTTCGGTCCGCGAGGCCGCCCGTGCGGCGGGGCGGGATCCCGGCGGGATCACGATCTGCCTCGCGGCCCCGGCGTACGTCGGGGACGATCTGGCGCATCAGCGGGAACAGCTGCGCTGGTTCGGCGGGATGGTCGGCAACCACGTCGCGGATCTCGTGGCGCGCTACGGCGATTCCGGACCGGTGCCACGCGAGCTGACCGACTACATCCGTGAGCGGCAGGATTACGACTACTCGCATCACGGGCGGGCGGGGAACCCCTCGGCCGACTTCGTGCCGGACGAGATCGTCGACCGGTTCTGCCTGATGGGCCCGCCTTCGGCGCATGTGGAGCGGCTGGAGGAGCTGGCTTCGCTGGGTGTGGACCAGTTCTCGCTGTACCTCATGCACGATCAGCGGGAAGAGACGCTGAAGCGGTACGGCTCGGACGTCATCGGCCGCTGATTCCACCCGCGTTTCGTCCTCTGGATGCTGCCTCCCACAAGCAAGTACCGCATCCAGAGGACGAAACGCGTGGGCCCTCAGCCGAACCAGGCGGCCAGCGCTTCGCGAAGGCCGTCGCCGTCCCCAGCCCAGGCGACGTACCCGTCCGGGCGGATCAGCAGGACATCGGCCGGCCGGTCCTCGGCCTTCGCGGTGCAGACGTCGACGCCCGCCGCTTCCGCGAGTTCACGCAGTTCCGGCCGCCCCGCGAGATCGAGCAGAACCGGCCGCGCCGCACGCAGCAGTGCGGCGACGCTGGTCGCGCCCTGATCGGTCTCCAGCGCGAGATCCGGGACGAACGTGCCGGCGAGCGCGTGTTCGGAACCGGGCATCGGGTAGCGCAGGTCGGTCCCGGCGACGTGGGCGGACAGCCGTCGCGCGGCCTGCTCGTCGTCCAGCAGTTCCTGGAAGACCGCGCGGAGCGCCTCCGCGGCCTCGTCGTGCCCGCGCCGCAACGCGACCTGCGCCTGGGACTGCAGCAGCGCGCGGGCACCGGCGGCGTGCCGTTCCGCGTGATAGGTGTCCAGCAAGCCCTCCGGAGCCCGCCCCTGGATCTCGGCGGCCAGCTTCCAGGCGAGGTTGACCGAGTCGGACATGCCGACGTTGATCGCCGTGCCGGTGGACGGCAGCAGGTGGGCCGCGTCGCCCGCCAGCAGGACCCTGCCCTCGCGGTAGCGCTCGGCCTGACGGGCGGAGAACTGGTAACGCGAGAGCCGGACCGGCTCGCCCAGCGGGACCTCCTTGCCGAGGACGCGGCGGATGCTTTCCCCGAATTCGGCCAGGGTCATCGGCACGTCGTCGTCGACCTCGCCGGGATCGTCCTCCGTGGTCTGGATGAACACGATCCCCGGCGTCAGCGAGCCGAGCGCGAACACACCGGTGCCGGTGCGGGTGAAGCCCGCCTTGATCCTGCCCAGTTCCGGCGTCTCGATGTCGCCGTCGTCGTGCACGGTCAGCCCCTCCGGGATCTTGACCTGCCCGATCCGGTTGACCTCGGGATAGGTGGTGCCGGGGAACCCGATCCCGGCCATCGACCGGACCGGGCTGCGCCCGCCGTCGCACCCCACCAGGTACGGCGCGGTCAGCTCGTACTCCCCCTCCGGACCGCGGACCCGGGCGGTCACGGAAGTGTCGTCCTGGGACAGTCCGACGACCTCGTGCCCGCGCCGGACCTCCGCGCCGAGTTCGGTGGCGTGCTCCTCCAGCAGCCGCTCCAACAGCGGCTGGCGCACCGAAAGCGCCTTCAGCGGCGGCTCCTCGAACCGGGTGAGGTCGACGTGCACCCCGCCGAACGGGAACCGGTGGGGCGGGACGGGGTCGGTGACGAGTCCCCGCACCCGCTCCAGCAGGCCGCGATAGTGCAGCAGGTCCAGGATCTGCCCGCTGAGGCCGTGGGCCTTCGGTGTCTTGCCCTGTTCCGGCCGCCGTTCCAGGACCAGCGGGCGCGCACCGGCCAGCCGCAGTTCGGCGGCCAGCATCAGACCGGTCGGCCCGGCCCCCACGATGATCACATCGACGTCGGTCAAATCTTCACTCCTGTTCGGCCTGCTCCAGCTACAGCCGAGGATTCTGCGGCAGGAACGGGGTCTTGCCGCAAGCCCCCCGGTGCGCTATATGTTGAACATGGAGGGTTCACCCCACCATTTTTCCGGGTACGCGCCCCAGGGATCGCGCGCCCGCGAGGCGGGACGCTGGGCCGGTGACCATCACCGGAGTCCGCACCGCAGTTCTGCTCACGCTCACCGCACTCACCGCCGTCACGATCGCGCCCGTGGCCTCGGCCGCGCCGAAGGGCATCGCCTGGGGTCCCTGCCCGGCAGGTTCACCGGCGGGCTACGACTGCGCCGAAATCGCCGTCCCGCTGTCCTATCAGGACCCGGACGGCCCTCGGATCACCCTCGCGCTCGGCCGTCTGCCCGCGACGGATCAGAAGCACAAACGCGGCACCGTCTTCACGAATCCCGGTGGCCCCAGGAATCCGGGCCGCTTCAGCGAGTTCCAGACCCCGTCGCTGCACCGGCAGTTCGACATCGTCGGCTTCGACCCGCGCGGAGTCGGCGCCAGCACGCCGATCCGCTGTTTCGCGAGCGACGCGGAAACCGAGCCGCTCAAACGGGTTCTGGGCACCTTCCCGATCACCACCGAGCAGGAGACCCGGCATACCGCCGACGTCCGCGAGGTCGCCGCCTCGTGCGGCCGCAACGCCGGACCGCTGCTCGGACATCTGTCGACCACGAACGTCGCCCGGGATCTGGACCGGCTGCGCGAAGCCGCCGGTGAGCCCCGCCTGCGCTACTACGGCCTTTCGTACGGCACCTATCTCGGCGAGGTGTACGCCAACCTGTTCCCGCATCGCGTCGGCGCCTTGGCCCTGGACGCCGTCGACGATCCGATCGCCTGGTCCACCGGGCACCGCCCGGAGGACGCGAAGAGGCACTGGTTCGAGATGAGCCCGCTCGCGCGGATCGTTCGGGCGTCGCGGTCGGTGACCACGGTGACGGCGAACCCGTGTCTCCGCAGGCCCAGGGCCAGGCCGGCTTGCCCGGCCCCGACCACCACGATCCGGCGCATGAGGACCCCTGCCGTCGGCTGAGTCCCAGTGTGGCCGGATTCCCGTCAGTCGACCAGGGCCTGGTACACGAGATTGCGCAGTTCGACGCGGATCGGATAGGTCGTGGACGGCAGCAGCTGGGTGAAGAACAGCACCGTGACGTCCTCGTCCGGATCGACCCAGAACGCGGTGCTCGCCGCGCCGCCCCAGGCGAATTCCCCGGCGCTGGCGAGGGTTTTCGCCTTCACCGGGTCGTCGAGCACGGAAAAGCCCAGCCCGAAGCCGAAACCGTCGTACGGCGCCTCGGAGAACACGCCGCTTCCGTAGGTCTCCAGATCCACGCCGCCCGGCAGGTGGTTGGTGGCCATGAGCCGCACCGTGCGCGGGCCGAGCAGCCGGACGCCGTCGAGTTCGCCGCCGCGCAGCAGCATCTGCGTGAAACGGTGGTAGTCGCCCGCCGTCGCGACCAGACCACCGCCGCCCGAGAAACACGACGGCGCGACCCGGCCGACGGTGCCCATCTCGTCGTGCCGGAACGGCGCCTTGGTCGCCGGGTGGGGCACGTAAAGCGCGGCCAGCCTGCCCAAAGCGTCCGGATCGGTCTGGAACCCGGTCTCGGTCATGCCGAGCGGGATGAAGATCCGTTCGCGGAAGAAGGCGTCGAGCGGTTGTCCGGAGACGACCTCGACGAGCCTGCCGAGGATGTCCGTCGCGACCGAATAGTTCCACTCCGAACCGGGCTGGAACAGCAACGGCTGCCGCGCGATCGCCTCGGAGAACCCTGCCAGGTCGAGCCCCGGCGGGGTCCCCCAGTCGAATCCGGCTTCGCGGTAGGCCGAGTCGACCGGATGCGTGCGGTGGAACCCGTAGGTCAGCCCCGCGGTGTGGGTGAGCAGATGCCAGAGGCGGATCGGCTCGGTCGCGGGCTCGGTCATCATCTTGACCGACGATCCGGCCGTGAAGACCCGCGGCTCCGCGAATTCGGGCAACCAGCGGGAAATCGGGTCCTTGAGGTCGATGAGTCCCGCTTCGACGAGCATCATCGCGGCGACCGAGGTGACCGGCTTCGTCATCGAGAAGACCCGCCAGATCGTGTCGGTCTCGACCGGCAGCCCGGCTTCGATGTCGCGCATCCCGTTCGACGCGAGATGCGCGACCTTCCCGTTCCTGGTCACCACGGCCAGGTACCCGGGAAGCAGATTCCGCTCCAGGTACCCGTCGAAGTGCTCGTCGATCCGTCGCAGCCGCTCCGCGTCGAAACCCGCCTCGGCCGGGTCGACGTCCACCTTCAGCTCGATCATGTGACCGAGGCTACGCGTTCCGCTCGGCCTGTTTCTCCAGTCGCCACGCCTCGTCGGTCTTCCCGATCCGCCAGTATCCGGAGATCGACAGCAGGTCGCGCCGCATCCCCCGGTCGTCCAGCAGGTGACGGCGCAGGTCCCGCACGAACCCGGCCTCGCCGTGCACGAACGCCTGCACGACGCCGTCACGCCACTCGATCGCGCGAACGGCGGCCGCGAGGTCGTCGCCACGGCTCCGGTGCAGCCAGGTGATCCGCGCGTCGCCCTTGGTGGTCAGCGTCTGCTCTTCGGCCTCGTCCTCCACGAGGATGACGGCGTGCACGGGAACGCCCGCCGGCATCGCTTCGAGGGAAGCGGCGATGGCCGGGAGGGCGCTCTCGTCCCCGGCGAGCAGATGCCAGTCGGCCTCCTCGCCCGGCGCGTACGCTCCCCCGGGTCCGGAGATCAGCAGCTCGTCGCCGGGTTTCGCGGCGGCGGCCCACGGTCCGGCGACGCCTTCGTCACCGTGGTGGACGAAGTCGAGCACCAGCTCGCCGAGATCGCGGTCGAAGGCCCGGACGGTGTAGGAGCGCATCCGCGGCCACTGCTCACGTGGCAGTTCTTCGCGGACCCGCGCCAGGTCGAACGGTTCGGGATACTCGACGCCGGGCACCCGGAAGTGCACCTTGACGTAGGCGTCGGTGAATTCGTTGGGCCGGAACGAAGAGATCTCTTCGCCCCCGGCGACGATCCGGACCATGTGCGGGGTGATCCGCTCGGTGCGCAGCACCCGCAACCGGGTCGCCGATACCGCTCTCCGCGCCTCGGCCATCCACGATTCCTTTCCTGGGTTAGGTGAACCTAACCGAGCGTACGCCTCTCGCCGCCCGGGCGGGCGCCCGCGGCCGGATCGCTCACCCGGGTGTTCTGGAAGGACGCGACGCGCCAGCCTTCGGGTTCCTCCACGAGCACGTAGGTCAGCGTCGATTCCCGGCCCGGCTCGGGCTTGTCGGCACCCGACAGCGACGACCCGCCGCCGGACACGACGATCGCGACGTCCGGCCGGATGAACCGCACCGTGGGCTCTCCACCGCCCGGCACCAGCTTCGATCCCTTCATCAGCCCCTCGAACAGGGCCCGATGCGAGCTTTCGATGAGCGCGCGGCCCGGCATGTTCATCCCGAAGAAGGTCACGTAGTCGGCGTCCTCGGTGAACAGCCGCGCGTACGCGGCCGCGTCGCCGTCGTTCCACGCGTCGGTGAGCCGGCCCAGCACCGCCAGGACTTCGTTCTGTCGTTCGGTCATGGTGTCCTCCAGTTAGACGAACGGCGTTCGTGTTACGAACACCGTTCTACAGACGAACGGCGTTCGCGTCAAGTAGAGTTCCCGGCGGAACCCCGGACCAGGAGGCGAACGAAGTGAGCAGGCCCCGGCGTCGCGCCGACAAACCCGTGCTGTCCCAGGAGCTCGTGGTGAAGACGGCACTGGACCTCCTCGCCGCGGAAGGGCTGGAGGCGGTGAGCATGCGGCGTGTGGCCCAGGCGCTGGAAACCGGTCCCGCGTCGCTCTACGCCCATGTCGCGAACAAGGAAGAGCTCCACGAGCTGATGGTCGACCACGTCCTCGCCTTCGGCCCGTTCCCCGAACCCGATCCGGAGCGATGGGTGGAGCAGGCGAAGGACCTGCTGCGGGACAACGTGCGCGCGCTGACGTCGGTCCCGGGCATCGCCAAGATCGCGTGGGCCATCCCCGTACCGGTCGGCGCGAACGCCCTCCAGCAGGCCGAAGCCATGCTCGCGGTGCTGCGCGCGGGCGGGCTCGACCTCAAGCGGGCGTTGTTCGCCGCCGACGCGTTATGGCTCTACGCCAAGGCTTTCGCTTACGAAGGGGCCGGCTGGCAGCACGGCGACATCGACCTGGCCGAGCAGGAGGAACGCGGCAAGCGGATGGTCGAGTACATGACATCGTTCCCGCCCGGCGCGTTCCCGAACCTGCTGAGCGCGGGCGAGTACTTCACCGAGGAGACCGCGCAGGAGCGCTTCGAGTTCGCCATCGACCTGTTCCTCGCCGGGCTGGTGTCCAGGAGCTGAACGACGCTTGCGCCTCTGGGGCTCAGGTGAGCCGTCGCACCAGGCCGTCCGCCAGCAGCCGCCCGCGGTCGGTCAGCACCGCTCGCCCCTGACCGTCCAAAGCGGACTGATCCAGCAATCCTTCGGCGGCGGCGGCGCGGGCTTCGGCGCGACCGTCGTCGTCGAGGGCGTCGAGCGGAAGTCCTTCGGACAGCCGGAGTTCGAGCATCACGCGTTCCAGATGCCGGTCCTCCCCGGTCAGCAGTTCGCGGCCCGCGGCGGGCGACTCACCGGCGGCGAGCGAGGCGGCATACCGGGCCGGATGCTTGACATTCCACCAGCGGACGCCGCCGACGTGGCTGTGCGCGCCGGGTCCGGCGCCCCACCAGTCACCGCCACGCCAGTAGCCGATGTTGTGCCGGCAGCGGGCCTCTTCCGAGGTCGCCCAGTTGGACACCTCGTACCAGCGCAGACCGGCCGAGGCGAGGACGCGGTCGATCATCTCGTAGTCGGCGGCCAGCACGTCGTCGTCCGGCGCGGGCAGTTCGCCGCGGCGGATGCGGCGAGCGAGCGCGGTGCCCTCCTCGACGATCAGCGCGTACGCCGAGACGTGGTCGACACCGGCGGCGAGCACCGCGTCCAGCGACGCCTGGAGGTCTTCGATCCGCTCCCCCGGCGTGCCGTAGATGACGTCGAGGTTGACGTGCTCGAATCCGGCGGCGCGCGCCTCCTCTGCGGCCGCGACCGGACGGCCCGCGGTGTGCACGCGGTCCAGGATCCGCAACACGTGCTGGGCGGCCGACTGCATGCCGAGCGAGATCCGGTTGTACCCGGCGTCGCGGATCCCCGCGAAGAACTCCGGCGAGGTGGACTCCGGATTGGATTCGGTCGTCACCTCGGCGTCCGGCGCGAGACCGAAGGTGTCCCGGACGGCGTCGAGGACGCTTCGGAGCCCGTCCGCGCCGAGCAGGGACGGCGTTCCTCCGCCGACGAAGACGGTGTCGACCGCGGGCGGCTTCCCCAGCACGCGCGCGGCGAGGTCGAACTCGCGCTTGAGGCCTTCGAGCCAGGACTGGGGCGACGAAGCGCTGTCGAGCTCTCCGGCGGTGTAGGTGTTGAAGTCGCAGTAGCCGCAGCGGGTCGCGCAGAAGGGGACGTGCACGTAGACGCCGAACGGCCGGGTGCCGAGTCCTTCCAGCGCGCTCTCGGGGAGCGCCGACTCGACGGGCGTGGTGGTTTCGGGCAGCAGAGCGGGCACACCCCAGTGTCCCCCACGCCGTGAAGGCCTCTTTCCCCGGGGAAAGAGGCCTTCACGGAACGCGCTATCTGTCGGCGATGTACACCTTGACCGAGGTGGAGCGGGTGCCGTCCTCGAACCGCACCCAGACGAGGGTCTCCAGGTTCATCGAGTAGTCGTTGACCACGTAGTCGAGCGACCAGTCGCCGTTGTCGTCCGTGGCGGCGTCACGGCTCATGGGCACCTCGACCAGCACCATCTGGGACAGATGCCCCCGCACGTTCGGCGAGCAGCCGACCGCCTCGAACCGGTGCGAGCCACCCTTGGGCAGCACCGCCCCCTCTTCGGGCGAAACCAGTCTGCATCCCTGCTGAGCCCCGGAAGCCGTACCCGGGATCAGCAGGGACGCCAGCACCATCGCGGCGACCAACCATCGGCGCATGCGCAACTCCTCCGTCCTCTGTGGATCGGAGACCGAAGCTAGCGGCGACGAGGGCCGGGCGCGGGCTCACTCACCCGAAGCGGTACTAGGCCAACCCGTTAGCGGCCAACCACTCCGCGGACGGCGGGATCGGCTCGATGATGTCGATCAGGAAGCCGTTCGGGTCCTCGATGTAGAAGTGCCGCTGCCCGAAGTCCTCGTCCACGAGTTCCGTCACGAACTTGACTCCCTCTCCGCGCAGGCGCTCGTACTCGCCCACCGCGTCGGCGACCATCAGCCCGACCATCGACCCGGCGGGCTCCTGCGCCCGCCAGGGCTCCGGCGTGGCCTTGTGACCGCGCTTCACGAAGCTCATTTCATAGCCCTCCGCGCCGACGTTGAGGCTGGAGAACCAGTCCAGCTCGATCGTCACCGTCAGGTGCAGGTGCCGCTTCCACCAGGCGGTGGTCTCGGCGATGTCGTCGACGACCACGCAGGCACCGAAACCGTTGAGTTGCATCTGGTGTTTCCTCCCAGTTCGAACCACTTTATGTGTAGTACTATAAACATAGTGGTTTGGATGAGGCAAGGAGAATGTCCCGATGCGACAGAACCCGGAGCGCCGGACCGCGCTCACCGACGCCGCCATCACCGTCCTCGCCCGCGAGGGCGCCCGCGGGCTGACCTACCGCGCCGTGGATGTCGAGGCGGACGTCCCGCCGGGAACGACGTCCAACTACTTCCGCAACCGGGACCAGTTGCTCGGCGAAGTCGGCGTCCGCGTGCAGGAGCGGCTGTCGGCACCGGCCGAGGTGATGGAGAACCCGCAGGCGGAGTCGCCGTCCCACGACCGGGTCGGCGTCCTGCTGGGCGAGCTCATGGGACGGCTGACCGGCCATCGCGAGCCTTATCTCGCCTTGCTCGAACTCCGGCTCGAAGCCACCCGGCGCCCGGATCTTTCGGCGGAGCTGACCAAGACCGTCCGCGAGGGCATCGACATGAGCGTCGACTGGCACGTCGCGGCGGGGATGCCGGGCGGGCGCGCCGAGGTGCTGCTGATGTACCTCGCGCTGACCGGGCTCACCGTCGAACGACTCACCTTGCCGGAGGTGCTCGCGGACGTCACCGACGAAGACGTCATCCGCATCCTCGTGGACCGCGTCCTGCCTTCTTGAGCCGTGCGCGTTCTGCGTCACAGTGGCGATGACAAGTCCGGGCTTGACCCGCAAAACAGGTCCATGACCTGTGAAAACAGTCGACTTCGGACCTCGTTCCCAGCATTCGGACCGGCCTAGACCACATAGTGGGCGCGTGGCACGCTGAATGAATGACCCGCGCCGGAATCAGCCTCGTGGCACGCCGCCACGTGGATCTCCGTCGTGTGGCGAGCGCGCTCTGTGCGACGAACCGCTGACTCCCCGCCACCACCACGATCAGCCGGAGGACTCCCATGTCGTCGCCCACGCGCGAGACCCCTGCCCGCACGCCCCGGGTCAAACAGAAACGGGGCGAGGGACAGTGGGCACTGGGCTACCGCGAACCGCTCAACCCCAACGAGCGGTCCAAGAAGGATGACAACCCGCTCAACGTCCGTGCGCGGATCGAGAACATCTACGCCCGCGGCGGGTTCGACTCGATCGACCCCGGCGACCTCCGCGGCCGGTTCCGCTGGTTCGGCCTCTACACCCAGCGCAAGCCCGGGATCGACGGCGGCCGCACCGCGACGCTGGAGCCCGAGGAGCTCGACGACCGCTACTTCATGCTGCGGGTCCGGCTCGACGGCGGCGCGCTGACCACCGAACAGCTCGCCGTGCTCGCCGAGATCTCGCAGACCCACGCGCGCGACACCGCCGACATCACCGACCGGCAGAACATCCAGTACCACTGGATCCGGATCGAGGACGTCCCGACGATCTGGGCGAAGCTGGAGAAGGCCGGGATGACCACGATGGAGGCCTGCGGCGACAGCCCGCGCGTCATCCTCGGCTCCCCGGTGGCCGGTATCGCCGCCGACGAAATCATCGACGGCACGCCCGCGATCGACGAGATCAAACGCCGCTACATCGGCGATCCGCGCTACTCGAACCTGCCGCGCAAGTTCAAGACCGCGGTCTCCGGGCAGCAGGACGTCGTGCACGAGATCAACGACGTCGCCTTCGTCGGCGTGAACCACCCCGAACACGGCCCCGGGTTCGACGTCTGGGTCGGCGGCGGGCTGTCCACCAACCCGATGATCGGCCAGCGGCTCGGCGCCTGGGTCTCGCTCGACGAGGTCCCCGACGTCTGGGAAGGCGTGATCAGCGTCTTCCGCGACTACGGCTACCGGCGGCTCCGCGCCCGCGCCCGGATCAAGTTCCTGGTGAAGGACTGGGGTGTCGCGAAGTTCCGCCAGGTGCTGGAGGACGAGTACCTCAAGCGCAAGCTGGCCGACGGCCCCGCGCCCGAAGTGCCCGCGACCCAGATCGACCACGTCGGCGTGCACCCGCAGATCGACGGCAAGTTCTACGTCGGCGCCGCGCCGGTCGCCGGCCGCGTCTCCGGGGCCACCCTGCTGGCGGTCGCCAAGGCGGCCGAGCGGGCCGGATCGAACCGGGTCCGCCTGACCCCGCACCAGAAACTCGTGGTCCTCGACGTCCCCGAGGCCGAGGTGGGCGGGCTGAAGACCGAACTGGCCGACCTCGGCCTGCAGACCGAGCCGTCGCCGTGGCGGCGCGGAATCATGGCCTGCACCGGCCTGGAGTTCTGCAAGCTCGCGATCGTCGAGACGAAGGCCCGCGCGATCGAACTGGTCACCGACCTGGAGAAGCGCCTGGCGGACATCCAGGCCGAGATCGAAAACCCGGTGACCGTGCACCTCAACGGCTGCCCGAACTCCTGCGCCCGGGTCCAGACCGCCGACATCGGGCTCAAGGGCCAGATCGTCACCGACGACGACGGCAACCAGGTCGAAGGCTTCCAGGTGCACCTCGGCGGCGGCCTCGGCCTCGACGCCGGCTTCGGCCGGAAACTGCGCGGGCACAAGGTGACCGCGTCGGAGCTGACCGCGTACGTCGAACGGGTCGTGCGGGCGTACGTCTCCGGCCGCGAACCCGGCGAGCGATTCCCCCAGTGGGTCCTGCGGGCCGACGAAGGCCTCTTGCAATGACCGAGCGGGCGACGCCGTACTACTGCCCTTTCTGCGGCGATGAAGACCTGCGGCCCGAAGAGGGCGGCTCCTGGCTGTGCTCGGGCTGCCGCCGGGTCTTCACCGTGAAGTTCCTCGGACTGTCCTTTCCGGAGGTGTCGCAAGGATGACCGCCACTGCCGACTACAAGACCCTCGCCGAACGAGCCTCGAAGGAGCTCGCGGAGGCGACCGCGACCGAGGCCCTGCGCTGGACCGCGGACACGTTCGGCGACGACTTCATCGTCGCTTCGAACATGCAGGACGCCGTCCTCATCGATCTGGCCACCAAGGTCAAATCCGACGTGGACGTGCTGTTCCTGCAGACCGGCTACCACTTCCCGGAGACCATCGGCACCCGTGACGCGGTGCAGGCGGTCTACCCCGGCGTGCGGATCGTCAACGCCGAGGCCGCGCAGAGCGTCGCCGAACAGGACGCGGAGTACGGCCCGAAACTGCACGAGCGCGACCCGAACCAGTGCTGCCACCTCCGCAAGGTCGTACCGCTGCGGAACACGCTCGCGAAGTACTCGGCGTGGGTGACCGGCGTCCGCCGCGTCGACGCGCCGACCCGCGCGAACACTCCGATCGTCACCTGGGACGACCGCAACGGGCTGGTGAAGATCAACCCGATCGCGCCCTGGTCCGACGACGAGTTCAACGGCTACATCAGCGAACACGGGATCCTCGAGAACCCGTTGGTGTCCATCGGTTATCTGTCGATCGGCTGCGCGCCGTGCACCGCGAAGGTCGCTCCGGGCCAAGACCCGCGCAGCGGTCGCTGGGCGGGGCAGGGCAAGACCGAATGCGGCCTGCACGGGTGAGAAGGGACGAAATGACCACGCTCGAACCGGCCGCGGATGCCGCTCAGGACAACTTGGCGGCACTGGAATCCGAGGCCATCCACATCTTCCGCGAGGTGGCGGGTGAGTTCGACCGGCCGGTGATCCTGTTCTCGGGCGGCAAGGACTCGACGCTCCTGCTGCACCTGGCGATCAAGGCGTTCTGGCCCGCGCCGGTGCCGTTCCCGTTGCTGCACGTGGACACCGGGCACAACCTCGACGAGGTCATCGACTTCCGCGACCGGGTGGTCGAGCAGCACGGGCTGCGGCTGCTCGTGGCGAAGGTGCAGGACTGGATCGACGACGGCAGGCTCGAAGAGCGCGCCGACGGGATGCGCAACCCGTTGCAGACCACTCCGCTGCTCGACACGATCGCCGAGAACAAGTTCGACGCGGTCTTCGGCGGCGGGCGCCGCGACGAGGAACGCGCCCGCGCCAAGGAGCGGATCTTCAGTCTCCGCAACGCTTTCGGCCAGTGGGAACCGCGTCGCCAGCGCCCCGAACTGTGGAACCTCTACAACGGCCGCCACCGCCCCGGTGAACAGGTCCGCGTCTTCCCGCTGTCCAACTGGACCGAGGCCGACGTCTGGAACTACATCGCGCGGGAGAAGGTCGAACTGCCGTCGATCTACTACGCGCACCGTCGCGAGGTCTACCAGCGCGACGGCATGTGGCTGACCGAAGGCCCCTGGGGCGGGCCGCGGCCGGGTGAGCTCGTCCGGGAACTCACGGTGCGCTACCGGACCGTCGGCGACGGTTCGTGCACCGGCGCCATCGAATCGACCGCCGCCACGGTGGACGAGGTCATCGCCGAGGTCTCGGCCTCCCGGCTCACCGAACGCGGCGCCACCCGCGCCGACGACCGGATGTCGGAGGCGGCGATGGAAGACCGCAAGCGGGAAGGGTACTTCTGATGTCCAGCCTCCTCAGGCTCGCGACCGCGGGCAGTGTGGACGACGGGAAGTCGACCCTGGTCGGGCGGCTCCTGTACGACACCAAATCCGTCCTCGCCGACCAGCTGGACGCGGTCACCCGCGCCAGTGTCGACAAAGGACTGTCCACTCCGGACCTTTCGCTGCTGGTGGACGGCTTGCGCTCGGAACGCGAGCAGGGCATCACGATCGACGTGGCGTACCGGTATTTCGCGACACCGAAACGCAGCTTCGTGCTCGCGGACACCCCCGGCCACGTGCAGTACACGCGGAACACGGTGACCGGGGCGTCCACCGCGCAGCTGGCCGTGCTGCTGGTCGACGCGCGCAAGGGCGTCATCGAGCAGACCCGCCGTCACGCCGCCGTACTCGCCCTGCTGGGCGTCCCGAATCTGGTGCTGGCGGTGAACAAGATCGACCTCGTCGGCTACGACGAGGCGACGTTCACCGTGATCGCCGAGGAGTTCGCCGAGCACGCCGCGTCTCTGGGCTACGAGCGGGGTTCCGTGCTCGCGGTGCCGGTTTCGGCGCTGGTGGGCGACAACGTGGCGGAGAAGTCGGACAAGACCCCGTGGTACTCCGGCCCGACCCTGCTGGAGCATCTGGAGACCGTGCCCGTGGCGCCGGATCCGCACGATTCGGCGTTCCGGTTCCCGGTGCAGTACGTGATCCGGCCGCGCACGGCCGACCACCCCGACTACCGCGGGTACGCGGGACAGATCGCGGCGGGCACCGTCCGGCCGGGCGACGAGATCGTCGTGCTCCCGCAGGGGATCCGCAGCCGGGTCGAAGGCATCGACACCGCCGACGGGCCGCTCGCCGAAGCCGGCGCGGGCACCTCGGTGACCCTGTTGCTCGCGGACGACCTCGACATCTCGCGGGGCGACCTGATCGCCGCCGCCGACCGGCAGCCGACGGTGACCGACGAGATCACCGCGACCCTGTGCTGGCTCTCCGCGAAGGCTCTCAAGCCGGGCGCGCGGGTACTGGTGAAGCACGGCACGCGGACGGTGCAGGCCCTGGTCGGCGAGCTCCACGCCCGGTTCGACGAGCAGACGTTGTCCAGTGTGGACGATCCGGCTACCTTGGAGCTCAACGACATCGGCAGGGTGACGTTGAGGCTGGCCGAAGAGATCGGCGTGGACGACTACGGCGTCAGCCCGCGGACGGGCGCGTTCCTGGTCATCGACCCGAAGGACGGCGACACCCTCGCCGCCGGACTCGTCGGCGAAAGGTTCGCATGACCCCACCGCCACTGGTAGCCGTCGCCCACGGCAGCCGCGATCCGCGGTCCGCGGCGACCATCCGCGCCCTGCTCGACGTCTCCCGGGGGCTCGCGCCGGGTCTCGACATCCGCGAGTCCTTTTTGGACCTCTCGGAGCCGTCGCTGACCGATGTCCTGCGCGGTCTCCACGCCGAAGGGCACCGCGAGGTCGTCGTGGTGCCGCTGCTCCTCGGCGTGGCCTATCACGCCCGGGTCGACCTTCCCGCGCTCGTCGCCGAGGTGACCGCGGACCGCCCGGGCCTCGACGTGCGGGTTTCCGCGGTGCTGGGCATCGACCCGCTCATCGAGACGGTCGCCTTGGACCGGCTCACCGAAGCGGGCGCGGACCTGAACGATCCCGGCTTGGGTGTCCTGCTGGCGGGCGTCGGCTCGTCGAACGTCGCGGCGAACGACGCCGTCGCCGGGATCACCACCCGCTGGCACCTGCGTCGCGGACTGCTCGCGACACCGGCGTTCGCCGGCGCCGCGCAGCCGGACGTGCCCGCCGCCATCGCGCGG
>NZ_NMQT01000068.1 GCF_002234405.1 Amycolatopsis thailandensis | reverse complement strand
GCCCTCGCCCTCGCCCTCGCCGGTCGCCCTCGCCCGTCACCGTCGAGCGCCGGTCCGTGAAGGCCTCCTTACCTACCCTGAAGGTAGTGAAGGAGGCCTTCACTACCTCCCGGATCGTCACGGACGCCTCGGAATCACCAGCGGTCACAACGGTTGCGCGTGAAGGCCCCCTGGCCGAGTACATGAAGGCCCCCATCCTTGCGCTAGACGCAGTGAAGGGGGCCTTCATGTACCGGCAGGCAGGCCACCTCGACCCAATGAGCTCCGGAAGGACCCAGCGTCGCGAAAGCCACTTTCGAGGCACCAGACGTCCCGGAAGTGGCTTTCGCGTCGCGGCCGTCGGCGCGTTCCCCGGAAAAGGAATTGGACGATGGACCGTCGTGATCGCCCGAAGCTACCTTCAACGACATGGAGCGGTGCGATGACCACTTGTAGCTGTGACCATTTCGGTGAGTCCGGATGACGAGGAGTCCGTTGATGCTGCCCGGTCTCGTCCCGCGGAACGCGGTGCGCCGCCGCGACGACCGTGACCACGCGGACCGGATCGCGTTGTCGGCCGCGACCACCGACGGGGTGCACATGCGGACCGAGGACGTCCGCGCCTGGATCGCGGAACGCCGTGAGGCCAACACCTTCCACGTCGAGCGCATCCCGTTCGCGGACATGGACCAATGGTGGTTCGAGGAGGCGACCGGCAATCTCGTCCACCGCAGCGGCCGGTTCTTCGCCATCGAAGGCCTGCACGTGGTCGAGCACGATGGCCCGCACGGCGACGGTCCCTACCGTGAATGGCAGCAGCCGGTCATCAAGCAGCCCGAAGTCGGCATTCTCGGCATCCTGGCCAAGGAGTTCGACGGCGTCCTGCATTTCCTGATGCAGGCCAAAATGGAGCCGGGGAACCCCAATCTGATCCAGCTCTCGCCGACAGTGCAGGCCACCCGCAGCAACTACACCAAGGCGCACGGCGGCACCAACGTCAAACTGATCGAGTACTTCGCCCCGCCCGATCCCGAACGGGTCATCGTCGACGTTCTCCAGGCGGAGCAAGGGTCGTGGTTCTTCCGCAAGTCCAATCGCAACATGATCGTCGAGACCGTCGACGACGTGCCGGGAGTGGGCGACTTCCGCTGGCTCACCCTCGGTCAGATCGCGGAGCTGATGCACGAGGACGAGACGATCAACATGAACGCCAGGAGCGTGCTGTCGTGTTTGCCTTACCACGACACGGATCCCGGCGCGTTGTTCTCCGACGTCCAGCTCCTCTCGTGGTTCACCAACGAACGTTCCCGGCACGACGTGCGGGCACAGCGCATCCCGCTCAAGGACGTCGGCGGCTGGAAGCAGGGCGTCGAAGCGATCGAGCACGAGGACGGCCGGTTCTTCAACGTCCGCGCGGTGGCGGTGAAGGGCAGCAACCGCGAGAAGATCAGCTGGACCCAGCCGTTGCTCGAATCCGTCGGTGAGGGTGTCGTGGCGTTCCTCAGGCGTGAGATCGGCGGCGTGCCGCACGTCCTGGTGCACGCCCGCGCCGACGCCGGGTTCCTGGACACCGTCGAGCTGGCGCCGACGGTCCAGCGCACGCCGCTCAACTACGCGCACTTGCCGGCGGAGAACCGTCCGCCGTTCCTCGACTTCGTCCAGGACGCTCCCCGGTCGCGGATCCGTTACGAGGCCGTCCATTCCGAGGAGGGCGGCCGTTTCCTCAACGCGAGGGCCCGCTATCTGGTGGTCGACGCCGACGAGACGGTCGATCCGCCGCCCGGCTTCGCCTGGGTGACCCCGGCGCAGCTGACCACGCTCACGCGACACGGGCACTACGTCAGTGTCGAGGCCCGCACGTTGCTCGCCTGCATCAACGCCGCGGTCGCACAGCCGCGCGCGAACGCCGTCATCGATTTCCCCTCAGTACATGGAAAGGCTCGCGCATGACCACGCGTGTTTGGGACTATCTCGCCGAATACCGGGCCGAGCGGCTCGACCTGCTGAACGCGGTCGAGACGGTCTTCGACTCGGGACAGCTCGTGCTCGGCGCGAGCCTGCGCGGATTCGAAGCGGAATTCGCCGCGTACCACGGCACCGGGCATTGCGTCGGTCTCGACAACGGGACGAACGCGATCAAGCTCGGCCTGCAGGCGCTGGGAGTCGGCCCGGGTGACGAGGTCATCACGGTCTCGAACACCGCCGCGCCGACCGTGGTCGCCATCGACGGCACGGGCGCCACCCCGGTCTTCGTCGACGTCCGCGAGGACGACTTCCTGATGGACACCGACCAGGTCGAGGCCGCGATCACCGAGCGCACCAAATGCCTGCTGCCGGTCCACCTGTACGGGCAGTGCGTGAACCTGGCCCCGTTGAAGGCGCTCGCCGCGAAGTACGGACTGTCCCTTTTGGAGGACTGCGCCCAGGCGCACGGCGCCCGGCAGAACGGCGTCGTCGCGGGGGCGACCGGCGACGTGGCCGCGTTCTCGTTCTATCCCACCAAGGTGCTCGGCGCGTACGGCGACGGCGGCGCGGCCATCACCTCCGAGGAATCCGTGGCGGCGAAGCTGCGCAGGCTCCGGTACTACGGCATGGAAGAGCGGTACTACACCGTGGAGACGCCTGCCCACAACAGCAGGTTGGACGAGGTCCAGGCCGAGATCCTGCGGCGCAAGCTCAAGCGGCTCGACACCTACACCGACGCCCGCCGTGCCGTCGCCCAGCGCTACGTCGAAGGCCTCGGCGACACCGAACTGAAGCTTCCCCGGACCGTCGACGGCAACGAGCACGTGTACTACGTGTACGTGGTGCGCCACCCGCGACGCGACGAAATCCTGGAGCGCCTCAAGGCCTACGACATCCACCTGAACATCAGCTACCCGTGGCCGGTGCACACCATGACCGGATTCGCGCACCTCGGCTACGAGAAGGGCTCGCTCCCCGTCACCGAAAAGCTGGCGGGTGAGATCTTCTCGCTGCCGATGTACCCCGCGCTCTCTCCCGACCTGCAGGACAAGGTCGTCCACGCGGTCCGCGAAGTGCTGTCCACCCTCTGACCGCCGATCACAGGAGAAAGCTGTGCAAGCACGCAAACTCGCCGTCGAAGGCGCGATCGAGTTCACTCCTCGCGTCTTCCCCGACGACCGGGGCATGTTCCTCTCGCCGTATCAGGAAGAGGCCTTCGTCGAGGCCAACGGCGCTCCGCTGTTCCGGGTGGCGCAGACGAACCACAGCGTGTCGAAGCGCGGGGTCATGCGGGGCGTCCACTACACCGTGACGCCGCCTGGCGTCGCGAAGTACGTCTACTGCGCACGCGGCAAGGCGTTGGACATCGTGGTCGACATCCGGGTCGGCTCGCCCACGTTCGGCAAGACCGACGTGGTCCTGATGGACCAGGAAACCCACCGGACGATGTACTTCCCGGTCGGGCTCGGCCACGCGTTCGTGGCGCTCGAGGACGACACCGTCATGTCCTACATGATCTCCGGAACCTATGTGCCGCAGAACGAGCTGGCGCTTTCGGTGCTGGACCCGGCCCTGGAGCTCTCCTTGGACATCGGGGTCGAACCGATCCTGTCCGAACGGGACCGGGTGGCGATCACGCTCGCCGAGGCGAAGGAACGGGGTCTCCTGCCGGATTACGCCACCAGCCTGGAACTCGAACGACGGCTGACCGAAGCCCCGGTCACGGCCTGACATGCTCGAAAAGACGAACGGAGACAACGGAGATCCCGTCGCCGCCTTGCGCGGTGCCGGGGTCGTCGTCACCGGCGCCGGCCGGGGCATCGGTGCGGCGCTGGCGAGGGGATTCGCCGAGGCGGGCGCGCGGGTCGTGGTCAACGACCGGCACGCCGACCGGGCCGCCGTCGTCGCCGCCGAGATCGGCGGGTTCGCGTTGCCCGGCAACGCTTCGGATCGCCTGGTGCCCACGGCCCGTGAACTGCTCGGCGGGCCCGTCGACGTCTACTGCGCCAACGCCGGCGTCCTGAAGACCGGCGGCCCCGAAGCCTCCGACGACGACTGGGCGACGTCCTGGGACATCAACGTCATGGCGCATGTGCAAGCCGCCCGTGACCTGTTGCCCGACTGGCTGGAGCGCGGGCGGGGCAGATTCGTTTCGGTCGCTTCGTCGGCGGCGCTGCTCACCCTGATCGGGTCCGCGCCGTACGCGGTTTCCAAACACGCGTCGCTCGCGTTCGCCGAATGGATGTCGGTGACCTACCGGCATCTCGGCATCCACGTGCACGCGATCTGCCCGCGTGCCGTGCGCACCGAAGCGTACGAAGCGGAACTCGAATCCGCCGAACTGAGATTGCTTTCGACAGCCATCGGTCCCGAGAAGGTGACGGAAGCATTGTTCGAAAGCATCGCGGAGAACCGGTTCCTGGTCCTCCCGCATCCCGAGGTCGCCGACCACGCGGCCCAGCGCGTCACCGACCGCGAACGCTGGCTCAGCGACATCAACCGGATGCAGACCAGCACCTCGCGCTGAAAGATCGCCATCGCGGAAACCAGACGGGCTTCGCGATGGCGATTTTTCTTGTCTCACAAAGGTTTACGGGCTTGGACGCGTTGACCGCCGTGATCGGCGAAGCCTAATTTCGAAATGTCCGCCGACTTCCGCGAAAGGTGAGGGCCATGCGCGCTGCGCCGTTCAAGCAGCTGCTCCGAAGCAAGCTCAGAACATGGGGGTGGATGTACCGATGACTGCCATCGTAGAACCGGCCGAAGAGCTTTCCGTTTTCACCGGCCTGACCGAGATCACCAGGTTCGCCGGCGTGGGGACCGCGGTTTCCGCGTCGTCCTATTCGCAGTCCGAACTCCTCGAAATCCTCGACGTCGAGGATCCGAAGATCCGGTCGGTCTTCCTGAACAGCGCCATCGACCGGCGCTTCCTCACCCTTCCGCCGGAGAGCCCCGGCGGCGGACGTGTGTCCGAACCGCAGGGCGACCTCCTCGACAAGCACAAGAAGATCGCCGTCGACATGGGCTGCCGGGCGCTGGAAGCCTGCCTGAAGTCGGCGGGCGCGACACTTTCCGACCTGCGTCACCTGTGCTGCGTCACCTCGACCGGGTTCCTGACCCCCGGCCTCAGCGCGCTGATCATCCGCGAGCTGGGCATCGACCCGCACTGCAGCCGCTCCGACATCGTGGGCATGGGCTGCAACGCCGGTCTCAACGCGCTCAACGTGGTCGCGGGCTGGTCCGCGGCGCATCCGGGCGAACTCGGCGTCGTCCTGTGCAGCGAGGCGTGCTCCGCCGCCTACGCGCTGGACGGCACCATGCGGACCGCGGTGGTCAACAGCCTCTTCGGCGACGGATCCGCGGCGCTGGCCGTCATTTCCGGAGACGGGCGCGTGCCGGGGCCGCGCGTCCTGAAGTTCGCCAGCTACATCATCACCGACGCGGTCGAAGCGATGCGTTACGACTGGGACCGTGACCAGGATCGCTTCAGTTTCTTCCTCGACCCGCAGATTCCCTACGTGGTCGGCGCGCACGCCGAGATCGTCATCGACCGGCTGCTGTCCGGGACCGGCCTGCGCCGCAGCGACATCGGCCACTGGCTGGTGCACTCCGGTGGCAAGAAGGTGATCGACGCGGTCGTCGTCAACCTCGGCCTGAGCCGGTACGACGTCCGCCACACCACCGGTGTGCTGCGTGACTACGGGAACCTCTCCAGCGGCTCCTTCCTCTTCTCCTACGAGCGGCTCGCCGACGAGGACGTCGCCCGCCCGGGGGAGTACGGCGTGCTCATGACCATGGGGCCCGGCTCCACTATCGAAATGGCGCTTATTCAATGGTGACGCGTAACGAAGACAACGGCGACCTGGTGCTGCGGTTCGACGGTTCCCGTCCGCTGTCGATCGCGGCGGTCGAGGAGATCGACGCGCTCTGCGACCGGGCCGAGGACCGGCGTGAGCCGGGGCCGGTCACGGTCCACCTCACGGGCGCACCTCCGGCCGGCTGGGCGAAGGGGCTGACGGTCGGCCTGGTCTCCAAATGGGAGCGGGTCGTCCGCCGGTTCGAACGGCTCGGCAGGCTCACCGTCGCGGTGGCGTCCGGCGAGTGCGCCGGAACGGCACTCGACCTCCTCCTCGCCGCGGACGTCCGGATCGCCGAGCCGGGGGCGAGCTTGCGGTTGTCCAGCGCGGGCGGCGGCTCCTGGCCGGGAATGACCGTGTACCGCCTCACCAAGCAGGCGGGCGCGGCGGGCATCCGGCGGGCCGTGCTGCTGGGGACCCCGATCGACACCGAGCGCGCGCTTGCCCTCAACCTGATCGACGAGGTGACCGACGACCCGGCGAAGACGCTGGCCGAGCTGGCCGGGGTCACCGACGGCGCCGAGACGGCGATCCGCCGTCAGCTCATCTTCGAAGCGGGCTCGACCACCTTCGAGGAGGCACTCGGTTCGCACCTGGCCGCGGCGGACCGGGCCCTGCGTCGGGAAGCCAAGTCGTGACGACTCTTTCGCCAGGGCCCGATCTCCGGGCCCTGGCGGGGGAGGCTCACCGGGTCGACGACGAAATCCGGGCGCTGCGCACGGCGTTCGTCGAGGAGCACGCCGAAGAGATCTACGCCGGACTCACCGATGGCCGGACGCGATACCTGCGGATCGACGAACTCGTCCGCGCCGCCGCTCTCGCCTGTCCCGGCCTGGTTCCTTCGGAAGAGCAGATGGCGGCCGAGCGTTCCCTGCCCCAGGCGGAAAAGGAAGGGCGCGAGATCGACCAGGGCATCTTCCTGCGCGGGATCCTGCGAGCCCCGAAGGCCGGTCCGCATCTGCTCGACGCCATGCTCCGGCCCACCGAAAGGGCGCTGAAGCTACTGCCCGGGTTCCTCGAAACCGGCGTCGTGGAGATGGAGGCCGTCCGGCTGGAACGCCGTGACGGTGTCGCGCACCTGACCCTGTGCCGGGACGACTGCCTGAACGCCGAGGACGGCCGTCAGGTCGACGACATGGAGACCGCTGTCGATCTGGCGCTGCTCGACCCGTCCGTCCGAAGTGGACTTCTTCGGGGCGGGGTGATGAGTCACCCCCGGTATCTGGGACGTCGGGTGTTCTGCGCGGGGATCAACCTCAAGAAACTCAGCTCCGGTGACATCCCGCTCGTCGATTTCCTGCTGCGGCGGGAAACCGGCTACATCCAGAAGATCTTCCGCGGCCTGCTCACGGACGGCTCGTGGCATTCGCGGCTGACCGACAAGCCGTGGATGGCGGCCGTCGACTCCTTCGCCATCGGCGGCGGGACCCAGCTCCTGCTGGTCTTCGACCACGTGCTCGCGGCGTCGGACGCGTACCTCAGCCTGCCCGCGGCCAAGGAAGGGATCATCCCGGGGGTGTCGAACTTCCGGCTGTCCCGGATCGCCGGACCTCGGGTGGCCCGGCAGGTGATCCTCGGCGGGCGCAAGCTCCGGGCGGACGAGCCGGACGCCCGGTCCATCGTCGACGAGGTCGTCCCGCCGGAAGAGATGGACACGGCGATCGACAGCGCGCTGGCCCGGCTCGACGGGGAAGCCGTGGTGGCCAACCGCCGCATGCTGAACCTGGCCGAGGAACCGCCGGAGGAATTCCGCCGGTACATCGCCGAATTCGCGCTACAGCAGGCTTTGCGCATCTACGGCGCGGACGTGATCGGCAAGGTCGACGGTTTCGCGGTGGGTGCTCGATGAGCGAAACCGTTGTGCGATACGAAAAGAAGGACCACGTCGCCTACGTGACGATGGACCGGCCCGGCGTGCTGAACGCGATGGACCGGCGGATGCACACGGAACTCGCCGGGATCTGGGACGACGTCGAGGCCGACGACGACGTCAGGGCCGTGGTCCTGACCGGCGCGGGGGACCGCGCGTTCTCCGTCGGGCAGGACCTGAAGGAACGCGCGCGGCTGACCGAGGAGGGCGTGGAGGCCTCGACGTTCGGCAGCGGCGGGCAGCCGGGGCATCCGCGGCTGACCGACCGGTTCACGCTGTCGAAGCCGGTGGTGGCCCGCGTGCACGGTTACGCGCTGGGCGGCGGGTTCGAATTGATGCTGGCGTGCGACATCGCCATCGCGTCCGAGGACGCGGTCTTCGCGCTGCCGGAGGTCCGGCTCGGCCTGATCGCCGGGGCCGGGGGAGTGTTCCGGTTGCCGCGCCAGCTGCCGCACAAGGTGGCGATGGGCCATCTGCTGACCGGTCGCCGGATGGACGCGGCGACCGCGCTCCGATACGGGCTCGTGAACGAGGTCGTGCCGGTGGCCGAACTGGACCGGTGTGTCGCCGAATGGACGGACAGTCTCGTGCGCGCCGCACCGCTTTCGGTCCGTGCGATCAAGGAGGCCGCGCTGCGATCGCTGGACGTCCCGCTGGAGGAGGCGTTCAAAACCTTGTATCCGTGGGAAGAACGGCGACGGCGGAGCGCGGACGCGACCGAAGGCGCCCGGGCCTTCGCCGAAAAACGGGACCCGATTTGGACCGGGCGTTAGCTTTTCTCCCCGGGTGACAAATGGCAGAAGATTCCGGCGTAAGAGAAATCACGGTAACGTCCCTCGCGTCACGTGATGCCGGGCTTTCCCGAGCTTCGTCGTTCACCCGAGACCGCCGTCCGGGCCGGGAAATCCCGGCTTTCCCTCGCCCGATGCCGGCAGAAATCCTGGATACCTGTGATGACAACCATCGCCGCCGTCGATCTCGACAACCAGCGCATCGACCGCCTGGTCCCGTTGGTCACCCCCGCCCTGCTGCACCACGAACTCCCGCTCAGCGCCACCGCGGCCGACACGGTGCGACAGGGGCGCGAGGCCGTCGTCCGCGTCCTCGACGGCACGGACGACAGACTGCTCGTGATCGCCGGGCCCTGCTCGATCCACGATCCCGCCGCGGCCCTCGAATACGCCGACCGCCTCGCCGCCCTCGCCGGCCGGTTCGTCAACGACCTGCTGATCGTCATGCGCGTCTATTTCGAAAAGCCCCGTACGGTCGGCGGCTGGAAAGGGCTCATCAACGACCCGCACCTCGACGGCACCGGTGACGTCAACCGCGGCCTGCGTATCGCCAGGGACCTCCTCCTCGAACTCGCCGAGGGTGGCCTGCCCGCCGCGTGCGAATGGCTGGACACGACCATTCCGGCGTACCTCGCGGACACTGTCTCGTGGGGCGCGATCGGCGCCCGGACGGTGGAAAGCCAGAACCACCGCATGCTGGCCAGCGGTCTGTCCATGCCCGTCGGCTTCAAGAACCGGCGCGACGGCGACGTCACCGTCGCCGTCGACGCGATCCGCGCCGCCGAGGCGCGCCACGTCGTTCCCGGCGTCGACCCCAGCGGCCTGCCCGCCATCCTGCACACCGTCGGCAACCCCGATTGCCACGTCGTCCTGCGCGGGGGCAACAGCGCGCCCAACCACAACCCGGCGTCCGTCCGCGCGACGCTCACCACCCTGCAGAACGCCGGTCTGCCGCGCCGCGTCGTGATCGACGCCAGCCACGACAACAGCCGCAAGGACCACCTCCGGCAGGCCGTCGTCGCCGAGCAGATCGCCGAGCAGGTCAGGAACGGCCAGCGCGGGATCGTCGGCGTCATGGTCGAATCCAACCTCCAGGCGGGCCGCCAGGACCTCCACCCCGACCGGCCGCTCACCTACGGGCAGTCGATCACGGACGCCTGCATCGACATCGCCGCCACCCAGGAGGTCCTCGAAACCCTCGCCGTCGCGGCCGCCGCCCGGCGGACCGTGAAGTGACGCTGGACGTTCGGGCGATCACCGCTGACCGATCGCGTCGGCGCACCCCATCGCCGTGTTCGGCGCGCCCTCGCCTTGGATGTGCCGAAGATGCGCCTCGCCCCAGACCCTGACCTCTTCGACCACGGGCAGGACCGTGGTCCCGTACGGGGTGAGCCGGTAGATCACGCGCGCCGGGACCGGCCCGGTCACCACGCGTTCGACGAGCCCGTCGGCTTCGAGTTCCCGCAGCTGCTCGGCCAGCACCTTGGGCGTGATCGGCGCGCCCCGGCGGCGAAGACCGGCGAAATGGGACTCGCCGTGGGCGAGCCAGTACAGCAGCGTGAGTTTCCATTTCCCGCCGATCGCGGCGAACGCGGCGGCCATCGGGCAGCCGGGCAGTGGGTTGGGGCGCGAAAGGTTACCCGCAGGTGCCTTCTTGTCCATGGCCGTTCTCCGCTCCGATAGTCGGACCATGACCGTGCCATACAAACGAATCCTGACAGTGTGCCTTTCGGCCGTCCTGCTGATCGCGACGGCGGCGTCGGGCGACGCGTCGACGTCACCCGACGGCCAACGAGCCTTCGATTGGGAGATCGGCACCTGGCGCTCCTCCGTACGGGTCCTCGCCGAACCGCTTTCGGACTCCGCGGACCAGTGGCTCCCGTTCACGGGCACCAGCACCGTGCGCCCGCTCATGGACCGGCGGGCGAACGCCCTCGAGTTCGAGGTCGCGGGACCGAACGGCCGCATCGACGCGCTCAACCTGCGGTTGTACGAACCGCGGACACAGCGGTGGAGCCTGACCTTCGTCAACCTGCGCGACGGCCTGCTCACCCCGTCGGTCCACGGCGGGTTCCGTGACGGCGTCGGCGACTTCCGCGGCGACGACACCCTGGGCGGCCGTCCGATCAAGGTGCGTTTCCTGATCTTCCGGCCAGGGCCGGACGAGGCGCGGTTCGAGCAGGCGTTCTCGGCCGACGGCGGGACGACGTGGGAGACGAACTGGGTGGCCGTGGACCACCGGATCCGCAAGTGACCTGATCAGTGGCCGAACGGGTTGCCTGCGGTACATCAAGGCCCCCTTCACTGCGTCTAGCGCAAGGATGGGGGCCTTCACGTACTCGGCTAGGGGGCCTTCACGCGCAACCGTTGTGACCGCTGGTGCTTGCGAGGCGTCTGTGACGATCCGGGAGGTAGTGAAGGCCTCCTTCACTACCTTCAGGGTAGGTAAGGAGGCCTTCACGGACCGGACTGTCAACAACAGCAGCCAGAGGCTGGCAGGTCCCTGAGACCCGGCTGGTTCCACCCCGAACCGCCACTCACGACCACCTGTACCTCAGCCGGCGCGGCCGAAGACCATGCCGCGCAGGGCGTAGAACCGCGCGAAGTCCTCGTCGTCCACGTAGGCGTCTTGCTGGCCGTGCGGGCCGGTCCCCGACGGGTTGTTCATGACCAGGCCCGACTCGGTCACGCCGGTGACCAGCACCAGATGCCCGCCCTTGCGGGGCGGCTCGCTCTTCGGCTCCCTGATCGACTTGTGCACCGACGCCATCACCTGGTGCCCCTGGGCGACCAGGCTCCGCAGCTCGGACAGGCCGAAATCGATCCGCACCTCGCCGTCGATCCCGAACCGGTCCGCCGCCCAGCCGAGGAACGGCGCGTAGATCAGGCCGTGCACGCCGGTCTCGTGCCGCACGTAGCCGCCGAACCGCTCGCATTCCTTGGCCAGCTCGACGCTCGGCGGGACCTCTTGCCCCCGATGGGCCAGCATCATCCGCAGACAGGCCATCCCGCAGGCGCGCCACGACCAGAATTCGTATTCCCGTGCGGAAACGGCGCCGGAATCCGCCCAGCGCGGATCGTCCGCGGCGGACATCGCGCCGGTGACGATCGCCGCGACGAGTTCGGGGGATTCCCATTGCGAGAAATACGGAATGGGCATGCGCGCAGTCTTCCACACGCGAATCGGCTACAGGCCGCCGACCGTCTCCGCGATCCAAGGGCGGACAGCCGGCGAGGTCAGGTCGACATAGATCGACGGGCTCGCGCCACAGTGGATCCCGGTGCCCCGGCTGTCGCTGCCGATCAGGTTCCAGACACCGTCGACCTTCGTGATCTGCGGGCCGCCGGAGTCGCCGTAGCAGTCGCCGCCGTCGTTCGGGTTGTCGGTGCAGATCTCGTGCCCCGCGTTGATCTTGTAACAACTGCTGTCCGGGAGGACAGAGGTGTCGAACTCGTTGTTGTGGATGGACATCGGGCCGCAGCTGGGAAGGTCGCAGGTCTGCCCCCAGCCGAGCAGCCGGGTGGCGGTGCCCACGGTGGCGGCCTCGGGGCCGGGGATCCGGATCGGCGCGTACGACACCGGCGCGGCCAGCCGCAGCAGCTTCACGTCGGCGTAGCGATGAGGGACCTGCTCGACGACACTCACGCTCTTGGCCTTGGTCCGGTCGTTGTTCCCTATCCGCACCGAGTTCACCGCCGGGTTGCAGTGCTTGGCCGTGATCACCCAGTTCGGTTTGATCAGCGAACCCGTGCAACCGTCGACGATGTAGACCGCGAAGGGATAGGGCTCGGTGGCTTTGCGGCCACCGACGATCGAGGTTATCGGACCTTCGGCACCGGCCGCCGTCGAGGCGAAACCGGAAACCGTGGTCGCCACCGTGACGAATAAAATCGCCAGCAGGGATCTGACCTTCAAGGTGACTCCGTTCATTCGGTGAAGGAGTTGTGCCAATAAGGGTCACGGGAAATCGGCGAAGACCGCAAGCTGTCCATTTCGGCTCGATACCGGAAAAGAATGGCTCACTCGATCGGGTGGAGACCGGTCACTGAAAGTAACGGCGTCGCCCCGGCTCCGGCGCTGTCGGCATCCGGCCGTCCGCGGGGGTCGGCGAGGTAAGATCTTCGGGTCGACTTCGGGGAACCGACACGCTGCCGGGTGCGTCGATGTACACGAACGGCGGCATCGCCGTTTCCGGAAACGGCGCGCACGGGTGGGCGGGAGCTCATAGGGTGCGCGGTACAGCTGTGTGGGCAGACGAAGTGCGGGCGCAGGCGCCACGACTGGAGGGATCATCCATGACTCGCCGATTCGATCCGGAGCAGATCGCGTCGTTGGCCAAGAAGGTCGGCGGGCTCAAGGAGGGCTTCAGCGGGACGAGCAAGGACCTGGGCGACGGCGACCCCGGTGGCGCGTTCGGTGACCTGAAGAACGCCGCCGGCACGGGCAAGACGATGAAGGGGTTCCACCAGGGCGTGAACGCGCATCTGGACGCCGCCTCGAAGCTCGTCGACGCCGCGTCCATCGCGCTGTCCAACGCCGCCCAGCGCATGCGGAACGACGAAGCCGCGGGTGTGCACACCCTCCGCGGCAACGACCGCGAGCGGGATTGATCGGACTGAAGACGGGAACCAGGGGGATTTACCGATGACCACCGCGGAGCGGAATCCGGGCACGCTCGACGACCCGTCGCACGACCGTCCGAAGTCGCTGGACGCCATCGACAAGCACGCCCAGCAGACGCAGAAGCTCGACTCGGGCGCGGTCAACGACCAGGCCAGGAAGGTCGGCGGAGCCGCCACCAGGGCCAACGACCTCGGCGACGACCTCAAGGTCTTCCGCGACGACGTCCTGCGCCACTGGGAGGGCAAGGACGCCGACGCCGTCGCCGACCACCTCGAGAAGCTCGGGAAGGCCAGTTACAAGGTCAGCGACAAGGCCGAGGCGGCCAAGAACATCCTCCAGCGCGTGTCCGAGATCCTGGACGACGTCAAGAAGAAGGTCGCGCAGCTCGCCCAGGAGGCCAACGACAAGGACGCGGACAACCGCGCGCTGATCGACTCGGCCCGCCGCCGGAAGAACAGCTCCAAGGACGACAACGAGATCGCCATCGCCGCGTCCGACATCGAGCGGCTCCGGCAGCTCAACGAGAAGGACTCCAACGGCAAGAAGGACGAGATCGAGAAGGCGCTGGACGACGCCGAGAAGCAGATCGACGACCTTCTCAAGCCGCTCGGCCTGGAGATCGAGGGCGGTTTCCTGGAGCTGGTGCCCGCCGACACCGGCGGGACCACCGCGTCGAGCGTCCACGCCACCCCGGTCAACCACGTGCCCAGCCATGGCGGCGGGGACGGCGGCGGTGGAGGCGGCGGCCACGGCGGCGGCGGGGGTGGTGGCGGTGGCGTCGCCGGGGTCCAGGGCGACGGGCGGCCCGCCAAGCCGATCGACGCGCGGGGCGACAACCCGGCCAAGATCGCCGAGAAGTTCCTCGGCCGCAACGCCGGCGACCTCAAGGGCAGCGGTGAGCTGCCCGCCATGCAGTCGTGGGTGCCCAACAACGTCAACTGCGCGAACTTCGTCTCCGGCTGCCTGGAAGCGGCGGGCCTGATCGACAAGGGCCAGGCCAGCGCCTCGGTCGCGGGCCTGACGGCCAACCTCCAAGCGGACGGCTGGAAAGAGGTACCGCTCTCCCAGGCGAAACCCGGCGACGTGGTGATCTCGAACAACGGCGGGCACGTCGTGCTGTACGCGGGCGACGGCCAGTTCATCGGTTCGAACAACGTCAACCCCGACGGTTCGCAGAAGATCAGCATGGGCGGCGGTGGCGGCCTCGTGAAGATCCTCACCCCGCCGACCTGATCCGACAGAACGCCATAGCGGTACCGGGCCAGCCGACGCTGCCCCGCCAGTGGGAGGAAGCTTGATGTACACCCGATCGTTCCCGGTGTCGCTGAACCCGGGCGACCCGGCCCGGGAGGCGGTGCTCCAGGCCGCCACCGCCCGGCTCGACGAGGAGTTCGGCGATCAGGTCCAGGTGGCCGTGGAGCAGCTCGACCGGATCGGCCCCTGGGTGTTCCTCCAGGGGACGATGCGCGGCACCCAGGCCGGTCGCCCGTACTACGCCGGCACCATCTACGAGAACAAGCGAGCCGACGGCGTCATGTCCGACGTCTACGTCGCCCTGCTCAAGAAGACCAGCGAGACGACGGTCGACGACGACCCGCGGTCCTGGCGCGTGGCGCGCTACGCCATCGGGCCGACCGACGTCGCGTGGCTGACCTGGCCGGACGAGCACGAGGTGCCGCAGTCCCTGTTCGGGTTCTGACCTGGCCTTCATGTACTTGGGCTGTACTTGGGCTGCGGCAAGGCGCGCGTCGCGAAAGCCACTTTCGGGACATGGTGCCGGGGACGACACGCGTGATCAGACGGACGACACACGTGATCAGGCGGACGACACACGTGGTCAGGCGGACGACTTGCGACGGGACTCGGGTCGCCGCGTGGCGTCCGTCCAGTCACGTGTGTCGTCCGTCTGATCACAGGTGTCGTCCATCCGGTCACGTGAAAGTGAGGTATCGATCGCGCGGGACGCCGATCGTCGTGTTGCGCGGCACCGGCCGCGCCGCTAATCGGATCGCCGGCGCGCGAACCGGTCTGGCAGCCCCTTCGGTCGCCTTCGTCGCTCGTTCTCCGCTGACACGGGTCGTGGACCGCGGGGGACTTCGCCGCGTTCTGTGTGAGGTACTCGGGCTCGCCTGACGCTAGGCCCATTTCGGCAGGGTGCGGGCCACCTCGTCGGGGGAGGGCATGCGCGCGATCTCGTCAGCGATCGCCAGGGCCGCGTCGCGATGTTCGGGGTTTCCGTGCCTCGGCAACAGCTTCCGGGTTCGTTCGGCGACCGCTTCCGCGCTCAGCTCGCCGGGGAGGAGGCTCAGCGCGGCGCCCGCGGCACCGAGGGCTTCGGCGTTGGCGAAGTGGTCGGCTCCCTGAGGGAGGATCAGCTGCGGGGCGCCGACGCCGAGCGCGCCGAGGGTCGTGCCGCTGCCGCCGTGGTGTACGACGGCGTCGACGTGCGGCAGCAGTTCCGCCTGAGGCAGCCACGCCCGCACCGTGACGTTGTCAGGTAGCGCGCCGAGTTCCTCAGGGCGGACACGTCCGGAAGCGACGAGCACCTCGGCGTCCAGTGTGGACAGTCCCCGGATCGCCGTGGCGAGGACTTCCGGCGTGCCGAAAGCGGTGCCGAGGGTCAGGTAGATCAGCGGGCGCGAGGTCTTTTCGAGGCGCCACGGATCCGGTTCGGAACAGGGGACGGGACGAAGTTCGATACGTTCCGTTGTCGCGAGGAAACGCTTGTCCTGCAACGAAGGCGGGCAGATGTCGAAATGCGGCCGGGTCCCGGCGGGGAGCTGGAGCCCGATCCCCTCGGGGAACATACGCCCGAACCCGTGCCAGAGGGAGGGAATCCCGGCCCGCTCCGCCGCGATGGCCACTCCCGGTTGGCCCCATTCGTGTAAGACGAGGTCCGGCCGAAGACGGGCCAGGTCCGGTTCGAGATCCTCGGCGTAGATCTCGTAGAACACGTCCGCCGGGCGAAAGGGCCGCAGTCCGTTCCTGAGCAAGGGCGCGTGGACGTTCTCGCCCGCGGCGAAACGCACCTCGTGTCCGGCGTCCCGGGCGGCGACGGCGAGCGGGATCAGGGGATAGGTGTGGCCGACCGAGGCGAGGGCGGCGAAGAGTACTCGCATGCGACTCCGTCCAGGATGTTTCGAATGTTTATATCAGATGATCTGAACATCTGAATCTCCTGTCCGACGGTGTCCTGCGCGGAGGCCGACATCGCCAAAGCCACTTCGGTGGCGTCCGACGTCCCCGAAGTGGCTTTAGCGAGGGGTCAGGGGTGGTAGATCTCCTTGACCGTGGCGATCTTGTCGTCACCGTTCACGCTGATCTGCGCGCGCACCGGGTTGCCTTCCTGCAGCTGCTGGATCAGCTGGGCCTGGCCGCACGGTCCGTTGCCGAGGCCCGCGTCGTCGATGGTGACCGTGCCCGACTCGCTCGGGCACAAGGTGGCCGCGCTGAACACCTTGCCGCCCGGCTGAAGCGGCAGCCGGTAGGTCTTGCCGTCGACCGGCCTGGCGTCGCCGCCCTTGCCGGGGACGGTCAGCTGGAAGCGGGCCATCCGCACGTCGGCGTCGTAACCGGTGAACTGCACCGAGTGGGTGGAGTTCGGGAACTTGCGGACCTGCTTGTCGGGAGCCTGACCGGTGCCGCCCGAAGGCCGGGTCTCCAGCTGCAGGGAGTCGTTGGGCACGCCGCAGGTGACCGCGCCCTGGGCGCCCGCGGCGTCCGCCTGGCGGGCGCAGGTCCACCGGCCCTGGACGTCGAGGACCCGCTCGCCCGGGCCTTCGGCCTGCGGCAGCTTCTGGTAGTACTCGGCGATCACGTTGAACGCCTCGGTGCAGCCCGGCGTGGTGCCGTCGGTGGCGGCCACCGCGATCAGGTCCATCTTCTGCCTGCCGGGCGCGCCGACCTGGCCGCCGTTCTTGCTGCAATTGACGTCACCGTTCGACGTGGCGCCGGATCCGCCGGTCCCGCCGGAGGCCGCCCCCTGGCCGACGCCTTCCGGCACCTGCTCGGCCGCCGCCGTTTCCGCCGCATTCCGTACCGGAGAGCCATTTCCCGCGACGCCGTTCCCGCCGCACGCGGAAAGGAGTGCGGTGGCGGCGACCGCCCCGCCCACAATGGCCATTTTGATTGTCTTCTTCGCGGTGAAATTCATTTCTGCGCCCCTCTCGCGTCAATTTTCGAAGCTTTGTCAGGAAGACGCGAGAACCGTGATCGGGTTGCTCCCGGGAGCCCTCGCGGCACAGGGTTGCCCGAAGGTTCCGGCGGCCCTGCCCTCACGGGCAAGTCTGGTTCGGGGGAAGCAACCTCCCAGGTCGGTGGACGCGAGAAGGCTGTCGTCGAGAGGTTATTGAGAGGTAGGTCAAAGGTGTCTTGGTCGATTCTGTCGAGCAGGGCCGGTCGCGGCCCGGGTGTCCGTAAAGCCACGCAAAGTTCCCAAATGGGCGTTCTGGCCTGGAAGAGGTGTCTCGGGTGGACGGCTGAAGTCGTGATCTGCTCCCTCAGGCCAGTTCAGGCAGGGCTGCGAAAGCCCTGCTCGGCAGGAGACTCGATCACGCCACTTTGCCTTACTTCTCGATAGGCGGGTGGGGTGTGTGGAAATAGGGACGTTGAACGTCCCTATTTCCACACACCTCTCACCCTGGATGGCAGGTCCCTCGCCGCCGACCTGGATCAGGGCGGCAGAGAAGGAGACTGCCCGGGCGACACGCCGGCGTCAGTGGATCGCGCCGCGGCGGATCACGGAATGACGCGGTTGCGCAGGTTGTTCGGGTACGGGCCTTCGCCGTGAATGTTCAGTTCGTTGCCCACTTCGAAACTGTAATAAGGGTGCGAGGTGAAGTAGCTGTCCAGATTGGTGCCGCCGAAGCAGATCAAATCCGCGCCGCCACCCGAATTGGGGCCGTTGCACAGACTCAACGTCGGATAGCGGAACGAGTCCAGCGGCCGGAAGCCCGCGCCGCTCGGACCGGGTACGGGCAGGTGTCCGATCAGCCCGCCGGGGTCACCCGGCCAGTTCGACTCGCCCGGCTGCCGCCGCCCGTCGGCGAACAGCACGCCCTGGATGTTCCGTCCGGGCGGCTCGGTCTCCAGCACCGTGCCCGCGACGAGCGCCCCGAGGCTGAACCCGACGATGTAGACCTTGGTGTCGAGGTCGCAGCCGTAGGTGACATACAGGTTGTAGAGCGCGGTCCTGAGGTTGGCGACGCCGGCGTCGACGTCGGTGTACAGGTTGATGTCCGCCTCGGCGTTCGGGTACGGAATGCGCACCGGGTTGGCGCCGCCCGGCGCGAGCCCCGGGTCCAGGAGTTTCTGTGCTCCGCCGTCCCGGTATCCCGGCACGACGAACATGACCGGCCCGCACGCGCCGTCCGGTCGGGCGACGGCCGCCTGCGCCGCTCCCGAACCGGCGATCGCGCCGGTCAGGGTGACGATGGACAGGACGGCGGTCGCGAGCAGGCGCGCTTTGAGTCTCTTCATCGGTCTCTCCCCACTGTCGATCTTCCGTGTCGAACAGTAAGGAGGGGCGATGAAATAACGATGAAACGCCGATAATGGTTACTGTCCGACAGGTCGGCGCTCCCGGGCGGCTCGGCGATGTCCAACGATCCGGTCGTGCGTTCGTGGCCGAAAGCTGCTTCCGGAACGGAACGTGACCACCCCGGCGGCCAATGATCCGGATTCCGCGAGTCGCGTCACCCGTTGGGGTAACTCGCGCTCGTCGACGACGAGATCGCGGCCGATCAGCAGCAGACAGGCTCGTTGGGTGACCGCGAGTTGTTGCCACCGTTGAGGAAGGTCGACGTCGGCGTGGCTGAGCAGGGGGCGGACGCGCGGCCAGTGGACGGTGAGACGCGTCTGTCTCCCGTGAGTGGACTCCTTCGAGGTCGCCTCGATCAGCCAGCCGGGAACGGGCGCCAGCGGAACACGCCGGATGTCCGTGGTCAGTGGCAAGCCGCGGGATCGCGCCGCGTGCGGCAAGGCGCCGGGTCCGTGCGCCGAGTGCCGGTCCATCAGGAGCGCCGCGAATTCGCGTTCCCCGAATGTCCAGACGATGCCTTGAAAGCGGATCTGGGTCCCGTGCATCGACAACCCCCCCCCGGTTTCGAAAGTGAAACGATCACCCGAGGGTAGGCCTGGAATACCTGTGCGCCAGGGGCTTCGGAGCGAAGATCACCTCAAGTGACCAAGGTGATTAAATGGGAGGCAATGGTTCGCAAATCTGCTGGGGAAGGCGACCGGTGGCCGATTTCAGTCCTGCTCATCAAGCCGCCGAGATCGACGGCCACGTATAGTCCAGCGAGCCGCTGCGGACCCCCGGCGTCCTTCCGGCGGCGGTCAAGGACGCCAATGCGCCCCTGAAGGCGGATCTGTAAGCGATCCCGCTACCTGGTCGGGTGGGCGCCGCCGTTGACGCCGAAAGTCTGCCCCGTGATGTGCCGGGCACCGGCGGAAGCGAGGAAGTACACCGTTTCGGCGATGTCGGCGGGAATTCCAGCGCGGCCGGTGCTGGTCGCGTCGACCAGTTGCTCGGCTCGCTCGGCGGGGAGCTTGTCCCGGAAGAACTCGGTCTCGCGGATGTAGCCCGGTGACACCACGTTCGCCGTGATCTTGCGGGCACCGAGCCGCTTGGCCAGGTCGACGTTCCACGACGCGAGCCCGGCCTTGGCCGCGCCGTACGATCCGGCGCCCTGGTCGGCGGCGATGGAGCCGATGTGGACCACGGATCCGCCCGGTGCCAGGTCGTCCTCTGCCGCGGTGGTGGTCAGCACCGCGCTGATCAGGTTGGCGTCCAGATTGGCCCGCCAGCGCGCGAGGACCCCGGCGAGCCCGTCCGGCTCGGGGAGGTCGAAGTCGGTGTTGCCACCGGCGTTGTTGACCAGCACGTCGATCGGCCCGTCCAGCTCGGCCAGCGCGGTGGTCACCTGCTCGGGATCGGTGCTGTCGCAGACCAGCGGCCGGACCGACGAGCCCAGCCCGGCCGCCGTCGAGACCAGCACGTCCTTGCGTCGTCCGGTGATGTACACGACGTCGCCGGACACCGCGAATTTTGCCGCGACGGCCTTGCCGATGCCCGTACCCCCGCCGGTGACCAGGATCGTCCGAGTCATTCATCCTCCTTGGTATGCGCCGGTTCCCGCTCACGTTTAGGCCTAAATGATAGGCTCGGTGCCGTGCTCCTGACAACCGCGGTGGAGGGCTGAGATGAGTGAAGCGTCCGAAAAGGACGCCGCGGACGAGATCGAGGCGGCGTGGCAGCGTGAACGGCCCGGCACGTCGACCGCGTCCATCGGCATCGTGACCCGGGTGTGGCAGCTGGCCAAACTGTTCGGTGAGGACCGTCGCCGCGTCCTGCTCGACTCGGACATCGATCCGGCCACCCTCGACCTGCTCAGCGTGCTCCGGCGCAGCTCACCGCCGTACTCGCTGACGACCAGGGAACTGGCGAGGCTGACCCTGGTCACGGCCGGAGCGATCTCGCAGCGGGTGGCTCGCGCCGAACGCGATGGGCTGGTCGAACGGCACACCGAACCGCCCGGCCGCAGCGTGTACGTGACGCTGACCCCGGCCGGGCACGCGCTGGTGGAGCAGACCGTCGATCGGGTGCTCGAACGAGAGCTCGAACTGGTTTCCGGGCTGAGCGAAGAGCAGCGGGACCAGTTCGCCTCACTGCTGCGCGTGCTCCTCGGTCACGTCCAGAGCCGATGCGGTGATCACAGCGTTTCGCATGTCGGTGATACCGGTACGGTGCTTTGACGAGCGCGGCGTCAAGAAGCCACCGGGGGAGAAACGTATGACCACCACACCATTCGCGCCGGACAGCGAAGCGGCGTTCGCTCGTGCCCGGCGCAAGTACCTGATCGCGATGTCGCTCGGCCCGATCGCGTTGGTGGCGGTGTGCGTCGTTTCCTTTGCGGGGCCACGAAACCGGAGTTCGATCCTGCCGGTGCTGGGGCTCCTCGCGTTCGCGCTGATCCTGTTCCTGATCGGATACGCACGGCGGGACTCGCCCGTCCGCTGGAACCGGGTCGCGGCGATCAGCGGGGTCGTCGCGGGGGTTTATGGCGCTGTCGTGGTGCTGGGCTGGCGCGAGGCGGAGAACCGGCTGCTCATCGCCATCGCCGTGCTGGTCGTCCTCTCGCTCGTGCCGTGGCTCGCCGTGCGGAACGCGTCGGCCTCGGTGCTGGCCAGGCCCAACGGCGCCCTCGCCGGCGCCACGGCAGAGTTGTCCTTCGCGCTCCGGGACGAGGCCGACGGCTGGTTCCTGATCCGCGAGGACGAGGTCGCTGTGCGGATCCGGCGCAAAGTCCGCCGAAACCTCGACGACGATCACGACGCCGTGGTCTCGTTCTCGGGCATCGCCGGGATCGAGGTCATCGACCTGCCCGGTGACGACGAGGTCGAAATCGGTCTGTCGTACGCCATCACACCCAGTGCCGGGCCCGCCTTGCGCGTCCTGGTGGACGACAAGGAGATCGACCTCCGGGACGAGTGGATCGTGCCGATCGACGAGGCCCGGCAAGCCGCCGAGGCACTGCGTTCGCGGAAGGGCATCGCATGAAGATCGTCATCGCCGGTGGCCACGGACAGGTCGCCCTGCGGTTGACCCGGATCCTTGCCGGACGTGGCGATTCCGTCCTGGGCATCGTGCGCGACCCCGGCCACGTCGACGACATCGAACGAGCGGGCGGGGAAGGCGCGGTCCTCGATCTCGAACAGGCCACCGTGGACGAGGTGGCCGCGATCCTCGCCGGCGCGGACGCGGCCGTCTTCTCGGCGGGCTCGGGCAGCAACGCCACCCCCGAACGCCGGGACAGGATGGACCGGGCCGCGGTCGTGCTGGTCATGGACGCGGCGGAACAGGCCGGTGTGCGACGGTTCCTGCACGTCAGCTCCATCAACGTGGGCAGCGCCGACGACAGCGGCATCGGTGACGGGTACGCCACCTACCTGCGGGCGAAGCGGGCCGCCGAGGAACACATTTTCGCCAGGGACGAGCTCGACTGGACGGTACTGCGGCCCGGCGTGCTCACCGACGACGATGGCGACGGCACCGTCGAACTCACCACCGGGGACAGGGTCGGGCCGAAGGGCGCCAAGTTCGACCGAGTCGCCAGGGAAGACGTCGCCGCCGTGCTCGCGGCGCTCCTCGACCGGCCCGGCACCGCCGGCCGGATCTACGTGGTGGTCGGCGGCGAAACCCCCATCGCCAAGGCGATCGACGGCTAGCCGAAGTCAACGGGTGAGGGGGATGGAACTCGTTGGCCCTGAAAACGCCTACGTTGTCCGCCAACCGAAATCGTCGATGGCGGCGGCCAGTTCGTCCGGACCGCAGGGCGCCCCGCAGTGGTCGCCCAGCGCCAGTTCGGCTCCGGTGGCCTGCCAGAACCGCGCTCGTCCGGCGGTGGCCAGACCGTCCACGATCACCTCCGCGCCCGCCCGGTGCGCCAAGCCGGGCAGTTCCCGCAGCAGGCCGGCCACCGGCGAGTCCGGCGCGGACCCGTCCAGCAGCCCGCCGTCCAGCCGCACGCCGTGCACCGGCAAGTCGGCCACCACGGCCAGCGCGCCTTCGCCCAGCCCGCCGACGCTGATCACCGGCCGCACGCCCAGATCGGCCAGCGCCCGCAGGTTGTCCCTGGTCTCGCCGAGATCGGCGCTCAGGGCGGACATGGGCAGCTCGACCAGGAGCCGCTCGGCCGGGAACCGCGTCTCCTCCAGCACGCCGACCACCCGGGTGAGCAGGTCCGTGTCGGCCGCCTGGTGCGGGCTCAGGCTGATCAGCAGCCGCAGGTCGCGGTCCAGCCGTTGCCGCCACCAGCCCACCTGCCGGCAGCCGGTGCTCAGCAGCCACTCGCCCAGCGGCAGCATCAGCCCGGTGGCCTCGGCCAGGCGGCGGCAGCTCCGGTCGGACAGCGCGCCCACCCCGGGCGGGTCCCAGCCGAGCAGCACCTCCATCCCGTGCACCGCACCGTCGGCCAGCCGGACCAGCGGCCGGTACCGCGCCCGCACGTCCCCGTGCTCGAAAGCGCCCGGCATGACCGCGGCCAGCGCGTCGGTCTCGCGGTCCAGCCGGTTCTGCTCAGGGTGGGACAGCTCCCACTGCCCGTGCCCGTTGGCCTTGGCCCGGCGCAGTGCCTGGTGGGACTCGCGCAGCAGATCGGCGGCCTCGCGGTCCTGGGCGGGCCGGTTGACCACGCCGACGCTGACCGACAGAGCCAGTCCGTGACCGTCCACATAGGTCGGTTCGGCCAGCTCCTGGCGTAGCTCGTGCACCAGGCGCACCGGGTCCGGGGTGTCCGGCGCGTTCTCCACCAGCACCGCGAACTCGGCACCGTCGAACCGGGCGAGAAGCGCCTTCTCCCCGGCCAGCACGGATTTCAGCCGCTGCGCCACGGTGACCAGCAGCTGGTCGGCCACGCGCTCGCCGAGGCCGTTGCGCACCACGGCGAAGGAGTCCAGCTCAAGCCGCAGGAGCGTCACGCCCAGCTCCGGGTCGGCTCTGCCCAGCGAGGTCTCCATCCGCGTGCCGAAGCACTGCCGGTTGGGCAGGCCGGTGAGCACGTCGTGCAGGGCCTGCCGGTTGATTTCGTTCTGCAGCAGCAAAAGCTCGGTGCCGTCCTCGAGAACGGTGACGAAGTGGCTGGGCTCGCCCCCGGCGCCGCGCAGCAGCGAGGCGGTCAACGACACCGACACCGGCTCGCCGTCGCGATGCAGGAGCCGCTGGGACTGTTTGATCCGCTCGACCTTGCCCGCCAGCAGCGCGCGATAGTCCTCGCGCAGCACCGGCGTGTAGTCGGGGTGCACCAGCTCGAACAGATCGCGTCCGGTCAGCTGATCCGGGGCGTGCCCGAGCATCACGCCCGCCGCGGCGTTCACGGTGACCAGGGTGCCGTCCAGGTCGGCGACCAGGATGCCGCTGGCCGAGGACAGCGCGACCTCGTCGAACCGCGCCTGCGCGGTCCGCAGCTCGTATTTGGCGTCCCGCACGGCCTTGAGCAGCGACAACTTCAAGGTCTCCTGCTGGGCGAGGGTTGCGCCCTGCGCGGCCACCAACATGCCCGCGGCCAGTTCGCCGAGCACGCCCACCACGCGTTCGGCGAACTCGCCGGCGGGCTGGAATTCGGGCAGGGTGAGCAGGCCTTTGCCCAGGATGCCCATGGTGACGGTGAGCGCCTGCCCGCTCGCGCAGTTCAGCTCGACCAGCCGGGCGCCCTCGGCCTCCAGCGACGGCGAGTGCTCCTGCCCGCTCTCGTGGATTTCGGCGCACACGACGTCCAGCAACGCGGTCAGCTCGGTCTCGAAGCGGGAGTGCGTCAGCGGCACGTAGCCGATCCCGCCCAGCAGGTACGCCCACTTACGCGCGAGCAGGCCGCGTTCGTGGCGACCGTCCCTGGACGGCGCCGGGATGTGTCTGCCGGGTTCGGTCATGGGTTCAGGACTTCCGCGCCACGCCTGCGTAGAGCAGCTCGTTCCAGATCGGGTCCTCGGCGATGTCGGTGGGCCCGGCCGGTCGCCAGCTGCCACAGCCCACCAGGCCCGGCTCGACCAGTTCCAGGTCCCCGAGCAGGCCGAGGACCTGGTCATGGGAACGGTCGAGCGGCACTTCGCCGCGCTGCTCGGCCATCTGGCCGGTCGCCGCGGCGATCAACTCCGGCTGGGCGTCGGACGTGACGTGGGTGAAGGCGAGCAGACTGCCCGGGGCCAAGGGTTCCTGGTAGGCGTGTACCAGTCCGGCCGGGTCGTCCTCGTCCGGGATCCAGTGCAACAGCAGCATGCACAGCAGGCCCACCGGCTCGGAGAAGTCGATCAGCCGCCGGACCGCCGAGCTGTCCAGCACGCCGTCCACGTCGCGCACATCCGCGTGCAGGACCGCCGTGCGATCGTCGCCCGCCAGCAGCAGCTCGCCGTGCGCGACCGCCACCGCTTCCTTGTCGACGTAGACCACCCGCGTATCGGGAGCCTCCCGCTGGGCGATCTCGTGCACGTTGCCCACGGTGGGGATACCCGCGCCCAAGTCGAGGAACTGGCGGATGCCCTGCGCGACCATGAAGCGCACCGCGCGGCCGAGGAAGGCGCGGTTGAGCCGCACCGATTGCCGGACCCAGGGCAAGGTTCGCTCGAGGTGGTCCGCGGTGTTTCGATCCATTTCGAAATTGTGGCTGCCGCCTAGCCAGTAATCGTAGATCCGGGCGACGTTCGGTGTTGCCGTATCGACTCCGGCCGGGACCCAGTCCCGTGTACTCACCATCACGCACCTCATCGGGTTCGGGAGACGGACCAGCATACTCACCCCGGTGACAATGGCTTAATCCGTCAATCGTGGTCGCGTTCTACCCGATCGGGTGCTGTCGGCGCGGCCGAATGGTCGTAAGGTGACGGCCTTCCAGTTTTTCCTTCAATACCAAGGAGTTTCTCGTGGCCCTCCGGGTGGCACCCGGACGGTGGCCGTTGCTGGGGCATACAGTCGCGCTGGTCCGCCGTCCCGTCCGATTCACCGCCGGACTGAGGGAACACGGTGACGTGGTCCAATTGTCATTGGGGCCACTTCAAACATATTTCCTCACGAATCCGGAAATCATTCACCGCGTACTGGTGACGAACGGATCGAGCTTCGGAACCGGGATCATGTTCCGCAAATTCCGCCCGTACGCCGGCAATGGCTTGGCCTTGTCCGACGAGCCTTTCCACCGCAGGCAGCGCAAGCTGATGCTGCCCGCCTTCGGACGGCAGCACCTGCGTCGCTACGCCGATATCTGGGTCCGGGCGACCACCGCCCTGGTCGAGTCCTGGCGGCCGGGCGAGGTGCGGCAGCTCGACGCGGACATGCACGCCTTGGCCATGACCAACGTGGGCGAGACGCTGTTCGGCACCGAACTGGGCGAAGAGGCGATCCGCGAAGCCCGCCGCTCGATCCCCCTGATCATTCGGCTGGGCATGTACCGGGTGCTCTCCCCGGGCTTCGCGGAGAAGCTGCCGTTCAACCGGCGTTTCGACCAGGCCACCACGCGGATGAAGGCCGTCGTGCACGAGCTGCTGGCGGGCCGCGACGCCGACACCGACCACGGTGACCTGCTGTCCACGCTGCTGCTGGCCAGGGACGCCGAGACCGGGGAGCGGATGACCCGGGAGCAGGTGCACGACGAGGTGATGACCCTGCTCACCGCGGGCACCGAGACCACCGCGCTGATCCTGGCCTGGTCCTGCCACGAATTGGGGCGTGACCCCGGGATGGCGGAACGGGTGCGGGCCGAGGTGGACCGGGTGCTGGACGGGCGCCCGGTGACCTTCGACGACCTGCCCGCGCTGGTCTACACCGGTCAGGTGGTCAGCGAGGTGCTGAGGAAGTACGCGTTGTGGATCCTGATGCGCCGGACCGAGCAGGAGATCGACCTCGGCCCGGTGCGGCTGCGGCCCGGCGACGAGGTGATGTTCAGCCCACTCGCCCTGCACACCGATCCCCGGTATTGGGATCACCCGGACCGCTTCGATCCGGATCGCTGGTCCACCGAACGCGTGCGATCGTTGCCGCCGGGTGTGTTCATCCCGTTCGGCAGCGGGAACCGGCAGTGCATCGGCCACCTGTTCGCCCGGGCCGAGGTGGTCATCGGCCTGGCCACGATCTTCGCGCGATGGCGCCTGGAACCCGTCGGCCCGGTCCGGGTGCGGTACACCACCATGGCCTACCCGCGTGGCATGCCGATGACAGTGCGCCCGAGGAAGTAGTTGTCCCACAACGGAATATGGAGATACTTGTGCGTTTGCCCTTGCGCCGCCTCATCGCTGCGGCGGCGACCTTGCTGTGCGTCGGCACGGTGCTCACCCCGGCGCAGGCGTCCGCCGCCGAGGCGACCTGCCAGGACCTGAACATCCCCGTGTCACTGGCGGCCACGCCACTGCTCGGGATCAAGGACCAGACCATGTACGGCAGGCTGTGCGTCCCGCCGGGCGGTAGCCACACCCTGCAGGTGCTGGTGCCCGGCGGTACGTACAACTCTTCCTACTACGACCCGCCCGGCCTTTCGGAGACCCACTCGTTCCGCAAGGCGGTGAACGACGCCGGGTACGCCAGCCTGGCGGTGGACCGCGTCGGCTCGGGGCGCAGCTCCAAGCCGTTGAGCGCGCTGCTGTCCGCGAGCGCCCAGGCCAACGCGGTGCACCACGCCATCCAGGCGATGCGGACGGGGACGTCGGGGCCCGGGTTCGACAAGATCGTCCTCGTCGGGCATTCGCTCGGATCGGCCACCACGATCATCGAGGCGGGCACTTTCCACGACGTGGACGGCGTGGTGATCACCGGGTTCACCCACCGGATCGCCCCGCTGACGGTGGTGCCCACGGTGGCCTCGCTGACCCCGGCGTTGCCGAACCCGGGGTATCTGACCACGGCGCCGGGCATGCGGTACACCGCTTTCCACCACCCCGGGCCCTTCGACCAGCAGGTCATCGACGTGGACGAGGCGACCAAAGACCTGATCGCGCCCGGCGAGATGGTGGACGCCGTCGTGCTCGGTGTGGTGCTTCCCTACAGCAGGCAGATCAGCGCGCCCGTTCTGCTCGCCATGGGAGAGCGGGACGGCGTGTTCTGCGGCCCGCTGGCCAGCGACTGCTCCAGCGCGGAAAGCCTGCGGCAGAGTGAGGCCGGGTACTACTCGCCCGCGGCGAACCTGCGCACGTTCGTGCTTCCGGGCTACGGGCACTCGATCAACCTCGCGCCCAACGCGCCGCTGCTGCACGACGCGGTGACCGGCTGGACGAATGAGACGGTGGGGCGGTAGCCGCCGGATCGAGATCTTTACGCCGAGCTGTGGACAGGAGCACCGAGGACGTGTTGGGCTGAGACCGGCCGAACCTGACGTGGTCGGCGATTTTCTCCCTGCTACGTCGAGGAGTGGCGCCCTGAGCCTGTCGGAGTATCTCCGGGAGAACTGGATCGACGTCGTCAACGACGCGATCCTGCACGTGGATCTCACTCTGGCGGCGATGGCACTGGCCGTGCTGATCGGGATGACGATCGGCCTGCTCACCTACCGGCGGCGATGGCTCGGCGCGATGGCGACCACGACGACGGCGGCGTTCCTGACCGTTCCGTCGATCGCGCTGCTGGGCATCCTGATCGGCCCGTTCGGGTTGGGGCTGACGAATGTCCTGTGCGCACTGGTGCTCTACGCGCTTCTGCCGATCACGCGCAACACGATCGTCGGGCTGCGCGGCGTCGATCCGGCCGTGGTGGACGCGGCGCGCGGGATGGGGTTCGGCCGCGCGCGGCTGCTGTTCCGCGTGCGCCTGCCGCTCGCCTGGCCGGTGATCCTTTCCGGCATCCGGGTCTCGACGCAGATCACGATCGGCATTGCGGCGATCGGCGCGTATGTCAAGGGGCCCGGCCTCGGCAACGAGATCTTCGACGGGCTCGGCCGGTTCGGTTCGGTCAACTCGCTGAACCAGGTCCTCACCGGAACGCTCGGGATCATGGTGCTGGCGCTGCTGTTCGACCTCGCCTTCGTGGTGGTCGGCAAGCTGACCACCCGGCGACGCCCCCGTGCCGGCCGGGCGGCGGCCCCGGCGGCGTCGACGGCTGTGGCCGGCAGTAGCGGTAAGGCGATCGAGCTGCGGGACGTCGGCAAGCACTACCCCGGACGAGCGGTACCGGCGGTGGAAGGTCTGACGATGCGGATCCCCGCGGGCGAAATCGTCGTGCTGACCGGTCCGTCGGGATGCGGCAAGACGACGACCATGCGGATGATCAACCGGCTCGTCGAGCCCACCGCGGGCGTCGTCACGATCGGCGGCACCGACGTGTCGGCGCTCGACCTCGACGAACACCGGCGCAACACCGGCTACGTCATCCAGCAGATCGGGCTCTTCCCGCATCTGCGGGTGGACGCCAACATCGGCGTGGTGCCGCGGCTGCTCGGCTGGACTCGACGACGTGTCGCCGACCGCGTGCGCGAACTGCTCGACGTCGTCGGCCTGAACCGCGAGCACGGCAGCCGGTATCCGCGTGAGCTTTCCGGCGGTCAGCAGCAGCGCGTCGGGGTGGCGCGGGCGATGGCCGCGGACCCGCCGGTCATGCTGATGGACGAGCCGTTCGGCTCCACCGACCCGATCACCCGCGCCCGGCTGCAGGACGAATTCCTCCGCCTGCAACGGGAAGTGCGCAAGACGATCGTGTTCGTCACACACGATTTCGACGAGGCGCTGAAGGTCGGCGACCGGATAGCCGTGCTGCGGCCCCGGTCGGTGATCGCTCAGTACGACACGCCCCAGGCGATCCTCGCCGCGCCGGCGGACGACTACGTCGCGAGCTTCGCCGGCTCGAAGCGGAACCTGAAGCGGCTCGCGCTGATCCGGGTGGGCGACCTGGACCTCCGGCAGGTGGCGAGCCCGGACGGCCTGCCACCGGCCCGGCCCGACGCCACCCTGCTGGACGTGCTGGACGTGATGGTGCGGACCGGAAGCACCGCGGTCGTCGTCACCGGCGAGAACCCCGCGCGGCCGCTGGGGGTGTGCGACGTGGACGGTCTCGTCGCGGCGCTCGGACATACCGGCGAGACAACCACGCCCGCGATCCCGGAGGCGCCTGCCCCCGGTCCGGACACCACGGCACCCGCGCGGCCTCGCCGTCGACGGCTCGGGCTGCTGGTGCGCCCGATCCTGTTGACCCTCGCCCTGCTGACGCTCTTCTTGATCGTGCGCGCGCACCCGATCGACTCGATCGAACAGCGTTTTCTCAACGCCGGCGAGATCTTCACCGAACTGGGCCAGCACCTGCGGCTCACCGTGATCTCGACAGCGTGCACCGTCGCCATCGCCCTTCCGCTCGGCATCCTGCTCACCCGCGCCGGCGCCCGCTGGGCCAGGCCCATCGGGCTGGGGCTGGGGAACCTCGGCCAGGCGATCCCGTCGATCGGGCTCGTCGTGCTGCTCGCGCTCTGGATGGGCACGGGCACCGCCACGGCGGTGACGGCGCTCGTCGTCTACGCGACTTTGCCGGTGCTGCGCAACACGATCGTCGGGCTCGACGGCGTCGACCCGACCCTCGTCGACGCCGCGCGAGGCATGGGCATGGGCAAGACGGCCATCCTGTGGCGGATCGAACTGCCGCTGGCCGTCCCGGTGATTCTCGCCGGGATCCGGACCGCGCTGGTGCTCACGGTCGCGAGCGCGACGCTGGCGACGTTCGTCGACGGCGGCGGCCTCGGCGGCGGGCTGGTCGCCGGGATCGGGCTGTACCGACCGATCCTGAGCCTGACCTTCGGCATCATCGTCGCCGCACTGGCGCTTTTCGTCGACTGGCTGGGCCTGGTCGCCGAGGAGGTCCTGCACCCGCGCGGCCTGTAGCTCGACCGACTTCGAAGGAGGACCAACCATGCGGATGCTCCAGCGCACGACCGCCGTTGTGCTCGCGCTCGTCGCGACCGCGGCGCTCTCGGTCGGCTGCACGATCGGCAAGGACGAGACCGGTGCCCAGGTGGGCGCGGGATCCATCAAGAAGATCGACGCGCTGAACGGCGTCCAGATCCGTGTCAGCTCCAAGGAGTTCGACGAGCAGCTGCTGCTCGGCCAGATCGCGCTCGTCGCACTGCAAGCGGCCGGGGCGAGCCCGCAGGACAAGACCAACATCACCGGCTCCAGCAACGTCCGCCAAGCGCTCACCAGCGGCGCTGTCGACCTGTACTGGGAATACACCGGCACCGCCTGGATCAGTTATCTCAACCAGACCAAGCCGATCAGTGACCCGCAGGCGCAGTACGAAGCGGTCAAGCAGGCCGACATCGCCAACGGCGTCACTTGGTGGGCACGCTCGCCCGCCAACGACACCTACGCCCTCGCCGGCAACCCGGCGACAGTGGCCCGGACCGGCGTCAAGACGCTGTCCGACTACGCGGCCCTGGTGAAGCGGGATCCGGCAGCGGCCTCGACCTGTATGGGGCCGGAGTTCAAGAGCCGGGACGACGGCTTCCCCGGCCTGGCGAAGGCGTACGGGTTCGCACTGCCCGACCCGCAGGTGCATCTGCTCAACGACGCCGTCGTCTACCCGAGCATCGGCAAGGGGGAGCCCTGCGGCTTCGGCTCGGTCGCCTCCACCGACGGGCGCGTGGCCGCGCAGCAGCTCACTGTGCTCGAAGACGACAAGCATTTCTTCCCGACGTACAACCCCGCCATCACGATCGCCGCTCCGCTCGCCCAGAAATACCCGCAACTGGAACAGGTCTTCACGCCGATCGCCGCGAAGCTCGACACCGCGACGCTCACGGACCTGAACAAGAAGGTCAGCGTCGACGGCCAGAAGGCCGCCACGGTCGCTCACGACTGGCTCAAGTCGGCGGGCTTCGTCAGCTGAACCTTCCGGGGCCGCGGACCTTTTGACTGCGCCTGAAATCCCCGAAGCCTGCGAGGAGGCTGCCATTCGCGCGGTCGATCACGACAAGCCTGAAGATGCGTTGGTCTTTTCGAACTTGGCGATCTCCAAGGCGATCAGCCGACTGACAGATATCGTCGGTCGGCCGGAGGGGTGAACCGGTCCTTCCCTTTTGTTCTGATTGATCCCGCCGCTGTGCTGGTATCAGTGGCTGTGTCTTTGGATGTGGCGTCGTCGGCGATCTTGCGATGCCGAAAGCGATCGTGGTCTGGAAGCAAGCGTCTGTGTCGTGTGCCCACAGCACGGGTAAGTCCGGTCCTCCTGTTCTGTCGTTCCCTCCGGATCCGCGGTCGGCTGGCTGGCCGCGGATTCGATGAATATCGCGAAACTCTTCGTGAAGTTTGCCTGCTTATTCGAGTGTCATAGTGGCGGATGCATGGTTCTTGGCGTGCAGCTGCGAACCGAGTGCGGCTGGGGCGATGCCCGAATCTGTGAGCGCGAGCCGCCCCCAGGGCCCCGGATGCTCGATGAGCAGCCATCGTTGCGCCGGAGGAGCCGTGCCCTCGCTGGGGTCGTTCGCGGCGTCGGCCAGGTCCGCGCATCGGTCCCGATCCGCGTCCGGAGGGGCTGTCATGGCGTAGTGGCCATGAGCACGCCTTCCCGGAGCAGCCGCCGCACGAGCACGGCTTGATCGTCCACGCTCAGCCCCGGGATCTCGCCGACGGTCCATGTGCTCCCATCGAGCAGTGCGGTGAGAGCGATCGATGTGGAAGAAGGGAGCGAAAGCCGTCGGTCCGGCAATTCGAGCACGACGTTCCCGTCGCCGTTGTCGCGAACGCGAAAGCGCAGGCCGCCGCGACGGCGCACGGTGTCTCCGGCGGCGAGATTCGAAACGAATGTCGCCGCGGCGATCGGGGCAAGCGGCTCGGGCCTGTTTCCCGTCCACACCTGACCGCGAACGTGCCGTGCGATGTCTTCGGGGGCGACGGCGGTCAGCGCAGCGATCAAGTCCTCCCGCACCGCACCGATGTGTGGACCGAGTGCGGCCGGGTCGGCGACATCGATGCCCAGCGGCAGGGAAACGCGCAGCCGTTCATCAGAGGCGACCAGCGCGGCGATGGCTTCCACCAACGCGAACCGGGTGACGACATGGATGCCGACGGTCAGATGAGCGGAAATCTCCCCGAGAGCGGTTGCGGAGTGCAGCCAGCCGCGGGGGAGGTACATGACGTCGCCGGGTTCGAGCACTTTGTCGATGATCGGAGCATCGTCTCGGGCCCGGGTGGCGACGGCGCCGGCATGCTCACCCCAGGGCTGACCGCGTAGCGGGGCCGGGTGGACGGGCGCGTGGACCTTCCAGTGTTTCCGGCCAGTGAGCTGGAGGACGAACACATCGTGCACGTCGTAGTGGGCGGAAAATCCTTGAGACGACGGCGGGGTGATGTAGGCGTTGACTTGCGCGGGGTGCCCCAACTCCTCGGTCAGCCTCGTGGTGAAGTCGATGATGCTCGGCCAGGTGCGGTGCAGCGCCTGCAGCACGATCGTGGCGCCTTCCGCGAACAGCGCGGCGACCTGGTCGTCCCGGATTTGGTCGCCGATATCCGCGCCGACACCGCCACCGCCGGTGAACGACCTCGAATCAAGTATCGAACCGTGCCGTGCCAGGCGTAGGAACGGCGTGCGCAAACCCCGCCGGGAGAGCAACTCGTCGACCGCATCGAGATCGAGGAGATCTCGGAAAGAGCCGCAGTTTCGCTTCAGCAGCGGATTCTTTCCCCAATGACGGTCGGAGAAGCCCGCGACGTCGGGGCCGACCAAGCGAGGCAAGACAGTTGTCGGGGAGTGCCCGTCGACCGGTACCGGGAGGCTTTTGATGCCTTGCCCGGTACCGGTGATAGACGGACGCGGATCAGCTGGCGCCACTGTCCGCGCCGCCGTCGGCTCCGCCGTCGTGCTGACCGGGGGTTCCTGATCCGGCACCGGAATCGGCCGGACCCTCGGCACCGCCGTCGGCTCCACCGTCGTGCTGGCCGGGTGTTCCCTGGGAGGCACCGGAGTCGGCGGGGCCTTCCTTTTCCTTGTCCGATGTGGTGGAGATGTCGTCGTCGTTCAGGCTCACTTCGGTTCCCTTCGCCATAGCCCGGCTGATCGCCGGGTTGATCACCGCCCGGCTACCCCCTTTTCGTGCCGCGCACACCTGACGAGACAAATTCGGACGGGTTTTCGGCTTGGACGTCGGAAGTGTGTCCTCATGTCCGAGGCCGCCGGGCTGCGCGCCGGACCCGGGGTAGTTCAGCACGAAGCCGTGGTCGTCGGCGTCGAGGTTGTCCTGGAACCTCGGCTCTGGCGGCACGACCTTGCCTACGTCGAACGTCGTTACGCCGTCGGAGCGAGCGGACGTGGCCGAACCTCTGGACCTCACGCCGAGGCGAGCTGATCCGGTTCGTCGAGTTCGGCGAGCCAGGCACGGAATGTTCAACTCTCGGAGACGGCGGAGTTTCGCGGTGTCGGCCCGGCTGCCGCTGCCGCTGAGTACGACGTGGTCGGCGATCGCGCAGACCAGTGCGGGATGCGGAATCTCGACGGCGCCGAAACCACGCGACGCGGCGGCCCCGATGATCTTTCCGAGGACGGCGGGATCACCCAGATAAAGGACCGTCCTGCCGTGCGGTGGCGAGGTCATCCGCTTCCACCATGTTCGCATGACGTGCGAATGCCTGTGAGCACGCGAACAAACCATGAGCGGGCACGAAATGTGGCCGGCCCCGTGCTGACGGGCCGGCCACATTCTGGGCAAACGGCGTGGGCCGGGAGGACCGGCCGTTCTCCTCACCGTCTGGTCGGGCAACGACCCTGGTGTGGTGAGGTGGTCCAAGGAGCTAAGGCTGGCCGGGGCGTTTCACGTCGCCGCGCCAGGCGCCGGTCTCGGAGCCGCCGCGGTTTTCGAGGAAGGTCTTGAAGCGGTCGAGGTCGCCTTGGACGCGGCGGTCGAGGATGCCGAGTTTGTCGGCGACGTTCTCCACGAACCCGTCGGGGTCGATGTCCATTTGGACGGTGACCCGGGTGTGCTGGTCGTCGAGCCGGTGCACGGTGACGACTCCGGCGTGGTTGGGGCCGTCGTCGGACTTCCAGGCGACCCGTTCGTCCGGGTGCTGTTCGGTGATGGTGGCGTCGAACTCGCGCGTGACGCCGGCGATGCTGACCGTCCAGTGGGTGTGGGTGTTGTCGCGCTGCTCGATGCGCTCCACGCCTTCCATGAAGCGCGGGAATTCGGTGAACTGGGTCCACTGGTTGTAGACGTCGCTGACCGGCGCCTCGACGTCGACGGACTTGGTGATCGTGCTCATCAAGCGCCTCCTTTGGGTGCTGGTCCTGTTTCATGTTTGCCTCCTGATACCCCGCCATGTCCGGTCGAAACCAGGCCAACCGGAATCGAATCTTGTCGCCAGTGACGACAGGGACGACGAAGCGAGTGAGTTTGACGCGTCATCAGGACCTCCAGGGGGTATACCGCGTTCGGTGAAGTGAGCGCGACATCAGCCCGAGCGATCAGTCCGGGCGTCGGGAGTCGACAGGAAAGAGTGCCGAGTGTCTTCTGAGGATGCCGGGGGCGGCGGGGCTGACGTGTTCGCCGCGGATGGGGAGGTGGGGCGTGACCTGGCCGCGGTGGATTGGACGGCCACTCCGCTCGGCCGGCCCGACGGCTGGCCGCTGAGTCTGCGGACGGCTGTCGGCATCGTCCTGTCTTCGCGGTTCTCCATGTGGATGGCGTGGGGGCCGGAACTCACTTTCTTCTGCAACTCCGCGTACCGCCGCAACACCCTGGGGCGGAAATACCCGTGGGCCCTCGGCCGCCCCGCGAACCAGGTGTGGTCGGAGATCTGGGACGACATCGGACCGCGCATCGACACCGTGCTGTCCAGCGGCAAGGCGACGTGGGACGAGGGATTGCTGCTGTTCCTCGAGCGCTCCGGCTATCCGGAGGAGAGCTACCACACGTTTTCCTATAGTCCGCTGCACGACGACGCCGGACAGGTGGTCGGCATGTTGTGCGTGGTGAGTGAGGACACCGACCGGATCATCGGCGAGCGCCGCATGGCGACATTGCGCGATCTCGGCTCGGATCCCACCGTGATCACCACTGAGGCCCAGGTTCTCGCTTTCGCCGTCCACCAGCTCGGCCGAAACACCCGTGACCTGCCCTTCACCTCGACCTATCTGTTCGAAGACGACGGCTCGGCCCGGCTGGCCGCTTCGACGGGATCCACCGTTGACGCCGCGCTGCCTCTGCCGGAGTTGCCGGTGGAGCAGCTCGCCGACGGGGCGACGATGCTGATCGAGCTCGACGAAGACCGGACCGCCGAGCTGCCCGCCGGGGTCTGGCCCGAACCTCCCACCCAGGCGTTGGTCATTCCCCTGCGGCAGCAGCAGGGAGGAGTGCCCCACGGGTTTCTGGTGGCCGGGCTGAACCGGTACCGAGATCTCGATGAGGGGTACCGCGGCTTCATCGAGCTGGTGGCGGCGCATATCGCCGCGGGGATCGCCAGCGCCCGCAGCTATCAGGCACAGCAGCGGCGGGCGGAGGAACTCGCGGAACTGGACCGGGCGAAGACGGCTTTCTTCTCGAACATCAGTCACGAGTTCCGCACCCCGCTCACCTTGATCATGGGGCCGGTACAGGAACTCCTCTCCAGGAAACCCGGCTTGGACGACGCCGCCCGCGCGGACCTGGAAGTCGTCCACCGCAACGGGTCGCGACTGAGCAAGCTGGTCAACACGCTCCTGGACTTCTCACGGCTCGAAGCAGGTCGTATGCAGGCCCGCTTCGAGCCGGTGGATCTCGCGGCCGTCACCGCGGAACTGGCCAGTGTCTTCCAGGCCGCCGTCGAGAGAGCGGGCCTGCGCTTCGTCGTCGACTGCCCACCGCTGGGCGAGCCGGTGCACCTGGACCTCGGACTGTGGGAGAAGGTCGTCTTCAACCTTTTGAGCAACGCCGTGAAGTTCACCTTCGAGGGTTCCATCACGATCGCCGTGGCCAAGGACGCGGCGGCGGCGACCGTCGTCGTGGCCGACACCGGTGTCGGGGTGCCTGATCACGAGATACCTCGCCTGTTCGAGCGGTTTCACCGGATCGAGAACACTCGCGCCCGCTCCCACGAGGGCAGCGGGATCGGGCTCGCGCTGGTGCGGGAGCTCGTGGAGCTGCACGGCGGCACCATCGCCGCTGCCAGCACCGAAGGCGTGGGAACGACCTTCACCGTCCGGTTGCCGTTCGGCTCCGGTGACCTTCCCGTCGGAACGCAGGCCACATCCGCCGCCACGGCCGAACCGTATGTGCTGGAAGCGATGCGGTGGTCCTCCGGCCCTCCTGCCACCGAAGGCGCCGAAGACACCGAAGCTGCCGCAGCCACGGTGGGGCGTCCGTCCATCCCCGCCCGGGTCGTGATCGCCGACGACAACGCCGATATGCGGGAGTACCTGACCCGGCTCCTCGCCGCGTCGGGGTACGTGGTCGAGGCCGTCACCGATGGCGACGCGGCGATCGACGCCATTCGTTCCGAGGCGCCGGATCTCGTCATCAGCGATGTGATGATGCCGGGTCTCGACGGGCTTGGCCTGGTCGAGAGGCTGCGAAGCGAACCGCGCACCGCCACGGTGCCCGTCCTGCTGCTCTCGGCGCGGGCCGGGCAGGAAGCGTCCATCGAGGGGCTGCAAGCCGGCGCTGACGACTACCTCGTCAAGCCGTTCGCCTCGGCCGAGCTGCTCGCCCGCGTTCGGGCGAACGTCGAACTCGCCCGGCTGCGCACACGGTCCGCCCGGTGGCGTGCGGCGCTGATCGACTCGCTGCAGGAAGCCTTCTTCGTCTGTGACGAACAGGGCGCTGTCGTCGAGATCAACAGCGCCTTCACCGCCATCCTCGGATACGGCCCGAAAGGCCTGCCGTACCGGCCGATCCACCCGTGGTGGCCCGATGCGAACACCGATCCCGACGCGTACCGGCTCGTCGCCGACGCCTTCGACACGGTGCTGATGGATCAACGGGGCGGCTACACCATTCCCGTGGTGCACCGTAACGGGCACCGGGTGTGGGTCACCGCCAGCTTCAACCAGGTCGAGGAGCCCGACACCGGCAGACGCGTCACGGTCGGCACGTTCCGCGACGTGACCGCGGAGCACTACGCGGTGCAGCGCCAGAGCGCCCTGGCCGGTTTGAATCAGCAGCTCGCCCAGGCGGACTCCGTCGAGGAAGCAGTGCTCGCCGCGATGGACGAACTTCGCCGCGTCTGGAAGGCGCGGCGAGTCCTGGCCGTCCTCTTCTCCGCCCAGGCGGGCAAAACCGATCCAGTGGTCATCGGTGAACCTGTCCGCTGGGAGGACCTGACGGCTCAGTGCCGGAGCGCCGTCGCTGCCTTGCGCGATTCCGATCCGCTCGGTTTCGCGGCTGGTGAGCTCGGCACGGCGGGGGTTTCGCTTCAACACCCCGACGGTGACCTGGTCCTCTGGCTCGAGTTGGGCGAATCGCGGCCGATCACCGGTGAGGACGAGACCTTGTTGACGGTGCTGGCCGGACGGCTGGGCCAAGGATTGGCCCGGGTGCGTCAAATCGATCAGCAACGGGAGACCGCACTGGCGCTCCAGCACGCGATTCTCGGCCCACACGATCTACCCGACGGCTTCGTGGCCCGATATCAGCCTGCGAACAGCCCACTGCAGGTCGGCGGCGACTGGTACGACGTGGTGGAGCTGGAGGACGGGCGCGTCGCCCTGGTCGTCGGTGACTGCGTGGGGCACGGCCTCGCCGCGGCCACCGTCATGGGGCAGTTGCGCAGCGCCTGCCGTGCCTTGCTGCTGGAGAACCCGAGCCCGGCGGCCGCACTGACCGGCTTGGATCGGTTCGCCGCCCGCCTGCCCGGCGCCGTCTGCACCACCGCGTTCTGCGCGGTGCTCTCGCGAGATACCGGCGAGATGAGCTATGCGGCCGCCGGCCATCCGCCGCCCGTGCTGATCCACGCCGATCGCTCCACGCGGTTGCTGGAAGACGGACGATCGATCCCGCTGGGTGTCCGGCCCGGCAGGCCACGATCCGAGGCTCGGACGGTCATCCCCGCCAGGGCCACCCTGGTGTTGTACACCGACGGTCTTGTCGAACGGCGTCGGTTCCCGCTCAGCGACGGTATCGAGCGCGTCGCCGCCTTGGTCGCCGATAACGGTGACTCCACCCTCGAAGGCCTGGCAGGACTGCTCATGTCCGAGTCGGCCCCGGAAGAAGGTTATGAGGACGATGTGGCGTTGTTGACCTATCGCGGGCCGGGCCCGCTGGATTTGAGCTTTCCCGCCGAGGTGGGGGAACTCGCGTTCGTGCGGAAGGCTTTGCGCGACTGGCTCCAGCGTTGTGAGCTCGATGCCGACATGCTCCAGAACATCCTCGTCGCGTCGGGCGAGGCCACCGCCAACGCCATCGAGCACGGTCATCGTGATGCCCCCGGGGGCCTCGTCCGGCTGCAAGCCACTGTCTTGACCGACGGTGTGAGCCTGATCATCAGCGACAACGGCTCGTGGAAACCCCCTCGGCCGGAACCCGACTCCGATCGTGGCCGCGGTCTGGTCCTCATGCGTGCATTCATGGACGAGGTCATCATCGAGCACGGGAAGGCCGGGACCACCGTCTATCTGAAGGCGAGGATCGTTCGATGACCACTGAGCTCACCCTCACCACGGACAGCCGTCAAGACGGCACCGTCTCGCTGATCGCATCCGGGGAGATCGATCTGAGCAATGTCGGCACCTTCTGCAGCGCGCTCGCCGAGGCCACGAAGAACGGTACAGCCACCGTCGATCTGCGCGAGGTGGACTACCTCGACAGTGGCGGCATCAACGTGCTGTTCACCTACGCCGACCGGATCCGCATTCGCGCCAATCCGTTGCTGAGGCCCGTGCTCGATGTCAGCGGACTCGCCGAACTCGTCGACGTCGAGTAGCGATCACGTGAGACGCGATGAAAGGGTCCCGCGGGTTCACAGGACGGTGGCGGCCGCCGCGGCGAGGGAGAGTTCTTCTCGCGACTGCACAGTCAGGACGGGGACCGGCGAATTCCGGTCGCTGATGACCGCGTCCCGGGTGCGCGTCCGGGACAGACCGCCTCGGAGCCCGAGCATGCCGGGTCCGCTCGCGATGGCTTCGGCGGCTTCTGGTTGGTTCCAGCCGATGTCGCCGGTGAACACCAGTGCGTCGACGCGGGGGAGGCTCGCCGCGACGGCCGTCAGTTCGCGGCGGTCCGGTGCTCGAACACGGCCATGGCGAACCGTGCCTTGACGTCGCCCGCGCGGCGCGGACGAGTTCACGGGTGTCGTCCGACGTGCCGGACAGTCCGAGCAGCCCGGAGTGGTGGTAGAGACCGTCTTCGAGTTCGCCGAGCGAGACGTGCCCCTCGCGGAGCAGCCACAGCAGCATGCCCGGGTCGACTCTGCCGGACCTTTTCGCCATCATCGTGCCCTCCAGCGGGGCGAAGCCCATGGAGGTGTCGACACTGTGGCCGCCCGCGACGGCGTATACCGAGCTGTCGCCGGACAGGTGCGCCACCAGGAGGTGCAGCTCGTCCACGGGGCGGCCGAGCAGTTCGGAGGCACGTCGTATCGCCCATGCGATGCCAGCTGATGGACAGCGCATTCGAATGAGTCGAAAGTATGCTTCGTCCCGTCCACAGTGCGGACTTCGAAAGTCATCTTCATGATGACGCCTTGGAGTCGTTCGTCCGCTGGCGGTCGCTCCTGTGACCGCGCTGGCGGTCCAGTGTCTTCGAAGTGTCCTCGCAAGGAGAGGGAACACGAGCGAGCATGCCGTCGGCCGCGATCTTTCGACGGTCTGGCGATGCGGATGTCGTGATTCCCGGCAGCGCATCAACTGCCGGGAATCACGACGTTCACAGACCCCGCGAGTGCCGAGAACATGCCCGCACCGCGTCCCTGATAGCGAGCGGGAAACGGCTCGGACGAGTCGCCCCCGTCGCGCACCCAGTGCTGGACTGTGCTTCTGACCAGGGAGTATGGGGCGATCAGCAGCGCTCCCGGTTCTGCCGTGGCCGTTTTGTTAAAGGCTTAGAACCTTAGATGTTGCGGAGGTAGTGGCGTGGTAAACCCGAGTTGGTTGGGGATGCGTTGCTGACCGTCATCTCGATCGCCGGTTCTTGCTACGCACGATAGCGATCACTCCGAGCAGGATCGCGGCCAACAGGACTGCGATGCCGATCCAGGATGTCGTGGTCATTAACACGCCTTACTGTCGATGGTGAGGCCGCCGGCACCACCAGCGGCGAGGCCCGTGATGGCCAGCCCAACCCCCAGAGTGTCCGCTGCGATGAAAGCGCCGACCAGACCGATTCCTCCACCGAGCAGGGCAACACCGAGTAAGGCCACCCCCACAACCGCGCCTGCGCAGCCGTTCAGTGCCGATGCATTACCGGAGGGGTCACTCCGATTCAGAGGGTCGCCTTGGGCGTAGGCGTAGTCGTTGGGTTCCTGGCCGGTGGGGTCGGGTTGGGTGAAGCGGCTGTAGACGGGGTTGTAGTGACGAGATCCGGTCAGGGAGATCCCCGATGCAAGCTGGTAGGTCCCGATCCAGCGGATCCGGTTGGCCTCGGCGCCGGAGCCGAGGACGTTGGTGGCTGCGGTGGTGCCGTAGGGGGTGTAGTCGTAGCGGGCGGTCAGCTGTCCGGTGTCGTTGACCAGCGCCAGGACACTGCCCTGGGAATCCACGATCGCGTTGTGGTGTTTGCCGGTGGTGTCGGTGACGGCGGTCAGTTTTCCGTCGGTGTCGTGGGTGTAGTTGGTGGCGGCGCCGTTGACGACGGTGCGGGACACGCCGATGGCGGTGCGGGTGAAGGCGTGGCTGGTGGTGGTTCCGTCGGTGGTTTCGCTGATGGTGTCGGGCTGGGTCTGGTCGAGGGTGTCGTAGGTGGCGGTGAACAGGGTGTCGGTGCCGGAGGTGATCGAGGTGAGCTGGTTGGTGGGGCTGTAGTGGGCCTGGCCGCCGGGGGTGGTGGTCGAGAGGTTGCCGGCGCCGTCGTAGGTGGCGGTGGTGGTGTCGACCTTGGTCATCTGGTTGGCGGTGTTGACGGTGTAGGTGCGTCCGTCGCCGGAGGTGAGGTTCCCGGCCAGGTCGTAGGCGTAGCCGCGGGTGCCGGCTTGGGTGAGCCTGCCGAATCCGTCGTAGGTGTAGCGGGTGGACTTGGCCGAGTCGGTCCGGGCCTGGATCTGGCCGGTGTCGGTGCCGTCAGTCCGGGTGTAGCGGTAGCTGCTGGAGAACACCACGCCACCGCCAGGGTTCTTGACGGTGATGGCTTTCTGCCGTCCGCTGGCGTCGACCTCGATGGTCTGCGTGCTGCCGCCGGGCAGGGACGCCGAGGTGCGGTTGCCGGCGTTGTCGTAGCCGTAGCCGGTGACTTTGCCCGCCTGGTCGGTCAGCGAGGTCAGCTGGTCGGCGGCGTCATAGCCGTAGAGGGTGCGCCCGCTGGGGTCCTCGACTCCGGTGACGTTGCCGGCGCGGTCGTGGGAGTAGATCGTCGCCTGGCTGCTTCCGCCGGCGGTGCGGGTGACACGGGTCAGCAGTTGCCGGTTGTAGGTGCTGGTGAACTCGGCGTGCGCGGTGCGGGCGCTGGTGCGGTTGCCGATACCGTCGTATCCGTAGGCGGCGAGGCCGGTGCCGTCGGCGGTGGACACGGCGACGATGTGGTCGAGTTTGTCGTAGCCATAGTTGATTTTGACGCCGTTGCCGTCGGTCACGCTCGACACCCTCGACAGGGAGTCGTAGGTGTAGGCGGTGGGCTTGAGCGGCGCGGGCGGTGTCACCGTGGTCAGGTTGCCGGCGTTGTCGTAGCCGTAGCGGGTGATGTTGCCGTTGCCGTCGGCCTTGGTCGCGACCAGGCCGGTGGCGGTGTAGGTGTACTTGGCCACGTCGGCGCCGAGACCGTCGGAGCGTACGGTCTTGACGTTGCCGTTGCTGTCATAGGTTTTACTGACCTTGGTGCCGGAGAAGTCCGACACCTGGGTGGGCAGATGCGGGTGCGCGGTGTCGGTGTAGCCGACTGATGCGGTCGCGCTGGTGGGGAGCTTGCCGCCCTTGAGGTTGTTGAGCGCGTCGTAGTCGTAGGTCACCGAGTTGTTCATGCCGTCGGTCACGCTCGCGACGTCACCGTTCGCCGACCACGACTGGGCCCGGGTGTGGCCGAGCGCGTCGGTGGCCTTGGTCTGGCGCTGCTTGTCGTCGATGGTGTAGGTGCTCTGGTGACGGTTGGGGTCGGTGACCGTGGTGGTCGTGTCGCCGTAGGCGTAGTCGGTGACGCTGGGGACGCCGTCGGAGTTCGGTGCCTTCACCTGCGTCGCCCGGCCCGCCGAGTCGTAGGTGAGGGTGTAGGTCCCGCCTGCCGGCGGTGTCACGGACGTGACCCGCCCCATGTCGTCCTGGGTGAAGGTGGTCTTGCCGCCGTTACGGTTGGTGATGCTCGACAGTCGGCTACCGAGGCCGGGCTCGGTGTAGGCGTAACCGCCGGCGACCAGACCAGCCGGGTCGGTGATCGCGCTGATGCGCCCGTCGGCATTGGTGGTGGCGGTGGTGACCCGGCCCTGGGTGTCGGTGATCGAGGCCAGCGTGCCGTCGGTGGCGTTATAGCGGTAGGTGAGGCTGTTCCCGTTGCGGTCGGCCTGCGAGATCAGCCGTCCGGCGCCGGTGAACGACCACGTCTCACCCGAGGCGTGCTGGGACAGCGTGTACTTGCCGTCGGCCAGCTTCACCAGCGTGGCGTGCGCGCCGATCGGGGTGGCGTAGCTACCGTCGGGATTCTTCAAGTACTCCGAGCAGTACCCGGTCTGGTCCTGCACGATGACTCCGCTGGCACTGACGTCAAGCTGGACGTCCGGCCCGCTCGACACCGTCCACAGCTTGCCGAATGCGCCACCGAAACCGCGGCTGTTGTAGACCGCGTTCACCGACAGATCCAGTCCCGTGCCCTTCACCGTCAGCGCCCGATCGGTGATCACGGCATTGCCGTTGGCCCGGTTGACCAGCAGTTCGGTGCGGTCGGAGATCGGGTACCTATCCATCGGGAACCATGGCTGAATCCCCAGCCGAGCAAAGGTCGCGCAGGTCACCGACCTGGTCGACGGCCCCGAACCCGGTCTTGCTTCCGCCGGTCTCTGCGTCACCTGATCAGCCGGGACACCGGTCGGGGTCCGGTTCACCTGCGCCGGCGGCGTCCACGTCACCGGCAACGGCACACCACCAGAGACCTCCGCGGCCGTAGCGGGCGACGCGGTCGCCGGAACCACGGCCACCAGCACACCGGCGGCGGCCGCCCTGATTGTGCGCAGCACAAAGGGCCGCAACAATTTTCGTTGCATAATAAGAAAAAACTCCCCTCAAAAGCCCGAAGGCTCCCCAGACGGCGGGTTCGCCGCCAGACCAGCCGACGCTAGCGCCCGCCGATCACCACGCGCAGTGCGAGAAAATCACGACCACTCGAACAGCCCAGAACACTCCACACCGGATGATCCATCCGGCGGCATCCGCGAGCGCCATCTGCCGCCAGCGACCGCGAGCGTGGAGATCGCCATCGTCGTGCCACCAGCCACAGGCACCCCATCCTGTCCGCCAGCGCCGCACCGGATCGGTGACCCCGGCGTCTACGCCGGGATCGCCGAAGCCCCCGTGACCAGAAACTGACCGGCGGCCCGCGCGGGCCGCCGCGCTGATCTCATCCCAGATGGCGCCGCGGCCACCACGACGGTGTGCGCGTCGAGGACTCGTCACCGGCGGGGCGGGGCGGGGGCCACGCGTTCATGCCGATCCTTCGACTTCGAGATCGCCGTGCTCATCACGTTCGACAGAGCGACATACGCGCTGCGCTGGGCCCGTGAGGTCACGGCCGCCGACATCGAGGCGGCCGGACGACACTCCTCGCACGTGAACGGGCATCGGATCGCGATCACCGCCGGCGCCCGGCTCGGTGTCGACGTCACCTCACGATTCCGCGCCGCCATGTCGAACTTGTCCGGCCAGCACGGCTGACGCGGCCGTCCTCAGCGTTGCGTCGACAGCTCTGGGCAAGGCGAGCGTTGATCCGTTCGGGCGTTTCCGCGCGGGCCATGGCGCTCGTCGCCCGCGCTCGCGCGGCGAGCGCTGTAAGGGGGGCGCCGACTGGTGAAGTCGCGTATTCAACTGTCAGATCGGAAGAGCACACGCCTGAAACCCAGTACCTGAGCATCTCGTATGCCGTGTTCTGCCTGGAAAAAAAATTAAAGGCAGAAAAGTTTCTATTTCTCCAGATCTGACTCCCGTCAGTATGGTCTGCCGTTTACTGACCT
>NZ_NMQT01000067.1 GCF_002234405.1 Amycolatopsis thailandensis | reverse complement strand
CGGGATGTTCGGTGAGCCTCGCGACCTCGCGCAGGATGTCGCCCGGCTCGGCGCCGGCGATCGTCAGCGCGGTGAAGGTCTCGTGGACCCGTTCCGCCGCGCGGAGTTCGTCGACCTGGGCGTCGACGATCAGCCCGTTCACCGCCTCGGTGACCGCCACGAAACGTGTCTCGCGTGAAAGGGTGATCAGCGGGACGCCGTGCCGGTCCGCGGCCTCGACCAGCGCGGGCGGCAGCTTCTCGCTCCAATGCCGGACCAGTTCGACGACGACCCCGGCCACGCCGACGCCCGCGAGGTCGGCGACGTACCGGGCGAGCGCCTGGCCGTCGTCGGGCAGCGCGACCCCGGTGGTGAGCACGAGTTCCCCGCCGCGCAGCAGCGGGGCGATGTCCGCGACCTCGGCGACGTGCGCCCAGCGGACCGGCGCGTCCAGTCCCGCCGCCCCCGCCACCACATGGGGCCTGCCCTGTCGCAGCACCGGCAGCGCGAGCACCTCGGCGACGGTCGGGTACATCGGCCTCCCACCTGGTCGGAACGCAGAGAGACAGACTGTACGGCCGGGACCGGGAGTCCGTACACGTTGCCGATGGCGTCGGTGTGGCGCCCGCAACCAGACTCGACCGGGAGCAGGCACCCGGACCAGGAAGGCGGACCCCGTGACCGACCGGATCAACCACTGGATGGACGGCAAACCGTACGAAGGCGTGAGCGAACGATCCGGTGACGTCTTCGACCCGGCCACCGGCCAGGTGCGGGCGAAGGTCGCGTTCGCGGCGAAGGAAGACGTCGACGCCGCCGTCGAGGCCGCGTCCGTGGCGCTCCCGGGCTGGCGCGGGACGTCGCTGGCAGGACGGACGCGGGTGCTGTTCGCCTTCCGCGAGCTGCTTTCGGCGCGACGTCACGAACTGGCGAAGATCGTCACCAGCGAACACGGCAAGGTCGAATCCGACGCGGCGGGCGAGGTCGCGCGCGCCATCGAGAACGTCGAGTACGCCTGCGGTGCCGCGCAGATGCTCAAGGGCGGGTTCAGCGAGAACGCCTCCACCGGCGTCGACGTCTACTCGATCTCGCAACCGCTCGGCGTGGTCGGCGTGATCTCGCCGTTCAACTTCCCGGCGATGGTCCCGCTGTGGTTCGTGCCGAACGCGCTCGCCTGCGGCAACACCGTCGTGCTCAAGCCGAGTGAGAAGGACCCGTCCGCGGCCGTGTTCATCGCGGAACTGTTCGCCGAGGCGGGCCTGCCCGACGGCGTCCTCAACGTCCTGCACGGGGACAAGGTCGCCGTCGACGGGCTGCTGGAACACCGCGATGTCAAGGCGATCTCGTTCGTCGGGTCGACGCCGATCGCGAAGTACGTCTACGAAACCGGGACCAGGCACGGGAAACGCGTGCAGGCGCTCGGCGGCGCGAAGAACCACATGGTCGTCCTCCCCGACGCCGACCTCGACCTCGCCGCCGACGCGGCCGTCTCCGCCGGCTTCGGCTCGGCGGGGGAGCGGTGCATGGCGGTGTCGGTGGTCGTCGCGGTCGACCCGGTCGGCGACGAACTGGTCGCGAAGATCGCCGAGCGGATCTCGCGGCTGCGCGTCGGCGACGGCAGGCGGCCCGACTCGGAGATGGGCCCGCTCGTCACCGCCGCCCACCACGAACGCGTCGAGTCCTATGTGGAGGCGGGCGTCGAGGCCGGCGCGCGGCTCGTCGTCGACGGCCGCGGCATCGAGGTGGACGGCGAGGACGGCGGTTTCTGGCTCGGCCCGACGCTGTTCGACCACGTCACGCCCGGTATGTCGATCTACACCGACGAGATCTTCGGGCCGGTGCTGGCTGTCGCGCGGGCCGACGGTTACGACGCGGCGCTGGAGTTGATCAACGCCAACGCCTACGGCAACGGGACCGCGATCTTCACCAACGACGGGCGGGCCGCGCGGCGGTTCCAGAACGAGGTCGAGGTCGGGATGGTCGGCGTGAACGTGCCGATCCCGGTGCCGGTCGGCTACTACTCGTTCGGCGGGTGGAAGGACTCGTTGTTCGGGGACAGCCACGCTTACGGGCCGGAGGGGTTCCACTTCTTCACGCGGACGAAGGTCGTCACGTCGCGGTGGCCGGATCCGTCGCAGGGCGGGGTGAACCTCGGGTTCCCGCGCAACAGCTGAGCTTCGGGTCTCGTGAGTGGCAAGGCCGGTTCTGACGGACTCGTCTGTCAGCGGTCGTGACCGGCACGACCTTGATCAACGGAGGATCGGGGACGTTGAGTCTTAGGTATCTACTGGGTTCGGCCACGGTTCGGTCGCAGGCGTGGTCCGTGAAGGCCTCCTTGAGGGACCCAGAGTCCCTCAAGGAGGCCTTCACGGACTCGGCGATCGCCACTTTCGCCCCACAGGCACCAGCAGCCACAGTAGTCACAGCGGCTGCGCGTGAAGGTCCCCTTCCCTCGGCTGAGCCGAGGAAACTCGACCTTCATGTACTTGCAGACGGGTAAGCGCAGGTACCGCATCGGTCGAGTGAGTCGTGAGTGGCGATTCGGGTTAGAGCCGACCGTGTCTTAGATACCTGCTGGGTTCTGGCTGTGGCGGAGCGCGAGTCCGGTCAGTGAAGGCCTCCTTGCCTACCCTGAAGGTAGTGAAGGAGGCCTTCACGGACCGGGGTGATCGTCACTTTCAGCTCAGACGCACCAGCAACCACAGCGGCTGCGCGTGAAGGCCCCCTTCCCACGGCTCAGCCGAGGAAACTCGACCTTCACGGCGGAGCAAGTACATGATGGCCCCCTTCCTCGCGATAGGCGCAAGGAAGGGGGCCATCATGTACTGGCAAGCGGGCAGGAGCGGCGGTGACCCCCCGGTCAGGGTGGTCGTGAGTGGCGATTCGGGTTAGACCCGGCCCACCACTCACGAGGTGGCTCACGGACTGCGGAACGCTCACCTGCCACACTGTCCACAGCGGTGGCGCGTGAAGCACCTTTCCCGGCAGGCGAACAAGCGCCGGTACCGCGGCCTGGCCACTCACGAGGCCCCAAAGACGTCCTTCGGCTCCCCGGGCACTATGCCTTCCGTAAACTCGTTGTGAGGACGAGCCGAGGGAGGTGCAGGTGGCCAACGCGGAAGAGCGCCGCTTCGAAGTGCTGCGCGCGATCGTCGCCGACTACGTGTCGAACCAGGAGCCGGTCGGATCCAAGGCGATCGTCGACCGGCACAACCTCGGTGTGTCCAGCGCCACCGTCCGCAACGACATGGCGGCGCTGGAAGAAGAGGGCTACATCACACAGCCCCACACCAGCGCGGGCCGCATCCCCACCGACAAGGGGTACCGGCTGTTCGTCGACCGGATCGCCGAGGTCAAACCGCTCAGCTCGGCCGAACGCCGGGCCATCACGGCCTTCCTCGACAGCGGCACCGACGTCGACGACGTCCTGCGCCGGTCCGTCCGGCTGCTCGCCCAGCTGACCAGGCAGGTCGCGGTCATCCAGTACCCGATGATGACCAACTCCGCCGTCCGTCACCTGGAAGTGGTGCCGCTCACCCCCGCCCGGCTGATGCTGGTGCTGATCACCGATTCCGGCCGGGTCGACCAGCGCACCGTCGACCTCGGGGACGTCATCACCGAGGAGAACGTCGGCAGGCTGCGCACGGTGCTCAACGGTGCCCTGTCCGGCCGCCGTCTCTCCGAGGCCGCGGCGGCGGTCGCCGAACTGCCCGAGAAGTCGCCGGGCGAGCTGCGCGACAACCTCACCCGTGTCTGTACCGTGCTGGTGGAATCGCTGGTCGAGCACCCGGAAGAGCGGCTGGTGCTCGGCGGCACCGCGAACCTCACCCGCAACGTCTCGGACTTCCCCGGATCGCTGCGGCAGGTGCTGGAGGCGCTCGAGGAGCAGGTCATCGTGCTCAAGCTCCTCGCGGCCGCGCGCAACCCCGGTGCGATCACCGTGCGCATCGGTGAGGAAAATGAGGACGAGCAGATGCGCAGCACCTCGGTGGTGTCCATCGGCTACGGCATGGACGACCTGCTGCTGGGCGGGATGGGCGTCGTCGGGCCCACCAGGATGGACTACCCGAACACCATCGCCGCGGTACGCGCGGTGGCGAACTACGTGGGGCAGATCCTCTCCGGCCGCTGAGCGCGGCGTTGAGGTCTAAGTCAGAAGGAGAAGGCGGAGACGGTGGCGAGGGACTATTACGGCATTCTCGGGGTTGCGAAGAACGCGACGGATCAGGAGATCAAGCGCGCGTACCGCAAGCTGGCCCGTGAACTGCACCCCGACGTCAACCCGTCGGAGGACGCCCAGCATCGCTTCGGCGAGGTGACCACCGCTTACGAGGTGCTGTCGGATCCGCAGAAGCGCAAGGTCGTCGACCTCGGCGGCGACCCGATGGACGGCGGAGCGCGCGGAGGCGGCGGAGACCCGTTCTCGGGCTTCGGCGGCCTCGGCGACATCATGGACGCCTTCTTCGGCGCCGCCGGAGGTGGCGGCGGTCGCAGCCGTGGCCCGCGCAGCCGCGTGCAGCCCGGTTCCGACGCGCTCATCCGCCTCGGCCTCACGCTGGAGGACTGCGCCACCGGTGTCGACCGCGAGATCACCGTCGACACCGCTATCGTCTGCGACCTGTGCCGCGGCGCCGGCGCGGCCGAAGGCACCGGCACCAAGACCTGCGACACCTGCGGCGGCGCCGGCGAGGTCCAGTCCGTGCAGCGGTCCTTCCTCGGCCAGGTCGTCACGGCCCGCCCCTGCCCGGTCTGCCGCGGCTTCGGCGAGGTCATCCCCGACCCCTGCCGCCAGTGCGGCGGCGACGGCCGCGTCCGCGCCCGCCGCAACGTCACCGCCAAGATCCCGCCGGGCGTCGGCGACGGCATGCGCATCCGGCTCTCCGGCCAGGGCGAGGTCGGCCCCGGCGGCGGCCCGGCCGGCGACCTGTACGTCGAGATCGACGAAGCGCCGCACGAGGTGTTCGTCCGCCAGGGCAACGACCTCCACTGCAACTTCCGCATCCCGATGACCACCGCCGCCCTCGGCGCCACGGTGCCCATCGAGACGCTCATCGACGGCGACTACGAACTCGACATCGAACCGGGCACCCAGCCCGCCACCGAACTCGTCCTCACCGCCAAGGGCATGCCGCGACTGCGGTCCTCCGGCCGCGTCGACGGCCGCGGCGACCTGCACGTCCACATCGATGTCGTCGTACCGACCAAACTCGACGACGCCCAGCGCGACCTCCTCGTCGAACTCGCCCAGCAACGCGGCGAAGACGTGCCTTCGCTTTCTTCGAACGGTTCCAAACCCGGCGGGCTGTTCTCCAAGCTGCGCACCAAGAACCACCGGTAACCCGTGCCCGAGACGACACTGCCGGTCTTCCTCACCGACGCGCTGCCCGGCTCCGGGCGCACCACGCTCGACGGCGAGGAAGCCCGGCACGCCGCCACCGTCCGGCGGCTGCGCGTCGGCGAACGCCTCGTGCTTTCCGACGGCGAAGGCGGCATGGCGCGCTGCGTCGTCGAAGCCGTCCAGGCAGGCCGCGACGCGGCACTCACCCTCGCCATCGAAGAACACTGGACCGAGGAACCACCCGCACTGCGCGTCATCGTCGCCCAAGCGCTCGCCAAAGGCGACCGCGGCGAACTCGCCGTCGAACTCGCCACCGAGGCAGGCGCCGACGCCATCGTCCCCTGGCGCGCGGCCCGCAGCGTCGCCCGCTGGGAAGAAGGCACCCGCGGCGAAAAAGCCCTCACCCGCTGGCGCACCACCGCCCGCGCCGCCGCCAAACAAGCCCGCCGCGCCCACGTCCCCGAAGTCGCCGAGCCCGCCACCACCCGCGAACTCGCCGAACTCGCCCAGACCGTTTCCCGCGCCCTCGTCCTCGAATCCGGCATCAGCACCCGCCTCACCGAGATCGAACTCCCCGCACAGGGCGACATCCTCCTCGTCGTCGGCCCCGAAGGCGGCATCACCGACGAAGAACTCACCACCCTCACCGACGCAGGCGCGACCGCCATCCGGTTGGGCCCCACCGTTTTGCGCACCTCCACCGCCGCCGCCGTCGCGCTGGGCGCACTCGGAGTTCTCACCGAACGCTGGAAGTGAAAAAACACCCCACTAATTTGCGGCCGGTTATGGCGCGATCACGCAAACAGCCGTTACTCTCGTTAACTGACGCGCAACACACGGTTTCGGCGCGCCACTGGGGATGAAGCCCAGTCGCGCGCATGAATCCCCGCCGGGCACCTCCCCCCTCGGTCCGGCGGAGCCGCGGCGGCGGTGGAGCGACCCCCAGGCTCCACCGCGCCGCGGCGTCTTCATTTCGGGGGGCTTCGCAATTCGCTTCGCTCTTGCTGCGCCCCGAAATTCGACTGCCGCGGCGCGGTTCCGCGTGTTGACCCGGGGGGCCGAGCCCCCCGGACCCCCCACGGTGCGTCCGGCGGCGGTTGGCAGCCACGCAAGCGAAGCGGAGGCGGCGGAGACCTTCGGTACCGGCATTGGGCCTGGCGGCCCTCGCCTGGTGAGTGCCGGGCGCGTCGTGTGTGTGGGTGACCGGCATGGGGCCTGGCGGCCCTCGCCTGGTGAGTGAGAGGCGAGCCGTGTGTGAGGCTCGCCTGCGTCATCGTGCTTGGGTACCGAACTTGCGTGATTGAAGCCGTGACTCGCGTGCGTGGAGCCGGAACTCGGGTGTGCGGTGTCCGAGCCGTGAGATCCGCCTCTGAGCACGTGAGTTCCGGCTTCAATCACGCGAGATACGGGTCTGATCACGTGAGTTGCGGGTTCAGTCACGCGAGATACGGGTTTGAGCACGTGAGTGCGAAGCAAGGCGAAGCATGAAGCAAGGCGAAGCGTGCGGAGAGCTTCGCGGCCGGCGTAGGGCCTGGCGGCCCTCGCCTGGTGAGAGGGAAGCGTGTTGGGCGGGTAGCTCGCGGCGTAGCGGAGAGTGGGCCGGGTGGGGGATAGGGTGGGGGGATGAGTGACGCGGAGACGTTGTTCGAGCGGATCATCGCGGGCGAGATCCCGTCCGACAAGGTGTACGAGGATGCGACGACGTATGCGTTTCGGGACATAGCGCCGCAGGCGCGGGTGCACGTGCTCGTGGTGCCGAAGAAGCGGTACCGGAACATCGGCGAGCTGGCGGCGGCGGATCCGCGGTTGCTGGCGGATGTCGCGCTCGCGGCGCGCAAGGTCGCGGAGATCGAGGGCATCGCCGAGTCGGGCTACCGGGTGGTGTTCAACACCGACGGCGACGCCGGGCAGACCGTCTTCCACGTGCACGCGCACGTGCTCGGCGGCGAGCAGCTGGGGCATTTCGGACGCTGAAGCGCGCCGCCGGGAGAAACCGGACTGCGTGCCGACACCCGCAACCAGTAACATCGACCTTGTCAGAGTCGTTGAAAATCGCAGCGTAAGCGCAGGAAGTAGGCCCGAGGCCACGTGGCCGGAACCGTACCGGGTGAAGCCGCCCGACCCGACGTTCCCGCGGACGTCACCCCGACGAAGGCCGACGAGGCCGCCGTCACCGAAGCGGCCCAGTCCCGATTCCCCATCCCCGACGCCGCCGCGCTCAGCCTGCTCGGCTCCAGGGACGAAAACCTCCGAGTCGCCGAGGAGCTCCTCGCCGCCGACGTCCACGTCCGGGGCAACGAGGTCACCCTGACCGGCGCTCCCGCGGACGTCGCCTTCGCCGAACGTGTCTTCGCGGAACTCGTGACACTCGCCGGCCGCGGCCAGCAGGTCGACCCGGCCACCGTCCGCCGCACCGTCGGCATGCTCTCCACCGGTGACTCCGAGTCGCCTGCCGAAGTGCTGAGCATGAACATCATCTCCCGGCGCGGCAAGACCATCCGGCCCAAGACGCTCAACCAGAAGCGTTACGTCGACGCCATCGACAAGCACACCATCGTCTTCGGCATCGGCCCCGCCGGTACCGGCAAGACGTACCTCGCCATGGCCAAGGCCGTCCAGGCTCTCCAGGCCAAGCAGGTCACCCGCATCGTGCTGACCCGTCCCGCGGTCGAAGCCGGTGAGCGCCTCGGCTACCTGCCGGGCACGCTCAACGAGAAGATCGACCCGTACCTGCGCCCGCTCTACGACGCGCTGCACGACATGGTCGAGCCCGAGTCGATCCCGCGGCTGATGCAGGCGGGCACCATCGAGATCGCGCCGCTCGCGTACATGCGCGGCCGCACCCTCAACGACGCCTTCATCATCCTCGACGAAGCGCAGAACACGACGCCGGAACAGATGAAGATGTTCCTCACCCGGCTCGGATTCGGCGCCAAGATCGTCGTCACCGGCGACGTCACGCAGGTCGACCTCCCCAACGGCCAGAAGAGCGGCCTGCGGGTGGTCCGGGACATCCTCGAAGGTGTCGAGGACCTGCACTTCGCCCAGCTCACCAGCCAGGACGTGGTGCGGCACAAGCTCGTCGGCGACATCGTCGACGCGTACGAGAAGTGGCAGGCGCTGCAGGACAGCAAGGACCAGAGCAGCGGTTGGAAGGGTCAGCGCCGTTCATGAGCATCGAAATCGCCAATGAAGCAGGCGTGAACGTCGACGAGACCTCGATCGTGTCGGCCGCGCGGTTCGCGCTCGACAAGATGGAGGTCAGCCCGCTCGCCGAGCTGTCCATCCTGCTCGTCACCCTCGAAGTGATGGAGGACCTGCACGAGCGGTGGATGGACCTGCCCGGCCCCACCGATGTGATGGCCTTCCCGATGGACGAGCTCGACTCGTCCCGCCGCCCCGACGCGCCCGACGCCTCACCCGCGCTGCTCGGCGACATCGTGCTGTGCCCGGCGTTCGCGAAGGACCAGGCCAAGACGGCCGGCCACTCGCTGATGGACGAGCTGCACCTGCTCACCACTCACGGGGTGCTGCACCTGCTCGGCTACGACCACGCCGAACCCGCCGAGGAACGCGAGATGTTCGGCTTGCAGAAGCGGATCCTCGGCGAGTTCCAGGCGGCCGTCGCCGCGCACAACAAGCGCGACGCGCAGCGCTCCGCGGACGACAGGCTCCTCGGCACCGCCGGCCTCGACGCCGTGCCCGCCGAAGAACCTCCCGCCTAGGCCCGCGGACATGGGTAGTCCCACGGCCCTGCTGCTCATCGCCATCGCGCTGATCCTGCTCGCCGGGGTGTTCGCGGCCGCCGACGCGGCGGTCAGCACGGTCTCCAAGGCCCGCGCCGACGGTCTCGTCCGGCTCGGCCGCCCCGGCGCGCGCCAGCTGTCCCTGGTCATCGCCGAACGCCGCCGCCACATCAACCTGATCCTGCTGCTGCGGATGACCTGCGAGCTGACCGCCACCGTGCTGGTCACCGTCGACATTCTCGGCTGGATCCGCCCGCTGTGGCTCGCCATCGTCGTCGCCGCGGGCGTGATGGTCGTGGTGAGCTACGTGATCATCGGGGTCGGCCCGCGCACCCTCGGCCGCCAGCACCCGTACCGGATCGGTCTCGTCGTCGCGGGCCCGGTCCGCGTCCTCGGCTCCATCCTCGGCCCGCTCAGCAGGCTGCTGATCGTCCTCGGTAACGCCATCACCCCCGGCCAGGGGTTCCGCGAAGGCCCGTTCACCTCCGAAGTCGAGCTGCGCGAGCTGGTCGACCTCGCCCAGGAACGCGGCGTCGTCGAGGAATCCGAACGCGAGATGATCCACTCGGTGTTCGAGCTCGGCGACACCGTCGCGCGCGAGGTCATGGTGCCGCGCACGGAGATCGTCTGGATCGAGCACGACAAGACCGTCCGCCAGGCGCTCGCGCTGGCCCTGCGCACCGGGTTCACCCGGCTGCCGGTGATCGGCGACTCCGTCGACGACGTCGTGGGCGTCGTCAACATCAAGGACCTCATGCCCGCGTACATGGCCGAGGGCGGGTCACTGCGCCAGGTCGACGAGTTGATGAACCCGGCGAGCTTCGTGCCGGACTCGAAGCGCCTCGACGACCTGCTCAAGGAGATGCAGGTCTCGCACAACCACATGGCCATCGCCGTCGACGAATACGGCGGCACCGCCGGCCTGCTCACCATCGAGGACATCCTCGAAGAGATCGTCGGCGAGATCACCGACGAATCCGACACCGACGAGCGCCCCGAGGTCGAAGAACTCGAAAACGGCGCGGTCCGGGTCTCGTCCCGGCTCTCGATCGACGACCTGGGCGAACTGTTCGGGATCGATCTCGAAGACCACGACGTGGAGACCGTGGGCGGGCTGCTCGCGGAGCGACTGGGTAGGGTCCCGCTGCCGGGGGCCGAAGCCGAGGTCGCCGGACTTCGGCTGTTCGCCGAAGGCGGTAAGGACCGGCGCGGGCGGATGCGGATCACCACGGTGGTCGTCCACCCCGCCGACGCGGACGCGGTGACCGACGCAGCCCAGGGCAGGCGCCGTACCCGGGTCCCGCAGCCCGATGAAAGTGACAGGAGTGTCGAACATGCCTGAGCTGGACGCCGAGGACGAGAAGCTGGTGACCCTGGCCAGGTCCGCGCGAGCCCGCACCCAGGCTGAGGAGGGTGCCGCGCTTCGCGACACCGACGGCCGCACCTACGCGGCGAGCACGGTCGACCAGCCGTCGTTCAAGCTGACCGCGCTCCAGGCCGCCGTCGCCGCCGCCGTTTCGAGCGGGGCCGAGGGAATCGAAGCCGCCGTGGTGGTCACCGGCGAAGGCCTGCTGAAGGAGGCGTCCGTGCACGCGGTGCGCGACATCGCCGAAAAGGCGCCCATTTATCTCGCCGACCCCAGTGGCAAGGTGCTGAACTGATGGCCGAGCCGCACCGTTCCGGTTTCGCCTGTTTCGTCGGACGGCCCAACGCGGGCAAATCGACGCTGACCAACGCGCTCGTCGGCAGCAAGGTGGCGATCACCTCCAGCAAGCCGCAGACCACCCGGCACGCCATCCGCGGCATCGTCCACCGCGACGACGCCCAGCTGGTGATCATCGACACACCGGGCCTGCACCGGCCGAGGACGCTGCTCGGCGAGCGCCTCAACGACATCGTCCACTCGACATGGTCCGAAGTGGACGTTGTCGGGCTTTGCGTGCCCGCCAACGAAAAGGTCGGTCCCGGTGACCGGTTCATCGCCGCCGAGCTCAAGAAGATAGCCAAGCGCACCCCGGTGATCGGTGTCGTCACCAAGACGGATCTCGTGAAACCCGAACAGGTCGCCGAGCAGCTGCTCGCCCTGCAGGAGGTCATGGAGTTCGCCGAGCTCATCCCGGTGTCCGCTGTGGACGGTTTCCAGGTCGGCGCGCTCGCGGACCTGCTGGTGCGTCACCTTCCCGAAGGCCCGCAGCTGTATCCGGGCGGCGAACTCACCGACGAGCCCGAGCAGACCCTGGTCGCCGAGCTGATCCGCGAGGCCGCGCTGGAGGGTGTCCGGGACGAACTCCCGCACTCGATCGCCGTCACCGTCGAGGAAATGCTGCCCCACGAGGGCCGGGACGACATGATCGACGTGCACGCGTTCCTCTATGTGGAACGGCCGAGCCAGAAGGGGATCATCCTCGGGCACAAGGGTGAACGCCTCAAGGACGTCGGCGCCCGCGCCCGGCAGCAGATCGAAGGCCTTCTCGGTTCGAAGGTCTACCTCGACCTTCACATCAAGGTAGCCAAAGAGTGGCAGCGCGACCCCCGTCAGTTGCGACGGCTGGGCTTCTGACTTAACGGAATGTCTCGATTCGGTCGCGGAGACCGATTGACGGTGTGGAACCGGACGGGTGACCTTAGAGTCTCACTCCTCGACTCCGGTGATCGCTGATCGGGCGGCGGCGCGCGGGGCGATTTCCACATCTCATTCGTGAAGGGAAAGCGGTAAATGACCGACAACCAGGGCCTGCCCAACTACTCCGGCGACCCTCAGGGCGGTGGCGCCTCCGGCAACCCCGGCCCGCCGCCCAGCAACAACCTGGTGTGGGCCATCCTCACCACGATCCTGTGCTGCCTGCCCTTCGGCATCGTCTCGATCGTCAAGTCGACCCAGGTGAACTCGCTCTGGGCCCAGGGCCAGACCGCCGCCGCGCAGGAAGCCGCCGACGCGGCCAAGAAGTGGGCCATCATCGCCGCGATCGTCGGCATCGTGGTCAACATCGTCTCGATCATCTTGGTGACGTCTCTCGGTCTCTTCGCGGCCTCGGTGGACGTGAACAACTACCGCTGATCCCGGCGACCGAGGGGGAGACCTCATGACCGACCAGTACCCGAACTACCCGCCTCCCGGCGGGCCACCGCCGCAGCAGCCGTATTACGGCGGCGCGCCGAGCTACGGTCCTCCGCCGGACAACAACCTGGTGTGGGCCATTCTCTGCACGGTGTTGTGCTGCTTGCCGCTGGGTATCGTGGCGATCGTGAAGTCGAGCCAGGTGCAGACGTTGTGGGCACAGGGTTTCCACGCCGAAGCCCAGAAGGCCGCCGACGACGCGAAGAAGTGGTCCATGTGGGGAGCGATCGCCACCGGCGGTCTTTTCCTGCTGTACATCATCTTCATCGTGGTGATGATCCTCATCGGAGCGTCGGCGGGAAGCTTCACGCCGTGACGACGTCCGTCTACACGGGATTCCCGGCGCGCGGGTTCAAAGCACGGGCCCGCGCGCTGGGACCGCCCCTGGCCATCGCCGCCGGTGCGGCGGCGGGCTGCGTCGTCCTCTGGCTCGGCGATCCCACCACCCCGGGCGGGCCGCTTCCGGTCTGTCCCACCAAGGCCGTGCTGGGTATCTCCTGCCCCGGCTGCGGTGGCATGCGCATGGTCTACAGCGCTTTGCACGGGGACATCCCCGCCGCGCTGCACTACAACGCGGTGTCCTTTGTGGTCCTTCTGCTGCTCGTCTGGAGCACCGTCGCCTGGGCGGTCGGCAGGCTGCGCGGCCGGGCGGTGGACAGCTGGCTGCACTGGCGCTGGACGCCGCTCGCTTTCGGCGTCGTGTTCGTCGTCTGGTTCGTCATCCGTAACCTGCCCTTCGCCCCATTCACCTCGCTACACGTCTGAGTGCCGGGCCGGGCCCCGGATCGTCGGTGGCACCGAGTACGCTCCCGCGCACCGGTCTGCTCGGCGTGTACCCATGCCGTACATTCAGCCCGGGTCGCCGACGAGGCCCCGTGCGCGAGGGGCGAGGAACCAGCGAGGGGATTTCGATGACCACTCCCTACGGTCAGCAGCCGCCGGGACAGCAGCCGCCACCCGGATCCGGGCCCCAGCCGGGGGACGGGCAGCAGCAGTCGCCGCAGCCGCAGCAGCCGTTCGGACAGCCGCCATCGGGAGAGCAGCCCTCGCCGTTCGGGCAGCAGCCTCCGCAGGGTGACCAGCCCTCGCCGTTCGGTCAGCAACCCGCGCAGCCGCAAGGTGACCAGTCCTCTCCGTTCGGCCAGCAACCTGTGCAGCCGCAGGGTGACCAGTCTTCTCCGTTCGGTCAGCAGGCGGCCGGTGAGCAGCCCTCGTCGCCGTTCGGTCAGCAACCGCAGCAGCAGTCGCCCTTCGGCCAGCAGCAAGCGCAGCAGCCGTTCGGCGGGCAGCAGCAGTCCCCGTTCGGGCAGCAGCAACAGCAGTCGTCACCGTTCGGCCAGCAGCAGCAGTCACCGTTCGGGCAGCCGGGTCAGCAGTCGCCGTTCGGCCAGACCGCCACCCAGTTCGGTCCGCAGACCGACTACGCCCACTGGGGCCTGCGCGCGGGTGCGACGCTCATCGACTTCGGCCCGATCGTCGTGCTCCCGATCGTCGGCTCCATCATCTCCGCGACGGGTTCGTACACGGTCGGCATGCTCATCGCCGGTCTCGGGTATCTCGCGGGACTCGGCTGGACCGTCTACAACCGGTGGATCACCATGGGCACCACCGGCCAGTCCCTCGGCAAGAAGATCCTGAAGATCAAGCTCGTCCGCGAGAGCGACGGGCAGCCGATCGGCCCGCTGATGGCCTTCGTCCGGGACCTGTGCCACAACCTGGACGGCTGGGTCTGCGGCCTCGGCTACCTCTGGCCACTGTGGGACCAGAAGAAGCAGACGTTCGCCGACAAGATCCTCAGCACCGTCGTCGTCCCGGGCGAAGCCGACGCCACGCCCGCGTCGGCGCCGTTCGGTCAGAACCCGGGCTTCCCGGCGCCGCCTTCGCCGGCGTTCCCGCAGCCGTCCCAGCAGTCTCAGCCATTCGGGCAGCAGCCGCAGCAGCCGTTCGGCGCGCAGCAGCAGTCGCCGTTCGGGCAGCCGCAGCAGCCTCAGCAGCCGCAGGCGTTCGGGCAGCAGCCGTCCCAGCCCTTCGGACAGCAGGCGCAGGGAACCGCGGCGCCTTCCCCGGAGTCCCAGCCCGGACCGGGCTTCGGCGAGCCCGAGCCGACCCAGGTGCTCCGCCCTGGCCAGCCGCAGTCCCAGCAGGCGCCGTCCGGGTTCGACGAAGCCGAGCCGACGCAGAAGATCACACCGGACCAGCTGAGGCAGCAGCCGCCCGGTGGTGCGGATGGGCCGAACGGGCCCGGAACGCCGCAGCAGTAAGGAAAAAACCGGCGGGATCCACCCGCCGGGAAGTACGACAACAGTGGGGACCCCGATGACGAACCCGTACGGCCAGCAGCCCGGCTACGGCCAGCAGCAGCCCTATGGCCAGCAGCCTCAGCCCGGATACGGCCCTCCGTCCGGTGCCACGCCCGCACCGTACGGTCAGCCTTCGGGCGCGACTCCCATGCCGTACGGCCAGCCGGCGCCCTATGGCCAGCCTTCCCCGTATGGCCAGCCCGCGCCGTACGGAGCCCCGGGTGGCATGCCCGGCGGCGGTGACATCAACTCGATCCCCGACTACAAGGGCTGGGCGATCGGCTGCATCTTCCTCTGCTGGATCATCGCGATCTTCGCGATCATGAAGTCCAACGAGGTCAACACGTACAAGATGCAGGGCAACTACGCCGCCGCCATGGACGCGTCGAAGTCGACCAAGACCATGTGCATGATCGCCTCGATCATCGGCGGTGTCGGCTGCCTGTTCTCCATTCTCTGGATCATCCTGGCCGCCGCGACGGCGTTCTAAACCGAAAGAACAACGAGGACCATTCAAATGACCAACCCCTACGGCCAGCAGCAGCCCTACGGACAGCAGCAGCCTGGCTACGGGCCGCCTTCCGGTGGCATGCCCGCTCCCTACGGCCAGCCTGCCCCGTACGGCGCGCCGTCTCCCTACGGTGCGCCGGGCGGCATGCCCGGTGGTGGCGGCGACATCAACGCCATCAAGGACTACAAGGGCTGGGCGATCGGCTGCATCTTCCTCTGCTGGATCATCGCGATCTTCGCGATCATGAAGTCCAACGAGGTCAACACGTACAAGATGCAGGGCAACTACGCCGCCGCCGCGGACGCGTCGAGGTCGACGAGGACCATGTGCATGATCGCTTCGATCATCGGTGGCCTCGGCTGTCTCTTCGCCATCGTGATGATCATCATCTCGATCGTCGCGGCCGCTTCCGTGCCCAGCTGCTACGGCCGCTACTGCTGATTCCGGGGCGCACCACCCCGATGTCGGTCCCGGGTGGGACGATGTCGGGGTGGTGAACCTCTATCGCGACACCGGAGTGGTGTTGCGGACGCACAAGCTGGGTGAGGCGGATCGGATCGTCACCCTGCTCACGCGGCGGCACGGCAAGGTCCGCGCGGTCGCGAAGGGTGTGCGTCGGACGTCATCGCGCTTCGGAGCGCGGTTGGAGCCTTTCGGGCATGTCGACGTCCAGTTCTACACCGGCCGCTCCCTCGACGTGATCACCCAGGTCGAGACGGTCGACGCCTTCGCGCTGCCGCTGGTGGCCGATTACCAGCGCTACACCGCCGCGAGCGCCATCGCCGAAACGGCGGACCGGTTGTCCGCCGAAGAGGGCGAGCCGGTGCTCAAGCTCTACATGCTCGTCGTCGGAGCCCTTCGAGCGCTCGCGGGCGGCGAGCGGGACAGCTCCCTCGTCCTCGACGCCTTCTTCCTGCGGGCCATGGCCTACGCGGGGTGGGCGCCCGCGATCACCGAGTGCGCCCGCTGCGGTTTGCCCGGCCCGCACAAGGCGTTCAGCGTGTCGGCCGGCGGCTCGATGTGCCCGGATTGCCGGGTTCCCGGCTGTGTCCACCCGTCCCAAGAGGTCCTGACCCTGCTCGCGGCGCTGCTGCACGGCGAGTGGCCGGTGGCCGAAGCGTCGCTGCCGGTGCCGCGGCGGGACGCGTCCGGCCTGGTCGCGGCGCATCTGCAGTGGCATCTGGAGCGTCAGCTGCGCTCGCTGCCGCTGGTGGAGAGGCGCGCGCGGGAGACCGCGACTGGAGCGCAGTAGGGTCGCAGGCACAGGTTCACTCGTTCAGGAGGCTCGAAGGTGCTGCGCAGGGGACGCGAGAACAAGGCGTCACAATTCGAACTTCGCGCGCCGGAGCCGCATGAGTCCGGTGCCCGCCCGCCGGAGATCCCCAAGGAACTCCTCCCGAAGCACGTGGCGCTGGTGATGGACGGCAACGGCCGCTGGGCCAACCAGCGCGGGCTGCCGCGGATCGAGGGCCACAAACGCGGTGAAGCGGTGATGATCGACGTCGCCAGCGGTGCCGTGGAACTCGGCGTCAAATGGCTGTCGGTGTACGCGTTCTCCACCGAGAACTGGAAGCGGAGCCCGGAAGAGGTCCGTTTCCTGATGGGCTTCAACCGCGACACCATCCGCCGCCAGGTCGACTACCTCGGCTCGATCGGCGTGCGCATCCGCTGGGCGGGCCGTCGTCCCAAGCTGTGGGCGAGCGTCATCAAGGAACTTCAGGTCGCCGAGGAAAAGACCAAGGACAACACGGCGCTGAACATGACCATGTGCGTCAACTACGGCGGCCGCGCCGAGCTGGGTGACGCCATGCGCCGGATCGCCCAGGACGTCGCCGACGGGAAACTGAACCCCGACAAGGTCACCGAGAAGACCATCGGGAAGTACCTGTACCAGCCCGACATGCCGGACGTGGACCTGTTCCTGCGGCCGTCGGGGGAGCAGCGGACGTCGAACTTCCTGCTCTGGCAGTCGGCCTACGCCGAGATGGTCTACCAGGACACGCTCTTCCCGGACTTCGACCGCACCCACCTGTGGCGGGCCTGCCTCGAGTTCGCGAAACGGGACCGCCGCTTCGGCGGGGCCATCGACAAGGCTTCGGAAGGAACCTCATGACGACCGAAGCGGCGGACACGGCGGCTTTGCTCACCGCGGCGCGAGAAGCCCTTGAGCGCTATCTCGAAGTCCACGTCGACGACGACGGCGCGCTGACCTTCTCGCACGCGGACGTCCCGTGCGTCATCCAGGCGACCCGGCTGGCCGAAGGGCTGACCGTGCTGAGCCTGACCTGCGTCGTCGCCTGGGATCTGCCGGACGACCCGGCGATCGCGGCCTCGGCGGCGGAACGCGCCGGGCAGGGCCTGTTCGGGACGCTCGGTGTCGTGCGTTCGGAGAAGGGGATCGACATCACGCTGAGGTACGCGTTCCCGGCCGAGGGCATGGACCCCTCGCCGCTCGGAACGCTGCTCATGCTGGTCGTGTCGACCGCTTCGCAGCTGCGCTCCGATCTGCTGGGCACCGCCCCCGGGGACTGACCGCCGGGACACAGGGTCACCTGGCATCATCTCGCGCATGGAAACCATTTCCAAGAGCGCGCCGGAGAAGCCGGTCCGGCGGTTCAAGATCACCTCGATCGAGGTGCTCTGCGCGATCCTGCTGATCGCGATCCTCGGGCAGAGCTGGCTCCAGCAGGTGTTCGACGTGCCCGCGCTGCGGACCGGCTCGACGGTGTTCGTCGCCGTCTGCGTCCAGGCGCTGCCGTTCCTGGTGCTCGGGGTGCTGATCAGCGGCGCGATCGCGGCGTTCGTGCCCGCGCGGGTGCTGGAGAAGGTGCTTCCCCGCCGGGCGGGTGCGGCGGTCGGCGTCGCGGGGTTGGCCGGTGTCGCCCTGCCGGGTTGTGAGTGCGCTTCGGTCCCTGTCGCGCGGCGGTTGATCGGCCAGGGTGTCGCGCCCGCGGCCGCGCTGACGTTCCTGCTGGCCGCGCCCGCGGTGAACCCGGTGGTGCTGGTCGCCACGGCGGTGGCGTTCCCCGGCAACCCGGAGATGGTGTTCGCCCGGTTCGCCGGTTCGCTCGCCACGGCGATGGTGATGGGCTGGCTGTGGGCGAAGTGGGGCAAGCTCGACTGGATCGCGGAGCGCGCGCTTCGGCGCATGCCGGATGTCCGGCACGGCTCGCGCTGGAAGACCTTCGCCGAGACAGCGCGGGCGGATCTGGTCGAGGCGGGCGGGTTCCTCGTGCTCGGCGCGATGATCGCGGCCGCGATGAACGTGCTGGTGCCCGCGAAGTGGTTCGGGGTGCTGGGGGAGCAGATCGTGCTCGGGGTGCTGGTGATGGCCGTGCTCGCCGTCGTGCTGGCCCTGTGCAGTGAGGCCGACGCCTTCGTCGCCGCGTCGCTGACCGCGATGCCGCTGCTGCCGAAACTGGTGTTCCTGGTGGTCGGGCCCGCGATCGACGTGAAGCTGTTCGCGTTGCAGACCGGTACCTTCGGCAAAGCGTTCGCGCTGCGGTTCGCGCCGGTGACGTTCGTCGTCGCGCTGTCCTGCGCCGTCGTGTCGGGCGTGCTCATCCTGGGAGGTGGCGCGTGAAACGCGAGACCCAGAACATCCTGCTGATCCTGCTCGGCGGGGCGCTGCTCAAGATCACGATCAACGGCGACTACCTGCGCTACGTCAAACCGGCGCAGCAGCCGTGGATCATCGCCGGTGGCGCGATCATGGTCGCGCTGGGCGCGATCGCGATCGTCCGCGACCTGCTGGCCGCGCGGGCCGCCGCCGTCGTCTCCGGCGACGTCCACGCGCACGAGCACAACACCCGTTCGGCCTGGCTGCTGATGGTGCCGGTGCTGGCCGTCTTCCTGGTCGCACCGCCCGCGCTGGGCGCGGACTCGGTGACCCGGACCGAGGCCAGGGCGCCACAGAGCGCTTCGGCGGGCAACGCGGCCGCGTTCCCGCCCCTGCCCGCGGGTGACGTGGTGCCGCTGGAGGTCAACGACTTCGTCAGCCGGGCGGGCTGGGACAAGAGCGGGACCCTGAACGGGCGCACGGTGCGGCTGTCCGGGTTCGTCGTGCACAACGAGGGCAACACGATGCTGGCCAGGATGGTCATCGGCTGCTGCGCGGCCGACGCCTTCCCGATCACCGTGCGGATGGTGGGCGACGGCGTGTCGGGCTTCGGGAACGACACCTGGCTGGAGGTGACCGGGACCGTCGTGCCGGGGACCGCGGTGCGGGAGAACAGCTACATGCCGGACTTGACGCTCACTTCGGTGCGGCAGGTGCCGGCGCCGAAGGACCCCTACGAGTACTGAGGCGCGGGGTCCGGCGTGCAATGAAGGGGCCTTTCATAGCAAAATTTGCTATGAAAGGCCCCTTCATTGCATGGGGGTGCTGGCCATGACACTCGTCAGTGGTTCGAGCAGGTCCCGACGATCTCCACGGTGTGGCTGATGTCCGAAAACCCGTGCTCGGAAGCGATCTTCTCGGCCCAGCGCTCGACGGCGGGCCCCTCCACCTCGACGGTGCTCCCGCAGAGGCGGCACACCAGGTGATGGTGGTGGTGCGACGAGCAGCGCCGGTAGATGGCCTCGCCGGTGTCGGTGCGCAGGACGTCGATCTCGCCGGCCTCCGAGAGCGATTGCAGCGTCCGGTACACCGTGGTGAGCCCGATGCCGTCGCCGCGTTTGCGCAGCTCGTCGTGCAATTCCTGGGCGGAACGGAAGTCGTCGATCTCCTTGAGCAGCTCGACCACGGCGGCCCGCTGTTTCGTCGACCGGCGTCCCGGCACTGGCGCGGAACTGTTGACCGTCGTCGGACTCATGCTCACTTCCCCTCCTGAACGTGGGCTACGGCGTCCACCACGATATGCGCAAGGTGATCGTCGACCAGCCGGTACACCACCTCGCGGCCGCGTCGCTCACCCTGTACGACACCCGCCGTCTTGAGCACCCGCAGGTGCTGGCTGATCAGCGGCTGCGCGACATCGAGTGTGTCCACCAATTCGTGTACGCACCTGTCCGCGTTACGCAGCTGCAGGACGATGGCGATGCGCACGGGTGCGGCGAGGGCTCTGAGCAGGTCGCCGGCGTCCGCGAGAGCGGCGGCCGAGGCCGACGCGGCGGGTTCGGCCGGGGGACGGGCCGCCGAATGCGGGCCGGGGTCTTCCGTGAAGCCCGGGGCGGCAGAGTCCGGGGTCACCGTAGCCATCGCCGCCTCCAAGTCCATCATGATTTCCGAAGTCATTGCCAGTAACAGTCCAGCCCATCTTAGTGTTCCCGCCCGACGTGGTCTGTTCGCCGACCGGGCGACCACTTGGCGGCCACGTTACTGCTCCATTCGGGTGACTTAGCGAATAAATGACCATTCCACTTCGCATGTTGTCGCCAACGGTGCAAGGTTGTCGCGAGGGTCGAGGGAGGCAGTGGGGAGAAATGACTCGTTTCGTGACGAAGCTGGCCGCCGCCACGGCGGCCGTCGCTTTGGCGTCGATCCCGGGGCTCGCCTCGGCGCAGACGACGCAGGCCGTCGATGAGAAGACCGGTCCCGTGTCGTTCGCGAACGTGGCCTCGGTACGCATCGGGAACCCGGGATCGCTGATCACCGAGACCCAGCGCTCGCCGCTGACGCCCGGCCAGTCCAAACTCTCCCCGGACCGCACCGTCGTCCCCCGTGACGACGGCGAACGGAACACCTTCGGCAAGAAATGGGACATCAACCTGGGCCGCTACGGCGGCCAGAGCCCGTACCCGCCCGGTATCGCCAGCCGCGACCACAACGTGATCGCGGCGTTGCAGCAGACCACCGTCCCGACAGCGGTCGCGGAGAGCAACTACGCCCTGATCGACAACGGACGCGGCGGCGCGAAGCCCGCCGACAACACCGTGCTGGTGCTCGAAGGCGCGAAGAGCGCTGTCGACTGTAGTGCGCCCGGTAAGGCGACGTCGTCGACGAGCGTGGAGAAGGTCTGGGTGCGGGACGAGAAGGGCGCGCTGAAGCCGTCCGGCGCCTCGGGAATCGACGTCAAGGGGCTCAAACTGGGCCCGCCGTCGACCGGTGAGATCGACAAAACGGCCAGCAAGGACAAGACCACCTCCGACCTGACCGTCTCCCGGGTGACCGCCTTCGACCAGCTGATCCGCCAGGACGGCTGGCGCAGCGGCGACGTGACCGCGGTGGCGGGCTGGAAACTGGACATCGTCACGCACGTGCGCGACGAGGCGGGCAAGGACCTGCGCGAGGCCCGCACGACGATCGTGCTCGGCGGCGTGAGCTGCGCGATCCCGAAGAACTTCGTGGCGAAGCCCGCCGGTGGCACCGGACCGGGCGCGGCACCCGAGCAGCCCGCGGTGCCGGGAACGGTCCCCGCGGGCGGTATCCCGCCGCAGGCAGGCGACTCGACGAGGACCGTGGTCGGGCTCGGGCTGCTGGGCGGCGGCATCGTGATCGGCGCCGCGACCATGCTGCTCCTCCGTCGTCGCAAGCCCGTCCCGGTGCGGGAGAAGTAGCGGCCCCGTGCGGACCTGGCTGGCGGGGCTTTCCGCCGTCGTCTCCGCGCTCGCCATCTCCGCGGGCGTGATCGTGCTGACCTGGATCCCGCCGGAACCGTCCGCCCCGACGGCCGAGCCCGCGATCATGCCGGGGGAGGACGGCGCACCCCTGGTGCTGCCCGCCGACGCCGCGAAGCGCGGTCAGCGACCCGGCACGATCCGTCTTCCCGAAGGCGGATCGGCGAAGCTCGTCCGCGCCGAGGTCAACTCCGACGGCACCCTCCCGATCCCGCGCGGGCTCGGAGACGCGGCCTGGTGGGGTGCGCGGCTCGGCGCCGAAGCGGGTACGGCGCTGATCTCCGGGCACGTCAACTGGGGCGGCGTCAAAGGACCGTTCGACGAGCTGTGGCGGATGCGGGAGGGCCAGGAGGTCGCCGTCAGCGACGCGGCGGGCGGGATCTGGGTCTACCGCGTGCGCGAGGTCGTCACCGTGCACAAGAACGACCTGCCCGCGCAGGCGGCGAAGCTGTTCGCGCAGAGCGGTCCGCACCGGCTGGTGCTGGTCACCTGCGGCGGCGATTACCTCGGCGGGACGGACGGCTACCGCGATAACCGGGTCGTAGTCGCGACTCCCGTCTCCGGGCCGCCCGCCTGAAGTCGATGCAACCCCTCTCGGCTCGCGTCGCGTGTCTAGCGACACCGGCCGCTCCGGCGGCTTGACGCGAGCAAGGAGTAATACCCGATGGTGGGACAGTTCGACGACGGCGAGCCGAGCGAGGAGCAGCCGAAGAAGCGCTCCAATCTGGGGTGGATCCTCGCCTCCGCCGCGATCTTCGTGGTGGCGGCCGTGGTCGCCGTCCTGGTATTCACCGGAAAGAATGATTCTGTCGTCGCGGCCGCGCAGGATCAGGTGAACACGTCCGCGGGGCAGACGTCCGGAGAAGCCCCGGTCGAGACGGGACAGGCGCCCGGCACGGTCAAACTCCCCGGTGGCGGCACGGCGAAACTGATCCGCAAGGAACTGACCGCCGACGGGACCCTCCCCATCCCCGAGGGCCTCGACGAAGCCACCTGGTGGGGCGCGAAACTGGGCGCTGAGCAGGGAGCTTCGCTGCTTTCCGGGCATGTGAACTGGAAGGGCAAGAAGGGCCCGTTCGACGAACTGTGGCGGCTCAAGACCGGCCAGGAGGTCGATCTCGTCGACACCGACGGCGGCAAGTGGGTCTACAAGATCAGCGAGATCGTCACCGTGCACAAGACGAAGCTGGCCGAGCAGTCGGAAAAGCTGTTCGGACCGGACGGTCCGCACCGGCTCGTCCTGGTCACCTGCGGTGGCGAGTATGTCGGCGGGACCGACGGTTACGAGGACAACCGCATCGTCACCGCGTCGTTGGTCACCCGCCCCTGAGCCGTCCGACCTCGCCGGAGGCCGCGCGGGGACGGGCAGTTAGGCTTGTCCTTCTAACCCATACCCGTCCCCGCATGCTTCGGAGCGTGGAGTGCCCGCCAACACCATTGAGACCGTCGTCAGCCTGTGCAAGCGTCGAGGCTTCGTTTTCCCGTGTGGAGAGATCTACGGCGGTACCAAGTCGGCGTGGGACTACGGGCCCCTCGGTGTCGAACTCAAGGACAACATCAAGCGCCAGTGGTGGAAGACCGTCGTGCAGAGCCGGGACGACGTCGTCGGCCTCGACTCCTCGGTCATCCTGCCGCGCCAGGTCTGGAGCGCGTCGGGTCACCTCGACGTCTTCACCGACCCGCTGATCGAATGTCTGTCCTGCCACAAGCGTTTCCGCGCCGACCAGCTGGCCGAGGACTTCTCCGCCCGTTCGGGCAAGGAGGTGTCCGAGGACGACCTGTCCGAGGTCCCGTGCCCGAACTGCGGCACCCGCGGGCAGTACACCGCGCCGCGTGACTTCAACATGATGCTGAAGACCTACCTCGGCCCGGTCGAGTCCGAGGAAGGCGTGCACTACCTCCGCCCGGAGACCGCGCAGGGCATCTTCATCAACTTCCTCAACGTGCAGACCGCGGCGCGCAAGAAGCCGCCGTTCGGCATCGGCCAGATCGGCAAGTCGTTCCGGAACGAGATCACGCCGGGCAACTTCATCTTCCGCACGCGCGAGTTCGAGCAGATGGAGATGGAGTTCTTCGTCGAGCCGGGCGAGGACGAGACCTGGCACCAGTACTGGATCGACGCGCGCACCGAGTGGTACAAGGACCTCGGCATCAAGGCGGACAACCTCCGCCTCTACGAGCACCCGAAGGAAAAGCTCTCCCACTACTCGAAGCGCACCGTCGACATCGAGTACCGCTTCGCGTTCAACGCGGGTCAGGAGTGGGGCGAGCTCGAAGGCATCGCGAACCGCACCGACTTCGACCTCACGACGCACTCGAACCACTCCGGCGTCGACCTGTCGTTCTTCGACCAGGCCACGAAGCAGCGGTTCCGCCCGTTCGTCATCGAGCCCGCGGCCGGTGTCGGCCGGTCGATGATGGCGTTCCTGGTCGACGCCTACCACGAGGAAGAGGTGCCGAACGCCAAGGGCAGCACCGACACCCGCGCGGTGCTCAAGCTGGACTACCGGCTCGCGCCGTTCAAGGTCGCCGTCCTCCCGCTGTCCCGCAACGCCGACCTCACGCCGAAGGCGCGCGACGTCGCGGCGGCGCTGCGCAAGCACTGGAACGCCGACTTCGACGACGCCGGCGCGATCGGCCGCCGCTACCGGCGCCAGGACGAGATCGGGACGCCGTACTGCGTCACCGTCGACTTCGACTCGCTCAACGACCACGCGGTGACCGTGCGGGAGCGCGACACCATGGCTCAGGAGCGGGTCGCGATCGACAAGCTGGAGTCTTACCTGGCGGGTCGTCTGATCGGCGCCTGATACGCACTTGGGCCCAGGACATGACATGAAAGGCCCCTTCATTGCAAATTTTGCAATGAAGGGGCCTTTCATTGCACAGGGGAAGCGTTAGTGGCAGCCCCACCCCTGACAACTGTCACGCCCACGTCGTGACGCGCGGCCCATGGCCGGACCGCCTGAGCGCGACAAGCTCTAGGCATGCGAGAACAAGACATCACCGCGGGGGCGGCGGTACGACTTTCCGGCCTGCGCAAGCACTATGGCGACGTCCAGGCCGTCGACGGCCTGGACCTGACGATCGCGCCGGGCGAGGTGGTCGCCCTCCTCGGCCCCAACGGCGCGGGCAAATCCACCACGGTCGACATGATTCTGGGCCTGTCCGTGCCCGACAGCGGCACCGTGACCGTCTTCGGGCGGAAGCCGGGCGACGCGGTCGGCGACGGGATGATCGGCGCGATGCTGCAGGGCGGCGCGCTCGTCGAGGATCTCACGGTCGCCGAGACCGTCGGCATGGTCGCCGCGCTGCACCGCAAGCCGATGCCGGTACGCGAGGCGCTGCGCCGCGCCGGGATCGAGGACATCGCGAACCGGCGCTCCACCAAGCTTTCCGGCGGGCAGAAGCAGCGCGTGCGGTTCGCGGTCGCGCTGGTGAGCGACCCGGATCTGCTGATCCTCGACGAGCCCACCGCCGCGATGGACGTCGGCACGCGCCGCGAGTTCTGGAAGTCCATGTACGAGTACACGGACTCCGGTCGCACGGTCCTGTTCGCGACCCACTACCTCGAAGAGGCCGAAGAGTTCGCCGACCGTGTCGTGCTGATGCGGTCGGGACGGATCGTCGCGGACGGTTCGGTCGCGCAGGTGCGTGCGCTCGCAGGGGGACGCACGATCCGCGCGGCGGTGCCCGCGGCGGCGGAGCCGGTGATCGCGGGGCTGCCCGCGGTCACCGGGTTCGAACTCCGGGGCGGCCGCGTCGCGATCTCCAGCTCCGATTCCGACGCCACGCTGCGCGCGCTGATGACCGAAGTCCCCGAAGCGCGTGACATCGAGATCAGCGCCGTCGGCCTCGAAGGCGCGTTCCTTTCCCTGACCACCGACACGGAAAACACCGAGGAAGCCGTCCGATGAACCCGACCTATCTCAAGACCGAGATCGTCCGCACCTTCCGTTCGACGCGGTTCGTGCTCTTCGCCGTCGCCTTCCCGGTGCTGATGTTCCTGTTGCAGGCCAACGTTTTCGGCTCCGCCGAGATGAACATCGCCGGGGTGATCATGGTCAACATGATGGCTTTCGGCACCTTCTCCGCCGCGATGACGAGCGGCGCGAAACTGGCGATCGAAAGGTCCACGGGCTGGCAGCGCCAGCTGCGGCTGACCCCGCTGACCGGCGCCGGTTACCTCGGCGGCAAGGCCCTGTCGGCGATGCTCGTCGCGCTTCCGTCGCTGCTCATCGTTCCGCTGATCGGCGTCCTCTTCCAGGGTGTCCACCTCGACGCCGCGGGCTGGCTGCGGCTGGTGCTCGGTGTCTGGCTCGGCGCGATCCCGCTGGTGCTGCTGGGCCTGCTATTGGGCCAGTTCGGCACCCCGGAGTCGATGCAGCCGATGAACATGATCGTCATGATGGGCATGGGCTTCCTGGGCGGCCTGTGGATCCCCATCGACGGGATGCCGTCGTGGATGGCCGACCTCGCCCAGGTCACGCCGACGTACTGGCTGATCCAGCTGGTCCGCCCGGTCGTCACCGACCATCTGACGGTGAGCCTCCCGGCCGCGCTCGGCGTGCTGGCGGCGTGGACCGTGGTCCTCGGGGCGCTGGTGGTCAGGCGTTACCGTAAAGACAGTGCGCGGGTCTGAGAAAAGGGTGAACTGGTGAACGACTACCCGGGCAGGGTGAAAACGGGCTTGAACAGCCGTGAGAACTGGTGGTCGGACATGCCGCCGCGGACCGGCCGGGGACCCCGGCCGGGGCGGTGGGCGATCCTCGGCATCGCCTTCATCCTGCCCAGCATGGTCCCCGCCGCGGTGGACCTGTTCACCGACGGGGCGACAGCCAAGGAGCTGGTGATCGCCGCTCTCCTGGTCGTCTACGGCTCCTGCTACGTGCTGTTCCCGCTCAGCCTGCGGCCCACCCACCGGAAGACGACCTATGTCGCCTCGGTGGTGATGCTGCTGATCGGCCTCGCCCTGGTCTTCCTGCACGACACCAACCCGTACGTGCTGATCTACGCGACAGCGGTACTCGCTTTCACGCTGCCACCGGCGTGGGCGGTGATCTTGGACGGCGGGGCCCTCCTGCTGGTGCTGGGCGTCCACCTGGCCCTCGGGAGGGACGACTTCGGGGATCTCATCGCGGTCACCTCGATCACGGCGGCGATGTTCTTCATGGCGAACCTGGTCCGCGCGGTGCGGAAACTGGAGGCGGCGAACCGGGAGATCGCGACACTCGCGGTCGCGGGGGAACGCGAGCGCCTGGCGCGGGATCTGCACGACATCCTCGGCCACAGCCTCACCACCATCACGGTCAAGGCCGGGCTCGCCCGGCGGATCCTGGAGAGCGGCAAGGACGATCCCCGCGCGCTGCAGGAGATCAGCGACGTCGAGAACCTGACCCGCAGCGCGCTCTCGGACATCCGCGCCACGGTCTCCGAGTATCGCGAGGTGTCGCTTTCGGCCGAGGTCGCCGGGGCACGGGCGGCGCTGCGGGCGGCCGAGATCGACGCGGACCTGCCGCACGCGGTGGACAACGTCGACCCGTCGTTGCAGCGGACTTTCGGTTACGTGCTGCGGGAAGCGGTGACCAACGTCCTCCGGCACTCCGGGGCGAAGCGGGTCAAGGTCCGCTTCGGCAAGACCTGGCTGGAGATCGAGGACGACGGTGACGGCGGCGAGGTCGAGGAGGGGAACGGGCTGCGGGGGCTCACCGAACGGCTGGCCGCGGTCGGCGGAACCTTGACGGCCACCGCGCCTTCTGCGGGAGGATGGCTCGTCCGCGCGGAGGTACCGGAATCGGCCGTGCGGAGCGGCGCGCGGACGCCGCTCACCGAACCGGCTGGAGGCTGCGCGTGATCCGGGTCCTGCTCGCCGACGACCAGGCCATGGTGCGTGGTGCGTTGGCCACCGTGCTCGGCCTCGAAACCGACATCGAGGTGGTCGCCCAGGTCGGCTCGGGCGACGAGGTGCTCCAGCGGGCGAAGGAAACCGCCCCGGACATCGCGCTGCTCGACGTCCAGATGCCGGGCAAAGACGGTCTCGAAGCCGCCGCCGAGCTGCGCGGCGCGCTGCCGTCGTGCCGGATCATCATCTGCACCACCTTCGGCAGACCGGGTTACCTCTCGCGGGCGATGGCGGCGGGCGCGGCGGGGTTCGTGGTCAAGGACGCCCCGCCGGAGCAGCTCGTCGACGCCGTCCGAAGAGTCCACAGTGGACTTCGGGTGGTCGATCCCGCGCTCGCCGCCGAATCGCTCGCCACCGGCGCGAGCCCGCTGACCGGACGCGAGCACGACGTCCTCGAAGCGGCCAAGGACGGCAGCACGGTGGCCGACATCGCCGGTGCGCTGCACCTTTCCGAAGGCACCGTGCGCAACCATCTTTCGGCCGCGATCGGCAAGACCGGGGCGAGGACGCGGGCCGAAGCGGTGCGGCTCGCGGAAGAGCACGGCTGGCTCTGAGATCGACTCGCGGCTCTGCGAGAATCTCCTTGTGAGTACCGCCGTACGGACCAAGCCCACCCGCGCGAACTGGGTGCGCCGGACCCTGGCGGGGTTCCTGCTGATCGTCGTCGCGGTGATCGGCGGGACGGCGTTCCGCGTCTGGCAGGTCGCGCGGGACGACGTGCGTGACCGCGCCGACGTGATCGTGGTGCTCGGCGCGGCCCAGTACAACGGCAGGCCGTCGGAGATCTTCCAGTCACGGCTGGCCAAGGCGAAGACGCTGTACGACCAGGGCGTCGCGAAGGTCATCGTCACCGCGGGCGGCAAGCGGGCCGACGACAACTACACCGAGGCGCAGGCGGGCGCGCAGTGGCTGCGCAAACGCGGGGTGCCGGAGTCGGCGACGCTGCCGGTCGGCGAGGGCAGCGACACCCTGCGCAGCCTCCGCGCCGTCGCCGATCAGGTGCAGAAGCGGGGCTGGAAGACGGCCGTACTGGTCAGTGACCCGTGGCATTCGTTCCGCGCGCGCGTGATGGCCGACGATCTCGGGCTGGACGCCTGGACGTCGCCCACCCATCGTGGCCCGGTCGTGCAGACCCGCGAGACGCAGGCGCGCTACATCGTCCGCGAGACCGGTGCGCTGCTGTACTACCGTCTCACGAGGTTCCCGGCGGAAGTCTGAGCCCGATAAGTGTCGGTGATCGCGTTTAAGCTGGTCGCGTGGACACCTACACCGAGGCCGACAGGGCGCGTCTGCTGCCCGAGCGGCCCAAGGGCGCGGCGCTGGAGGGCGCGGAGGACGGGCGGAGCGCCTTCGCCCGTGATCGCGCGCGGGTGCTGCACTCGGCGGCCCTGCGGCGGCTGGCCGGCAAGACCCAGGTGGTCGGCCCCGGTGAAGGCGCCGAGGTCAGCGGCGTACCCCGCACCCGGCTGACGCATTCGCTGGAGGTCGCGCAGATCGGCCGCGGCATCGCGGACGAGCTGGGCGCGGACCCGGATCTGGTGGACACCGCCGGGCTCGCGCACGACATCGGGCATCCGCCGTTCGGGCACAACGGCGAGCGCGCGCTGAACGAGGTCGCGCGGTCGTGCGGCGGTTTCGAGGGCAACGCGCAGACGCTGCGGATCCTGACCAGGCTGGAGCCCAAGGTCCTGCTCGAAGGCGGCGCCGTCGGCGGGCTGAACCTCACCCGTGCCTGTCTCGACGCCTCGACGAAGTACCCGTGGCCCCGTGAAGACGGCAATCCGAAGTACGGCGTGTACGCCGACGACGCCGAGGTGTTCGCGTGGGTCCGCGAGGGTGCGCCGGACCGCGCGACCTGTCTTGAAGCGCAGATCATGGACTGGTCCGACGACGTCGCGTACTCCGTGCACGACGTCGAGGACGGGGTGCTGGCCGGCCGGATCTCGTTGTGGGTACTGGCCGACGCCGAGGAGCGCGCGGCGGTGGCCGAGGCCGCGCGCCGGTTCTCGGACCAGTCCCAGTCCACTTTGGAGGGAGCGGCGAAGGAACTGCTCGACCTGCCCGTGGTCGCGGAACTCACCGAGCCGGGGCTCGACGGCTCGCTCAAGGCGCAGGTCGCCCTGAAGCGGCTGACGAGTGAGCTGGTCGGCCGGTTCGCGACGGCGGTCGTCGGCGCGACACGGGAGGTGTACGGCGAGGGGCCGCTGAGCCGCTACGGCGCGCGGCTGGTCGTCCCGGAGCAGGTCGCGGCCGAGGTCGCGTTGTTCAAGGCGCTCGCGCTGCGGTACGTGATGAGCGACAAACGACGTCTCGCGATGCAGGACGGTCAGCGTCAGACGCTCGCCGAGCTGGTCGGGGCGCTGTGCCGCCGCGCGCCGGACGCGCTGGACGGCCTGTTCCTGCCCGCCTGGGAGGCCGCCCCGGACGACGCGGCCCGCCTGCGGGTGGTCGTCGACCAGGTGGCCTCGCTCACGGACGCGCAGGCGTACGCGTGGCACGCCTGGCACACGGGCCGCCACGGCTGAGGACCGAGCCGGGACTGGAGTGACCAGGTACCGCACTCGCGCGATCAGGTACGGATCTCACGGGCTGGAGGGACGGCACGCGTGATCAGACGGACGACACGTGTGTCCGGACGGACGGCGCACGTGATCAGACGGACGACACGTGTGTCCGGACGGACGGCGCACGTGATCAGACGGACGACACGTGTGTCCGGACGGACGACTCGCGGCGGACCCCGGCCGCGAGCCTGTCGTCCGTCTGATCACGCGAGTTACGTGTCTGATCACGCGAGTTCGCCGTCTGATCACATGAGTCACGCCCTCCGGCCCTGTACCGGCGCCACTTGCCTGCCCTGAAGGTAGTGAAGGCCTCCTTCCCTACCTTCAGGGTAGGGAAGGGGGCCTTCACGGACTTGGTGATCGTCACGGTCGTCCCAGAGGCACCAGCAGTCACAGCGGCCGCACGTGAAGGGGGCCTTCATGTACCGCGAGCGGGAAGCACGGCACACCACCGTCGCGTCGGCCCTCGACCAAGAGGGGAACTTTCGGACAGGAGACGGACGGGCGCGTGCACGGTACGGTCTGCGGCATGGGAGCTGTCGAAAGCCACCTCCGGTTTGGTCTGGACCTCTATCGGGTGCTGGCGAGCCGCACGGAGAACGCGTGTTTCTCGCCGTACTCGATCGCGAGCGCGCTCGGCCTGGTGACGCAGGCCGCCAAGGGGAAGACCAGAGAGGAACTGATCGCGCTGCTCGGCGACCCGGACGAGCTCGCCGACCTGCTGGGCAAGGCCTCGTCGCTGCTCGACGACGGTCCCGAACTCGCGGTCGCGAACACGCTCTGGGCCTGGGACGGGCTCCCGCTCGAGAAGTCCTTCCGCGAGGAAATCGCCACGTGGCCGGGCGGCAAGGTCGAGAGCGCCCCGTTCGGCGAAGACCCGGAGGAAGCGCGGCGGCTGATCAACGCCGATGTCGCGGAGGCCACCCGCGAACTGATCCCCGAACTGCTCAAGCCGGGGACGGTCGCGCCGGACACCGTCGCGGCCATCGTCAACGCGTTGTATCTCAAAACCGCTTGGCAGAATCCGTTCTCGCGTGACAACACCGCGCCCGCGGACTTCCACGCGCCGTCCGGCACCCGTACGGTGCCGACGATGTGGCTCGAAAAACAGCTCGACCACACCCACGAGGACGGCTGGCAGGTCGTCCGCCTCGGCGCCGAGGGCGGGGTGGAGGCGATCATCCTGCTGCCGGACGGCGAACTCGACGACGCCGAGCTCGACGCGGGCAAGCTGTCGGGACTGCTGGAGAACACGCGGTCCAAGACGCTCGCCCTGTCACTGCCGAAACTGGACCTGGACGTCGACAGCCCGCTCACGGCGAAACTGAAGGAACTCGGCGTGCGGACGATGTTCACCGGCGACGCCGATCTCACCGGGCTCGCCGACGACGACCGGCTCGAAGTGTCCGACGTCCTCCATCAGTCCGTGTTGCGCATCGACGAACAGGGCCTCGAAGGGGCCGCCGCGACGGCGGTGCTGATGCGGCTGACGTCGATCATGGTCGAGGAGCCCTTGGAAGTCGCCGTCGATCGTCCCTTCCTTCTGCTCGTCAGGCATGCCTCGACGGGTGTGATCTACTTTCTCGCCCGCGTTGTCGAGCCGTGAGGACGGTCAGTGAGTCTTTTCCAGGCTGAGGCGGTCGTGGAGGCCGACGAGACTCCCACGAGACCCCGCAGGTTCGCGGCCGCCGACGCCGCCATCATGGGCGCCTTCGTGCTGTTCGCCTTCCTGCTCTACAACGGGCTTTGGCTCGATCTCGAAGAGGGCTACCTCTGGAACAGCGCGTCGGACCAGAACCTGTGGGAGTGGTTCTTCTCCGTCACCGCGGACAACGTGCTGCACCTGAGGAACCCGCTCAGCTCGCACTTCCAGAACCATCCGCTCGGCGTGAACCTGATGGCCAACACGGCCATGCTCGGCATCGGCATCCCGCTTTCGCCGATCACGCTCACCTTCGGCCCGACGCTCACCTGGGCCATCGCGCTCACCGGCGGTCTCGCCGGCACGGCCGCCGCCTGGTACTGGGTCTTCTCGCGGCATCTGGTCACCCACCGGGTCGGCGCGGCCATCGGCGGCGCGTTCGTCGGGTTCGCCCCGCCGATGATCTCGCACGGCAACGCGCACCCGAACTTCGTCGCGTGGTTCGTGCTGCCGTTCATCGCGTTGCTGATCTTCAAGATCGCCCGCGGTGAGCGCCCGGTCCGCAACGGGATCTTCCTGGGCCTGCTGGCGGCGTACCAGATCTTCCTCGGTGAAGAACCGCTGCTGATCTTCGCGATGGCGTTCGCGATCTTCGCCATCGCCTATTTCGCGACGAACCACCGCGAGTTCCGGCCGATGGCGAAACCGCTCGGGATCGGCGTCGGCATCGGTGTCCTCGTGGCGCTCGTGCTGTGCGCGTATCCGCTGTGGTGGCAATTCTTCGGCCCGCAGAGCTATCAGGCGATCGAACACGGCCCCGTCGGGAACGACACGGCCGCCTTCACCCGTTTCGCGACGCAGTCGGTCGCCGGGCAGCCGCAGGCCGCCGCGGACGTGTCGATGAACCGCACCGAGGAGAACGCGTTCTTCGGCTGGCCGCTGATCGTGCTGATGGTGGTCATCACCGTCTGGCTGTGGCGCGAGGTGTTCGCGCGGGCGCTGGCGATCTCGATGTTCGTGATGGCCTGGCTCTCACTCGGTGTACAGCTCGTGGTCGTGCACGAGGAGAGCGGGATCCCGGGGCCGTGGAAGCTCCTGTCGGAACTGCCGCTGTTCGAATCGCTGCTGGAATCCCGGCTCGCGATGGGGTGTATCCCGCTGATCGGCGCGCTGCTGGCCTTGGCGACCGAACGCGTCTACGAGGTCGCGTCGAAGCTGCCGGAAGTGCCGGGGGAGCGGCGGTTCCCGTTGCGGCTGGTGTGGATCGGCGTCGTCATCGCGGTCCTGCTGCCGATCGCGCCGACCCAGCTGATCGTGAAGGAACGGCCGCCGACGCCGAAGTTCCTCGCCGACGGCACTTGGCGGTCCTACGTCGCGCCCGGCGGGACAGTGGTGCCCGTGCCGCTGCCGAGTTCCGGCGAATCCGAGCCGCTGCACTGGCAGATCGACGCGGGACTCGGTTATTCGATGCCGGAAGGCTATTTCGTCGGGCCGAGCGGCCCGGACGACAAACGTGGCCGCTACGGCGCCATCCAGCGGCCGACGTCGGTCATCTTCGACCAGATCAAGCAGACCGGGGTGCCCGCGACGATCACCGAATCGCAGCGCGTGCAGGCGCTGGAGGATCTGCGGTACTGGAACGCCGACGTCCTCGTGCTGATCCCGCGCGAACACCAGGACGCTTTCCGGGCCACGGTGGATCTGCTGCTGCGCAAGCCCGCCGAGTTCGTCGACGGCGTCTGGGTCTGGGACGTCCGGACGATCACGCCCTGACTTCCCGCATTTCGTCCTCTGAATGCGGTAGTTGGTAAAGCGAACTACCGCATTCAGAGGACGAAATGCGAAGGACGTCAGGTCCAGGGGGCGAGCGGGTACCACGGCAGGATGCCCCGGAACTGGAGCATCCGCACGTTCCAGTAGAACAGCGTGAACACGCCGGTGAAGATCAGCGCGCCCGCGGTCAGCGCCACGATCCGCCCCGGCCTCGCCGCCAGCCATCGCCGCAACCCGCCGCCCGCGACGTTGACCAGGATCAGCAGGATCGCCATCACCAGGATGTTCCCCACCGATTGCAGCGTGAACGCCGCCGCGCCGTAGAGCGGGTTCCCGCTTTCCGCGGCGTCGCGGAAGATCTGCCGGAACAGCACCCACGGCCGCCCGATCAGGAACGCGCCGATCAACGCGCCCAGGAACACCGTGCGAGCACGCGCGGAGAACGGATCGCGGACGTAGCCGAGCTGCGCGAGTCCCAGGTACGTCAGCGAAATCCCGATGAGACCGAACACCAGCATCGACTGGACGTTGCGCGCCGTCAGCTCGCCCAGCGGCGCCTGATCGCCGGTGAACTGCGGCATCTTCGTGCCCACCAGGCTGACGACGACGCCGTAGAGCGCGGACACGGCGATCATCCCGGCGGCCAGCAGCCGCAGCGGGGCGAGGGTCGCGCGGAACCGGGCCCAGCGGCCGCCGTCGGTGCCCAGCATCGGTGACATGGCCCCGAAAACCGCGACGTTGCAGCCGGTGAAGGTCCCCGCGAGACCGGATACGAACGCGTACACCACTCCCGTGACGACGCCGTCGATCGGCGATTGCGCGGGCTTGCCCAGCACGGCTTCGGTGACGCCGCCGCCGATCACCGTGTCGACGAACTGCGCGGACCACACGGTGGTCAGCACGAAGCCCGCGAGAGCGCTGACGAGCACCACGCGCCGCCGGTTCACCTCGGTTTCGAGCGCGGTCATCGCGCACCCGCCGGGCGGTGCACGACGAACGGTTCCGTGTTGCCCTCGATGCCCCAGACGCCACCGGAAACGCCGAGCCCGCTCCATTTCGAGCCCGCGAACGGCTCGTCGAGGGACATGGCCAGATGCTCGTTGACCCAGACCGTCCCGCCTTCGAGCCGCATCGCGACGTCGGCGGCGCGCTCTTCGTCCGTGCCCCACACCGATCCGCACAAGCCGAACTTCGTGGCGTTCGCGAGCCCGACGGCTTCGTCCACTGTGGAGCATCGAACGATCGGCAGTACCGGGCCGAACTGCTCCTCGGTCACCACCCGCATGCCGTCGTGCGCCTCGGCGAGGATCGCCGGGGCGAAGAAGTACCCGGGCCCGTCGAGCCGTCCGCCGGTGACGAGCCGCGCGCCGTCCGACCGCGCTTCCTCGGTGAGACCGATGACGCGGTCGTACTGCGGCCGGTTGTTCACCGGGCCGATCCGCGTCCCGGGCGTCCGCCCGTCGCCCACCACGACCTCCGTCGCCAAAGCGGCCAGCGCCTCGACGACGCCGTCGTACGCGGAACCGACGGCGTAGACCCGTTTGATCGCCATGCAGATCTGCCCGCAGTTGGCGAAAGCGCTCCAGAACAGCTTTTCCGCGAGGAGAGCCGTGTCGGCGCAGGGAAGGATGATCGCCGGATCGTTTCCGCCCAGCTCCAGCGTCAGCCGCTTCAGATCGGCCGCGGCCGCCGCGGCCACGTGCTTCCCCGTGGCGACGGAACCGGTGAAGTTGATCTTCCGGATCCCGGGATGCGTCACCAGATGCTCGCCGAGCGGGTCCTGCCCGGTGAGCACGGTCAGCACGCCCGGCGGCAGTACCTCCGCCAGCATCCGGCCCAGGTGCAGGGTGGTGAGAGGGGTGTGCGGCGACGGTTTGAGCACCACCGTGTTCCCCGCGGCGAACGCCGGCGCGAGTTTCGCGACGGCCAGTTGCACGGGGAAGTTCCACGGCGTGATCGCGGCCACCGGCCCCAGCGGACGCCGGTGCACCTCGGCCTGGCCGACGACCCGGGGTTCGATCCGCAGACCGGCGAAGTACCGGAACCGTGCCGCCGCCCTGGTGAACTCGGCTTCGGCTTCCCGAAGCGGTTTTCCTTGTTCCTCGGTCAGTACGGGGGCCAGCACGGGCGCGGCCTCCTCGACGACGGCGGCGCACGACATCAGCGCCGCGTGCCGGTCCGTGACCCGCCACGCCGGCCAGGCGCCGACGGCGGCGCGGACCGCTTTGTCGACGTCGGCCGGTCCGGCGTCCGGGACGGTCGTGATCCGCTGCCCGTTCGCGGGATTCTCGACGGCGAGCATCAGTCCTCCGCGCCGAGCAGTTTGGACGGGTTCACCGAACTCGTCGTGTGGACCTCGTCCTTGGTGAGCCCGAAGGCCTCCATATGCGCGCGCAGCAGCCGCAGCGCCTCGACCGTGTTGGGGAACAACGGTTCCCCGGCGTCGCTGGACAGCGTGACGTACTCGGTGCCGAGCGCTTGGATGGTCCGGCACATCTCGGCCGGGTCGACGCCGAGCAGCGGCGAGATCTCGTCGTAGGTGAAGTTCAGGTAGATACCGGCGGAAGTGAGTTCCCGCATCTGCGCCGGCGAGAGATCGATGAACGGGCTGAACGGATGGTCGATGACCGCCTTCGTGATGCCGAGGTCGCGGACCTGCTCGGCCATCTCCCAGATCTCGGCGTGGGTGGCGTGCGCGAACGAGATCATCACGTCGTGGTCCGCGACCATCTTGAACACCTCGCGGTACTCGGGTTTGAGTTTCCCGTGCTCGTCGAGGGTGTACGTGCCGACGCGCAGCGCCTTGTCCCACGGCAGCGGATCGGTCCACACACTGGGTTCCTCGCCCCACCAGCCGCTCATACCGCCGACCTTGCTCAAGGTGTTGGCGCTGCGGAACACCGGCATCCACACCGCCGAGACGCCGTCGGCCAGCTGCCTGCGCGCCTGTTCCGGGATGGACAGGCCCATGGTGTCGGTGGTGATCCAGCCGGACCACAGCCGCGACGGCGGCACGTCTGCCTCGTCGCACCACTTGCGCAGTTCGCCTTCGACCTCGCGGACGACACCGGCGGGACCGGCGACGTCGGTGCGGGCCCGCCAGACGATGCTCTTGAACAGCAACCCTTTCACGCCGCTGGCGGACGCGAGTTTCGCGATCGACAGGCCATCCTGTTGCCCTTCGTGACCGTGGCAGTGGATGTCGACGGCGCCTTCGACGCCGAACACCGCGGGCGGCACGAGAACGTCGCCCCGGTAGCCCATCCGGGCCCGGTAGGAGGACAGGAACCGGTCGTGCGGGGCGTTGTTCCGCCGCCGCAGCTTCGCCTCCGCCAGGTATTCCTTCTCGTCGTCCATTTCGGCCGCGTCGTTCATCCCCGCACCCGTCCTTCCGCGTCGTGGGTCGCGAAATACCTTTGGGCAAGCCGTTTCCGGCGCGCGTCGAGCACCATGTAGGTGCCGAGCACCAGCTGGACGACGTCGCGCCGGACCTCCCCGGCGCGGTCACGCACCCGGAGATACCGCAACAGCCGCCGATCCGATCCGGGGTCGTCCACCGGCCGCAGCACGCACGGCCCCCGGTTGGGGATCGAGCGGACGTGGGTCGCCGTGGAACTCAGGAGGTACCGCGACAGCACGGCTTTCGCGACCGCGCGCATCGTCGGCGGCACTATTCCCTTGGCGGGGCAAGGCCGGTTCGCGGTGACACCGAACGGGATGTGGTTCGCCCGCGACGCGGTGTGGCGCTCCCAGCGATCCGGGTCGAACCGCTCCGGATCGGCGAACCCGCTCGCGTGGAAGTCCGCGTAGTTGAAGCACAGCACCGAACCGGCGGGCAACGTCGTGTGCTCGTCGACGGTGATCTCACCCGAGCTGATCCGGTGCGCGATCCCGAACAGCGGGTACCGGCGGAAGGATTCGGACAGCACGCGGTCGAGGTAGGCATCGCCGGATTCGGTCCGCAGGCGTGCCTGCACCTCCGGATGGTGCGCGATGGCCAGCAGCAGATGGGTCATCGCCTCCGAGGACTGCACGACGGCGGTGTTGAAGAAGGTGCCCTGCAGGTACAGGACCTGTTCTTCGGGGGAAAGCCGTCGCGGGAGCGGCAAAGGACGCTCGCTCAGCTTTTCCGTCAGGTACCGGGTGAGCGCCGCCCGCCGGTTCATGTGCCGCAGTCCCAGGCATTTCAGCGCGGTGACGACGTCGGTCGCGTTGGCCACGATCAGGTCCCGCGCCCGCCGGGGGCACGGTTCGCCGAACACCAGCTCGTAGTAGAACTCCGCCCAGATCGGCATCATCTCGTCGCGCAGGCGGACAAGCCGGACGCGTTTCGGTTTCTCGTCCAGTACCCGTTCCGCGGCCCGCGTGGCGCGTTCGGCGCTTTCGGCGTGCGGGCGCGCGAGGAAGCGCCGGGTGGTGCGGGCGACGTCGTCGTAGCGCTCACCGGGTTCGAGATGTTCTTGGTGGACTTGGGGTCCCGGGGCCAGCCAGTACCAGAAGAGGTCGGACAGGACGGCGCCCTCGCTGCGGCCGTCGGCGTTCGGATGCGCGTAGACCTCGCGGAAATGCTCGACGCCGACGGTGTCCCCGGGGATCGGCACCGCCTCCTGGCCGTTGACCCTGGCGAAGACCCAGTTCCGGAGCGCGGTCAGCGCCATGACACCTCCTCCACCAGGTCGCGGCGGACGGCGGCGGGGTCGGCGTACCCGCACAAGGCCAGTGCGTTGACGATTTCCCGGCGCAGCAGGTCCAGGACCTTCGTGACGCCGGCTTCCCCGTCGTAGGCGAGACCCCAGACGACCGGTCGGCCGATCGCCACCGCCCGCGCCCCCAGCGCGAGCGCCTTGACGACGTCCGTGCCGCGGCGGACGCCGCCGTCGAGCAGGACCGGCACGCGGCCTTCGACGGCGTCGGCGATCCGGGGGAGCAGGCGGATCGACGGCGGGGTGGTGTCGAGCTGCCGCCCGCCGTGATTGGACACGATCACGCCGTCGGCGCCGTGATCGGCGGCGAGCCGGGCGTCGTCGGGGTGGAGCACGCCTTTGACCAGGATCGGCAGCGACGTGGTCTCGCGCAGCCACTCGAGGTGCCGCCACGAGATCTCGGGCGAGAGCACGACGTTGCGGACCTCGCCTGCCTGCTCGCGCAGGTTCGGGCAGTTCATCCCGGGCGGAAGATCGTGGAAGTCGTTGCGGTCGTTGCGTTCGTGCCTGCCGAGCGCGGGGGAGTCGGCGGTGACCACCAGCGCGCGGCAGCCCGCGGCCTCCGCCCGCCGGACGATCGCTTCGGTGAAACCCAGGTCGGGCTGAAGGTAGAGCTGGAACCAGATCGGCGGTTCGTGCTCGGAGGACACTTTGCGGGCTTCGGCGGCGATGTCCTCGATGGCCACCGTCGACAGCATCGCCGAGATCAGGATCGTGCCCGCGGCCGCCGCCGCGCGGGCGGTGGCGCGTTCGCCCTCGGGATGCGCGAGTTCGTGGAACGCCGTCGGCGCCAGCAGGACCGGCATCGACACGCGTTCCCCGAGGACGGTGACTTCCGGCGACGGGTCGCCCGCGCCGGTCAGGACCCGGGGGAGGAGCGCCAGCCGGGCGAACGCGGATTCGTTGCCCCGCACGGTGACCTCGTCCTGCGCGCCGCCGGCGAAGTAGTCGTCGCGGACCCTGTCGAGCAAGGCCCGCGCGGCCTGCTCGACCTCGCGGAGGTTGACCGGCCCGGTCACCGGACGGCCACCATCTCGCGGACCGGCGCGCGGTAGTCGGCCTCGCCCGTCCAGTCGTTGGCGACGTCCTCGGGCAGATGCCGGGTCTCGACGAGTTCGCCGTCGACGTACCGGCGCAGCACGGGATGCATGTAGAGCGACTCGGTCGCGGGGTCGTCCTCCCAGGCGCGCCCGGCGGTGACGTCGAAGGGGTCGATTTCGGGATAGCCCGAGCCGTACTCCAGGGTGATCGTGACGAAACGCCTGCCGGGCCGCTCCGCGAGGGCGAGACCGGCCGGGACCTCCTCCAGCAGCCGGGACGTGCCGTCTTCGTTCAGCACCAGCACGTCGGCGAGGAAACCGAACTGGTTCCACAGCCCGGAACTGCGGTTCACCCGCGCCAGGATCGCGCCCGCCACGACGTCCGGATCGGCGGGCAGGTCCTCGCCCGGCCAAGCGGTGCCCTCGTAGCGTTGTTCGAGCACGTGGTGCAGGGCGCGGACGCCGTAGCGGAAGCCGTGCAGGACGCTGCTGGTGAACTTGCGGCGGTCGAGGACCTGGGTCAGCGTGCCCGCGAAGTACAGGCCCGGCACGGTCGTCGATTCCCAGGCCTGGGTCAGTTCGGCGAACCGGTCGTTCATCGTCAGGCGCGGTCGCACCCGGTCGGTGAAGATGCCGGTGTCCATCCGGAACCCGGTGCAGGTGATCGCCCGGTCGTAGACCAGCGTCACGGTCTTCGGCCTGCGGGAATAACGGAGGGTCACATGGTATTCCGCGTCGCGGAGTTCGATCTTTTCCACGGTGGCGTCGAGGACCAGGTTCTGCGATTTCAACTGATAGGTGTCGAGGAAGTTGTTGTTCACCGCGCGCAGATCGCCGGAGAAATGCGTGCGCCAGGCGAACCGGAGCGACTCCGGGCCGAGAACGTGGATCAGTGCCGCGTTCGCGACGAGATTGTCGGCGGTTTCGAACGCCGAGTTCCCCTTGCCCAGGATCAGCACCCGTTGATCGGTGAAATCCCGGGGATCGACCGAAACATCGTTGTACGATTCCGTCGTTTCGATTCCGGGGACGGCGGGGACGTACGGGCGGGCGAGTCCGGTCGCGACGATGACCCGTTTCGCGGAGTAGGTCCGGCCGACGTCGGTGGTGACCCGGAATTCGGTGTCCCGGTCGATCGAGGTCACCCGTGTCCCGTATTCGACCTGAACGCCCGTTTTCGCCGCGTAGTCGGCGAAGTAGTCGACAAGGAGGTCCGCCGAGGGGAAGTATTCCTCGGTGTACCGGGTGAACCGCAGGTCCGGATCGTCGGACAGCAGCGAGTTCCAGTCCATCCGCAGATTCAGTTCGGGATCGGCCCAGCCGGTGTGCGGTTTGTTGATCGAGATCAGTTTCCGGTGCCGCGGAAATGTGCGGAAGTACGAGCCGGGTGCGTCTTCCGCTTCCAGTACGACATGATCTCTTCCGGCTCGCTGGAGGAAATGTCCGAGTTGAAGGCCGGCCGGGCCCGCGCCGATGACGAGGTAGTCCATGTGTTTCCTCCGATGGGAGAGAGCGGAGGGATCGCCGAATAAACCGATGTGGCGGCACCGGTTCTTCGAGGGGATTGCTGATCGTCAGCGTACCTTCGATGATCGAATGGGGGTTCCGGCGAAAAGGCTAATCGTCACCTACCCAGGCGGGCGATGACTAAAGTAGGTTCGACAGCATACCGACAGTAAGTTCTTCAATTCGTCCCGTTCCCCGGGAATCGTAATGGGCCGATCCGACGGTTCCCGATCCCGCTCCGTGATCGGGAAGGGCGAGTGGCCCACGTCACCCGGGAGCGGCTGTCACGTCCTCGCGGGCCATCTCGTCCACCTGGTGATCGCAACCGCACGAGGAGGACATCATGCCGCGTATTCCCGCCGTCAAGACCGCCGAAGCCGGCTTCCTGCTGAAGCTGATCTACAAATTCGCCGGGAAGCGCTTCGGTGCCGTACCCGAGCCGATGGCCGTCTACGCGCACCACCCGGCGCTGCTGCGCGCGAACGGTGTGCACGAGATGCTGGCGGAAAAGGCCAGCAAGACACTGCCGTCGAACGTGCGCGAGCTGGCCGTGTACCGCGTCGCGACCCAGCTGGGCTGCTCGTGGTGCATCGATTTCGGGACCATGCTGCAACTGCACGAAGGGCTCGACATCGAACGGCTGAAGAACATCGACGACTACGCGAAGTCGCCCGCCTTCACCGCGCAGGAACGGCTCGCGCTCGCGTACGCCGACGCGATGACCGCGAGCCCGGTGACCGTCACCGACGAACAGGTCGCCGAACTGGAACGAGAGTTCGGCCGCAAGGGCGTCATCGAGCTGACCTACCAGATCGGGCTGGAGAACATGCGTGCCCGGATGAACAGCGCGCTCGACATCACCGCGCAGGGTTTCACCTCGGGCGACGCCTGCAAGATCCCGCTGCCCTGACTCCCCGCGTTTAGTCCTCTGAATGCGCTCAGAGCGCATTCAGAGGACTAAACGCGGTCAGGATCCGACGCGGGTGCGGGCGGTGGTGAGCTTGTCCGGGTTCGCCATGTCGTAGATCTCCACGATCTTCCCGTCGCGGATGACGAAGGCGTCGACGTGCTCGTCGAGCGCCCGGTACCCCTCCGAAGCGGCCTGCGGCGGGATGTAGAGCCCGAGGTCGCCGTTGACCAGCGCGAGCCTCGCCTGCTCGATCCCGGCTGGGTCGTACATCCGCATGAGCCCCTGGAACAGCCGGGTGACCTTGTCGAAGCCGGCGACCGTGTGGACCGCCGTGCGCGCCTTGCCGCCGCCGTCGCCGACGAGGACGACGTCCGGGTGCAGCACCTCGGCCACCGCCTGGATGTCGCCGGTGAGCATCGCGGTCATGAACTTCTCGATGATCTGCTGCTGCTCGGCGAGCGCCGTCCGGGGCGGCGGATCCGCGTCGGCGACCGCGCGGCGGCCGCGTGAACCGTGCTGGCGCGCGGTCTCCACCGTGCAGCCCAGGATCTCGGCGATCTCACCGAACGGCACCGAAAACGCGTCGTGCAGGACGAACGCGACGCGCTGCTCGGCGGTCAGTCGGTCGAGGACCACCATCGCCGCCATCCGCATGCCGTCGTCGCGGACCGCGACGGTCAGCGGGTCCTCCGACGACGGCGTGCCCAGCGGGCCGAGCACCGGCTCGGGCAGCCACTCGCCGACGTACCGCTCGCGGCGCACCGCCGCCGACCGCAGCCTGTCGAGGCAGATCCGGCTGACGACGGTGGTCAGCCAGCCCTTGTGGTCCTCGATGGCCGCGCGGCGGCGCTCGTCGAGGCCGCTCAGCCGCAGCCAGGACTCCTGGACCGCGTCCTCGGCGTCGGACAGCGCGCCGGTGAGCCGGTAGGCGACCGACACCAGATGGGGGCGCAGCGCGGCGAAGTTCCCGGCGAGTTCGTCCAGGGCGGTGCTCATTCCCCGAGTGTGCCGCACAGTGCCCGGAGAGGAAGAACTAGAGTGATGAGCGTGGCAGGACGGATTCGGGAGAGCGACATCGCGGAGGTGCGCGAGCGCAACCGGATCGACGAGGTCATCGGTGACTACGTGGCGCTGCGCAGCGCCGGCGGCGGCAGCCTGAAGGGGCTTTGCCCGTTCCACAACGAGAAGACCCCGTCGTTCAACGTGCGCCCGTCCCACGGCACCTTCCACTGCTTCGGCTGTGGCGAAGGCGGTGACGTGATCAAGTTCATCCAGAAGATGGACCTGATCTCGTTCGTCGAGGCCGTCGAGCGGCTCGCGGACCGCGCGGGCTTCCGGCTGACCTACGAAGGCGGCGGCGGAAGCGTCCAGCGCGATCGCGGCACCCGTGCCCGGTTGATCGAGGCGCACCGCGCGGCCCAGGAGTTCTACGCCGAGCAGCTGCTCACCCCGGACGCGCGCGCGGCGCGGGACTTCCTGTCCGAACGGGGTTTCGACGCGGCCGCGGCGCAGACGTTCGGCTGTGGGTACGCCCCGGCGGGCTGGGACAAGCTCACGAAGCATCTGCTCAACCGCGGGTTCGAGGTCAAGGAACTGCTCACGGCCGGGCTCGCCAAGGAAGGGCAGCGCGGGCCGATGGACCGGTTCAACCGGCGGCTGCTCTGGCCGATCCGCGACGTCGGCAACGAGGTCGTGGGGTTCGGCGCGCGGCGCCTGTTCGACGACGACCGCGTCTCGGCGAAGTACCTGAACACCGCGGAATCGCCGATCTACAAGAAGTCTCAGGTGATGTTCGGCCTCGACCTGGCCAAACGCGAGATCGCGAAGCGGCATCAGGTCGTCGTGGTCGAGGGCTACACCGACGTGATGGCGATGCACGCCGCCGGAGTCCCGACGGCCGTCGCGTCGTCGGGGACGGCGTTCGGCGAGGACCACATGAAGGTCCTCCGGCGGCTGATGATGGACGACGACGCCTTCCGCGGCGAAGTGATCTTCACCTTCGACGGTGACGAAGCCGGCCAGAAGGCGGCGTTGAAGGCCTTCGAGGGTGACCAGACCTTCGCCGGGCAGACCTACATCGCTGTCGCCCCCGACGGCATGGACCCCTGCGAACTGCGGCTGGCCAAGGGCGACACCGCGGTGCGCGACCTGGTCGCGCGGCGGATCCCGTTGTTCGAGTTCGCGATCAAGAGCATGCTCAAGGCGTTCGACCTCGACTCCGTCGACGGTCAGGTCGCGGCGTTGCAGAAGACCGTGCCGATGGTCGCCGGGATCAAGGACCGCGCCAGCCGCGACGGCTACGCGTCGAAACTCGCCTGGTGGGTCGGCTGGCAGGACGCGGCGCAGGTGGTGAACCGGGTCCGCGGCAGCGCGGGCGCCACGGCGAAACGCTCCGCCACCGTCGAAGCCCGGCGGCCCGCTCAGGCGGCCACCGCCACCACCGCCGAGGAGGACCTGCCGAGGCCCTCACCCGGCGATCCGCGGTTCATCGCGCAGCGCGAGGCACTCAAAGCGGCGTTGCAGCAGCCGATGATCGCCGGGACGGAGTACGACGCGCTCCCCGAAGACGCGTTCACCCATCCGGTGTACGTCGCCATCCACAAGGCGCTGCTGTCCGCCGGGGGAGCGGGTTCCGGGCTGACCGGGCCCGCCCTGCTCGACGCGGCCGCCCCGCACTGTCCGCAGGGGACGGTGCGGCGGGTGCTCAGCGAGCTTTCGGTGGAACCGTTGCGCGCCAAGGGCGAAGTCGACTCGCGCTACATCTCCGCGCAGCTCGCGGCGGTGCAGGAAAGCCTGGTCGGCCGCCAGATCAACGAGATCAAGTCGAAGCTCCAGCGGCTTTCTCCCGTCGAGGCGCCGGACGACTACCGCGCGCTCTTCGGCGACCTCGTCGCGCTCGAGCAGTACCGGAAGGCGCTGAAGGAACAGGCCATCGGCGGATTGGACTGAGCATGGGCTGGCTGCGTCACCTGCTGGGTGAGCGTGTCCCGGCGGATTTCGACGGCACGCTGGACGACGGTGAGCACGTCGTCGGGAGCGCGGCGGTCGAGGGCGGCGGATACCTGCTGGTCACGGCGCTGGGACTGTGGATCCCGGGCCCGCGCCGGGTCGGCTGGCACCTGGTCGGCAAGGCCGCCTGGTCCGACGGTGTGCTCACGCTGACCGAATCCGAGGAGACCGGGACCGCGGGGCAGGCCGTGCTGCTGGCCGACAAGACCCCGGTCCGGTTCCGGCTCGCTCAGCCGGGCAAGGTCCCGATGCTGCTGCGGCAGCGGGTCGACGGCTCGGTCCGGGGCAGGCATCGCAAGGACCTCGGCACCGGGGGAGCGTGGTTCGTCGAGCGCAAGGCCCCCGGCCAGGACGGCACGGTGCTGCAGGTACGGCCGGATCCGGGTACGGACATCGACGTGATCAAGGCGATCGCCGAGGAGGCGGCCGGGAAACTGGCCAAGCCGCACGGCTAGCAGTACGCTCGTACTGTATCGCTGGGAGGCGCCATGTGGGATCCGGTCAAATACCTCGACTACGCCGACCTGCGGGCCCGGCCGTTCTACGACCTCCTCGGGCGGATACCGGCCGAGAAGCCCCGCCGGGTCGCAGACCTCGGCTGCGGCCCCGGGAACCTGACCGCCGACCTGGCGGAACGCTGGCCGGACGCGATCATCGAGGCCGGCGACAGTTCACCCGAAATGGTCGAGGCCGCCCGCTCCCGGGGCGTCGACGCGCGAGTGCTCGACGTCAACGACTGGTCGCCCGAACCGGACACCGACGTCGTCATCTCGAACGCCGTGCTCCAGTGGGTCCCGGAACATCGCGTCCTGCTTCGCCGATGGGTGGACCTCCTGCCGTCCGGGGCGACGCTCGCGTTCCAGGTCCCGGGCAACTTCGACGCGCCGTCGCACGCTCTGGTCCGCGCCCTCGCGCGCACTGAGGAATGGGCTCCGCGTCTCGCCGACGTCGTCCTGCGGGAGAACGAGGCCGTCGACAGCCCGCTCGGCTACGGGAACCTGCTCGCCGACGTGGGCTGCGCCGTCGATGCCTGGGAGACGACGTACCTGCAGCGGCTGACCGGGGAGGACGCCGTGCTCGAATGGATCACCGGCACCTCGCTGCGGCCGGTCAAGGAGGCCCTCCCCGGAGCCGACTGGGACCACTTCCGCGCGCAGATCGCCCGCAAACTGGACGAGGCCTACCCGCCGCGCCCCGACGGGACCACGTGGTTCGAGTTCCGGCGCGTCTTCGTGGTCGCCGTCGTACCGTGAAAGGGCCCTCCATCCGCAGGTGAAGGGCCCTTTCGGCTCGTCTCGAGCGGGGTCAGCGCTCCGGCCGACCGAACCTCTCGCCGACCTTGGCGCGAGCGACCCCGGCGGCGCCCTGCACCATGGGGTGGTCAGCGACCTTGCGGTACGTCCGCACGATCTGCTCGTACCGTCCCCGGCCGGCCTTCGCGCCCAACACGTAGCCCGCGGCCGCACCCAGCAGGAACATCTTCATCCGAGTCCACGCCTCCGTTCGATCTTGCTCCGGCTGTCATTGTCCCTCAAAACGCGAGCTTGACGAGGTGACGTCGAAAGTGGGGGGTGGGTGCGCGGCCGTCGGCGGGCATGGGCTAAAGTTCTCTCATCGGTCGGAGCGATCCGGCTGGTACGGAGCACAATCCCCTGTAGCTCAACTGGCAGAGCATTCGGCTGTTAACCGGAGGGTTCTTGGTTCGAGTCCAAGCGGGGGAGCTCAAGCCCAGGCCACGCGGCCTGGGCTTCTTCGTTTCTTGGGGCCGATCCGGTGTCGATTTCGACGCTCGTCCGGTGTTTGCCTGTCACGCCGCTTGCTAAAGCCGTCCCGGCGTTCGGGTCGGCCAGCGGGCGGTGATGTTCCCTACGGGGTGTGCGGGGCGCGGTGACGATCGTGGGTGCGGCAGCCCAGCCTGATGCTGCTCTCGGGTGGTGGGGCCGGGTCGCGGCAAGTTTGCCCGCAGCGGACCCCGTGTCGACCGCCCGAATGGTCGCCGAGGACGGAAGCAGCGGTTCGCCCTGCCCGTTTCTCCTCCTCGTCCGAAGGGACCGGCTTCGTCTAGCGCTGAGGTCGGGCGTGTGCGCAGGCTCCGTGACGGAAACGGCTCGGCCCAGCCGGGTATCCGCCTGGCTCAAGGGAATCTTGAGCGTGAAGACCATGGCATCCAGCACCGACAGGTCATGCCGGAGATCCGGGCCTCGAAGAACTTGACCCGCCATTCCTCGATTTCACTTGCTAAAACGAGTTGTATGTGGCGGCGAAGTGGGCAGTTGAACCGATCAGTGGGCCCGTGTGGTTCTGCCCGTTGGTGAAGAGCGCGAGCGGTGTGAATCCGGCGAGGCTGGCGTAGAGCTCTAGTTCGCGGGGGAACAGGATTCGGCGTTCGATGAGGTCGTGTTCGGTGGTGCCGTCGTCGAGCTGCCATGTCCGGTGGACGGTGGCGATCTGTGTGCGCGGGTTCCAGCTGTGTTCGGTGGTGACGTCGGCGCCGAGTCCTGCTGCGTCAACCCGGCCGCGGGCCGGCGTGGCGGCGACGGTGGGAGCGATCTGGGTGACGATGATCAGCAGCGATCCGGGATGCGCGTGGGCCGCGAAAGTCTGGAACGCCGCGCGGATGTCGTCGTTGTGGTGCAGGTAGGCGAGGGCGTTGCCGAGGCAGGTGATGGTGTCGAAGGTGTCGTTCAGCCGGACGGTGCGCACGTCTCCGGCCCGGAGGTCCAGAGCCGGATATCGCTGTTGTGCGTGTCTGATGAGGGCGGGCTGAAGGTCGACGCCGACGCAGTGGTGGCTGTTGGCGAGTGCGGCGAGGTCGCGGGCTGTGCCGCAGCCGAGGTCGAGGACGCTTCCGGCGGGGGCGGTGCCGTAATGGTTGATGAGGTGTTGGCAGGTCGCGGCGGCGGTGCTGTCTTGTGTCAGCGCGTCGTAGAGGTCGGGGTGGCGGTAGGCGATGTTGTTGTCGGCCAGGTTCATGTAGCTGGGGTGGTGTCCGGGGCCAGTAGTGAGCGGAGGCCGATTTCGAGGACGAGGGTGTCGCACAGCACGGACGGCGCGGTAGCGCCTGGCGTTCATCGCCGTCTACGAACGCGAGTTCGCCGACGCCGTCCCGCTGCTCGATCTGGCCGCCACACTGACATCCCAGGGTGATACCGACTTGTCGACCCGGCACGGGGCGGCTGCCGTCCAAGCGGAAGCCTTGGCAGGCCTCGGTGACCTCTACGCCTGCCAGCGCGCACTCGATACCGCGGCGGAAGTCCAGGATCTGACCGGGCAAGTGCACAACGGTGGCTGGCTCCGCTTCGACGGCTCCCGCTCTTGGACGACGAGTAGCTGGTGAAGAACACAACGCCGCGCGTCACGACGGGACGTCCGGCCGAGCGTCCTCGGCACCGAGGAAGTCGACTCGCATAGGCTTCGAAATCGATCCTGGTTCCGGTTATGATCGACTCGTGGTGCGATTCCACGGTGCGGCCGTATAGTCGGCCGGTTCCGCCGAGTGGGTGGAACGACCCGGTGCGATTCCGGGACCAGGCGGTGACACCCCGCGTCCCCCTTCGTCCGGCCGTAGCCGGACTTCCTGGGGTACGACGTCAAATGGGGTGATGATTCATGTTCACTGGGCGAATCGGCGAGTTGGGTGCCGTCGAACAGATCGAGGGCGACGTGCTGCGGGTGCGGGCGCCGAAGAGCGCGAGCCGGGTCCACGACGGCGGATCGGCGTGCGTCAATGGGGTACGGCTCACCGTGCGGCCGGTCGACGATGTCCTGGAGGCGGTGCTCTCCGCCGAAACCCGGCGCCGGTCGACGTTCGACACGCTCGGGGCCGGGGACGCCGTCAATGTCGAGACGCCGCTTCAGGTCGGCGACCCGCTGGACGGCCACCTGGTCCAGGGCTATGTCGACGCTGTCGGCAAGGTGATCCGGATCGACGACGAAGGCGGTTCCCGCCGGATCTGGCTCCGGCCGCCGCAGCGTTTGCTGGACAGGCTGCTCGCGAAGTCCCCGATCGCCCTCGACGGTGTCAGTGTGACCATCGCCGAGGTCCTGCGTGACCGGATTTCGGTCGTGCTGCTCCCGATGACCCGCTCGGTCACCACACTCGGTGGCCTGGAGGCCGGGGACCGGGTGAACCTGGAACTCGACCTGGTCGGCCGTTTGGTCGAGAAGGCACCACCTTCTGCTGTGGGCAAGGCGTTGCCCCAGCTGCCGTGGGCCGGTCGTGTCGACGGACGTGCCGGCGTGGAGAAGGTGCTGCGCCAGCTCGCAGCCGGTGGCGGTGTCATCGTCTGGGATCCGGAAACCGAAGGCGAGGGCGACGTCATCTTCGCCGGTACCAGGCTCCGCCCCGAATCGTTCACTTTCCTGCTGACCCAGGTCTGCGGCTTCCCGGCGGTGCCGTGCGCGCCGGAAGTGCTGCGACGCCTCGAAATCGCGCAGATGCCCGGGGAAGGCGACCGGCAGGGAACGGCCTGGTCGATACCCGTCGACCTGTCGGCGGGCACGGGCACCGGCGTGTCCGCGGCCGAACGCGCCGCCACCGTGCGGAAACTGGCCGATCCGAACGCGACAGCCGGGGACTTCCTGCGTCCAGGGCACGTGTTCCCGCTCGCCGCTCGGCCGGGTCTGCTCGCCGAGCGGTCCGGGCACACCGAAGCGACCGTCGCCCTGTGTGTTGCCGCAGGCCTTCCCCCGGTCGGCGTCTGCTGCGAAGTGATGAACCCTGACGGCACGATGGCGGGCAGCGCCGACCTCGAAGTGGCGGCGTTGCGCTGGGGAATGCCCATGGTGGATTTGGCTGATCTGAAAGCGTGGCTCTGATGACCGCACTGACCCTCGAAGACGCCCGGACGGGTCTCGCCGCGCAACCGTTCAGCGTCTTGCTCGGCGCGCGCGTGACCGCGTTCGGGAACGGCGCGGCGACCCTGGAACTCGACATCCGCGAAGACCTGTTGCAACAGAACGGCTATCTCCACGGCGGCGTACTCGCTTATGCGGCGGACAACGCGATCACCTTCGCCGCCGGGACGACGCTGGGGCCGTCCATTCTCACCAGTGGGTTCAGCATCGACTATCTGCGGCCTGCAAAGGGAATCCGGCTCGCGGCGGAGGCGCAGGTCCTCTACAGCGGCCGTCGGCGAGCCACCTGCCGCTGTGAACTCCACGTGATCGGCCAGGACGGGGCCACGACGCTCAGTGCCGTGGCACAAGGAAGCGTGATGACCAGGAACGGCCCGACCGCCTGATGCACCGGTGGCGGGGAGAACCATCGGCGACGCGAGCCGCGGATCCTGCATCCACGGCAGGGAATCGTGCCGGCACTCGCCCGAGGTGTTCGGAAACGATCCGCTGAGCTGGTTTCAGCACGACCGGCTGAACGTCGACGGACCCCGTCAGCGCATCGGCTGGCGGGGCCCCTCGACCTTCACCGGGTTCGGGTTCTAGTCGTCGATCTTCTTCTTCGTTTTCCGGCCGCTCCTGCGGAGAGCGATCAGGAGCGGGGAGAGCAGCCCGGCCACGACCAGCGGTGTGGCGGTGGGCATCTTGACCGCGAGGAACACCAGCGCGCACACGATGCCGAGCAGCAGCAGCGTGACCGGGATCAGCAGCATGACCGCGTGCCGGGTCCGGCGTTCGTCACCCAGGACGTAGTGCAGCAGCTCGGTCCAGCTGGTGTTCCTGCGCGCATACGGTGGCTTGGGTATCGTGCCTGCCCTGCTGAGATACCGCAGCGGAGAGGCTTCCTCGTCGAGGTACGGACCGTACCCCTGTTCGTATCCATACCCGTATCCGTAGGTGTTCGAGTAACCGCCGCCGTCGAGGAAGTCGGCGCCGGCGGCGTAGAGCCCGCCCGCCGGGGGCGCGGGCTCGGCGCTGACCGGCTTGTCGCTGCCGGCGCGGGTGTTTTCGGCTTCCCGGTGCAGCTTGTGCCAGAGGTCTTTCACGAGATCGATCTGGATGGGGGTCAGGCCACAGGCCTTGACGAAGGCTTCGACCTGGTCGGGGTTGCTCGGGAGACCGGGTCGTTTGGTGTCGGGCAGGCTGTAGGCGGTGGAGCGAGGCATGCCGGTCTTGATGGAGATCTGGCCGCAGCTCAACGGAGACGTGTCGAGGATCCGCCCCATCAGGGCCCGGAATTCGGTCGCGTCGCCTGCTTCGAAGACGAGCTGCTGCTCGCCTGGGCTGGTCACGGTCATCGCCCGCCCTCCCGCTCCTGGTGCAGGCGGGCCAGTTCGTCCGCCGCCGAGCGCAGGAAGCGCAGGTTCTTCGCGATCTCGCCGATGCCGCGCGGGACCGCGAGGACGGCGACGAACACCACCATCACGCCCGCCGCGATGCCCGCGGCCGCGACGATCGGGGTGTGGTCGTGCACGTTGAGGAAGATGGTCAGGCCGACGGCCAACGTGATCACGAAGGCCTCCGGCCAGGTCAGTCTGACCGCGGCCGGGACGGCGCCGCCTCTGGAGGGCGGTCTCACCGTTGTCAACGCCATGTTGTTGTGCCCCTCTGCGAGGAAACGCGCCTGCCCGCCCCGATCTTGAGAAGGGGCGGGCGAGGATGGTGCGTTTCGTGGTTGCGGATTTACGAGCACTCACCGGTCGGGCTGATGCGGCTGGAACCACGGCCCTGTCGGCGACATCCCGGGGTGGGACCGGAACGTGAAAATCGTCCCGCACGCGCACGCACATGAGAAGACCCCGCGACTCAAACGATGTCTACGCCCACTCGGCGGAGTCCCCATAGACACGACGAAGGCCTCGAGCGAAAACTACGCTCGAGGCCTCGCCTGAGTGTGCGGGCTAGTTCCAGCTAGACCGCAAGTCCCTGTGCTCCACCGCAACCACGCAGAAGGGCTTCAGGACCCTCACCGCCCCCACTCACGGGCGGAGAAGACACGACACGGCACCGGACCGAGGCATGCGACAACGCGCGCCGCGTGACGACGTACCTGGTCATGATGCCTCCAACCCCCGCTACCGTTAAATCCCCCGTAACTGCGAGAACCAGAATGAGCCCCCGCAAGCCACGGCGAGTCCACTGGTGGACACCAGACACCCGGCTTCCGGACTCACGCAGGTCAGCACCACTATAGAGCCGTCCACAGAGATCGCGTGGACACCCGTGGGCACGCATCGGTGAACGCCCGCCCCCATCTCGACGCGCATCTCACCGATCAGGTCGCCCGCCCTCGGGATGGCGACCAGCGGTGCCCGCGCCGCTGTTTTCCGAGGCTCTTCGGCACACCTTTGCCGCGGGTTCCGCAACGCCCGGAGCTCCTGCGGTCTGGTTCTTCGGCAGGCAGGCCGCACAGATCGGCGAGGCGATGTCCGCGCCGCCGGCAACGAGGGCCCGGAACCCCGCTCCGGTCGTCCCGTGACCCTCGGCGCTAATGAACCGAGGGCCGGGTCTGGGTGCGGGGTATGCGGAGCCGTTTACCCACCCGTCGTGCCCGGGCGATCCAGGCGCCGCGGCCTGCCTTGAGCATCTGCTCGGTCCGGTAGTCGACCTCGGCCAGCACGCCGGTGAGAAGAACGTCGTTGCTGTGCATCATGGTGGCTCTCCTTCAGGAACTCACTGCCTCGTTGGTAGTGATCAGAGTCGTCCTGAGGGATGCCACCTGGCATCGGGTGATCACCTGCACTCGCACCTGATCCGCCCCCTTACCCTCGTCGATTCACTGCTCAGGCGAGGTAAGGGGTCCGTCATCGGGTTCGCGGACCTCATCAGCCCGGACGCTGTCGAAGTCGCGGTCCAGGGTGAGGGGGTGTGTGGAAATAGGGACGTTCAACGTCCCTATTTCCACACACCCTCCTGCCTCCGACTGTCGCGACCGGACCGGTCACGCGGGACTGTGTGGATTTCGGGTCACCTAACGCAACGAAATCCACACGGTCACCGCTATGGCGGCGGGCGTTACACAGGGCCGCGCGGCCTGGGCTTCTTGTGTCCAGAGGCCGGGTTCGCCGGTGATCAGCGGGCGACGGACAGGACCAGCTCGACGTAGTTGCGCGAAGCCTGCTCGAAGGATTCCAGTTCCAGCTTTTCGTTCGCCGCGTGCATCTGCCGGGGATCTCCCGGGCCCCAGATCACGATCGGGGCTCCGGTCACCGACCCGGCCAAAGCCGAAGCGTCGGTGAAATAGGTGGCGGCGGGCGCGGTGACCTGGCCGGATAGCGGCTCGGGCAGGTGCGCGGTCCGGACGGCGGGCAGATCGAGATCCACTTCCGCGGTGATGGCCGGATCGAGCGAGGAAGCCCAGGCGATCGCTTCGGCTCCACCGTCCACAGTGCGCACGTCCAGCGTCAGGACAGCCGACGCGGGCACGATGTTCGTTGCGGTCCCGCCCTCGAAGGTGCCGACGTTGACGGTTTCCTCGCCCAGATAATCGTCCGCGGCCAAGGAGAGGGAGTCGAGGGCGCCGAGGGCGCGGTCGGCGAGCAACCGGATCGCGTTGCGGCCGAGCTGGGGCGTGGAGCCGTGGGCCGCCTTCCCTCGCGCGGTGAGCCGCAGCCAGGTCGCTCCGCGATGTCCGAGCGAGACGCGGTTCCGGGTCGCTTCCGGCACCACCACGATCCGCGGCGACAGATCCAGCGAGGCCGAAGCTTCGATCGCGCCGCGGCAGCCGATCTCTTCGTCGCTGGTGATGAGGACCTGCGCGTCGGCACCGGCTTCCGCGGCGTTGCGCAACGCCGCCAGGGCGGCGACCAGCCCGCCCTTCATGTCGACGCTGCCGCGGCCGTGCAGGAACTCCTCGTCGACGTCCGCGGAGAACGGGTCGCGGTCCCAGAGCGCGGGGGAGCCGACGGGGACGGTGTCGATGTGACACACGAACAACACCCCGTCACCGGAGCCGGTGCCGACCAGTACCCACGGTCGCCCGGTGCTGGAGCGTCGCAGCACGCGAACGCCCGCGGTGGCGGTGGCGTAGGAGACGGCCAGTTCCTGCGCGGCGGCCTGCGCGGCGCTGTCGCCGGAGGTGGTGTCCCGGCGGACCAGGTCGCGCAGCAACGCGAGGGCTTCGTCGGTCATGAGGGGTACTCCAGGGTCGATTCGCGGACGACGAGTCGCATGGAGAGCACGTGGTCGGCCGGGGCGTGGCCGGCCGCGAGGCGGGTGATCTCGTCGACCGCCTTGCGGGCCATCTGCTCCGTCGGCTGGGCGACGGTGGTCAGCCTCGGCGACGTCCATTCACCGAGGGTGATTCCGTCGCAGCCGATCACCGAAAGGTCGCCCGGCACCGTCACCCCGGCGCGGCGGGCCGCTTCGAGCAGGCCTACCGCGGCGATGTCGCTGGCGGTGAACACGGCCGTCGGCGCCGCGCCGGCCCGCGCCATGTGCGCGAAGAAGTTCATGCCGAACGCCGAGCTGAAGGCGCCGCGCACGATCATCGACTCGTCGACGTCGACCCCGTGTGTCTTCAGGGCGGCCCGGTATCCGGCCTCGCGCTGGTCGGCCGTGCGCAGCCCGGCCGGTCCGCCGACATGGGCGATCCGCCGGTGGCCCTGGGAGATCAGGTGGGTGGTCGCCTGATAGGCCCCACCGAAACCGTTCGCGGTGACGTGCGCGATCCGCGGTCCGGTGGCTTCGACGTACTCGTCGAGGAAGACCACCGGGACATCGCCCGCGAGGCGGCTCGCGAAGGCTTCGTTGGTGTTGTTCATCCCCAGGTAGACCAGCCCGCCCACGTCCGGCACCCGCGTCAGGCGTTCGACGGCGGCGCGCTCCCGTGAGGGCGACGACCCGGTGAGCGCGGTGAGCACGTCGATGCCGTCCGTCGCGGCGGCGTCGACCACCGCGTCCGCCAGCGTGGAGAAGTACGGGTTGTCCAGCGACGGGACCACCAGGCCGAGGCTGAGGCCGGTCACCTGTTTCCGCACGGGCGGATGCCCTTGGGCCGACAGGGCGGCGTCGATGCGCCGGGCCGTCTCGGAGGCGACGTTGAGCTCCCCCTTGACGTACCTCGACACCGTCGACACGGCCACTCCGGCCTCTCGGGCCACCTTCGCCAGCGACATCCGGCTCCTCCCCGTTGAGCGTTGACGGCGACTGCGACCGCATCTTATATTGACGGCGTTGCGCTATGTTGCGCAACAAACGCTAACGCTTTTCGCTCGAAGGAGTCGTCGATGGTCAAGGTCCTGCTAGCCGGGGAGTCGTGGGTCAGTGCGACGATCGACCACAAGGGATACGACCCGTTCGCGCACACGCAGGTGGAGATCGGGTGCGACCGGCTGCTGGCGGCGCTCGCCGCGGAAGGGGTCGAGGTGACACACCTGCGTTCGCACGACGTGGCCGAGAAATTCCCGCAGACGCTGGAGGAACTCGATGCCTACGACGTCGTCCTGCTCTCCGACGTCGGCTCCAACACGCTGCTGCTGCACCCGGACACCTTCACTCGTGGCCGTCCGACGCCCAACCGCCTCAAACTGCTGCGCGAGTGGGTGACGAACGGCGGCGGCCTGATGATGGCGGGCGGCTACCTGAGCTTCCAGGGCTTCGAGGGCAAGGCCAACTACCATCGGACACCGATCGAGGAGATCCTCCCGGTCGACATCGACCCGTACGACGACCGCGTCGAGACGCCGGAGGGCGTCCGTGCCCACGTCGTGCGGTCCGGTCACCCGGTGGTCGCCGGCCTCGATCAGGACTGGCCGATCCTGCTGGGATACCAGCACACCACGCTGAAGCCGGACGCGGAGTTGCTCGCCACCGTCGAGGGCGACGTCATGCTGGCCGCGCGTCAGGTCGGCCGCGGCCGCACCCTCGCGTTCACCTCGGACATCTCCCCGCACTGGGCTCCGGAGGAGTTCATGAGCTGGGACGGCTACCGCAAGCTTTTCGCGCAGGCGATGACCTGGCTCGCCGGACGCGAAATCTGAGCCGCGCGCACTCGGGATCAAGGAGGATTCGATGAGTACGTCACCCACCGGCCGCGCGGCTTCGGCCGTCGTCCTGACCATCGCGACCGTCTTCGCCGGGATGCTCGGCCCGTTGCAGTCGCTCGTCAACGGACATCTCGGCACCGCGCTCGCCGACGGGCACGCCGCCGCGCTGGTGTCCTTCGGCACTGGCCTGGTGCTGATGCTGATCATCGTGCTGGCGCGCGCCCGGACGCGGGACGCGTTCCTCCGGCTGCCCGGTCAGCTGGTGCGCGGCGAGATCCCGCGGTGGAACTTCTTCGCCGGGCTGTGCGGCGCGGTGATCGTGCTCTCCGAAGGCGTCACGGTGGGTTTCCTCGGGGTGGCGATCTTCCAGACTTCGCTGATCTCCGGCATGGTCATCTCCGGTGTGGTGTGCGACCGCCTCGGTATCGGCGTCCCGTTCAAACAGGCGATGAGCGCGCCGCGCGTGGCCGGGGCGATCCTGGCCATCTGCGCCACGGTGCTGGTGGTGTCCCCGAACTGGTCGGCACCGCACATGATCGCGCTGGCGATCATGCCGTTCGTCGGTGGCCTGCTCGCCGGCTGGCAGCCCGCCGGCAACTCCGAGATCGGCCTGCTGTCCGGCTCGATGTTCATTTCCATCACCTGGAACTTCCTCATCGGCTTCGTGGCGCTCGGCCTGGTGTACCTGGTGCGGATGGCGGTCGCGGGCGCGCATTTCGCGTTGCCGGGCACCTGGTGGATGTACTTCGGCGGGCCGCTCGGCCTCCTGTCGATCGCGCTGATGGCCTTGCTGGTGCGCGGTCTGGGACTCCTGCTGCTGGGGCTCGCTTCCACGGCCGGTCAGCTCATCGGCTCGCTGCTGCTCGAAATCGTCGCTCCCGCGGCGGGGTCCAGCCTGCATCTGGTCACCGTCATCGGCGCGGTCGTGGCACTGGCGGCCGCGGCGATCGCGATGATCCCCTCCCGGCACACGGCCGAACCGGCTGTCCTCGCCCAGCCCGCCGAGGTGCGCCGTGGCTGAGGTGCGTGGCGTTCTCGGCGCGGTCGACGCGGCCGACCTCGGGCTCGTGCTGCCGCACGAGCATCTCTTCAACGATCTGTCCTCCGCGGTCGCCGAACCCTCCTATGCCGCCACGCGGCGGCTCGTCGAGGCGGAAGTGGGGCCGGGCTTGCAGTTCCTGCTTCGGCAGGATCCCTACTGCTGCAACGACAACGTGGCTGCCAAGGATCACGCGAGCGTCGTGCGCGAGGTGACCGCGTTCGCCGCGGCGGGCGGCGGCACGGTGGTCGACGCGACCGGAAGCGCGGCGATCGGCCGGGATCCGCTCGCCTTGGCGGCGGTGGCCGAGGCCACCGGGGTCACCGTCGTCATGGGCACCGGCGCGTATCTGGAGAAGTTCGAGGGGAAGCGCATCACCGCGGTCACCGTCGACGCGCAGACCGAGCGCATCCTCGCCGAACTGGACGACGGTGTCGGCGACACGGGGATCCGGGCCGGTGTCATCGGCGAGGTCGGTGTTTCGCCGCTCTTCACCGACGGGGAGCGGGCCTCCTTGCGGGCCGCGGCGCTCGCGCAGGCGGAGCGGCCCGCCGTGGGGTTGAACATCCACATGCCGGGTTGGCAGCGCCGCGGGCACGAGGTGCTCGACCTCGTGCTGGAGGAATGCGGTGCGCTTCCGGCCAAAGTGGCCTTGGCGCACAGCGATCCGTCCGGCGACGACCCGGGATACCAACGTGGGCTTCTCGAACGCGGCGTGCTGCTGGAGTTCGACATGATCGGCCTCGACATCTCGTTCCCCGGCGAAGGCGTCGCGCCGACGGTTTCGCAGACCGCTCGCGCCGTGGCGAGGTGGGTGCACGAGGGCTTCGGGGACCAAATCATGTTGTCGCACGACCTGTTCCTGAAGCAGATGTGGACGCACAACGGCGGGAACGGGCTCGTGTTCGTGCCGACGATCTTCGCCGATCTGCTCGAAGCCGAAGGCGTGGCGGCCGAAGCCGTGACCCGGCTGATGAAAGACGTCCCGGCCCGGTGGCTGACCGCATGAGCCGCGCGGTGGCGGTGGTCGCGTCGCTCAACGTCGATCACCTCGTCCAGGCGCCGCGCATCCCGGAGCCGGGGGAGACCCTGATGGGGTTTTCCGCGAGCCGGGAGCTGGGCGGGAAGGGTGGCAACCAGGCGGTCGCCGCCGCCCGGCTCGGCGCGGAAGTGGCCGTGATCGGCTGCGTCGGCGAGGACGAGGACGGCGACGAGTACCTGGAAGCGCTGCGCGCCGAGGGTGCCGACGTGACCCACGTGGGAAGGTCCGCGTCGCCCACCGGGAGGGCGGCGATCACCGTCGACGAGGAGGGCGTCAACTCGATCGTCGTCGTGTCCGGGGCGAACGCCGACATCCCGGCGGTGGTGGCCGAAGCGGCGATCCGCGAACTGCCGGGGCTCCGGGTCGTCGCGGGCCAGCTGGAGGCTGCGGCGGACGCGACGGAACGCGCTTTCGCGGCTGCTCGCTCGCGCGGCGTGCTGACCGTGCTCAACACCGCGCCCGCCGGCGACGTGGCCTGGAAATTGCTGCCGGTCAGCGATGTGGTGGTGGCGAACGAAATCGAGTTCCGTCAGCTCACCGGCCAGGATCCGTTCGACGACAACGGTTTGCGGCGCGGTGGTGCCGAACTGTTCGCCGCGGGATGCCGGTGGGTGATCGTGACGCTGGGGGCCGGGGGCTGCGCCGTCCTCGACGCGTCGTCGTCCGCGCACGTCCCGGCCGTCGCGGTACGGGCGGTGGACACCACCGCCGCGGGAGATTCGTTCGTCGGAGCGCTCGCTGCCCGGCTCGCGGGAATTCCCGGTGAGCCGACGACCGCGGAGGTGGTGGCGGCTTGCGGTTTCGCGGCGAAAGTGGCCGCTGTCGTCGTGACGCGGCACGGAGCGCATCCCTCACTGCCGACCTTGGCCGAGGTACCCGGCGCTTGACTCCCGGCAAGCGCTGTCTACGCGCGGGTGGGCGGATCCAGGCCGACCAGATCCGGCCGCTTCTCAGGAGAACCCCAATCCAGAATCTCACGAAGCTTTCGAGAGAGGTTTTCCTCGTCCACCCGTGATTCGGTCAGGTTCACTTCGACGGGCGTCGAGATCTCGAGGATCTCCGCATCCTCGGCGGAGAATTCGAGCGTGAGAACCATTCCGGAGAGCCGGACACCGCGCAGGCAGCCGTAGACGGTCAAGCCTCGCTCGGTGGAAACGTTGTAGGAATCCATTCCGGACCGGATTTCCTGCTCATCCGGCTCGTACGTGGATCGCTGAAAGGAGAACGATCTCGGCGTACCGGACTCGTCCACCCCGGCAACGCCCACTTCAAGGGCCTCTTCGTCTTCGTGATCTTCGAAGAACCCGATCTCCGCGGCGGCCAATCTCATCGTCAGCGCTTCCTTTTCGGTTGCCCGATCCGACCGGAGGATGGGATGATCACGTGGTCAGCCTTTCGACGAGAGGAGGTGCGGTCGAGATGTTCCCACACGAGAAGCCCGCGCCTCACCGTCGGCACCGCTGACCTGCCGTGACTTTGGGGCGCATTCATCCACTTTGGAGAGTGCGATGGTCGCGAGTATTCACAACATCACCTTCGATACCACTGGTGATCCGTACGAGCTGGCACAGTTCTGGTCGCTGGCGGTCGGCCGCCCGATGCGCGTCGAGGACGAGCCTGGCGATCCCGAGGTGTCGCTGATCGCCGAGGGGCAGCCGACGATGCTGTTCATCCGGGTGCCCGAGGGCAAGGCGGTGAAGAACCGCGTACACCTCGATCTGCAACCTCGGGATCGCACCCGCGACGAAGAGGTCGACAGGCTGATCGGTGCCGGCGCGAAGCTCTTCGAGGACCACCGCCGGCCGGACGGCACCGGCTGGGTCACGCTCACGGACCCGGAAGGCAACGAGTTCTGCGTGGAACGCAGCGCCGCCGAGCGAGCCGCCTCGTAGCACCGGTCCAAGCGGGGGAGCAAGAAGGCCCAGGTCACCCGGCCTGGGCCTTCTTCGTGTCTCGGTTCCTAGCGGCGACCTTCGGGCGTCAGAGGTCCTCCATGTACGGCCGGTCGAACCAGTCGTCGTCCTCGTCGCGACGTTCGTCCGGCCGGGATTCCCGCGGCGGCCCGGACGCGGCACGCAGTTCCGCCTCGGCGGCTTCGATGTCCAGGCTTGCCAGTTCTTCGACCTCGCGACGCACCGCGTCCTGGGCAAGCGCGCGCAACTCCCGGACTTCGGCCGGTGGGATCTTGTCGAGCAGCCGCCGGAAGGCCGCGCCCTGCTCGGCGAGTTCGTCGGTGACGGGCCCGTGCGCCAGCAGTTCGTGTGGTCGCCGGGTCCCGGCCAGGACGTCCTTGGCGAAATCGGCCCCGGCCCCCGTGCCGGAAGCGGCCAGCAGCCGCAACATGTTGTGCCGGGCTGTGGGCCAGCCGGGGTTGTCCGCGGGATCGAGGTGTGTCATAGCCGGGCCCCCTGTCCGCAGTTCGCGTGCGGATGGTCGTAGGTGAAGGGCCAGCTGGGGAGTTCGGTGTCGCGCGCGGTGGCGCGGGTCGCGTCGACGATGCCCCAGCCGAGTTCGAATTGGTGTGCCAGCGCCAAGATGGCGCTGATGGTGGTGCGAATGACGCCTGTTTGGTCTATGGCGGCCGAGATGAGTGCGAGAAGTTGCTTGACGTCGCCGCCGAAGAGCCCGAACAGCTTTTTGCCCTCGGCGAGGGCGTCGATGACGTCGAGAATGAACCCGACGACTTTCTGGCCGGATTTCGCGGCCGCTATCGCGCCTTTGGTGTAGATCAGCAGCAGGATCTCGATCAGGACACCCAGGCCGTGCTTGAGATCCTGCATCAGGTGGTACGCCGCTCTGGCCAGGCCCTCGATGGCGTCGCCGGCCGCTCCGCAGTAGCCGGACAGGTCCAGGCAGGCCTCGTGATACTTGTCGAGCCAGTCCTTGGCGGCGTCGGCCGCCCGGCCGATCCATTGGTCCTGAATGCCGTAGCGGCCCTGGTTGATGTTGGCGGCGATACCGGCGAACCCGGATTCGGTGTCGCGAAAGAGGACCGCCTGCTCCTGTAACGCTTTCCAGTCGCCGATCACGGCGCGGGCGGCCAGGCCGAAGATGTCCACGCCGGTGATGTCTTCGACGAACCCCGCCACGTCGCCCAAGGTGCCGCCGAGGTCGAGGATCTCCTCGGCCGCTTCCTGAGCCTTGACCGGCCACCAATCCGGGTTGTCGATCTTCTCCGGGCTCGGGCCCGGGTAGTCCACGGGTGCCACTTCCCGGAACGTTCCCGCGGAGGACGGATCGCGGACCTCGTCCCGGCCGACGCGTTCGACCTTGATCTCCTGGAGTTTCCGGTCCAGTTCTTCCGCCGTGGCGCGTTCGGTGTCGCGGTACCAGACGGCCGTGCAGTGGAGGGTGTCGCCGGCGGAGACGCCCGAGCCGAACGCGATACCGAGGTGATTCCTCGTGTCGTGCTGCCAGCCGTCCAGCTTCGGCCAGATCCGCGCGAGCAGCCCCTCGCCGTCGTCATTGGTGCGGCCGCCGTGGACGATGGTGTTGCGGAACGCCTGGCGGAAGTCGCCGGCCCCGTCCCCTTGTCTGCGCACGAGGCCGGCGAGGCCGTCCACCGCTTCCGGTCGCACGAAGAACCCCGGCCCGGTTGGCACCATCGATCCGCCCCCTTGATTCCCGGACACTTGTCGCCCGAGTGGATGTGGCACTTTGGGTTAGGATGTCACATAAGCCGGATCGGTTCCATCGGATCGCGGAGAACGACTCTTCGGACGGCAAGTCCCGGACAGCCACGTGGTCTCGGCGGCGGTGTTCCCAATGTCGCATTTGTGTCGCTGAGCGTCTCGAATGCGACATTGGGAACAGCGGCCAGAGAAGTCGACCCGCGGATCGCGAACGCCCCCGGGCGCCGGGGCCACACCCGGCGGAAGGCGATGACGTGCACCAGTCCGTGAAGGCCTCTTTCCCTACCCTGAAAGTAGGGAAAGAGGCCTTCACGGACTTCGCCTCCGACCTGACACCCTTTCGGCCCGGTATTTCCACCTGACGGCCAGGACGTCTGGCTCGGCCTGATCGATCCCGCGCTGGCCACGCGGCCGCCCGATCGGGGCAGCCTGCCACCGGAAGGGGTCGTCTTCCAGCGCGGAGCGGGGAGCTCGATGCCATCGGACCCGCGCTCGAACGGATCCTCGACCGGCTCCCCGACGACGGATGACGATCCCGGCGCCGAGGCTGTTTCTTTTTCTCCCCGAAGAAACGCGGATCGGTGTCCCGGCCGACATCGCCGGGTGACCGCATCGTTGCCGGTCTTCATCCTGCTGGCCGTGTCCGGACGCGACGGATCTGCGGAATCGTGAACGCGTTCGAAGGGGAGGCGGGGAGCATGGAACTACGTCATTTCAGGTATTTCACGGCCGTCGCCGAGCAGGGTGGGTTCACCAAGGCGGCGAACATGCTGTTCGTCTCGCAGCCGACGTTGAGCCAGCAGATCCGTGCGCTGGAGCGGGAACTCGGCGTCCCCCTGTTCCTGCGCGCGCCGGACGGGGTCCGGCTGACCGCCGCCGGTGAGGTGTTCCACGGGCACGCCGAAGCCGTGCTGCGGATGGTGGACGAGGCCACCCGCGCGACCCGGCGCGCCGGGTCGGAGCCGGACACGCTGCGGATCGGCTGGGCTCCGCCGATTCCGCGCGCTCTGCACGTACCGATCGCGAGCGCTTTTTCGACGGCGTACCCGCACGTGCGGTTGGCGTGGCAGGAGACCACGTTGCCCGACCCGGAAGGGCCGCTGCTCGACGGCGACGTCGATGTCTCACTGCTGCGGCTCCCGGTGGACGTCGAGCGGGTGCTGTGGGAGCCGATCGCCGACGAGCCCTGCGGTCTGGCGGTGCCGATCGGGCATCCCTTGGCGGAGCTCGATTCCGTCGGTGTCCCCGACATCCTCGACGAGCCGATGCCGAACGTCGGGGACGCCGTGCCCGAGGCCATGAAGCGGTGGTGGCTGCTGCCGGATTCGCGCAACGGCGAGTATCCGAAGGCGGTGGGCGAGCCGGTCAGCACCGTGACGGAGCTGGCGCTGTCGGTCGTCTTGAACGGCGTGGTCTGCCCTGCCCCGTACCTGTACGTCAAAACCGCCGCCGTGCACGGGTTCCGCGCACTGGAGTTGCGTGAAGGTCCGTGCTCGTCCACCGGTGTCGCCCGCCGCCGGGACGATCGGCGCGCGCTGCCGCGTCTGTTCTGCGAGCTGGCGACCCGGGTCACGGCCGAGCTGCAGCCATAGCCCCGGCCGATCGCCGGATAGGCACAACGACTTCGACCCGGACCGGGGTGCTGGCCGATCCTCGAGTGCAGCGGGGAAGGCTTCACGACGGGAGTTCGCCGACCATGACCGGAATCCGGTACACGACGCTGATCGCGGCGACGGTGGCCGCGCTCGCCCTGCTCCAGCCGGCTCCCGCCCAGGCGGGAACGGAGCTGTCGCAGAGACTGTGCCGGGGCGACCAGATCGGCGTGATCCGGGATACGCCCTTGGCCATCGTGAACGGCCAGCCGGTGAGTTTCGGCTACCAGGACCGGACCTTCACCGGCCCCGGCATCCCGCTCCAGGACGGGGACGTCGTACGCGTCCGGGCGACCGGTTCGATCAAGATCGACTCGTGGCCGTGGGGGCCGTCGTACTCGCCGGCGGGCCATCCGACCGAGCGGACGAGAACGGTCTGGGGCGGGATTTCGGCGCCGTCGTACGGCCTCTACGGATTCTTCAACTCGACGGGAAGCGCGTTCGCGGTCGGGGCCGACAGCGGATGCGTGGTCTACCGCGGACCGCGGACCTGGCTGTGGCTGGCGCAGAACGACGACAGGACCGTCGACAACAGCGGGCGGTGGGATCTCACCGTGCGGATCTGGACTTTCTAGCGCACCGTGAACCGCATCCTGGCGTTGTTGATCGCCGGACCGGGCCTGTTGCTGGGCCTGGCCGCGGCGCCGCCGACGGCGGTGGACGACCGCTTCGTCTATTCCGGCAACCAGGCGGCCAGCGGCTGGTTCACGGTCGACGTCCTGGCCAACGACACCCCGCGAGGCGCTCAGGTCCGCGCCGTCGAGCTGGTGTCCGGCCCGACGGACGGCGTGGTGGAGCCGACCACCAGCCCGGTCGGATTCCGTTGGCGCAGAGGATCTTCGCTGACCGCGCGGTGGAGCTACCGGATCGTCGACACGGCGGGGGCCCGGAGCAACACGGCGGCGGTGTCCGTGGGGGTCCGGGTCGGCCCACTTCCGCGTGACGACGACTACCAGGCGACGTCGGGCGTGCTGCTGAAGGTCCCCGCGCCCGGCGTGCTGGCGGGAGACAGTCACCCCGATGGGGAGCGGCTGACGGCGGAAAGCAAGGCACGCAACGGTTTCACCGCGCGAGGTGGGCGGGTGGTGCTGCGGCCGGACGGCTCGTTCGACTACGCGCCGCCACTCGGCTTCACCGGAACGGACTCCTTCGGCTATCGAGCGGTGGACCCGCAGAACGACGCGGCGGACGCGACAGTCACCATCGCGGTCCAGCCGAGGCCGTCCACGTCCACGACCACGCCTCCGCCGTCCGGCGACCAGTCGTCGGGCAGGGCCGAGGTCACCGTCCACCTGCACGGTTACCCGGCGGACTGCCGGGCGAGCCCCATCGTCCTCGGCGGCCGGAGGCTGGACACCTGGCTCGACGAGGCGCGGCACGGGCAGGGGGACAACTGGGAGTTCATCGACCTGCACGCGTTCATCCCGGACGGCCTGACGGCGGGCGTCCGTACCGTGGAGTTCCGGTGCGCCGGGGCCGTCCACACCGCGGGCACGATGAAGCTGCCGACCGGTCCGGTCCTGACGACCTTCGAGCTGACCTGGAAACCGAACCCGGGCTCCACCACCTCGATCCCGCAGCCGACGGAGCCACCGAGTCCGCCGCCGGCCCCGCCGGAACCACCTCGCGCGAAACCGCCCGGGATCACCGACATCCCCGTCTTGAGCGAGGTCCTGACCGATCTCCGGTCCCTGGCGGTGAGCGCGGCGACGGCGGCGGCGATCATCGCGGTCGTGCTGCTGCTGGAGACGGCCTTCCCGGCGGACCTGGTCAACAAGATCCTCGAAGTGCTGCGGACCCCGGCCATCCGGGAGCGGATGGACCCGGCGAATCCTCGTGGTCACGCCTGGCCGCGGACGCTCGGCTACGCGCTGCTCGGCGGGGGACTGCTGGTCTGGGCCGACGCCGAGATCAACGCCGAAACGTTCGACTGGGGCATCGTCGCGCTGAAAACGGCGGCGGGCGCGGTCGCCTTGTCACTGGTCGTCGCCGCCTACGAGAAACCCAAGGACTCGCTGCTCACCGCGAGCCGCGGCCGTGGCGAACTCCGGGCCGTCTGGCTGGGTTTCCTCGTGGCCGCGGCGATGGCGACGCTGTCCCGGTTGCTCGACTCGCCCGTGCCCTACGTCTACGGACTGGTCGTCACCTTCATCGCCATCGGCGAGGCGTCGAAGCGGGCCCAAGGACGGGCGACCTTGGGCGGTGGGATCGCCGTCCTCGTGACCTGCGTCGGGCTCTGGGCGGCGCTCGGCCCGCTGATCGTCGCCGGCCGGGAAGCCTCTCCGAAATCGCCTGCCTACGCGCTCGCCTTCGCGATCTGTGTCGTCCTGGCCGCGGGGATCCAGGTCGTCGTCTTCGGACTGCTCCCGATCAAGCCGCTGGACGGTCACGCGCTGAAGGACTGGAGCAAAGCCGCGTGGTGGGCGCTCTACCTGCCCGCGGTCTTCTTCTACGTCCACGTGGTGCTCACCAGCGTGCATCCCGCCCTCGACGACACCTCCGCCGGGGAAAAGATCTTCGTGGCGTCCTCTCTGTTCGTGCTGGCCAGTGTGGCGAGCTTCCTCCTGCGACGGCTCAAGAAGGTGTCCGGGCACTGACGAGACGGTCGCGCCCGGCGCCGTATCCCGTACCGGCCATGAGCAGGCTCAACGCGATCAGGAGCAGGAGGGCGCCGCTCCAGCTGCCGGTGGTGTCGTGGAGGACACCCAGCAGCAACGGCCCGATCGCCGCGACGAGATAGCCGATGGACTGGGCCATCCCGGCCAGGGCCGTGGTCTCGCCCGGCCCACTGGCGCGCTGACTCTGGAAACTCAGGGCGAGCACGAGACAAGCGCCGGTCCCCAAACCGAGAAGAGTGCACGCCACGAGCGCCAGCGCGGGGACGAGAAGCAGGATCGCGAAACCGGCGGCGACGATCACCGAGGCCGAAGCGGCGGTGAAGCGCTGGTCGTGACGGCCTCGGGTGAGCAACGGCAGCGCCATCCCGGTGACCAGTCCGATCACCTGGTAGTAGAACAGCGTCCAGCCGCCCGCCGCGGTGCTCATGCCCTGGTCGGCGAGGATGCTGGGCAGCCAGGCGATGGCGGTGTAGAAGACGAGGGATTGCAGGCCCATGAAGAAGGAAACCTGCCACGCCTGCCAGGATCCCCAGGGAGTCCGAGCGTGCTTTCCGCGTGTCCGGACGCCGGCGTCCGGCCGTGGCTCGCGCAGCCGGGGAAGCCACGCGACGAGAGCGGCGAGGGCGATCACCACTGCCCAGGCGAGCGCGGAACGCCAGCCGCCGGGGAGTGCCTTGGCGAGCGGAACGGAAATCCCGGAAGACACGGCGGCGACCAGGCCCATGGCGGTGACGTAGAGGGCGTTGACGGTGTGTGCCTTCGGACCGGGGACGTGGGTGCGGATCATCGTCGGCAGCAGGACATTGCCGATCGCGATCGCCGCCGAGAGGATCACGGTCCCGGCGAACAGGCACACCAGCGACGGCAGGGACCGGAGCACGGTGGCCGCCGTCAGCACCGCGAGGGCGGCCACGAGCAGACGGGTGGTGCCGAACCGGTGCGACAGACGTCCGACGAAGGGCGAAGTCACCGCGAACATGAGCAGTGGCACCGTGTTCAGGACGCCACTCGCCGACGCCGTCAGCCCGGTGGCCTGCTGGATGGACGGCAGCAGCGTGCCCACGCCGGTCAAGGTCGCGCGCAGATTGGCCGCCACCAGGAGAATCGCGATCACGAGACCGGCCGAGAGGGCGGGTGTGGTGCGGGCCGGATCGTTTCTGGTCGTCGTGGGAGAGGTCATTTCCGGCGGTCCGTTCCGGTCTCGGTGAGCTTCACGATCTCGGCGGCGCGGTAGCGGGCGCCGACCTCGTCGCGGGCGGCGATCGCCTCGACGAGACTCCGGTGCAGATCGGCATGCTCGGCGGCGGTCGCGGCGGGCCACAGCGTGTCGCCGATCTGCTCGGCGACCGCCGTGCTGAGGACGTCGTAAACCTCGGTGAGCAAAGGGTTCCCGCCGGCCTTCACCACGGCCTGATGGAAGCGCACGTCGGCCTCCGCGGCGAGGGTCACCTCCTGGGAGCCCGCGATCGTCTCGGCCTCGTCGAGGAGCCGCCGGAGACGGACCAGGTCTTCCTCGGTGCGCCGCGCCGCGGCCAGGCCCGAGGCGTACTCCTCCAGCACCGCGCGAAGTTCCAGCACGTCGCTTTGCCGGGAAGCGTCGGCGCGCCTCAACAGGACCGAGTGCATTTCGCTCGACGCCCGGACGTAGGTTCCGTCGCCCCGCCGGGCTTCCAGCAAACCCAGATGCGCCAGCGCGCCGAGCGCCTCGCGCACCGTCGTGCGCCCGACGCCGAGCTGCTCGACCAGATCGTGTTCGGGCGGGATCCGCGTCCCCACGGGCCAGGCGCCGGAGGCGATCTTCTCGCGGAGGGTGTCCACCAATTGCGCCGACAAGCTCGCGACCCGGCGCGGCGCACGCAGTTCGTTCATAAGGGGACCCTAACACCGAATGTCTGACATTTAATGTGACGCCGACGACTGGGCGACGGCTTCGGCGAGTCAGCCAAGCCCCTCCGGGGTGACCAGGCAGAACGGATGCCCGACCGGATCGGCGTAGACGCGGTATCCGATGGGCTTGTCGGAACCGTCGAGCAGGCGCCCGCCGAGGGTGAGCACCTCCTGCTCGGCTTCGTCCAGGTCGGCCACGAGGAGATCGAGGTGCAGCTGCTGCGCGGGCTCGCCCCGCTTCCAGTCCGGGCGGACGTGATGATCGGTGCGATGGAGGGCGAGATCCGGCTGGCCGTCGCCCAGTGCCAGCCGCACATGGTCCGCGCCGTCCCTTGCGCGGCTCACGCCTAGAAGCGCTTCGTAGAAGGGTGCGAGGGCTTGCGGGTCGGGGCAGTCCACCACCACGACGGCGATTCGCGGCCGACGGCTTTGCATATGACGCATATCACATCCTTTTTGTCCGATTGCCGGGGTCTCCCGCGCCGCCATGCTGCGAAGGCACGAATGCCGACACCGGGAGGATTCCATGACAGACGACAAAACGGTGCCCCAGTTCCCGATGGCTCGCGCGGCCGGTTGCCCGCTCGCGCCGCCGCCGGAACTGACCCGGCTGGCCGAGTTCGATCCGGTGTCCCGGGTGCGGTTGTGGGACGGCAGCACGCCGTGGCTGGTCACTCGGCACGAGGATGTGCGTGCGGTGCTGGCCGACCCGCGCGTCAGTGTCGACGCCACGCGACCCGCCTTCCCGCACACCAATCCGGTGAGCAAGGCCCGCGACACCAGGATGAAAACGTTGATGCAGATGGACGCGCCGGAACACACCGTGCAGCGGCGGCTGCTGACGCCGGAGTTCACGATCAAGAAGATGGAGGCTCTGCGGCCCGCGATCCAGCGGATCGTCGACGACCTCGTCGACGAAATGCTCGCCGGTCCGCGGCTGGTGGATCTGGTCGAGGCTTTCGCGTTACCGGCCCCGTCACAGGTGATCTGCGAACTGCTGGGCGTGCCCTACGCCGACCGCGACTACTTCCAAGGAGTCGCCCGGACACTCGTCATGGACGAAGGCGATCCCGGGAAAGCGCTGGCCGCCAGCGAACAGCTGAACACCTACCTGGAGAACCTGGTGCTGGAACGGGACGCCGAGCCGGGCGAAGACCTGCTCAGTGCCTTGACCGTGGGGCAATTCCGGACCGGCGCGATGACGCCACACGAGATCGCGACACTGGGCCAGCTGCTTCTGGTGGCAGGGCACGACACGACCGCGAGCATGATCACTTTGGGCACAGTCGCGCTGCTGACCCATCCGGATCAGCTGCGCGCCGTCCGGGACAGCGAAGATCCCGCGGTGGTGGCCGATGCCGTGGAAGAACTCTTGCGCCATCTGTCCGTCACCCACACCGAAGCCCGCCGTGTCGCGCGAGAAGACCTGAAGATCGGCGGCCGGCTCATCCGCGCCGGCGAAGGCATCATCGCGGTGAAAAGCACCGCCAACTGGGATCACTCCGTCTTCCCGGACCCCGGCCTGCTCGACGTCCGCCGCAAACCCCGGCACCATCTCGCGTTCGGTTACGGCAGGCATCTGTGCCTGGGCGCTCCGCTGGCGCGAGTGGAGCTTCAGGTCGTCTTCGGCACGCTCTTCCGGCGCGTGCCGACCCTGACCCTGGCGAAACCCTTGCGCGAACTGGAATTCGACGAGAACGCGATCTTTTACACGGTGCGGGAGCTGCCCGTCACCTGGTGATGCCGAAGGGGGGCGGCACGCCGTCGCGTGCCGCCCTCCTCTGCTGCCCTCGCCGACGTTCTCGTCGTTGTCGTGCAGGGACGGATTGTTGAAGTTCTGGCTGCCGGTGAAGACGACCTTGGTCTCCGGCTTTGAAGCCGCGAAGCCGGATTCGATCGGGCTTCCCCTGCAGCAGAGTCGTGCATGAACCTTCGATCATCCGCAAGGCGACGATGTCCACCGAGCAGCGGTGCCGTGCTCGGCCGCTCGTGTATCTGGTGGGTTCGCGATGTTGGGTCCTGCTGGGCGTGTCGGGTCAGGGTGGTCGTGAGTGTGCGGCACGGCCTGAACTGGTCTGGGGGGAGCCGATCGCGACCTCGACCGTCCACAAGAGACACTCTTTCCGGTCGGCACGCCCGTTTTGGGCACTTTACGAAGGGGTCGTGAGTGGTAAGGAGGGTTCTAACCCTCCTTACCACTCACGACCCCCTGTAGAACGGGCCATACAGGCATAAACCGGACGCTCAATCGCCCTCAAGTGTCCCATGTGGACACTCGGGCCGCGAACGGCCCGCTGGCCGGTTCGGAACCCTGCCCTCAAGGCGGCAAAGAAGGCCTGCTCGGCGGTCAGGGCAGGACGCCCGACGCGGGGAGGCACGGCGGCCGAGTACGCCACATTCGCTCACGAGTCGAGTTGTTCGGAGACGGCGCGCATGGCGCGCCCGATCGCCCGCAGGTCTTCGGGTTCGATCACGTCGACGAAGTGCGCGCGGACGGTGCGGAGGTTGTCCGGAGCCGCGCGAAGCAGGGTTTCGCGCCCTTCGTCGGTGAGCCGCGCGCGCACGCCGCGGCCGTCGTCGGCGGTCGTCTCCCGTCGGACCAGGCCGCGGACCTCCAGGCCGTTGACGCGGTGCGAGAGCCGGCTGCGCGAGTAGTACGCCGACTTCGCGAGGTCCGCCATGCGCATCGAGCCGTCGTCGGCTTCGGACAGTCGCACCAGGAGTTCGTACTCCGCCAAGGAAAGCCCGTGCTGCTCGCGTAGCCGACGGTCGAGCAGGTCGACGAACCGGACGGATCCTTCGATGAACGCACGCCAGTCACGCTGCTGGTCGGTGTCGAGCCAGTTGGTCACGGTGTCCACGGTAACAGTTGACGCCTTCAATCACTTCGGTCTAGCTTTGGTTGAAGACTTCAACTAGATGGGGGTTGCGATGGCACGCGAAGCTTGGGTGTTGCAGGAGAAGGACGCGGAGGTCATCGAGAAGCCCGCGCTGTGGTTGCTTGCCGATGGCGAGCACACAGGCGGGCTCCTCGGCGCGAACCGGCTTTCCTTGCGGGCTGGGGAAGCCGGTACGAAACCGCACTACCACAAGAAATCCGCGGAGGCCTTTTACGTCCTCGGCGGGGCGCTGCGGATGCTGGTGGGCAGCGAAATGGTCACTGTCGAGCGAGGCGGCTACGTCGTGATCCCACCGGGTGTCCGGCACGCTTTCGCGGCGCCGCCGGAGCTGGCCGCGGACGTCCTCATCACGTTGGCGCCCGGCGTCGAACGGTTCGAATATTTCCGCGCGCTGCCCGGCATTCTTCGCGGAGACGTCGAGCCGGCGGAGATCGAGCGAATCCACGAACGGTACGACGTCCACTTCGTCGACGCGCCGGAATGGGACGAGCGGGGATGACCGAACCCGGCTATTCGGGGGGAGCGTCCCGAATCGTTCGCAGGCTGAGCCGGCAGGCGGAGGTGGCGGGGTGCTGGGCGCCGAGGACTTGTTCGCACAGTTCCAGGGTGGAGCGTTGTTCTCGTTCGGCGGCTTCCAGCCGGCCGAGGTGGTAGAGCATTACCCCGTGGTTCACGCGTCGGCCGAGAGTGATGGGGTCGCGCTCGCCGAGAGCGGTTTCCGACGCCTCGATCAGCGCGCGTTGCTGCTGAGCCGCTTCGGACACGTTGCCGGAGTCGAGCAGGAGATACGCCAGGAGACTGTGGCCGAACAGGGTTTCCGAATCGGTCGCACCGAGAACGCGGGAACAGTCGTCCTTCGCGGCACGTAGCTCACGTTCGGCTTCTTCCACTCTGCCAGCGCGGTGCAGGGCGAAGCCGAGCAGGTTCCGGGTTTTCAAGGTCTCCCGGTGGTCGGCGCCGAACCGGTCCGTGGCGAGTGCGACGGCGGCCTGACGGGCCGGGATCGAATCGTTTTCCGACATGTTTCCTCCCCTTGGTCGAAATTCCGCTCGATTCGAGAGTACCCACATCGTCGACTCTATGATTTCGTCGTGTCCCTCACTTGATTTCGTAGATCTCCGGAGTGAGCACGGTGCGTTTGGTCGCCTTGCGTCGTTCGTGCATGGATTCCAGCGCGTGGACCACACTTTCGGCCAGGCTGTGGGAATCCTGGACGACGGTGGCCCGCAAGGGGCTCGTTCCGGTGTCGATCAGGGTGCGTGCCTCGGTGGTTCCGTCCACACCGATGACCACGGTGTCCGCCGTGACCGGGGAGGTCGTCGCCCGAAGCGCGTCGACGGCCCCCAGCGCCATCTCGTCGTTGGTGCAGAAAACGGCGTCCAGGTGTCCTTGCTTCGCGGCCAGCAGGCGAATGTGGGACTGCACGGCGTCGTAGGCGCGGGGCCGCTGAAAGGCGCAGCTGTCGTCGATGGTGATCGAAACGTCGGTCAACTCCGTCCGGAGAACGCTCGCGCAATGGTCTTGCCGCGCTGGATGCTGTTGGCTGGCCACGATCAGCACGTGTGGCCGTCGCGTGTTCCGTTGCCGGAAATGCGTGACCAGCCACCGACCAGCGAGGTTTCCGAGATCGCGACTGAGATAGCCGACGAAGGTGGTGTTGGCGGGGTAGTCGGTTTCGTCGTCGAAAGGTTCGATGTCGGTGAAAACCACCGGCAGGGCCAATTCGGAGCAGAATTCGACCAGATCCGGACGTAGCCGGTGCACTTCGGTCGCGACGATGATCCCGCCGAGATAACCGCGGCGCGCGGCCAGGATCCTGCGCAGGTGGTGTGCCTGCGCGGCGGCGTCGTAATCCCGGTCGGGCACCTTCAGCACCAGGTCGATACCGCTGCGGTCCAGCGCGACGTGCACGCGTTGCACGAAACCGGCGACCCAGTACTTCTGGCTGAAGGCCGAGGTTACCAGGAACGCCTGGCGCGGCCGCCTGGTCCACGGCGCTCGGCGCAGCATCAGGGGGATCGCGGCCAGCGAGCCCGCGGCCAGAACGGTCCAGGCGGGCACTTTCGCGATCAGCGCGTCGCCGCGGAGCAACGCGAGGATCCCGGCGAGCACCAGTCCACCGGTCACCGAGGTCAGGACGGTGAACCGTACCGGAGTGCGATCGCGGTCCAGTGTTTTCACGGTGACGGCCTCCCGGGTGGACGGACACAAGGACCACGGGCAGCGATTATGGGGCCGGTCGGCAGCCGGATGCCATAGCCCGCTCGCACTACCGCCGCTTGAACCGGGCGGAGGTGCCGGAGAACGCGGAAACCGGATAAGTGAAAAGTCGGAAAAGTTCCGACAATGGGTGATCGGATCCTTCCCGGGGTGAATCCGCGATTAGGAATCGGCCGGGTAACCTCCACTCGGAGGATTCGGTTTTGGGTGGGGGATGTTCGGCATGAAAAAGAACTCGCGGCTCTTCGCCGCGCTTTCGTTGTCGGTGATGGCCTTCTGTTGCTCTTGTGCGGCAGGCGAAGGGAATGTGGTTTCCGCGTCTTCCCCGAGTCCGGCGGCGGCCCCTTCTTCGACTTGGGCTCCGGCGACCTCGCCTGAGGTCGTTTCGGCGGCATGCGTGTTCCTCGGCGTCGAAGAACTTCAAGGGGCGTTGCGCTCGAAGGCCGTCTATCGGTCGGCGGAACAGGAAGTCATGCGAGGGCAGAAGAGCGTCAACTACGCCTGTGACTTCAGCCGTGTCGACGACGGTTCCGATGTCGGCAGCCTCATGGTGACCGCCGCGCCCGGGAACACGGCGCCGGAGGCCTTGCTCGGCGTCGCCGAGGACCAATGCCTTGGCGAGGGGCAGGCGAAGCCCTTGCCGGACGCCGGGGACGGGGCGTTTTGGTGCATGAGTGAGGACCTCGACACGCTGGTGGCCACCGTGAAACGGAGCCGGGGCGAGGCCCGGATCGCGTACTTGACGCTCGCGGGCAGTCCGCTGAGCGCCAACATCCCCGGCTACGGCGAGCTGGCGAAGCTCCTCGGCGGCAGGCTCTAGACCTGGGCCGGGGACTCACCGAGATCAGGCATGTCCCTGAGCTGCCTGCGCGAGGTGATGCCGAGTTTGCGGAAGATGTTGCGGAGGTGGGCGTCCACCGTCCGAGGACTGACGAACAGGCGCGTCGCCACCTCTTTCGACGTCGCGCCCGCCGCGACCTGGCGCGCGATGTGCATCTCCTGCATGGTCAGGTGGTCGTAGGAGCGTTCGGAGCGGCCGCGCGCCACTTCCCCGGTCGCGCGCAGCTCGTCGGCGGCCCGCCGGGTGAACGCCTCCAGCCCGATCTTCGACAGCTGTTCGTGCGCGGTGCGCAGGTGTTCGCGTGCGTCACGACGGCGGCCCGCGCGGCGCAGCCATTCCCCGTACCGCAGGTGCGCCCGCGCGAGGTGCGCCGGGAGCGGACTGTTCGTCAGCTGCTCGAGAGACTCCAGGTAGTCGTCTTCCGCGTCGCTGAGCAGCGCCCGCGCGCCCGCCTCCACCCCGAGGGCGAACGCGGTTCCCGCGGGTTCTGTGCGCTGTGTCAAGGATTCCAGCGCCGATCGCGCGACGGCCTCCTCACCGCATCGGACCGCGGCTTCCACCAGTTCGGGCAGCGCGATGCCGGTGAGGAACAGATCGCCGCTCGCCACGGCCCGTTTCGCCGCCTCCAACGCGGCCGGGTATTCGGCGAGGCCGTTGTACAGCACGGCCGTCGCCCAGTGGGCGTTCGCGGTCAGCTGGCCGTTGCCCCGCTTCGTCGCCTCGACGGACAGGTGGAGCACTTCTTGACGGCGGCCGCGCAGCGCCGCGAGATGCACCCTCGGGTAGAGCTGCGGCGGATCGCCGACGGCGTCGGCGATCGCCTCCTCCTCGGCGATCGCGGCCATCGCCCGCCCGAAATCCCCGGTGAGCACCGCGTGCAGCGCCACCTGGGACAGGCCGAGCCGGATGGTCATCGGCGCGCCCGTGTCCCGTCCGGTCCGCACCAGCCAGTCGACGATCGTCGCGTGCAGGCCGATGTCCCACAGTTCGCCCGCGAGCACGGTGGCCAAGGCCGGTGTCCGCGTCCAGCCGGCGTCGTCGCCGGTGAGGGCCTGGCGAAGCGCCGGTAAGCCGGTGTGATGCCCCTCGGTGTCCAACCGCACGAGCGCGTCGAGGAGATCCGGCGTCCGCGACGCCGCCGGTGCCGAGCGGGCCGCGTCGAGTACCCGGTCCAGCACGCCCGCGGCCCTGCCGACGACGAGCCCCATCTCCAGCGCCGCGATGAAGCACTCGCGTGACCGTTCCGGGTCGACGGTGGCGAGCCGTCGCGCGGCCCCCAGGATGAGTTCCGGCCCCCGGACGGCCCCGTCCGCGCCCTGGACGAAGGCGATCCGCCCGCGCAGCAGGTCGACGGAAGCGTGCTGGGGGACTTCCAGTTTGTCGGTGTCGATGCTGGCCAGCAGATCCGCCGCCGCTTCCGTCCCGCCCGCTTCGAGCGTCGTCCGCGCGGCCGCGAGCGTGCGTTCGA
>NZ_NMQT01000066.1 GCF_002234405.1 Amycolatopsis thailandensis | reverse complement strand
AGGGGGCCTTCATGTACTTGCAAGCGGGCACGACCACCTGGACCGGCCTGGTCACCGGGGCCCGAAGGCGCGACTCGCGTGATCCGGGACGTGACTCGCGTGATCAGAGACGGAACTCGCGTGATCAGAGGCCGCACACTCGAGTGCGGCCTCCAGTCACGTGAGTTCCGTCCCGGATCACGAGCCGCGAGACCCGCCGGACCCGCGAGACCCGCCGGGCCCGCGAGACCCGCGCGGAGCCGGAGGAGGCGGGACCGGCTTCGCCAGCACGATGTCCGCGAGCCGGATCGTCGCGAGACCGCGTCTGGTCTCCACCGTGCACTCCTCGTCGTCGCGGGAGCGCAGGTAGCCGAGCGCGTCGGTGAACCCGCCTTCGATCCGGTACCGCACGACGACCCTCGTGCCGACCGGGACGTCCGGAAGGGTCACCGGTTCAGGTGCGCGGTGAGCTCGTCGTCGCTCGGTTCGACCAGGTGGGTGCCGTCCGGCCAGACGATGGTCGGGATCCGCCGTTCACCGTTCTGCAGCGCTCGCACGGTCTCTTCGGCGCCGGTGTCCGCTTCGACGTCGACGTAGGCGTATTCGACGCCCTTCGCGTCCAGCAAGGCACGGCTGCGTTTGACGTCGGGGCACCAGCCGGCGCCGTACACGGTGAGGTCGCTCATGATCACAGCATGCCAGGTCGCGGTCCGGCGGCGCGTTCGGCGAGGGCCGAACGGTCGGCGAGACCGGTCTTGGCCAGCAGGCTCGCGACGTGTTTCTCGACCGTCCTGGGGGAGATGTGCAGCCTGGTGCCGATGTCCTTGTTGCCCATCCGCTCGGCGAGCAGCACCAGCACCTCGTATTCGCGCACGGTGACGCCGGCCGCGCGCAGGTCGCCGGGGACCCGGTCGACACCGGCGCGGCGCTGGCGGACGGGCGCGCCGAGCTTCCGGAGGAGGCTCCGGCACGCCCCCGCTACCGCCTGGATGTCCCTGCTGTGGAAGTACTCCTCGGCTTCTTTGAGCCAGCCCGCCGGATCACCCCAGCCGTCGGCGGCGGCCCGTTCGGCGATCAGCCGGAGCCCGAGGTGCCTGGCCAGGGGATAGGGCGCCGACGTCTCGAGCGCGGCGGCCACGGCCTTTCCGGCTTCCGCCGTGTCGCCTCGCCTGCCGTGCTTGACGGCGTGCGCGAACTCGACGAACTGCCTGTTCCAGCGCATCCCGCTGACGGCGGACCCGTCCGCGGGGCAGTCGGCGCCGCCGAGCGTGTCGACGAGTGTTCTGAGCCCGTGTTGACCGGCGAGGTGGAACCGGCTCGGCCGACGGCCCTCCAGTTCGATCACCTGGCCGAGTTCGCGGCGTGCCCGGTCGAGGTCCTCCTCCAGCAGGGAACAGAAGACCCGCGCGAGCCCGATGCTCAGCACCATTTCCTGTGCGGTCTCGCCGCCGCTCTCCCGGAAGTCTTCGAGGGCCTGTTCCATCGCCGGACGGTCCGCCCGGTGCCCGGCCGACATCGCCCTGGTCATATGCGCGTACTGCAGCAACGCGGTCAGCCGGAGCCTGCCGAGCACGGCGAGGTTTTCTTCCAGCAGCGCGTGCGCGGTCTCGAACTCGCAGCGCAGGATCGCGTGCATGGTGCGCACGGAATCGACCGCGCAGTGCAGCGTGATCGAGCCGGTCCGCTGGGCGTCCGCGCGGGCGAGCAGCAGGGTCTGCTCGTCGCCGTTCATCAGCACGCGGTGCCCACCGAGCCGGACCAGCGCCTGGGTGCGGAGGTGGTGCAGGTGGTTGTCCTCGGCGGTCCGTCGCGCGAGTTGCATGTAGCGCTCCGACTCGATGAGGTCCCGCGGCAGCGCGAGCATGCCGAGTACCTGGAGCGCCTGACAGACGACGAACGGCTGCGCGGTCTCCTCGGCCACTTTCCACGCCTGACGCGCGAGCCGTTCCGCTTTGCCGGTCCGGCCGGGGACGTCGAGCCAGAGATTCGCTTCGACGGCGTCGAGTGCGGCCTGTTGAGCGGGCGAGATCGCCGAACCGAGGGGAGCGCGGGCGCGTTCGATCTGGCCGAGGCATTCGTCGTGCCGTCCGGCGATGTAGGCGGCCCAAGCCAGCTGGGTGTGCAGTTTGGCGGCCCGTTCGAGCGTCCCGATCTCGCCGAATCCGGCCGAAAGCTCGACGGCGCGGTCGAATTGACCGGTCTGCCCGAGCGCGTACAGCAGGGTTTCCAGCACCTCGGCCCGATCACCCGCGTCGGCCCCGGCGAGCAGGTCGACGGCCTTGGTGAGCATCGTGACCGCGGAGTCCGCGGCCCCGGCGTCGAGGGCGCGGCGACCGGTTTCCGCGAACAGGTGACCCGCCGCCGGCTCGTCCAGCGCGGTCAGGCGCAGCGACGCGACGAGCGCGCACAGGTCGCCCGGCAAGCCCGGGTAGAGCTTCTCGACGGCGTCGGCGGCTTGACGGGCGAGCTCCGCCTTCCGCGCCGGTGACTGCCGGGTCAGCAGCGCTTCCGCGGTCAGCGGATGCCGGAAGGCGTACCAGCCGGGTGTCGTCTCGTCGGTGGTCACCAGGTTCGCCGAGACCGCGGCGCTGAGGTGGTTGTGCAGGGTCCGGTCGTTCGTTCCGGTGACGGTCTGCACCACCGACAGGGGGAAGCGGCGGCCGATGATCGCGGCGACCGACAGCAGTTCGCCGGCTTGCTCGCCCAGCTGCTCCATCCGGACGCCGATGCTGGTGATCAGCGCGGCGGGTACCCGCGCGCGGAGTTCGCCGATGACGCGCCAGCCGTCCCGGCTCTCGACCAGCAGACCGTCGTTCACCATGCCGTGGAGCAGTTCCTCGACGATGAAGGGAAGGCCCGCGCTGTTGCGCCACAACAGCTCCGCCGCGGGGGCCGGTAGATACTCCGGCTCGGTCTCCAGACAGGCCGCGGCGAGGGCACGGGTGTCGGCCAGGCCGAGCCTGTCGAGTTCGAGGACGGCGCAGCTCATCCGCTGGGCACCGGAGGTCGCCAGCCGGAGGGCGTCGGAGGGCTCGTTGCGGAGCGTGCCGACGAACAGGGTCTGCGCCGCGGCCAGGTTGTCGACGAGGTATTCGAGGATGAACAGCGTCTCGGCGTCGGCGTCCTGGAGGTCGTCGAGGACCAGGAGCGCGCCGCGGTCGCGGCTGGTGACGGCCAGCAGCCGGAACACCGCTTCGGCCAGCACCATCAGGGAGCCTGATTCGCGTGGCCGGTCGCCCTGGGTCCAGTCGGGGATGAGCTGGGCGAGCACGGGGACGAACGGGTCGAGTTCGGCCGCCTCGGGCGGGCCTCCGCCACGGAAGTGTGACAACAGCGCCTGGGTCAGCGGCCGGAACGGGACCAGCGGGCCGATCGAGCTGGCCCGGCCCTGGAGGACCGGGATGTCGGCGGCGACGGCTCGCGAAGCGGCTTCGACGGCGAGCCGGGACTTGCCGATACCGCCTTCGCCCACGAGGAAGATCGCGCCGCCGCGACCCGCGATGGCGCGATCGAGAGCTCCGGAGAGCTCGGCCAGTTCGGCGTCACGGCCGATCATCCGCGATGAACGGATTCCCACCGCCGTGACTATAGCGAGCGGACCACCGCGTCACGACGAAAAGTCGATCACGAAGGCGGGCGGCGCGTGCCCGCCCTCGTGATCGTCTCTCAGATCCAGCCGCCGGTGAAGACGCTCACGACGGACGGTGATCCGGGATCGCCGGACAGCGTGGCGAGCGGGTTGGCGCTCAGCCGCGGCTTGCTGCCCGCCAGCGCGTGGTTGCGCGAGCCGACCTCGAGGGCGCGCGGCAGGTTCACGGCGCCGAGGGCGTCTTCGGTGGCGGGCAGGTCTCTTTCGTACATGCGGTCTCTTCTCCTCATACTCGGTTTACCGGCGGGATGACGGTGGCCGCGGGATGCGGCCGGTCGGGGCGGAGCAGGAGCGCGGACGGGACCCGGTCGCCGAATCCCAGCCGCAGCAGGCCGTAGCCGATGCCCGCCAGGCCGCTCAGCAACCCCGGCGCGGGGATAGCACCGGGCGTCCCGCAGCGCGCGCCGCGCTGGTCGATGGCGGCGAGCAGGTGACCGGTCCGGCGACGCACCGCGGCGGCGGCGCCAGTGTGCCCGTTCTCGGCCAGCACGCACAACACTTCCAGCACTCCGGACTCGCCGTGGCAGAGACTGAGATCCTTCAGCGGTGCCCCGTCGGTCAGCTGTTTGATCGTCCGGTCCAGGTCCCTCGAATGACCGGGCTCCGGCAGGTGGGCGGCCTGACCGAGCGCGGCGCCGGACAGGCCGTCGCACCAGCCGCCGATATTTTCCGCCCGATCGTCCGCCTTTCCGGGCGGTTCTTCGCCGGTCCGGCGGTGTGCCCGCAGGACCCAGTCGACCCCGGCGGAACCGCGGGCGAAACCCGTCCCCTGTGGATGTTCGCGGTCGAGCAGCTGCCCGGTGTAGCGGTCCGCCTTCGTGAGCGCCGCCTCCAGTCCTGTTTGGACATACACCGAGCGCATCGACGCGACACCGCCCGCCAGCCCGGTCGTGAAACCGGACGGCGTCCCGGCGGTGGCGTCGGGCATCAGGTCGACGGCCTGTTCGATCAGGTCGCCGGCGGGAAGACCGACCAGCGTGCTGAGCCGGGCGATCGTGTACGCGACACCACCGAGCCCGAGAAGACCGCCGCAGCCGGCCGTGGCGGCCAGCTCGGGGTCGGCCCGGAGAGTGGCGAAGAGGCTGGGGAGCGGGCTGATCGCGTACGCGGCCAGATCGCGGTAGCGGGCGATCCCGGTCAGCTCGGCGAGCTGGGCGAGGAACAGCGCGACACCGCAGTAGCCCTCGCCGAGTCCCGCGCCCATCGGCAGCACGGTCCAGTAGCGGTCGTCGACGAGTTCGATCCCGAGCCAATTGGAGCGGTGCTCGTCGGAGAAGGCGTTGGCGACGATGTGATCGGCGATCCCGCAGGCGGTGACCAGCAGCCGTTCGGCGTCGGGCGCCTGGTTCGGCACCGCGGTCTCCGCCGTCTCGCCGCCGTGATGCCCGGCGGTCGCCGTGCTGATGGCGAGGGTGGCGGAGATCAGCCATTCCTGGTCGCGCTGGTCGAGCGGGTCCATGTCGGCGACCTTCGCCAGCACGGTGTCCAGCGACGGCCGGTCGACCACACCTTCGACACTGTCGCCGCGTGAGTCCAGCAGCGACGTCGAGCCGGGGTTCGAGGTGAACATCGGCACGTCGCCCGCCCACAGGTCGGCCCGCTCGTGCGGCACGAGCCGCAACAGCTTGTCCTCGCCCGCGGAGTCCTCTTCGAGCAGGTCGAACGCGTGGTCGCGGTCGGCGGCGTCGCGCAGGAGGTCGGGATGGGTGGTCTCGTCCAGCAGCCGGAAGTAGAAGTTCGTCGGCCGGATGAGCACCCGGATGGGATCTCCGGCGCAGCGCCGGAGGTGCTCGGCGAGCTCGTCCCGCGCGGTGGAGATCGCGTCGTAGCCGAGCCGGAATCCGGCCAGCAGCGCCGCGCTGTGCTCGGCGGGGGTGACGTCGCGGCCGTCGAGGCGGGGGAGGTTGTTCCCGCCCGCGAGTTCGCCGGGTACGCGGACCAGCCGCATCCTGTCGGTGCCGGGATCGGCCCAATCGACCCGGTCGGTGGGCAGTTTCCCGCCGCGGCCGGCGAGCCCGGAGATGTCGACGGCGCCGTGCTCACCGGCGAAGAGCTGGGGGAGCAGCAGGGTGCGCTGGACCGATCGCGCGAGCATCGCCGCCGCGGGGTCGCCCTCCGGCGGATCGGGTGGCGACGGCTGGAACAGCGTCTCGATGTCGATCAGCACCGGCTGGTCGCCGCAGGCGATGATGTTCTCGTAGTGGACGTCGGTGGCGTCGAGCGCGTGAAGGAGCGCCAGGAGGATGCCCTGACGGCGGTAGAAACGGTCGACGTCGGCGATATCGGCGCACGGCCGGTGCTCGACGAACCGGAGCCAGCCGTACCCGTCGCGCGGCAGTGCGTCAGCGGTCCGCAGTTCGAGGCCGGGCAGCCGCTTGTTCAGCTGGTCGACGACGTCGGTGAACCGTTCGTGCAGGATCAGCGGCCGCGGTTTGTAAATCACTTTCGCGCCGCTGGAGAAGCGGAGCAGCCTGACCGACCGTCCTCGTGCGTGCGAGTCGCCGATTCCGCCCGCCACCTCGACGAGCGTGCCGAGTTCGCCGTCCGCGACCGAACAGGGCAGCGCGGCGGCGTCGGCGGAGAAGCGGGTCAGCGTTTCGGCGTGGGCTTCGGCGGCGTGAAGGCAGGCTTGAGCGAGGAGCCGGGCCAGAACCGGGTACTCGCTGAACAGCCTGGCGAGTCCGTCCGGGGTGGCTTGCCGGCGCGTGAAGTCCGAGAAGCGCTCCTCGGGTGTCTCACCCTGGAGGCTCCCGGCCTTGCGCGCGCGGTGGAGTTCGAGGACCAGCGTGCGGACCGAGAGGTTGAGCAGATGCTGGTCGAGTTGAGCCGCGAAACCCCGGCGGAGTGCTCCGACGTCGGCGCCGGCGAGATCGTCGGGGACCGCGGTACGGCAGGCGGCCTCGACGAACGACCTGAAGACCCCGGCGAACTCGACACGCCAGTCACCGACTGGGGGGCGCTCCGGCAGAAGCGTGGTGACAGCGTGTTCGGCGAAGTCCGCCCATGCGGGCTTGTCCGCCTTCCGTTCGCGCGGGGTCTGGCCGTGCACCCACCACTTCAGCAGCAGGGACGTCGCCGATGTCTGGGGCGTCACGCCACTCATGGTTTCAGCTCGGCGGGGCACGCACATGGGGGCGATACCCCCACATTCACCGCACGCACGAAGATGCCCGGAGAGTGACGACCGGTGCGGGCCGCGCCGGAATATGGGGTCTCGGCACCCATGCGCGGGGACCGGTCCCTGACCGACCATGGTCGGGTGGCGCGGCGGTCGCAGGGGGAGCGCCGTGAGGGGCGCGGGCCGGTTTTCTGGGGGTCCGGCCCGCGCCGCCTGAAGCGCCGGGTCCGCGACGTGCGCGGGACCGGTTACCGGATGGCCGCCGTTGGCCTTGGTCCAGTGCCCCCCGGGCAGGACGGTCACGGTGCCGTCCGGTGTCCAGCGCAGCGCCTGCCAGGGGACCCCGGTGCCGCTGATCCCGGTGGCCGAGCCGGAGCCGGCGCCCGCGGGAAGGGGCAACGTGGTGATCCGGGGTGACCTGTACCTCGTAGGCCGAGCCAACCCGGCAGGCACCGCGAGCCGGGTCGCCGCGCCGTCGGAGCTCCAGCGCACAGGGATCGAGGATTCGACGGTGGTGCTGTAAGCGCCGACCATGGCGCCACCGAGCAGAAGGACTGAGAAAACCAGCACAGCGGGAACTTTCTCGATAATCCATTGTGGACATAAAAACCAAGCGTCCACGATGGACTGTCGTCGAGAGGCCGCGGCAAACGGAGCGGCACACGGGTTCCCGCTGCGGATATCGGGGTGACGGGGGCTCGCGGGCTGGCTAGTATCGGCGGTGATCATGGAGTGGATCAGCGGCAGATCGCCCGGCTTCGGACCGGGAGGGCGCGGGTTCGAGTCCCGCCTCCATGTTCATCCTGGAGTAGTTCAGCGGTAGAGCACCCGGCTCTCAACCGGGAAGGCGCGAGTTCGAATCTCGCCTCCAGGTCTCGATGGACAAGGGGAGACCGGTGAACCAGGGGCAGTTCGGTTACGCGTACGACCAGTTGCGTCGCGCGCTGCGGCACGCGGGCACCGATTCGGCGCGGGCGGACGGCTGGCGCGCCGTGCTCGACGGGATGGCCGACGGCACGCTGACCGTCGGCTCCCGCACCCCGGTCGCCGACACTCCGGCCTGGGTGACGCTCGAAGTACTGCACGGCGGGTTCGCCAGCGGCCGGTACCTCGCCGAGGAGCCCTTGCGCGAAGACGAGATCGAGCTGGTCCGCGCATTGCCCGACGGCGCGCCGGGCACGACCGACCGGGAACGGCTGAACCTGCACTACCTGACCGACGAGGGGCAGGCCGTGCTCCTAGGCGCTCTCGCGGCCGGGGCGTACCGCGTCGAAATCCCGGAGCACGCGGCGCTGATGACGGTCGCGTGGCTGCTCGCGCACGACCACCACGCGGCCGCGCTCGACCTCGTCGCCGCGGTGCGCCCGCTCATGCACCGGCTGCGGTTGACGCCGGTCTTCGGCGATCCGTCCGTTCCCGCCGGTTCCGTCGTCAAGCTCCAGTCCGTCGAGCAGGTCAAGACCTCCTTGCGCGCGATCACGACACCGTCCGCGATCGACACGATGCGCACCAGGCTGCGGGAGCGGCCGCTGTACGACCGGCTCGTCGAGCTCTGGTGCGAAACCGTGGAAGGTGAACTGCCCACGCTGCGCGAGGGCGGCACCGTCACAGGCGGCTGGCCGTGCCGTGTCTGGCCCGCGGATTGGAGTGCGCGCCGGACGGCGTTGCTCGCCGAAACCGAAGGCGTGACGGCACATCCCCGCGCGAACTTCGCCAGGCTGCGGACGGCGTTGGCCGCGTGCGAGACGGACAGCCGTTCGCTGACCGCGCGGGACGTCGGCTGGGTGCGCCGCGCGCTCGCCAACACCATCGGCAAGCACGGCGCGCCCGGTTCCGAGCGGCGGAAGACGTTGCGGGAGGCGGAGCTGTCCGTGGTGGAACGGCCGACCCGGGCCGAGCTCGCGGAAGCGGTCGCCGTCCGTCTCGACGCCTACCCCGACGATGGCGGTGTCCCGTCGGTCGAACCGATCACCGAGGACGTCGACGGCTGGAGTGTTCCGGACGGCGTCGTCGTGAAAGTGACCAGGGCGTGGGAAGCCCCAGTCGAGGAGCTGGTCGCGCGGGACGTGATCACCTCCGGCGAGGTGCTCGCCACCGTGCTGCCGCAGATCACCGCGTCCTTGCTCGCCGCGAACATCGAAGATCCGGCGCTGTCGGCGTTGTACGCCCGGACGTACGCCGCCTTCCGGCGCCGCCGCGGTCTGTTGCTGCTGGATCTCGCGACCCAGGTCGGCTTCACCGAGTTGCCGTGGGTGGCCGCGCTGGAGCCGCTGCGGGCACACCGGCGTGACACCGCCGAGGCCGCGCGGGAGACCCTCGCCCGGACCACGATGCTCGCGCTGACCGCGTTCCCGCATGCGATCCTGCCGAACCCGCTGGTGAGCGAATTCGGCGCGCTCGCCAAGCAGGCCGGCTTGCGGATGCCGTTGGTCGAGGAAGTCGCGGCGGACATCTTCATGGGTGCCTTCACCACGAAGTTCCGCGACGCCGCGGTGATCGCGAGCCGGGTCATGGCGGGCTCACTGTACGCGCGGTACTACGACCTGCCCGAGGCCTGGTCCGAAGAGACCACGACCCGATGGGGCCGCAAGACCGCGGCCGATTTCGCGAAGGTGTGCAAGGAAAGGGCGGCGGAGGCACATCGCGGCCGCGTGTCCGGCGTGGCCGCGAACGGCACCGTCCTGGAGCAGGGACAGATCGTCACCACGCACAACCTGGCCGTGCTGGCCGACGGGCTGGAACTGTGGGATCCGCTGATGGTGCTCGCGCCCGGCCTCGCCGCGCGGTCGCTCGGCTGGGCACTGCGCCGTGCCGCCGTGCCGGCCACCGATCGGCACGCCGCGTTGACGGCGGTCAAGAACGCGGCGTACGCGTGGCGGCAGGGGATCTTCTTCCTCAGCTTCTGTGACACGGAGAAGCAGTGGAGCGTCGTCGAGGAACTGCGCCCGCAGCTGGCGGGAACCGATCTCGGCCCGGCCGTGGACGGGCTCGCCGCCGTCGTCGCGGGATATCGGTTCGACACCGACGGAACGGTCCACAATGGACGACGCTGGCTCGGCTGGGGCGGCGGCCAGTGGGTGGGCGTGCGGTGACCGGGCGGTTGATTCACACCGGACAGGTGGTGCTGGACCTGGTCATGCGGGTTCCGGAACTGCCGGTGCCCGGCGGCGACGTCATGGCGTCCTCGATGGACTTCCTGCCGGGCGGAGGGTTCAACGTGATGGCGGCGGCCGCCAGAGCGGGCGCGAACGTCCTCTACGCCGGCCTGCACGGCACCGGTGGCTTCGCCGACCTCGTCCGGGCGGCGATGACCGCCGAAGGCATCACGCTCGCGCACGCGCCGTCCGCCGAGGGTGGCACCGGGATCGTCGTGGCGATGGTGCGGGACGACGGCGAGCGCACGTTCGTCACCGGACCCGGCGCCGAAGGCCGGATGCCGCCCGGCCTGCTCGACGCCATCACGCCGACGGGCCAGGACGTCGTCTACGTCACCGGGTACAGCCTGTTGCACGAGACGAACGCGAAAGCGCTCCTCGAATGGCTGCCGCGCACGGGCGAGGCCACCGTGCTGTTCGATCCCGGACCGCTCGCCGGGAAGATCCCCGCCGCCGAGCTGGCGGCGGTGCTGGCGCACGTGGACATCCTGAGCTGTAGCGCCACGGAAGCGAAGATCGTGGAGACCTCGGACGTCGAGGTGCTCATCGTGCGGGAGGGATCCGCCGGATGCCGGGTCGTCCACGGTGGCCACAACGTCACCGTGCCCGGGTTCCCGGTGACCACCGTGGACACGAACGGGGCGGGAGACGCGCATTGCGGGGTGCTGGCCGCTGAATTGATGGCCGGGACCGGACTGCTCGAAGCCGCGCGCCGGGCGAACGCCGCCGCCGCGATCGCGGTCACCAGGCACGGTCCGGCCACTTCGCCCACCAGGTCCGAATTGGACGCCTTTCTCGGATGAGTGCCTGTGGGCTGGGACAACATCCGGAGCCGTCGCGCGGTTCCTCGGGCATGATCGGCTCATGCGCGTGTTGTCGGAAAGTCAGCTCGGTTCCGTCCTGGCGGGCATTCCCGCGTCGCGGCCGCGGGTGGTGGTGAGCGGGAATTTCGCCACACCCATGGCTGCACTGAAGGTGCTGGACGCCGCGCTGGCCGAGTACCGGTTGTTCGCGTTGAACGCGCAGGCCGGGATGCCGGACCGCCCCGGTGTGCTGCTGGAGACGCCGTTCGTGGGCGCGGGAATGCGCGGACGCCCCGGGCTGCGGTACTTCCCGTCCCGGCTGTCGCTGGTGCCGCAGCTGCTCAAGAACTCGCTGCCGCCGGACGTCGTCCTGCTGCACACCTCTGTTCCGGTCGACGGCGTGGTGTCGCTGGGCACGGAGGTGAACATCCTGCCCGCGGCCGTCGAGGCGGTGCGGGCTCGCGGGGGACTGGTCGTCGCGCAGATCAACCCCGAGATGCCGTTCACCTACGGCGACGGCGTGCTGCCTGTCGACGAGATCGACTACGCGATCGAAGTGACCGAGCCGCTCCTGTCGCCGGTCCCGCGGCCGGTGGGCGACACGGCGCGGACCATCGGCGAGCGGGTGGCCGGGTTGGTCGCGGACGGCGCGACCCTGCAACTGGGGATCGGCGGGATCCCGGACGCGACCCTGGCGGCGGTGACCGGACGGCGTGGACTCGCGATCTGGTCGGAGATGTTCAGCGACGGCGTGCTGGCGCTGGACCGCGCCGGAGCCCTCGATCCGGCGGAACCGGTGACGGCGTCGTTCGTGTTCGGCAGTGCCGAGCTGTACCGCTGGCTCGACCGCAATCCGCGGATTCGCCTGCTGCGCACGGAAAAGACGAACGACCCGGCCGTGATCGCCCGGCAGCGCGGTCTGGTCTCGGTGAACAGCGCCCTCGAAGTGGACCTGTTCGCGCAGGCCAACGCGAGCCGTGTCCGAGGGGCGATCTATTCGGGATTCGGTGGCCAGACCGACTTCGTGGTCGGGGCGCTGCATTCACCCGGTGGACGGGCGATCATCGCGCTGCCGTCCTGGCATCCGAAAGCCGACGTTTCGACGGTGGTGCCTCGGCTGGCCGGGCCGGTGACGTCGTTCCAGCACAGTTTCCTGGTCAGTGAACACGGTGTCGCGACCATCTGGGGCAACGACGCGAGCGAGCAGGCGCGGCAGATCGTCGACCACGTCGCGCATCCGGCGGCCCGGGAAGAACTCGTGACGCGAGGCAGGGAACTGGGGTTCACGCTTCCGTAGGGTGAATCCGGCCCGGAATACCGGAACCCGGTAGAGGGACACGACCGTGTCCCTCTACCGGGTCGCAAACACGGAGGGGCCGACCCGCGCCAACAGACCGGCCCCCGTCAAACCCTGTGCCTAGAGCGTCAGACCAGCCAGCCGAGCACGTGAGCCAGGTGCGCGAGCAGACCCGAGATCAGGTCGTGGCCGTGGTGCACGTGCTGGGTGAACATCTGCATTGAGGGGCTCCTTGTTCGGATTTCGTGTTCGGTTGTTGCTCTCGCGAGGAGCGATCGGAGATTTTCACCAGGTTGGCAGCCTGTCAAAAAACGATTTCCCGCGCCGATGGCTGGGCGTGAATCTTCCCACGATAAACACGTAAGTCTTTCGTGTTTTGCGCGAGGGGTGCATTTCTTGGGTGGTGACACTGTGGGTAGTGAGCTCGAGGTGAGCCGATGTGGACGCCGAGCCTCCGCTACGGCAACTGGGCGGGAGGGTCACACGAAACGGTGATCCACTCGCCACGAATGGTGAGTCGGTGAGAATCACCGATACGGGTGACGGGACCAGGGGCGGAACGGAGGGGGCCGGATGTCTTGGAACGGCTGGGAAGGCGAGATCTGGGCTCGGTACGCCGATCGGTACAACGCGATGGCGGAAGGGTTCAACGAGGCGTTGTTCGCCGCGGCCGCGATCGGCGCGGGGCGCAGACGCCCAGGTGCACCTGTTCCCGAGGCCGGTTTCGACGTGGCGGTCAGCCGATCCGCGCTCATGCTCTTCGCGGATCTCGCCGCAGGCTTCGGCAACATCGCCCGGAGTCTCCGGCCCGGCGGGCGGCTGGTCTTCATCTGCACTCAGGGACCGGATCCAGGCAGCGACTCGGGTTTCGACGAACTGTTGAGGGGTGAGGCAAATGTGGCGTGTTGTGTCGCTCGCCCGCACGTCGGCCTCGGGTGTCGCGAAAGCCACCTTCGAGACATCAGGTGTCCTGAAAGTGGCTTTCGTGACACCTCCGGGCCTCCGTCACCCACGACGACCGCACGCCCCGAGGTGAAGGGGACTTTCCCCTCATGCGACGCGGGGAAAGTCCCCTTCACCCCGGTCGTCACCCTCGAGCGCCGGTCCGTGAAGGCCTCCTTGAAGGACCCAGAATCCCTCAAGGAGGCCTTCACGGACCTGACACCCGACAGGACACCTTTGCCCTACCCCTCAATAAGCGTCGTCTCAACGGTGTGGATCAGCACGTCGTCGACCTGCTGCGCGGTGAGATCCAAACCGGTCTCCGGCAGTTCGAATCCTCCGCCGGAGTCCGGCTCAGCCGCACCGACCGGCTGGTCGCGGCATCGAGGAGGTAGCCGCTTCAGCCGCCGATCCGCGATGAGGGGTGGATGGGGGCGCCTGATTCGTAGAGTTCCAGGGGGAGGGTGCTGACTGCCCGGGTCGTGGGGTCGAGGTAGCGGCAGGAAATACCGGGCACATGGATCCACTGGCCGACGATCGACGACCCGGACGGCCGTCGCCGAGTGGAGTCGAAGGCCAAGCGCACGTGCTCGGGCATGTCGCAGGCGTCGTACTCGGTGCTGTTCTGATGCCGCAGCACCGACTCGACATGGTCGCGGATGATCGGTCCGGCGGTGAGGTCCGCCTTGTAGGAGAGGGTGCCCTGTTCGTTGCGGCCGTCGGATATCCCGGTGCCTTGGAACTTGATGTCGCGCAGGACGTAATCGTACTTTTCGCCGAGGTAGGTGACCGTGCAGGTCAGCGTGGTGGTGCGGCCGGGGTTGAGCGCCGGGCAGGACGAGCGCGCGCCTGGGTCGACGCGGTTGGCGAAGCGGGTCACTTTTTCGAGTGCTTCCCAGGCGATCCGCTCTCGCAGGGGCGCGGAGTCCGCGGGTTTGGGCGGCAGCCCACTCAGGTCCGGCTCGGGGTACTTCGCCGGGATCGTGCCGTGGCGCAGCGACGAGAGGTCGACCGTCGGTGTCGTGCTCGTGGGTGCCGCACTCGACGTCGACGGCGACGGAGTTGCGGGCGGGGGAGCGGCGGGGGTGCTGCTGCACGCGGCGGTGAGCAAGAGCAAGGCCGCTCCTGCCGACGTTCGAACACCGGCCGAGCGTGCCGGCCGCGGCAGACCCCCGCCGAGGGCGGCGGCTTTCACACCGGTACGAGTCACGCCGGTCGTCTCCGATCTCGCCGATTCGATGACCAGGTCCCCCGGCCTCGTTCGGGAGGGAAGTCAACACGGGAAAAAGTCGCGGCGGCACGTGAGAAATGCCCACGGTGGTAGGGCCTGCCCCAGCGGAACGACGGGGGAATCCCCGATGGTCTTCCTCTCGGCGGGCCGCCAGGCTGGCCGAATGCCGATTCCTCCCTCTCGCCGTGAATTTATGAAGATGAGCGCCGTGGCCGCCGCCGGTGTGGCGTCCGTCGGTATCGGGGGCACCGCGTCCGCGGCCGAGTCGCCGCGGATCACGCCGCTGCGGATTCCCACTCCCGCCGGCACCTTCGACGCTGTCGCCTCGGGGCCGAGGCATGGCCGGAAAGTGCTTTTGTTGCATGGCTTCCCTGAATTCGGCATCGAGTGGGAGCATCAGTTGCGCGCGCTCGCCGCTGCCGGTTACCGGGCGGTGGCGCCAGACCAGCGGGGTTACTCACCGGGCGTGCGCCCCGCCGGGATCGAGAACTATCGCTTGGACCATGCCGTCGGGGACGTCCGCGCGATGGCCGACGCACTGGGCTGGCGCAGATTCGATCTGGTCGGACACGACTGGGGTGCCGCGGTCGCGTGGGTCGCCGCGGCGAGATACGCACGCCGGGTGCGGTCGTTGACCGCCGTTTCCGTACCGCATCTCGGCGCTTTCGCCGAGGCGCTGCGAACCGATCCCGCCCAGCGGAAGGCATCCGAGTACATGGATCGCTTCCGGCAACCGGCTCCGATACCGGAGGACTGGATTCTCGCGTCGGGGCCGCCGAAGCTGCCGGGCGTCGCACCGGAAAAGTGCGCGGAATACTTCCGGCGGCTTTCCCAGCCAGGTGCCTTGACCGCCGCTCTGAACTGGTACCGGGCCAACGATTTCGAAGGCTACGGGCAGCGGGTCGGGGTGCCGACATTGTTTCTGGCGAGCACGAAGGACCCCATGGTCGCACCTTCGGGTATCCAAGCGACGAAGAACTGGGTTTCCGGGCGATACCGGCTGGAAATCCTCGAAGGGATCGGGCACAACATCCCCGAGGAAGCCGCCGAGGCCACCACGAGGTTGCTTCTGGAACACCTCGATTCGGTGTGAGGACGGTGCGGTCGAAGCCGTCACCTCCCGCCAGGCCACCCGCGATGGTTTTTCGCGCCCGTCATCGTTACGACGTATGAGCTCCGTCGAGGTTGCTTCTTCTTGATCAATCTCACCTCGGCGCATGTCCCGGTCGTGAGGTGGGCAATTTCGGTGGCGAGAGCGATCGAGGTCGGCACGATGTCACGGATCGCCGCCGGGATCGGAACGTCCGCCCGGGTGTGGCAGAAGGGGAAGACCGATGACCACTCGCACGAATATCCGCCGCGGCATGACGGTCCTGTTCGTCGCCGGAGCGGCAGCCGGGGCCACGGCGCTGACCGCCGGTACCGCGGGCGCGATGCCCACGGACTTCCACTGCACGTCGGGTCAGATCACCAGCCGGCTGGTGTACGGCGGGGCGGGTGCCGGCGGCCGGGACGCGGCAATCGAGTTCACCGCGAAGCCGGGCGAGACCTGCACACTGCCCGGCTCGCTGCCTCTCGACCTCGTCGGGGCCCGCGACGTGGTGTTGTCCTCCGACGCCGCGCCGGACGCTCCGTCGGTCGAGATCAGTGACGGTTCCTCGGCTTACATTCCGTTGCACTGGAGCGCGATCGGCTCGACCGGAGGCCAGGAGACACCGCTGGCCATCACGGTCACCGCGCCCCAGGAAACCAGTCCGCGCGGTGACACCAGTGACCCGCGGATCACGCTGCCGTGGAACCTCGGCGCGGTCAACGCCGCGCCCGAGAGTCACACCATCCGCACCGGGGCGACGACGGCGGGCGCCGCGCCCACCGTCTGACCCTCGTTCCGCCTCGACCCCGCGCGGCCACCTGGACGTTCCTGACGACGACCTGGCCGACTCGCGCGCCGGCTCGGCGAACGCATGACCGGCTGACCTCTCACCCGCCTCACCCCTCGATATTCCCATGCGGGAGGTCACTAGCATCGCGGATGTACGATCGGCTGCTGATGACAGGACAGACAATGCGATGAGCGGGCGAACCGAATCCCAGAATATCGGATATCGCGTCTCGGCGACCTTCGATCTGGACGCCAGATTTCCCGGACAGGTCTTTCGAAATGACGTCGGAGAATCACTGTTCTGCGAATTCGACGCGGTTCTGACGCCTGACTTCTGGCCTGCCCTCAGCGCTATGGCCCGGTGGCACGACGATGACCATGTCGACCTTCTGGTGCTTCCCGATGGTGATGAGCTAACGGAGTGCACGGCGGTCTCGTTGCCGGTCGAGGCGAGCGAGGACGACTACTGGGCCTCTATCGGTTTCGAGCCGGACGGCGACGCGCTGGGATCGATCGCGATCGCCGCGAAGGTCGTCGCGGTGACCGGACGTTCCGGAAAATGGGGATGCTGGGGTGAACGGGATCCCGAAATAGCGGTATTCCGGGGATTTCCGAGCGATGCTGCGCGGGACGAATGGCGCGACCGGTTCGGACCTTTCCTGGAAACGCGGGGAGCCTTGCGGTCGTATCTTCCACCGACGTTCGCCGGTCGGATCGTCCCGGACGAGTACGCCGCGAGCCTGACCTCCAACTACGGCGCTGTCGGGTGAACCACCTGGCTGGGGCGCCAGGTGGTTCACCTCCGGACGACGTCAGCAGAAGACTTCGTTGAGCAGCTTGACGAACGCCGGATTGGGGTCGCCTCCGGCCGGCGCGCTCGTGATCGAGAGTTCCAGCCGTTTGTGGGTGTCCGGCGTGGTCAGCAGCTGCGACGAGTACCCGGGGATGCCGCCACCGTGGCCCCATACCTTGGTGCCGCACGGCAGGGTCTGCACCTGGAGGCCGAGGCCGTACTCCGGGCTGACCGCGGTGGTCTTGGCGATCTCCTGCTGCTGCGCGGGCTTGAGCAACCTGCCACTGGCCAGCGCCACGCCGAACGTGTCCAGGTCACGGGTTGTGGAGATGATCTCGCCGGCCGCCCACGCGACCGACGGGTTGAGGCGGGTGATGTCGTTCGGCTTGCCTGCCACGGTCACGTAGCCGTGGGCGTGCGGGCCGTGGATGTCGACGTCGTCGCCGGGAACCTCGGTGTCGTCGAGGTGCAACGGCTTCAGGATCCGCTGCTGGACCGCCTTCTCGTACGGCCTGCCGGTCAGTTTCTCCACCAGCAGACCCGCGACCACGTAGTTGGTGTTGGAGTAGCTCCATCGGGTGCCGGGGTCGAAGTCGAGCGGCTTGCCGGTGGAGATCTTCAGCATTTCCTGCGGCGTCCAGTGCTTGTAGCGGATCTGCTCGAACTCGTCCGGGTCGAGCGGCAACGCCTTGGTGTAGTCGTAGAGGCCGCTGGTGTGCTGCATGACCTGGCGCACCGTGATGCGGCCGTCGATCAGACCGGGCAGGTAGCGGACGACCGGCGCGTCCAGGTCGAACTTGCCTTCGCCCTGGAGTTGCAGCAGCACCGTCGAGACGAACGTCTTGGTGATGCTGCCGACGCGGAACCGGCCGTTCTCCGGGACCCGGCGGTTCGAACCCAGTTCGGCCTTGCCGGAGCGCGCGGTGAAGCGTTGGTGGCCATCGGTCACCCTGACTTGCGCGCCGAGCGATCCTCCGCTCGTGGTGATCTGGTCCAGCGCCTCCTGCACGATCTTGCGGTCGGCGCTGGTGTCGGCGAGAGCGGTGCCTGTGGTGGCGATCAGTCCTGCTGTGGTGAGTGCGGCGACAAGCCGGATTCTCATCGAGGGCCGTGACAATTTCCTCTGCATGATAAGAAAATCTCCCCTTAAAGCCCGATGGCTTTCCCCAAGCGGCGGGCCGCCGCCTAGCAGCGACGCTAGCGTTCGGTGATCACCACTCGCATTACCGGAAATCACAACCACTCGAACAGAGCAGATCGCCCGATACCGGATGATCCGTTCAGCGCGTTCTTCTACGCCGTCTGCGGTCGTCTTCCATCGCCGAATCCCTGGTTGAGCGGGTACCGCTCAACCAGGGATTCCCGCGTGATCTCAACGCCGGTAGTGGACCTCGCCACGCAGCGCCGGTGCGGTGGGACTGGCGCAGCGCTGTTCGAAGGTCGCGTCGAGGGCGGTGAGTCCTTCGGCGCCACGTTCGATGCGGCTGATCGTGAACGTCGAATAGTCGTCCGAGCAGCCCAGACCGGTGGCGATCGCGAGGATGCGGGCGCCCCCTGCGTGCTCGTACGAGCCGACTTGCAGCGGGCCGGTCGAGGCACTGAAGTCGAGCCGGAAGTAGTACGAGCCGTTGTCGCCATCGGCGTCCACGCGCAGGATGTCACCGACCTCGCGGATCACCACCTCGTGCTCGGGCGAGGCGACCCAGTACCCGCTTTTCCCATCGACCGGGAAGGCGCCCTGTTCGGCGGCGAAGTCGATACTCGCGATCGGCTCGTCGGCGGCTGCGACAGGCGCGAACACGCCCGTCAGACCTACGGCGACGGCGAGCGTGGTGAAGGCATGACGGAGCTTCATGATTCTCCTCGGGTGAACGCCGCCCCCAGTAGGCGGACACCACTGATCGTGCCGGAGGTTTCCGTCACCCCGCACGAGTAGAACTACTCAGCCCGGTGGAGCAGATTCCTACCGCGAGCTGTCCCAGGTCGCTATGCGCGGCCGGGCGCTCGGAAGAGAGCCCGGCCGCTGACCGGCCTTTCGACGACGGCTAGGTCATCCCCGCGGGCTTTCGACCACGCCGCATCGAGCCCAGTGCTCGGTGAAGTTACTGGCGCTCACCTCGAGCGGGTCCGGGTTGGACAACCGCTGGTTGCCGATCCCCGGTGAGAGCATGATCTGCTGATCCGGTCGCTGGACGGACAGCCTCGCGTCTTCGGCGTCATGGATCTTGGCGGTCGCCGCGCGGAAGCGGACGTCCGAGTGGTTCATGTACTGGGTCAGCAACTCCCGATTGCCGCTGACGTAAGTGAGTCGCTCGGACACGAAGTACGCGAACGGCTGAAGGTACTCTGTGCCGCCGCCGCTGGGATGGGTCCAGAAACCCGAGAAGTTCCGGCCGTTGTCGAGGTCCGAGACGGTCAACGACCAGTTGTAGCGGTCCGCGTAATGCACATCGAGGTAGTAGCGATGTCCTGCGACGTAAGGTACACCGACGTCGACTATGCCCCCGGTGTTCCAAGCTCCGTCGACGAATTCGATGAAGCCACCCGATTCCACGGTTCCGGTGGCCTGGGTGACGTAGACGCCGGCTTGCACCAGGACGGTGTCGTTGGAAACGCCCACCCACTGCGTCATGCTCTCTTCCGAGCACGTCGACGTGTAGTAGTCGGGTGCGGTGATGGAGCTGTGCGCCCCCGCGTATGTCCGGCCCGACGCGGCTGTCGCGCGGTAGCCGCTGTAGTTGGTGGTGTGAGTCGCGGCGTGTACACCCGGCTTGACACAGGGCGGTTTCGGCGTCGCGCGATCGAGCCCGCCCGCCACCTTCTCCCAGTCCGCGCGTGTGAGCTCACCGGGCGCGACGGCATCGGATTCCGGTCGCGCAGGCAATCCGACCTTCGCCAATCGGGCGGCGGACGCGGTCGCCGGGTCGAACGTCGGACCCGGTACGACCTGGTCCACCAGCAGCCCGTTGGGCATCCGGAAGGAATGGTGCCGGTCGCCGTCCGCGTCCGTGGTGGTCGCGAGTGCCTCGGCGCACAGCTTCGCCGGGGTGCTCGCTCTCGACGCGCTCGGCGCTGCCGCGTAGCCGGAGGCGGGCGCGGCCCCGGCGAACAGGACGGCGATCGCAGGAATAACGGCGAAGCGAAGTCGACGTATCACGTGTCCCCCAAAAGTCCTCAGGATCGGTGAATATCGTCTCGAACGATCGCTCACGCCGCGGGGATCGTCTGCGTCATCTGACCTTGACGGAGGGCGTTCGGCGAATCGTCACCTCGCCGTTGCCGCGAGAGGCGGCAACTCGCGGTCGGTCTGAGCGATCCTGGTGAACCTCGCCGTCAAGGGTGCCAGTACCGGTGACATGAGCACTTTGTCGGCCATCCTGCGCAGCGCCAGACCGAGCCGGGTCCGGGGAAAGGCGAACGGTTTGATCCAGCGGGGGAGTTGCTGGACGTCGTCGACGAGTGGCCGCATCCAGGCCTCGTAAGCCGCGAGTCCGGTCGTGAGCGAGCCGGTGCCGGACAGGCACGCGGCGAGGACGTAGCCGCTGACGAGCGCGAGCGAGGCGCCGCCGCCACCCATCGGGGTCACGCACCACGCGGCGTCGCCCGCCAGGCACACCCGCCCGCGGTGCCAGACGGGCATGCGGATCTGGGTGAGGTGGTCGAGATAGACGTCGTCGGAGCCGTCGAATCCGTCCAGGATCCGGGGTGCTTCCCAGCCCACGCCGGAGAAGCGGTCGCGGATCCGGGCCAGTGCCTCGGTACGGTCGAGCCGGGTCGGGTCTTCGGCCTCGGTGCAGGCGAGGATGGCGCGCGTGGTGCCATGCTGGTCCGGGCGCAAGTGGACCTGCCGTCCGCCGACCGTGGTGTACCAGCGCCATCGGCTGTCGTCGTCGGTGGTGCGCGGGATGGTGCCGAAGACCATGGTGATGCCCAGCGCGCGGCTGTCGACCTGGTCCTCGAAGAGCAGTTCCCGAGTGGTGGAGCGGACCCCTTCGGCGATGACCAGCAGGTCGGCGCGCAGGACCCGGCCGGTGTTCGTGGTCACGGTGACCCGGTCGGCCTCTTCCTGGACCGCGGCGACGGTGTCGCCGTAAATGATCTCGACCCCCTCGGGCAGGTGCCGCAGGATCGTCCGGGCGAGGTCGCCGCGCAGGATCTCGAGTTCGGCGGTCGCGCCGTCCGGGACGTCGGAGGGCAGTTCCACGAGCACTTCGCCTGAGGCGTCCACGAAGACAGTGCCGGTCTCTGTCGTGTTCTGCGCTCTCACCGCTTCTGTCAGGCCCATCTTCGCGAGTACTTCGCGGCCGACGCCGCGGACGTCGACGTTCTGTCCACCGTCGCGAAACGCCGTCGCCCGTTCCAGCACGGTCACCTCCCAGCCGGAGCGGCGCAGCCAGAAGGCGGTCGAGAGCCCGGCGATGCTCGCGCCGGACACCACGGCGTGTCGAGTGTTCATTCGAGTTCCCCTGTCGTCGAGGCCATAGTAGCTTTACTGCAAAGCTACTATGGTGCAAAGGAGACCGCATGGCCGATGTCGACCCGTTGACCGAGAGCTGGACGCCGATCCAGATCGAGGTGATGCAGCGGCTTCGGGAATGGGCTGTCGGCTTCGGTGAGCTGCATCGGCATCTGGCAGGCTGGATGCGGCTGCCTGTCTCGGATGCCAATGCCCTGGGCCAGATCACGTGGGCCGCCGAAGCGGGGACGCCGCTCTCGCCGGCGGAGCTGTCCCGGCAGATCGCCATGACCACCGGGGCCACCACGATTCTGCTGAACCGGCTCGAGGACGCCGGTCACGTCCAGCGCAGCCGCGAGAGCAGCGACCGTCGCCGCGTCACCCTGCGCCCGACCCCCGCCGCGCGAGAGCACGCCCGCCGGTTCCTCGTCTTCGCCGGGGCCGAGATCGCTGCCGCGGTCCGCACCGCCGATCCCGAGGAACTCCGTGTCGTCACCAAGTTCCTGTCGAGGATCACCGAGGCGACGGGTGACGCCAACCAGCGCTTGGAACACGGCCCGGCGTCCGACGACACGCCCTGAAGCCAGTCGGATCGGGTTTACCTACCTACTGGTGTGATTAGCGGTCGAGTGAAGCCGGTGTGGTTGACGGGGGAAGATTCCGGCCGTTGATCAAGGTCCAAGACCGGGCATCCCTGGCGACGATGGAGGAATTGGGACGTTCAACGTCCCAATTCCTCCATCGTCGCGCCCTGACAGCCACGGAACCACCACTCTCGCTCAGTTTCAGGCGCAGGTAGGTAAATAGCGGTCCGCTCTACTTGGCCAGAGGAGAGGACGGCCCGGCGTTCCTGCCAGTCGACGTGGTCCGCACCAACGGCGGCCCCCGCGACCGCACCTAAGTGATCGGTTCCGTCACCTCCGGAAAGTTAGTTTCGACTTCCGGTCTTTCACGATCGGCAGGAATTCGACCACCACCGGAGAGAGACACCATGATGACGAAAACGCGCCGGATGGCGACCATTTTGACAATTCTCGTACTCGGGATCGGCAGTGTCTTCGCCGCACCCGCGTCGGCCGGGACCGCGTCGTCCACCACCGCGCAGGCCACGTGCACCGGGTCGGGCTCGTGCTGGTTCACCTGGGGCCCCATCAGAGCGGGGGACTGCACGATGGACGGCGCGAAATGGACGCTGTTTCCGAACGGCAGTGCTTCGTTCGAGGCGAAGATCGTCAGCAGCGACAGCAACGATGCCTGGCTGATGTGGGTGAACCTGCTGGACAGCGCCGGTGTCGTGTTGGGACCCATTCACCACGGCGGTGATCCGAAGTTCGTCAAGGGCACGGTCAAGAACCAGTGGCACTGGTGGTTCGACGCCGGCTCCTTCGACGCCCGGCTGTACGACCGGATCAACAGCATGCGGATGACCAGCCACTGTTGACCATCCGGGCGTGCGTGGTCGGGCCGGACCCCGCACGCCCGGTGAGTCAGATGGGTTCGGGGGCGCGACTCGGATCCCGTTCGGGCACTTTCGCTTCGACACGCTCCATCAGCAGCGCGAACGACATGACCAGCAGCGGGATCACCATCACCATCCACATGATCTTCCTGGTACCCGGATCGGGCGCCGGGCAATCGCTTCCTTCGGTTGTTTCACCCTGGTGCCGACACTGCCCCTTACCAGGGGATGACTTCATCGAGTGAATCCGGGCCGCGGAAGACGCCGGAGGGGCCGTCCACGGGGATCGTCGCGAGGAGGACGGGAACGGCCGCGCCCTCGGCCGTGGTGCGGTGCCCGCGGGGGAACGGCGCCCCGGCGTTCTGGTCCGTCGGCACCATGCCGGGGCTGGCGGCGTTCACCTTGACGCCGTCGGCGCGGAGGGTTTCGGCGTAGAGCAGGGTCAAGGCGTTGAGCGCGGCTTTGGACGAGCTGTAGGCGAGGAATCCTTCGGTAGGCAGCGGAATCTTCGGATCGCTCAGCAGGGTGAGGGACGCGAGGCCGCTCGACAGGTTGACCACACGCGGGTTGGGGGAGCGGCGCAGCAAGGGCAGGCAGGCCGAGATCATCGTGACGACACCGAAAACGTTGACCTCGTACACTTCGCGCAGGTGTGCGGCCGTGAAGTCGGTGGTGCGGAGACCCCATTCGCTGGTGATGCCGGCGTTGTTGACCAGGACGTCGAGTCTGCCGGTCTCGGCCTCGATTTTCCCCACCGCCGCCGCTACAGACGCTTCGTCGGTGACGTCGAGCGGGACGGTCCGGATGCCCGGTCCGGCCGCGCCGTTCTGTCCCGGATCCCGCGCGCCGAGGTAGACGGTGAGCCCGCGCGCGGCCAGCTGCCGGACGATCTCCTGGCCGATGCCTTTGCCGCCGCCGGTGACGAGCGCGACTTCGTGGGGATGCATTCCCCCACCCCAGCCGACCTCGTGCCCGAACAGAAGCACCGATCCGGTGTGCGCGCCCTACCCTGGCGGTATGCCGGATCCGGAGATCCGCGAGCTGCGCTATTTCCGCGCCGTCGCCGAAGACCTGAACATCACCCGCGCGGCCCGGCGTCTCGGCATCGCGCAACCCCCGCTTTCGCGGGCCATCCGCGGGCTCGAACGCCGGATCGGCGCGGAACTGTTCGACCGCGGCGGGCGGCGGCTGGCGCTGACCCCCGCCGGGGAGACCCTTTTCGCCGAGTCGGCCAAGGTCCTCGCTGCCTTGGACGTCGCCGTTCGCCGGACGAGGCGGGCCGGGAACGCGCTGGTGGTGACAGCCAAGCCCGGAGTGGCCACCCGGCTGCTGCACCGCGTCCGCGAACGTTTCCAGGAGGATCCGGCCGCGACGGAGATCCGCGTGGTGGTGAGCGGGTTCGGTGAACAGGCCCAGCTGGTCCGCGACGGACGGGCAGATCTGGCGATCGCCGCCTGCGTGGACGGTGACGGCCTCGAAACCGAACTCCTGGCGACCGAACCGCGCGTCGCCGCGCTCGCCGTCGATCACGAGCTCGCCGGTCGCGACGTGCTCGGCGTCGCCGATCTGATCACCGAGCCCGCTCCGCGCTGGGCGGATTCGCGGATCGTCGACAGCGGCCACTGGCTGGGCCATCCCGATCGCCGGTCCGACGGCCCGGTCGTCCGCGACACCGCCCAGCTGCTGGAGGTCGTCTCCCTCGGACAGGCCGTGGCACTGGTGCCCGCCTCGCTGGCCGCCGTGAACGTCCGCCCGGACGTCGTCTACCGGCCGGTCGGCGATGCGACGCCGTATCGGACCTTGGCGCTCTGGCGCTCGGGGAGCCGGTCGCCCTCGATCGCCAGGTTCCTCAGGATCGCCGCCGAACACGTGCCGGAATAAGGATCGACAGGTCAGCGGCCCTTGCCTGATCGTTCCGCTCCGGTTGGCCGATCGTCCCCGACAGCGTCGGATCCAGGCGGGAACACCGCGTGAACCGTAGTTTGGTGTTTGTCGCACAAAAAGCGCGGTGGGGAGGAAACCTGATGGTGTCGGGGATTGCGAGACCTCAGTCGATGTCGCCGAGACGGGCGCGGTTCGTACGGAACTGGACCGGCAGGCTGGTCGCCTTCGGCGAGTTCATCGACGGCTACGACCTGCTCGTCATCGGCGCCGCCGTCCTGTTCCTCAAGCCGTCGTTCCATCTCACCGCGTTCCAGGTCGGCCTGGTGACCGCGGCGGCCTTCGTGGGTACGGCGCTCGGTCTGGTGGTCTTCGGTGACCTCTCCGACCGATTCGGCCGCCGGGTGATCTTCATGATCAATCTGGTGGTCTTCGTGGTGGCGTCCCTCGCCGCCGCGTTCGTCCAGGACGTGTGGCAATTGGTCGCGGCCAGATTCGTGCTCGGTCTCGCGGTGGGGATGGACATCCCGACCTCGCACGCGTTCCTCACCGAGATCGCGCCCAAAACCCGGCGAGGCCGGATCGCGGGCAGTTTGCCCAACATGATGTGGCTGTCCGGCGCGGTCACCTCGGTGCTGCTCGCGCTGGCGCTTCAGCCGTTGTTCGGAAACGAGACCTGGCGGTGGCTGTTCGGCCTGGCCGCGCTGCCCGCGGCCGCGGTGCTGGTGGCGAGGCAATTCCTGCCGGAGTCACCCCGGTGGCTGAGCGCGCGCGGCCGCGGGGAGGAAGCACAGCGGATCTACGACGCACTCGGGCTGGACCCGCCGAAGCGCGAGGTTTCGGAGAAGCGCAGTTACCGGAGGCTGGTTTCCGGTGGTGCGTGGCGACGGCTGGCGACGGTCACGGCGTTCTTCGCCATCCAGGCTTTCGGTGGCGCGGTCGCGACGGTCGCGGGACCGCTGATCATCAGCAGTACCGGCATCGGGGTCTCCAACACCCTGTACTTCTCCCTGCTGGGTTTCGTGGTGGGCCTGGTCGCCGTCGTGGCGGGCGCCGCGATCATCGACCGGGTAGACCGACGACGGTTGGGCGTGTGGACGTGTCTCGGCGTGTTCGCCGCCGGGGTGGGCATCGCGTTCACCGGCGAGCGGGCAGGCGTCGGCCTGGTCGCGTTCTGGGTCGTGTACGCCATGCTGACCTGGCTCGGCCCTGGCGTGTTGTCCTGGGTGTGGAGCACCGAAGCCTTCCCCACCTCGCTGCGTGGCCTCGGATCCGGGATCGCGCAGTGCGTGACCCGGCTCGCGATCGCGCTCAACGTGTTCTTGGCGCCCATGCTGGCGCAGAAGTACGGCATCACGATCGTCGCGTGGTACGCCTGCGCGTTCTTGGTCAGCGCCGTGATCGTGCTGGTGTCGCCGTGGCTGGCCACCACCGGTGTCGAGCTCGAAGAGACCAACGGTGTCGAGTCCGGAAAGCCGGTGTGAAGATGAACGACCCAGGTCTCAGCGGGACCCGGCCGCGTCAGGCCCGGCAGGCCAACACGGCCGCCGTGCTTCAGCTGCTCGCCCAGCGCGGCCCGCTGGCGCGCGGTGACATCGCGAAGGAGCTGTCCCTCAATCACGGCAGCGTCAGCAGGATCATCGAGCCCTTGCTGTCCGCCGGCGTCGTCCGTGAGCTCGCAGAGCAGTCCACCGGGGTCGGCAGGCCCCGGGTGCCGGTGGACCTGGACTCGTCCAGCCGGTACGCGGTCGGCGTGCACCTCGGTCTCGAACGGACCACGGCCGGACTGATCGACCTGGCCGGTCACTGCGTCCGGACGCTCGCCGAGAACCGTGATCCGGCGGACAGCGTCGCCACCCTGCGGCACGCCGCGGACCTGGCGGCGGAGATGGCGGGTTCCGCGCCGGGCCCGGTGCTGGGCATCGGTGTGACCGCCGGCGGTGAGGTGGACCGTCAGACCGGTCGGGTCGTGCGCAACGACGTGCTGGGCTGGACCGACGTCCGGGTGTCCGGCCCGTTGCGGGAGCGGACCGGGCTCGACGTCGTGGTGGACGGCAACGTGTCCGCTCTGCTGGGCGCCGAGCTCACCTTCGGCGCCGGACTGGGTCGCCACAACGTGTCGTACCTTTTCGTCGGCAACGTCGCCGAGACAGGGTTCCTCAGCCGAGGAGGGGGTACGAGCTCGAACGGCATCATCCAAGGCGGCTTCGGCCGCCTGCTGGTGCCCGGCCTCACCGATGGTGGTCACGGGCGCTTCGGCGAACGCGGGACGGACGTGGCGTTGCTCGCCGCGGCTCGGTCCGCGGGAGTCGCGGCGAGCTCGCTGACGGACCTGATCCGCCTGGCGGACACGGACACGGACACGGTCGCGAGCGGGCTTCTCGAGGCGCGCAGCGCCCAGGTGGCTCTGGTGGCCGACACGGTGTTCGACCTGATGCGGCCGGACATGATCATCCTCGGCGGTAGCGGCGCGCCCTCGGACCGATGGCTCGAAGCGGTACGCGATCGCGTCGAGACGACTCCGCCGCACACGCTGGTCCGGCCACGGTCCCGAGGCAACCCCCTGGTCACAGCCGCGGCGGGACTCGTCGTGCGCGCCTTCTTCACCAAGGGGACGGCCGAATGGGTCGCGTGAGCGGGGTGGTGGTGCTCGGCGGCGCGGGCGGTATCGGGTCGGCCGTGGTGAGCGAACTGCTGGGGGAGGGGCGACCGGTGGTGGCCGTGGATATCGCGCCACCACCGCCGGAACACGTCGATGTGCCGTGGATCCGGGGCGACGCGACCGATCCGGCCGTGGTCGGTGCCGCGTTCGACACCCTCGGCAGCGTGACCGGCTTGGTGCACTGCCTGCTGAGCGAGCATCGCGCCCCCTTCACCGAACAGACGACGGACGCGCTGCGCAGGGTGCTGGACGTCGGTGCGGTGTCCGCGCTGGAGCCGTTGCAGCAGCTGATCGGCCGTGCCGGGGGACGGCCGTGCGCCGCGGTGCTGGTCAGTTCGATCCATGCGGGCCTGGCCTGGGCCGGGCAGGCACCGTACGCGATGGCCAAGGCCGCGCTGGAGGCGCTCGGCCGCGCCGCCGCCGTGGAACTCGGACCGCGCGGGCTGCGGTGCAACGTCGTCCGGCCGGGGTTCGTCAAGGTGCCGCGTAACGCGCATCGCTGGCAGGACGCGGCCACCCGCGACGCGCTGACCGGGCTACAGCCTCTCGGCGAGCTCGCCGAGCCGGAGGACGTCGCGCGCGTGATCGCCTTCCTCCTCGGCGATCGGGCCAGGTTCGTGTCCGGTGAGACCGTCACCGTGGACGGCGCGATGACCGCCGCGCTACCCGAGCCGCCGGCACCGAGCCGCACGAGCTGAGGGCGTCCGACCAAGGCGACGCAGTCTTTCCACCCATCGCTGGGGAACGTGTCGCGCAACGCCGGGCGCCGATCACCACGGTTATTGGGGGGTAAGGCAAAGGTGGCGTGCTCTGTCGCTCGCCCTCACGTCGACCTCGGGTGTTGCGAAAGCCACTTTCGCAACGCTGAAGGTCGCGAAAGTGGCTTTCGCAACGCTTCCGGGACTTCGCCACCCACGAGGACCGCAAGACCCGAGGCGAAGGGGACTTTCCCCTCATCACACGAGCGGAAAGCACCCTTCACCCCGCTGATCACCCGGCACCCCACCAGGACACCTTTGCCTTACCCCTCAATAACCTCACCGAGTGGACGGCACAAGCGAATTCCGCCTGGACAGGACCACCTCCCTCCAGGCGGCTCTTCCCACGGCTCGGGGAGTGGCCCGGGTACGGATCGCGCGAGCGCTGTGGGAGGCGACCGGCGACGACGAGTACGTGTCCGAAGTGGCCACGATGCTGGAGAGCCTCGGCGAGCGGGACGATCGGGTGGCGGCGGCCGAAGCGCTGCGGGAGTTGCCGATCATCCCGCGTTCGTTGGCCGCGTTACACCGGGGAATGTCGGACCCGGATCCGCTGGTGCGTCACCGCAGCGGCGAAAGTCTGCTCGGACTGGCCGGACAACCACCCGACCTCACGGCCGACGGCAGGTCCGCGCAGATCGCCGGAGACGATCCGGCTGCTTGGCGTGCCGTTGCCGATGAGGTGCTCGGTGCGTTCGGCACGCGGTCGCAGGGGTCTACGGCGACCGGGCGAGTTTCGCGGTGGAGCTGGGGCCTGCCGACTATGTCGCGCCTCATCACCGGGCCGCGGGGGTGTTCCTGGCCGGCGTCCGGCTGGCCGGTCCGGAGAAACCGCATGTGCCGTCCCTGCGCAATGTCGGCGTGTACACGACCTATCCCGATCGAGTGCCCGACTATCCGAATCTGCGCGCCACCCTGGAACAGCTGGGATTCGGCGGGTTGCCTGAGCCGATCGCCCTCGACGAGGTCGCGACCGCTGCGACCCTGGACGCGGTTGCCGCGGCCCTCGACTTCGACGTTTCTCGTTGGTGCGTGACGGAAATCCTGGTCGGCGACCGGTCACGTATCGCACTGGAGATCGGACCGGCCGACCCTGGCGGCGATCGGTTGCGTGTCTGCACGTTGTGGCTGGACGGTGCGATCGCGACTCCGTTCGACAACATGGCGTACGTGCCGCAGTTCGTCCACTCACTGCGGTTGGACGCCGCCCGTTACCGGGCCGGCCGGTCACCGGACTTCGGCTACTGGGGTCCGACCACCGACGACCTGGACGCGGAGTTGCGCTCCGACGGCACACTCCGGTACTGCGGCTCAGGCCAGCTGATCCACGGCGACGAGGCGGAGTTCGGCGGTGTAGGTGTCGCCCTGGCCGTCCGTCAGCCAGGTCTGTTCGGGGGTGGGCAGCATTTCGGTGAGGACCAGGGTCGCGTCCGGGTCCTTTCTGGTCAGTCGACGGATGGCCTTCGCCAGGATCTGGACGTAGACCGGACTGTCGAAGTCGACGTAGAGCGGCCGTGGCTCGGTCGGTGAAACGGCGAAGACGAAGCGGGGCAACCGGTTGTGCCGTGCCCATTCCCGCGCACCGAGGAACCGCTCGGACTCGGTCTTCGACTGGGCGAAGGCGAGCTCATCCGCCCGTGGCCGCCAGGTCTCCCGTGCGACGACCAGGCGGTCCACCGTGATCCGCGGGGTGTGCGGCAGGTCGGGGACGGGCTGGAACGCGTCCATCACCAGCCGGGTCAGCGCCTGGGAGAACACCTCCAGGACATCGAACTCCCGGCCGTCGGGCAACCGGACCATGACCCGTCCGGCGCGTTCGGAGACCAGCGCGTCCGCGCTGAGCACGACCCGCGGTCGCGCCGGGTCGGCGGTGTGGTCGAGCAGCGCGACCTGATAGTCCAGTTCCCGCACCAGCGACTGGCGGGTCCTGGCGGACAACCGGGTGTGATTCTCTTTGGCCAGCAAGGGAAGCAGTCTCGGGCCAGGGAAGTCGCCGGTGGTCAGGTCCAGCAGTTCGGCGACGTCGGGGTGCTGGGTCAGGAACACCGACGCGCCCATCGTGTTGATCGCGGTGTGCAGCTCGCCCAGCACGATCTGGAAGTCCCCGCGTGCGACGGCTTCCTCGCCGTCCGCCAGCAGCAGCACGTCCGGGCTGACGTACCGCGAAGCCGCCCAACCGGGAGTGCCCGGCGGCACCGGGAACAGCTCTTCCACCCGGGGCCGCAGTGAATCGGCCGACAGGGTCGTCCGGCTGCCCTCGGCCGGCAGGAGCGAGGACCACCGGCGCCGGAACTCCGCTTGGATGTCCGCGGCGTCGGCCGGGGCGTCCCCGTGCAGCAACGGCATGCACGCGAACCAGAAGGAGGCCAGGTCGACCGGTCCGGGGCCGAGCCCGGCCAGGATGGCCTTGGCGCGATCCGAAGTGCGCCGGGCCAGTTCGGTGGCCATCCATCTCGCGCTGGTCAGGAAGAGTTCCAGCGGTGCGAGTCCCTCGGCCACCCGCGTGCCGAGCACGACCCGGTCTCCCCGGCGGGCGTCGGCGTAGGCCACCGCCCGGCACGGCGCGACCCGCGCGCCCTTCTCCCGCAGGGAGGCAACGTCGGTCAAACCGGTGAAGTCGTCGCCGAGCGCGGACAACGTGGTGCCCAGCGAATCGGCGTCCGCCGCGGCACGGACTTCATCGAGCCGGGATTCCAGCAGCTTGAGCGTTTCCAGGCACTCGCGGCGCAACCGGTCCTCGCCGATCCGGTCCAGCAGCGCTCGCAGCGCCCTTTCCGGACGAGGTCCGGCCGGCACCTCCAGCCGCCAGGTCAGCCAGCGGTCGTCGCACATCCGTTCCAGGATCCGGGCCGTGCCCTCGACGCCGGTACGGTGGCCGATCTCGTCCGCGGTGAGGACGCCGTCGCACAGCGCGAAGATCTTTTCCTGCTCCGGGCCGATCGGGACCGGTGGCCTGCCCGGTACGCGGACCTGTCCGTCGTCGAGCCGGACGAACGGCACCCGGCGCGGCGCCAGCCAGCGGCGGATGCCCGGTTTCCGGTCGAGTGTCTTGGCCAGCGAGTCGATCGCCCAGCTCGACAGGAACACCTCGGAGCTTTCGATCAGCTCCGGCGCGGTGGCGAACCGGATCCCGGTCAGCGCCGGATCGAATCGTCCCCAGCCCACCGGCCCGAAGAATCCGATCGTGTCGTTCTTGACGCAGAACCTCTGCCAGTAGCGGGCGACCAGCTCCTCGCGCTTGCGCGGCATGTTCGTCCGGCTCGCGACGGTCGGGGTCCAGGCGAGGAAGGGCATGAGCGTTCCGTCCACGACGGACTGGTTCTGCCAGGTGATCGCGGCCCGGAAGCGATCGTCCGCGGCGATCTCCCGCAGGACGAACGCGGTGTCGACCGCCGCCTGACGATAGGCGTCCTCGAAGGCCGCGCGCCGCGTGCTGTCCGGTGCTTCCGCGGCGATCGCGTCCGCCGCCGCGGCCAGCCCTTCGGGGGCGAGCCGGAGCACGCCCGCCGCCGGGAAGCCGGCGCCGCGCAACACCAGCTGCGGCCAGAGCGACCACCGGCTCCCGATCGGGACCAGCGCGCTCATCACGCCCGCCCGGCGGCGACGGCGAGCACCGCGTCGGTCAGCAGGCTGGGCGAGGGATGGGTGAACACCGCGCCCACGGACAGGTCGACGCCCAGCTCCCGGAGCACGCCGACGGTCAGCTCGAACGCCGCCATGGAGTCCCCGTCGGCTTCGAAGAAATCACTGTCGGCGGTGAGCGCGTCGTTGTCGAGGGCCGCTCGGTACAACTCCAGGATGACCGCGGCCGTCTCGGCGCGTGTCCGTTCCACGGTCGGTGCGTTCTCGTTCATCGGTACTGCCTTTCCGGTGTCGGGGGTGGGGCCGGCTCGCCAGGCCGCGGTGACGAAGACGGCGCTGGCGAAGGTCGCCACCATGGCGACGAGGTACAGCACCGGGTCGAGCCCGGCACGGTCGATGAGGAACCCCGCGAGGAGGAACCCGGCGGGCCCGCCGAGGGCGTTGACGGTGATGACGGCCTGGAGCACTTTCGGTCGCCACACCGGGGGGACACGGGTGGTCAGCAGGGTGAAGTAGGGCGCGTTCAGCACGGGCACCGCCGCCGCGGACAGCGCGAGCGCGGCCAGCAGCCAGGGCAGCGTGGCGCCGGTGACCAGTACCCATAGCGGCAGGGCGATCACGACCGCCGCGCCGGCGGCGAGCAGCCGGGGCGGGAAGCGCGACGCCACGGCGTAGGCGGTGATCGAACCGAGCACAGCACCGGCCCCGGAGCAGGCGACGAGCAGACCGCCGACCGCCGGGTCGCCGTCGAAGCGCCGGAAAGCCAGTAACGGCAGAGCGATCCAGAGCATCCGGAACAGCAGGCCGTAGAGCACGCTCGACAGGGCAGCCATGCCCAGGAACCGGTCCCCGCGCAGATATCCCAGCCCGGCCAGCAACCCGCGCGGGGCTTCGACGGTTCCCCGAGCCGAGCCGACGGCGGGCACAGCCGACAGGAGCAGGGCGGACACCGCGTAGGTGGCCGCGTCGGCGAGCAGCACCTGCCCGGGTGACAAAGTGGTCAGCAGCAGTCCGGCCACCGCGGGACCGGCGAACGCCGCCAGGTTCACCGTTCCTTCGAGCACGCTGTTGACCTTGGTGACCGCCACGGCGTCGTCGTGCGTCAGTTCCGTGCCCAGCAGCCGTTGCGCGGCGAGATAGGGGATGGTGAACACGCCGAGCACCACCACGATCCCGAGAAGCAGGCCGAAGCTGAGCACTTGCGCGGCGTGCAGCACCGGCACCAGCGCGATCACCGGCGCCCGCGCCGCGTCGCAGCACACCATCACCCGGCGGGGCCCGAACCGCTGCACGACCTCGCCGCCAAGCAGGCCGAGCAGCGCGGTGGGCAGGATCTGCGCGGCGAAGACCAGGCCGGCCCGTCCGGCCGAGCCGGTCTGCTCCAGCACGAACCACGGCAGCGCCAGCATGCTCATCTGCGAGCCGAAGGCGGAGATCCCTCCCGCCAGCAGCAACGCGCGTACCGGCCACCTCACCGCGGTCGCTCGGCCGTGGCCGCACGGATGATCGCGGCCACTTCCGGCGCCGACGAGTCCACGATGTCCATGTGACCGCCGTCGACGGTGTGCACGGTCAGCCCGGTGGTGAGTCCCGTCCACAGCGCGACCTGGTCGGCGTGGCCGGAATCGGTCCGTTCGCGGGCCAGCACCAGGACGGCGGGACCGTCGTAGTGACCGTGCCGGTGATCCGCCAGCGCCTGGAGCAGGGCCCGCCACATCCGCAGCGGCAGTCCCTCCACCGATTCGGTGGTGACCCCCATCGCCTGGGAACGCCGGAGCAGGTCCAGGATCCGGGCCAGCTGCCGGTCGCGTCCCGGGGAGCGGCCGTGGGGGAGCGTCGCCACCAGTTCTTCGGCCTCGCGGAGAAGACCGGCCTGCTCGGTGACCCGGCTCGCCTCGGCGGCGGTCGGCATCGGCGGGTCCAGCAACAGCGGCGGATCGACCCGGCGTCCCGCCGCGTGCAGCTGCCGGGCCATCTCGTGGATGAGCACCGCGCCGAAGGACCAGCCGCACAAGGTGAACGGCTCCTCCTGTCCGGTGGCGAGGAGGTCGGCGACGTAGGATTTCGCCAGCGCCTCCACGGTTTCCGGCGTTTCACCCGCGCCGTCGGACCCGGGTGCCTGGAACGCGAGCACCGGGCGGTCCTCGTCGATCAGCGCCGCCAGCTTGACGTACCAGCGGACACTGCCGCCGGTGGGATGCACCAGGTAGAGCGGCGCGCGGGGGCCGCCCGCACGCAGCCGGATCAGGTTCGCCGACGCCGATGGGCTCGACGGCGTGGCTGCCGAGAGCGCGGTCACCAGGCCCCTGATCGTCGGATGCTCCAGCACCATCGGGACGGTCAGGACGATGCCGGCGTGCTGGGCCGCCGAGCGCATGTCCAGCAGGGTCATCGAGTCGCCGCCGAGCTCGAAGAAGTCGTCGGTGACCCCCACTTCGTCCAGATCCAGCACCTCCGCCCAGATCGTGGCGAGCGTGCTCTCGGTCGCCGACGCGGCGGCGACACGCGGCCGGGTCTCCTTCCGATCGGGTTCCGGCAGGGGAAGCCCGCCGACGTCGACGAGCCCGCCGGAAGACAGCGGGAAGGCATCGAGCCAGGTCCACGCCTCGGGCACGAGGGACCCGGGCAGATGTTCGGCGGCGAACTGCCGCAGATCGGCGCGGGAACCGGTCAAGTAGGCGGTCAGGCGCCCCTCGACCGGCATCACCAGCGCGTCGCGCACTTGCGGGTGGCGGCACAGGACAGTCCGGATCCGGGCGGTGTCGGCCCGGACGCCCCGCACGCGGACCTGGTGCCCCACGGGACCGAGGACGCGGAGTGTGCGGTTCCCGTCGATCCAGCCGAGATCGCCGGTGCGGACCGGGCGTCCGCCGGGATGATCGGCCAGATGGATCTCACCGGTGACCCCGGCGGGTGCCGGAAGGCCCTGCCCGTCGAGCACGGTGATCCGTACCCCCGGCGCCGGCCGGTATCCCGCTGCACCCGGGTTCTCTTTACGAGCGGCGAAATGCCCGGCTTCGGGACTGCCGTACCCGGTGACGACGGTGATCCCGTCCGGGAGGACGTCCAGGCACCACGGCGGCAGTTCCCCGCTCACCCACAGTTCGTCCACTTCGGACAGACAATGCGGGTCTTCGTCGAGCAGCCGGGCGCCCAGGGTGGCCGTGAGGGTCAGCCGCCTGACCCGGTGCCGCGCGATCGACGCTCGCGTCTGTCCGGCGTCGGGCGGGGTAGCGGGCCCGGGCACGAACCGGCCGCCGCCCAGCAACGGTCCCCAGAACGCGTCCACGTCGTCGTTCGGCCCGAGGTTCAAGCTCACCTTCGCCGTAGGGGCGACGCGGCTGAGGACCGCCCGATGCGAGTGCGCTCCGACGGCGAGGTCCCCCGTGACCACGGTGAACGGTGCCGCCGACGCCCCGTCCGTCAAAGGATGGACGGGAACCGGGCCGAAGGACGCTTCGGCGACGGTGGACACCACCGCCCGTGCCTCGCATCCGGCGGGCAACGAGGCGCCCGCGAGCGGGACCACGGCCGCGCCCGCCTTCAGCACCCCGAGCCAGGCGACCGCCCGCTCCGCCGGTTCCGGGACGAACACTCCCACCGGGACACCGGGCCGGACGCCGCGCCCGGCGAGATCCGCCGCCACGGCATCGGATCGACGGTCCAATTCGGCGTAGGACAGCGCGGGCGCGATCGCGACACGGTCGGGTGTCCGACGGGCCTGCGCACGGAAGGCCTCGTGCAGGGTGGTTTCCCGAGGGAGAGTGGCGGGGCCGGTCAGCGGCTGCACGTCGTCTTCGCCGAGGAACGCCGAACCGAACGGCCCGGGGCCGCCGTCGGCGATGGCCGTCAGCACGGTCAGATGGAGCCTGGCCACGGCTTCGGCCTGAGCCGGGGAGAGGAGCGCCTTGTCGGCCTGGAGCGTCATCAGCCGGGGGTGGAAGGTGACGGCCAGCGGCAGGTCGGTATAGGCGACCTCCCGCATGTCGTCGGAGACCTCCGCGCCGATGTTGTGGAAGCTGACGTAGTTGACCAGTGTGGTGATGACCCGATGGCCCCGGTCCCTGGCCATCGACGCGGTCGGGTAGCGGCGGTACGGCTGGATGTCGCGTTCCTTCGCGAACACCGCGCGCAGGAACTCGCGCCAGGTCGCGGGCGTTTCGGTGACGCCGAACGGCGCGAGGGTCAGGAACAGTCCGCGCATCCGCTCGGCGCCCGGCAGCTCGGGGCGGCCGTTGCAGGTCAGCCCGGTCGATACCGCCGTGGTACCCGAGAGGATCTGAAGAGCGCGCAGGTGCGCCGCGATCATCACCGTCTTGAGCGGTACCCCGGCGGCCGCGGCGGCGGCGCGCAGGCGTTCGGTCAGCTCCTCCAGCGACAGCTCGATCTCGTGGACGCCTTGGTCGTCCCCGGGTTCGGGGTCGGGCTTCGGCAGGGTCGCGGGGGTGAGCGTCCGCGCCTGACCGGCCCAATATTCCCGCGCCTCGAAGGACTTCTTGGCCCGCGCTTCGAGCGCGACGTACTCGGCGAACGGTGGCGGCGGCCGGAACTCGGGCACCGTCCTGCCGGTGACCCCGGCGTCGTAAAGCTCCCGCAGGTCGGCCAGCAGGGAGGTCAGGCTCCAGCCGTCGATGATCGCGTGGTTGTCGGTGACGGTCAGCCGGGCCCACCGGTCGGTCATGCGGTGCACGGCCAGGCGCAGCAACGGCGGCCGGTCCAGATCGAGCGGGGTGACGCTCTCCTGCCGGAAGAACTCGGTGTACGCGGCTTCGCGCTGCTCTTCGGGGAGCGCACGAAGATCCACCACGTGCGGCCGGTGCGCGCCGCGCGGATGCACCAGCGCGAGCGGTTCGCCGAATCCGCCCGGCGCCAGTGACGTCCGCAGGATTTCGTGGCGGGCCACCAGTTCCGCCACAGCCCGGTCCAGCGCGTCGCGGGAGAACGGCGTGAAATGGTCCACCAGGAAACCGGTGACGTTGTGATACGGCGTCCGTCCGGGCCTCGCGGTCATCTCGTAGAGGATGGCGCGCTGCATCATCGTCTGCGGATAGGCGTCGGCCAGCCCCTCGGGCAGACGCCGGCGATCCTCGGGTGTCAGCAGGCTGAACGGGGTCACCTCCGGACGCGGCCCGTCCGCCGTCGGCGCGGCCCCGGCCAGCGCGGCGACCGTCCGGTGCCGGAACAGGTCGTGCACGCTGATCCGCAGGCCCTCCTCCGCGGCGCGCCCGGCCACCCGCAGCGCCAGGATCGAATCACCGCCCAGGTCGAAGAAGTCGTCGTCGGCGCCGACCCGGCCGACGCCCAGCACCTCGGCGAACACGGCCGCCACCCGCCGCTCGGCCGGGGTCCGCGGGGCCGGTCCCGTGCCCGTGGGGTCCGGGTGGGCGCGGTCCGGCTCGGGCAGCCGGGCGTGGTCGACCTTTCCGTTGGCGGTCAGCGGGAACTCGTCGAGCCAGACGAACATCGAGGGCACCAGATGGTCGGGCAGGTCCTTCCGGAGCCGGGCCCGCGTCTCGCCGACGGGACGACGGTCACCGGTGAGGTAGGCGATCAGGCGATGGGTGCCGTACCCGTCGGGCCGGGCGGTCACGACCGCCGCGCGGACGCCGTCGATCCGGGCGAGCGCGCTCTCCACCTCGCCCGGCTCCACCCGGAACCCGCGGATCTTGACCTGCTGATCGGAGCGCCCCAGGTACTCGAGCGTGCCGTCCGCGCGCCTCCGCGCCAGGTCCCCGCTGCGGTACAGCCGGGAACCGGGCGGACCGAACGGATCGGCGACGAACCGCGCCGCCGTCAGAGCCGGGCGGCCGAGGTAACCGCGGGCCAGGCCCGCTCCCGCGATGTACAGCTCGCCCCGCACACCAGGCGGGACCGGCCGCAGCCGCTCGTCGAGGACATGGATCCGGCGGCCAGGGAACGGCCCGCCAACGGGACTGACCGGTACCGGCAGATCCGCCGCGGTGAGCCGGTGCAGGGTCACGTGCACGGTGGTCTCGGTGATCCCGTACATGTTGACCAGTTCGACCTGGCCGAGGCCCGGACGATCGGTCCAGTCCGCCAGTTCGGACGGCGCGAGCGCTTCGCCGCCGAACACCACCCGGCGCAGGCGCAGTTCCGCCTGGCGGGCCGAGAGCGCCGGGCCGAGATGGCCGAAGGCCGTGGGAGTCTGGCTGAGCACGGTGACCCCGGTGCGGACGATCAGGTCCGCGAACGCCTCGGGAGCGCGCACCGTTTCGGCCGGGGCGATGACCACTCGACCGCCGGAGAGCAGCGCGCCCCATAGTTCCCAGACGGAGAAGTCGAAGGCGAACGAATGCGCACACGCCCAGACGTCGGCGGGCGAACTGGGCAATGTCTCACGGTTGGCCTCGATCAGGGTGGTCACGTTGGCGTGCGTGACGCCGACACCCTTGGGCACGCCGGTGGAGCCGGACGTGTGGATCACATACGCCAGGTCTTCGGGCTTCAGCGGCACACCGGGATCGTGTGCGGGATACTCCGCCGTCGTGTCGTCGTCCAGCCGTATCTCCACCGTCGCCCGGCCGGCGAGCAGTTCCCCGGTCGCGGTCCCGCTCCGGGTGACCAGCACCCTCGCGTCCACATCGGACAGTGCGAAACGCAGTCTCGCCTCGGGATGCGCCAGATCGAGCGGGACGTAGGCGGCGCCGGCCCGCAGGACGCCGAGCGCGGCGACCGCCAGGTCCACCGACCGGGGCAGTCCGATCGCGACCCGGTCACCCCGGCGGACCCCCAGCGCCAGCAGCCGGTTCGCGAGCCGGTTCGCCCGGAGGTCGAGGTCGCGATAGGTCAGTTCCTCGTCCCCGCAGACGACGGCGACCGCGTCCGCGTCCTCCGGCATCCGCTCCCGGAACACGGTGTGCACGAGCGATCCGGCCGGATCCGGTCCGCCGTCGAAACCGGCCGCCAGCAGCTTCTCCTCGGCGGCGGGCAGCACCGGCAGCGAACCGATCGGCGCCGTCGCGTCCCGCGCGATCCGGCCGAGCAGTTCGGCGTACCCGCGGGCCATCCTGGCGGCGGTCTCCCGGTCGAACAGGTCGGTCGAGTACTCCAGCGACCCTCTGAACCCGCCGGACCGTTCGCGGGAGAGGCTCAGCACGAGGTCGAACTTGGCCGTGTCCGTGGTGAAACCCAGCGGTTCGGCCGGGACCCCGTCGAACTCCGGGCTCGGCGGCGGAACCTCGGCGTCGAGGTTGAACACCGCCTGGCACAAGGGATCCCGGCCTGGCCGCAACTCCCGAGCCAGGTGTTCGAAGGGCAGGTCCTGGTGCTCGAAGGCGGCAAGGCACCGCTCGCGAGTGCGGCCGAGAAGACCGGCGAAATCCGGTTCCCCGGAGAGATCCCCGCGAATCAAGACCGTGTTGGCGAAGAACCCGATGACGTCCTCGTAACCGGTTCCGGGGCGGTTGGCCGTCGCGGTGCCCACCACGACGTCGTCCTGCCCGCAGAAGCGGCCGAGCAGCACCTGGAAGGCGGCCATCCCGGCCATGAACAGGGTGCAGCCGTGCGCTCGGGCGAGCGTGCCGAGGGCGTCGGCCACCGCGGGTTCGATCGTGAAGGCGGCCAGCGCGCCCCGGTCCGAACGCTCGGTGGACCGGGGCCGGTCGGCGGGCAGGTCAAGCGCCGGAACTCCGTCCAGTTCCTGTTTCCAGAACCTCAGCCGCCGTTCGCCTTCCGGACCTTCGATCAGCGCGTGCTGCCGATGCGCGAAATCGGCGAACCGGAGTGTGGCCGGCGGGAGCGACCGCCGGTGGTACAGCTCGGTGAACTCGCGGAGCAGGATGTTCGCGGACCAGCCGTCGAACACGGCGTGGTGGACACGGAACACGAGGACGTGCCCGCCGTCGGCGAGCCGGAGGACGGCGGTCTCGAACAGCGGCCCTTCGGCGAGGTCGAGCGGCTCGGCGACCAGGTCGCGGATCAGGTCTCCGGCGGCCCGCAGCCCGCTCACCTCGTGCACCGCGACGGAAGCGGCCGGATCCGGACGCACGTCCTGCCACACTTCACCGTCGCGGTAGGCGAACCGGGTGCGCAGGGCGTCGTGCCGGGCGACGAGCGCGTCCGTGGCAGCACGGACGCGAGCCGGCGACAGCGGTCCCGGAACGTGCAGGGCGAGGGGAACGGTATAGGCCGCGCTGCCGCCGAACAGCTCGTCGTGGAACCACAACCCGGTCTGGGCCGGGGTCGCGCGCAGCGGTCCGGCCTGCCGCACCGGGGAAACCCGGCCGGGGGAGTTGCCACCGAGGAGCATTCCGGCGAGGCGGGCCCGCAGCTCGGTCGCGTCGGAATCCGTCATCGTGTCACCGGTCCTTGGTCTCGGAGTGCGTGGCTACCGCCTGGGCGATCTCCTCGTCGGTCATGTCCCGCACCCGTGCCCACACCAGCTCCTCCACCACGGTGGCCAGGTCGCGAACCGTCGGATGCCGGAACACCGAAGGCAGCGGGAGCTCGATGCCGAACGCCGCGTGGGCACGGGCACACACGCGGTTCGCCGCCAGCGAATGCCCGCCCAGGCCGAAGAAGTCGTCCAGCGCGCCCACGTCGGGGACACCGAGTACCTCCGCGAAGATCCTGGCCACGGCCTGTTCGGTGGGTGTCTCGGGGACGACTTCCGGTGGCGTGAAGTGGTCGGCGGGTGCGGGCAAGCGGGTTTCGTCGAGCTTCCCGTTGGTGGTCAGGGGCAGTTCCGCCAACGGGACGAAGGCCGACGGGACCAGGTGCCCGGGCAGCCTCGAAGTCAGGAAACGGCGCAGGTCGGCGGTGCCGACGGGTTCCCCGGTCAGGTACGCGGTCAGTTTCCGGTCTCCCAGCACGTCTTCGCGGGCGATCACCGCGGCCGCGCGCACCGCGGGGTGCGCGGTGAGGGCCGACTCGATCTCGCCGGGTTCGATCCGGAACCCGCGGATCTTGACCTGCCGGTCGGCCCGGCCGTGGAACTCCAGCGTGCCGTCCGGTCCGAGCCGGGCCAGGTCACCGGTGCGGTACAGCCGGGAACCGGGCGGCCCGAACGGATCGGCGACGAACCGTCGCGCGGTGAGAGAGGGACGGCCCAGATAGCCCCGGGCCACTCCGGCACCGCCCAGGTACATCTCCCCGACGACCCCACCGGGAACCGGGGCGAGCCGCGCGTCGAGCAGGTGAACCTCGCGGCCGGGGAACGGCACGCCGATCGGTACCCGCTCGCCGGTCCAGTCGCGGTGCGCGGTGAAGGCCGTCGCGGTGATGGTGGATTCGGTCGGGCCGTAGGTGTTGACCACCGGGACGTCCGTGGCCGCGAGCCAGCGGCGCAGCGTCCCGGCGGGCACGGTGTCGCCGCCGAGCACGAGCAGCCGCAACGCCGGGGGAGCCGGGTGGATCCCGTCGGCGAGCACGGTCACCAAATCCTCCCAGTAGGCCGGGGTCAGCTCGCACACCGTGATCCCGCCGTCGGCGAGCGCGGTGGCCAGTTCGGCCGCGCCGAGCACGCCGTCCCCGCGCAGCACCACGGTCGACCCCGAGGTCAGCGCGGGCAGGATCTGTTCCAGCGACGCGTCGAAACTGGTCGAGGCCAGCTGCAGGACCCGGTCGCCGTCGAGGTCGTAGAGCTCCCGTGCGGCCTGGCAGTGCGCGGCGAGGGAACGGTGCTCGACCACCACGCCTTTGGGGGTCCCGGTCGAGCCGGAGGTGTGGATCACGTAGGCGGCGTCGCGGGGTCCTCCCCGGGGTTCCGGGTTCCCGTCGGGAGCGACGTCGTCGAGGACGTCCGTGCGCACGACGGACAGGCCCAGCCCGTCGAACCGCGCGGCGACCTCGCCGGTGCAGACCAGCACGGCGGCCGCGGTGTCGGTCAGTGTCCAGCGCAACCGCTCGTCGGGGTACGCCGGGTCGAGCGGGAGGTAGGTGCCGCCCGACTTCAGTACGGCGAGCAGGGCGGCGACGGTGTCCGCGGACCGGGGGAGGCAGACGGCGACGGTGACCTCCGGACCGGCGCCCGCGGCGCGGAGCCGGTGGGCGAGGCGGTTGGCGCGCCGGTTCAGCTCGGCGTAACCGGTGTCCACGCCGTCGAACCGGACCGCCGCCCGGTCCGGTGTCTTCAGGACCTGCCGCTCGAACGCGAGGTGGACCGATGGCGGGGACTCCGGCGCCGGGGCGCGCAGCCCGGTCACTCGCGCCCATTCGCCGTCGGAGAGCACGGGAAGGTCGCGGACCGGGGTGTCCGGTGCGGTGACGGCTCCGGCGAGGAGTACGGCGTAGCTTTCCGCCAGCCGGGCCGCCGTCGCCCGGTCGAACAGGTCGGTGGCGTAGACCAGATGCCCGACGAGGTCGCCGGTCGTGGTGTCTTCGGCGAGCGTGAGCCCGAGGTCTTCCTTGGCGGACAACGTCTTCAGCGGTAGTCGCACCGCGGTGGCCCCACCGAGCCGCAGTTCCGTCGTCCCCGTTTCCAGCGCGAACATGGCTTGGTAGAGCGGGGTCCGGCTCGGATCACGGGGTGGGGCGACAGCGCGGACCACGCGGTCGAACGGGAGTGCCTGGTGGCCCAGCGCGGTGAGGACCCGTTCGCGGGTGTGTGCCAGGAGCGCCGAGAAGGGCGGATCCTCGCCCAGGTCGGCCCGGATGACCACGGTGGTGGCGAAGTAGCCCATCACGTCGGCGTATTCGGCGTGATCGCGATGGGCTCCCGTGATCGCCGCGGTGACGTCGTGCTGACCGCTCCACCGCGACAGCAGGACGTGGAACGCCGCCAGACCGGTCATGAACAGCGTGACGCCATGGCGGCGGCTGAGCGCCTCGGCCCGCTCGCGCAGCCCGGCGGGGATCGTGAACCGCACGACGTCCCCGTTCGCCGAACGCGACGCGGGCCGGGGGTAATCGGTGGGCAGGGCGAGTGGTTCCACACCGGCCAGCTCGGTGCGCCAGAACTCCTCGGATCCGGCCAGGAGACCGGCTTCGAGGGCGGACCGTTCCCAGCGGACGTGATCGGCGAACCGGCGGGCCGGTTCCGGTGCTTTCCCGCCCGCGGTGAACAGGGCCAGTTCTCGCAGGAACACCGCCACCGACCAGCCATCGACCGCGATGTGGTGCATCGAGACGACGAGCCGCCGCCCGCCGTCCGGGGAACGCAGGACGCGGATCCGCAGCGGTGGCCGGGCCGCGAGGTCGAACGGACGGCGCAGCTCGGCCTCGACGGCGTCGTCGAGACGACCGACGTCCAGCACTTCGACGGTCACGGGCGTGGGCGGATCCACGAGCGCGACGGGCTCCTCTCCGTCGACCGCGTACCGCGTGCGCAGGATCTCGTGCCGACGCACGATCTCGGTAAGCGCGCCGCTCAAGGCGGCGACGTCGACCTCGGCGGGCAGCCGGTACACCAGTGGCACGGTGTATTCGAGGCTGCCCGGATCCAAGCTCTGAGCCAGCCACAGCCGCCGCTCGCCCGAAGACAGTTCGCGGCGGCGCTCGACGGCGGGGGAAGGCTTCGGCCCGGCCGCCGGCTTCGGTATGTCGGCGATCCGCGCGGCGACCGCGGCGACGGTGGGGTATTCGAACAGGTCGCGCAGCCGCAGCCCCGCCCCGAGTTCGCCGCGGGCGCGGGCGGCGATCTTGCCTGCCAGCAGCGAATCGCCGCCGAGGTCGAAGAAGTTCTCGTCGATCCCGACCTCGGGGTGGCCGAGGATTTCCGCCCAGATCCCGGCCAAGGCCCGTTCCATCCGGGTCCGGGGTGCCCGGCCGGTCCGGCGCGGTGTCTCGGTGGACACCCTGACGGCGGGAGCGGAGCGGCCGAGTTCGAGGTCGACACCGCCGGTGATGTCTTCCAGCGCACGCACGAAGCCTTCGGCCATCCGCGCGACGCTGGCTTCGTCGAAGAGGCTCGTCGCGTAGGTCAGCGCGGCCGCGATCCCGGCGGTGCCCTCGTCGAAGACGAGCGAAAGGGTGATGTCTTCCTTGGCCGCCGCGTACGGCGGCGGCACCCGGCGCAGGGTCGCGTCCCCCAGCCGGGGCGGCGCCGGCCGGTGCTCCAGGGTGAACATCGTCTGGTACAGCGGATGCCTGCCCGGGTCCCGTCGTCCGCCCACCGCGCGGACGACCTCGTCGAACGGGAGATCCTGGCCGGAAAGCGCGTCGACGACCTGGTCTCTGGTGCGGCGGAGCAGGTCTTCCGGTGAGTCGGCGAGATCGGCGCGGATGGCCACGGTGTTGACCAGGCAGCCGATCAGACCGTCGAATTCGGGCCGTTCGCGGTTGGCCGAGACCGTGCCGACGGCGAAATCGTGCCGCCCGCCGAGTCTGGCCAGCGTGACCTGCCAGGCGGCCAGGCCGAGCACGAACGGCGTGATCCCCCGCGCGGCGGCGGTCTCCTCCACTGTCGAGCGCAGGGAAGCGGGGACGGTGAACCGCCACACCGCGCCCGCGGTGGAGCGCAGCGGAGGACGTGGGCGATCCGTCGGGAGCACGAGCGGGCCGACGCCCTGTAGCCGATCCGCCCAGAACCGGCGCAGCCGCGTCGCTTCGGCCGGGAGCAGGACTTGCCGCTGCCAGGACGCGAAGTCGGCGACCCGCGCCGCGTCGCCCGCGCGGTCACGCCCGGCGTACGCCTCGGCGAGGTCGTTCAGGAAGACCTGGGCGGACCAGCCGTCGAACACGATGTGATGCACCGCGACGACGAAGATCGAGGGCGCGGAACCGTTGCGCATCAGGGAAAACCGCACCGGCGGACCGGTCTCCACGTCGATCGGGGCCGCCGCCTCGGCGGCGAGGAACGCCTCCGGCCCGGCGTGGGGCGGGTCGAGGACGCGTAACTCGGCCGGGCCGGGCGGGGCGATCAGCCGGACCGGTTCCCCGGCGCCGATCCGGTAGCGGGTGCGCAGGGCGGGATGCCGTCCGACCAGTGCGGTGAGGGCTCGCCGAAGCGCGTTCTCGTCCAGCGGTCCGTCCACTGTGTACGCGAGGGTGATGACGTACTCGGCGCTGTCGGGATCGAGTTCGTGGGCCAGCAGCAGCCGTCGTTCGTTCGCCGAGAGAAGCTCGGTGTCCGGACCGGTGACCGGTCGCCGGGAGGCGGCCCCCTCGGTCGCCGCGGCGAACTCGGTGAGGGTCCGGTGCCGGAACAGCGCGGCCATACCCACCGAGGTCCCGAGTTCGGCCCGCAGGCGCGCGATCATCCGACCCGCGGTGAGGGAATGCCCGCCCAGGGCGAAGAAGTCGTCGTCGCGGCCCACCTGTGGCACGGCCAGTAGGTCCTGCCAGACCTTCGCGACGGTCTGTTCGGTGGCGGTCGCGGGCGGCCGGTGAGCGCGGGCGGGTTCCGGTGCGGGACCGGGAAGCGCGGCGCGGTCGACCTTGCCGTTGGGCGTCAGGGGCAGCCGGTCGACCGGGACGAAGAACGCCGGAACCAGGTGGGCGGGCAGGACCGAGCGGGCGAATTCCCGCAACGACTCGGCGCCGCCGGTGAAATGGGCGACGAGCCGCCCGTCCCGGACGGTGACCACCACCGCGCCGGCGTCCGGATGCGCCGCCAGCGCGGACTCGATCTCGGCGGGTTCGACGCGGTGGCCCCGGATCTTGACCTGCTCGTCCGCGCGGCCGAGGAACTCCAGGTCGCCGCTCTCCCGAAGCCGGACCAGGTCGCCGGTGCGATACCAGCGGCGGCCACCGGGCGCGGCGACGAACCGCTCGGCGGTGTGCGCCGCGCGCCGGGAGTACCCGCGGGCCAGCGCGTCGCCGCCGAGGTAGAGCTCACCGGTCGCGCCCGGGGGCACCGGGCGCAGGCGGTCGTCGAGGACGTGGGCGGCACGCCCGTCCAGTGGCGTGCCGATCGGCACACCGTGGTCCGGCCAGTCGGCGGGCACGGTGAACGCGGTGGCGGTGACCACGCCCTCGGTCGGGCCGTACGCGTTGACCACCCGGGCCGAGGGGAAGCGGGCCCGCCAGCCGGTGAGCTGACCTCCGGTCAGGGCTTCCGCTCCGAGCACGAGAAGCCGGGGCTCCCAGCCGGTGCCGTCCAGCACGGCCAGTTCGGCCAGGAGTGTGTCGGCGTAGGACGGGGTCACGTTGAGCACCGTCGGGCGGGTGCGGAGGAGTTCGGCGGCGGTCTCGTCCGCCGCGCGGGGATCGGCGATCATCACGCAGGCCGCTCCGGAAACCAGCGGGACGAGGATCTGTTCGAGGGACACGTCGAAAGCGCAGTTGGCGATCTGGGCGATCCGATCGCCCTGCCCCACGGCGAAAGCGGCGGCTGCCGCACGGAGGTGGACGGCGAGAGCGTCCCTGTCGACTTCCACGCCCTTCGGGGTTCCGCTGGAACCGGAGGTGTAGATCAGGTAGGCGGGTGCCCGGCTCGGCTCCGCCGGACTCGCGAAATCGGGGGCGTCGTCCGAGACCGTGGGAGAAACCCGCGCGACACCGGCGAAACGCTCCGTCGCCCCGTGGCCGTCCTCGACGACAAGGCGCACCCCGGCGTCGTCCAGGGTCCATCGGGTCCGGGACACCGGATGGGCCGGGTCCAGCGGCACATACGTCCCGCCCGTGCGCAGAACGGCCAGCAGACCGACGATCAGCCCGGGTGACCGGGAGACGGACACCCCGACGCGGGTGCCGGGTCCGGCCCCGAGCGCGCGCAGTTTCCCGGCGAGCAGGCGCGCGCGCCGGTCGAGCTCGGCGTAGGTGAGGGTCACCGGACCGCATACGACGGCCGGTGCGCCGGGAGTCCGGGTCACCCAGCGGTCGAACGAGGCCGTCACCGGTTCGGGAGGGGACGAGGCCGGGCCGTCCGGGGGCGCGTGCCGCGGCCCGGCGAGCACCGGCAGATCCTCGATGCCGGCCGAGGTGCCTGCCGACACCAGCGCCGAAAGCAGGTTCCGGTAGCTGTCGGCGAACCGGCTCGCCCAGCCTGGTTCGAACAGTTCGGTGTCGTAGGTGACTTCGATGTCGAGCCCGCCGTCGCGATGGACGAGCGAGACCGCGAGATCGGTGTTCACCCCCTGTGTCCGCAGGGGGTAAGAGCCGATCCCGACCCCGGCCATCGAGTCGTTCGCGCGCCTTTCGACGCCGAACATGGCTTGGAACAGCGGGGTCCGGCCCGGATCCAGTTCGGGGCGCAGTTCGCGGACGACCTCTTCGAACGGGATGTCGCCGTGGGCGAAGGCTTCCAGCACCCGGTCGCGGGTCCGTTCCAGAAGCGTCCCGAAATCGGGCTCGCCGGTCAGATCCGCGCGGATCACCAGGGTGTTGACGGAGAACCCGATCGGCGAGGCGGGCCCGGCGCCACCCGCGCTGGCCACGCCGACCGAGAGATCACGCTGTCCGGTGAAGCGCGACAGCAGGATCTGGAACGCCGTCAGCCCGGTCATGAACAGGGTCGCCCGGTGCGGTCCACCCAGCTTGCGCAGCAGCCGGGCGTCCTCGGCGCCGAGGGAGACCCGCGCGATGGCCCCCGCGCCGGACCTTACGGCGGGCCGTGGCCGATCGCCACGCAGGGCGAGCGGTTCCAGGCCGCCGAGCCGGTCACGCCAATAGTCCAGCTGCCCGGCGGATCCGGCCCCGTCCTCGCTCGTCCCGGACCGGTCGGGTCCGGGGAGGCGGGCTTCCCGGCCTTGCGCCGACGCCTCGTACAGTTCGGCGAACTCACGCCGGAAGACCCCGGCCGACCTGCCGTCGAAGACCAGGTGGTGCACCGACAGCAGCAGGACGTGCCGGTCTTCGGCCAGCCGAAGCAACGAGACCCGCAGTGGCGGTCCCGCCGTCAGGTCGAACGGGGTGACGCCCTCGGCGTCGACGTACCGGTCCAGCGCCTCCGTCACGGGTTCCGGTCCGCCGGAAAGCTCGACGAGGGGGACCGGGACGGGGGCCGGCGGCTCGACGATCCGCATCGGGTCGTCGCCTTCGAGCACGAACCGGGTCCTCAACGCGTCGTGCCTGGCCACCACCCCGGTCACCGCCAGGCGGACCGCTTCGAGGTCGAGTTCTCCTTGAAGCAGCCAGGGATAGCGCTGGTTGTATCCGCGGTAACCGGGCGCGAGCTGCAGCCGGAACCACAGGCCGCGCTGCCCGGCGGTCAGGGGCAGGGAGGGGTGGGGGTCGCTCATCGTGTCAGCCGTCGGCCAGGCTGCGTGGACGCAGATCGGTCCAGACCCGCTCGATGTGGTCCAGGCATCGCCGCCGGTCGGTTTCGCCCAGTTCCACCCGCCAGCCCTCGGGGATCTCGGCGAAGGCGGGCCACAGGGAACGCTGGTCCTCGTGGTTGACGAGCACCAGGAAGCGGCCGTCGGGGTCGTCGAAGGGATTGCTGCTCATGGACCGCCCGTTCTGCCTGCCGTTCGTGGACAGCCGCCACTGTCACAACCGGGGCCGGTGCGGCACATGCGTGGTAGGCACCCACATCGACGTTCTCCGACGTCGGCCCGCCCGGGCGTCGCCGGGGTTCACCGGTTCGGCGCAACGGCCCGCGAGGTCCGGACGGCGGGCGGGCGCCCGGTTTGGGTGTTCGCCACGGATGTGGCCGTACCGGCGTCCCGGTACGTTCGGCCCGGTCAGGCCCGGGGACCGAACGGCAGGGGAGACACAGTGCCCGATCGCACGCTGTACCAATGGTTCGCCGAATCGGTGTCCGTCCATTCCGGACTCCCGGCGGTGGAGACCCCGAAGGTCGTCCTCAGCTACGCCGAGCTGGCGGAGCGGGCCGAGGCCCTGGCCGCGCACCTCGTCCGGACGGCGGGCCGGGTCCCGCGGCGGATCGGCTTGCTGGCCGGGCAGGACCTGGTGGCCGTGGTGGGGTACCTAGCGGTACAGCGCCTGGACGCGGTCATGGTGCCGCTCAACCCCGCCTACCCGGTGGCCCGCAACGCGACCGTGTGCCGGATCGCCGGCGTCGACACGGTGCTGGCGAGTCCGGCGGGAGCCGCGCAGTGCGACGCCGGGCTGGGCGAAGACCTGACGGCCGTCCTCCGGATCGGCGAGACCGAACTGCTCGGACTGCCCGCGGCAGGCGACGTCCTGCCGCCCCGTGCGGCGAGCACCGACGACCTCGCCTATGTCATGTTCACCTCGGGATCCACCGGGGTGCCCAAGGGCGTGCCGACCCGGCATCGCAACATCTCCCCGTACATCGAGCACAACCGGCGGCGGTACGAGGTGGAGCCGGGAAGCCGTCTCTCCAACACCTTCGACCTCACTTTCGACCCGTCCGTGTTCGATCTCATCGTCACCTGGTCGGGCGGCGGCACGCTGGTGGTCCCCGGTCCGCGTGAACTCCTCACCCCGGTCGACTATCTGATCCGGCGGCGGATCACGCACTGGTTCTCCGTGCCTTCGGTGATCTCGGTGTGCGCGGACCTCGGCACCCTGCCCGACGGCTCGGACCCGGCCGCCACCGCCACGTCGCTGCGTCACAGCGTCTTCATCGGTGAGCCGTTGACCCACGGGCAGGTCGAAGCGTGGCGCCGCGTCGCGCCGCAGGGAGCCATCCACAACTCCTATGGCCCCACGGAGGTCGCCGTCGCGTGCGCGGAGTACCGGTTGCCCGCCGATCCCGCCGACTGGCCCTCGACGTCCAACGGGACCTTGCCCATCGGCGCCGTGTACCCGCATCTGGCGTTCGTGGTCCTGGACGAGCGGGGAGAACCGGCGGCGGAGGGCGAACTGTGCGTGCGGGGAGGCCAGCGCATGGACGGCTACCTCGATCCCGCCGACGACCTCGGACGCTTTCTCCTGGCGGGCCCGTCGGGCGTCGACGAGTACGTCGGACAGGGGCCTCTGACCCCGGAGCACTACTACCGCACGGGCGATCTGGTGCGCTGGGAGGACGATGTCCTGGTCTGCCTCGGGCGGCGGGACAACCAGGTCAAGGTGCACGGCTACCGGGTCGAGCTGGGTGAGATCGAAGCGGCGTTGCGCCGCCATCCCGGTGTGCGGCAGGCGGTCGTGCTCGCCAAACCGTCCGGCGCCGACAACGAGCTGACCGGTTACTACACCGGGGCGGACCCGGGCGCGGCGGTCGTGCGCCGGTGGCTGCGCACCCAGGTCCCGCCGCATATGGTGCCCCGGCGTTGCGTCCACCGGGAAACGCTGCCGCTGACGGTCAACGGAAAGATCGACCGTCGGGCGCTGTCGGCACTCGCGCCGGTGCCGGGGTGATCCGGACGACTCCCGCGGTGATCGCGAACCGCCCGAGTTCGATGCGGCCCGGCAGGCCCGTCTTGGCGATCAGGCTCGACACATGCCGTTCGACCGTGCGATGGGACAGATGCAGCAGGTCGGCGATCTCCCGGTTGCTGAGCCGGTCGACCAAGAGACGCAGCACCTCGTACTCACGCGCGGTCACTCCCGCCGCTCGCACCTCCGGGGGAAAGACCGCCGCACCTGCGCGCGCACCGGCTCGCCGGACCAGGGCCCCCGCGGCTTGCCCCACGGCCAGGCCGTCGAAGTGCTTCTCCGCCGCACGCAGCCATCGCACGGGCGCGCCCCACCCGTCGGCCAGAGCGGCTTCGCCGACCAACCGCAGTCCGAGGAACCGCGCGTTCGGATAAGGGGCCCCGAGGGCGACCGCGTCGGCGACCGCGACCTCCGCCTCCGCGCGGTCGCCCCGGCGGCCCAGCAGGACGGCTCGCGCGAAGGCGGCGAACTGCCGGTCCCAGCGCAGATGATGGGCAGGATCGGCGGTGGCGGCCGCCCAGCCGGCGAGGTCGAGATCTCCGCGCAAGGCACGCAGCAGCAGGCTCAGTCCGTGCTTGCCCGAGTGGTGGGGGATCGAGAGGGAGACCACCTGGGCCCGCGCGGCCAGGTCGAGCTCACGCATCGCGCGCTCCCGATCCTCGGCGAGCAAGGCGCAGAAGGCGCCGGAAAGACCGTGTAGCCAGCCGGAATGCTGAGGCTGGAAACCTCCTTGCGCACGAAGCGCGAAGTTCGCCGTCGCCAGTTCGGCCGTCCGTCCGCGATGACCCGCCAGCACGGTCCGGAGCAGGAGCACCTGCTGGGTGAGCCGGTGCAGGCGCAGCCGGGTCGAGTCCGCCTGCAGCCGGTCCAGCAGTTCTTCCGCGGTGGCGAACTCGCCGCGCAGCACCGCCACCAGCGCCAGGGTCAAGGTGCCTCGATGACGGAGGGACTCGGCGCCCCTTACACCGGCTTGCTCCACGACGAGGCGCAGCTCGTCGACGTCCCCGGTGGTCATGGCCTCCCAGGACCGGAGATGCAGCAGCGCGCGTAGTTCGTCGAGTGGCCGGTGGTGGTGCACGGCCATCGCCACGGCGTGGGCGAGGCATTCCCGCGCCCGGGCCGGATCGTGCAGGGAGAGCAGACGTCCCAGCAACGGCCAGCCCCGGCAGGCTGTTTCGGGCAGATCCGCGGCTCCGGCCGCCGCGATGAGCCGCGCGACCGTGTCCGACAGCTTCCGCAACCGGCCGGGCGTCGCCGCGTCCAGCGCGAACCGTACTTCGGACAGCTCCGCCCGCACGTACCCGATTCCCCCGGATTCGTCGCCCAGCGCGATTTTCGCCCGTTTCACCAGGGCCGACGCCACTCGCGTCCGCCCGGTCTGCCAGGCGGCGTCGGCGAGCCGGAGGTGCAACCCCGCCTGCCCCGAGCCGGGCAGGCGGCGGACCAGTTCGTCCACCGAGCCCGCCAGGCCCATCGCGCGGTCGGCGAGCCCGGCTTCGACGAGGGCGCCGAGCCGGACGTCCCAAGCCGCCGCCCTGCCCTCGGGAGAATCCCCGGCGGGCAGGAGAACGGCCCGGTCGGCGAGATCCATGGCCGCACTCAGCCGGGCTTCGACCAGCTGTCTTCGCGCTTCCTCGGCGAACAACCGGCTGGCGGCCACCGGTTCCCCGGCACGGGAGCGCAAGGCCGCGGCGGCCGGGCACCACAGCCCGGGGAGCCCGGGATGCGCGGCTTCCACGGCGTCGGCCACCCGCCTCGCCAGCTCCGCCTGCCGGGCCGGGGACAGCTGGGCGAGCAGTGCGGTGATCAGGAGCGGATGCAGGATCGGGAGCCGGGTGCCCGCCGGGCGTCCGGGCGCGTACGCCTTGCGCCCGAGCAGCCCGGACAACCTGTTCCTGACTTCCCCGGCTTCGAGGCCGGTGGCCGCCGCCAGCACCGTCGGGGAGTAGCGGCGTCCCAGCACCGCCGCCAGCAGCAGTAGGTCGAGCGTCACCGGATCGAGCGTGGCCGTCCACCTCTCCAAGGCTTTGACGAGTTCGCCCGGAGCCTCGCCGGTACGGGACGTCATCCACCGCGTGTCGCTTTCGCCGGTGCCCAGATAGCCGCTCTTCGCCAGGTCGAGGGCGATGGCCCTGATCAGCAGCGGAATGCCGGAACTGCCCAGCCAGACGATGTCGGCGACCGCCGTCGGTACTCCTTCGACGCCGAGGTGGGAGCACACCAGGCGCCGCGTGTCGGCATAGCCGAGGGGCGGTACGGAGAGGAACCGCCCGCTGCGTCGGGTGGCCACCGCGTCGGCCAGGGCCAAAGCCATGGAACCCGGCTCGGAGCCGATCGTGGCCACCAGCAGCACCGGTTCGCGCCGGAGGTTGTCGATCAGATACTCGACGACCGCCAGGGTCTCGTAGTCCGCTTCGTGGAGGTCCTCCAGGATCAGCACGCAGCCCCGCCCGCGTGCGACACGGGAGAGCAGGCGCAGCACCGCTTCGCCCAGCAGCACTGGTGACGGGCTCGCACCCGCGTATTCCGGGAGCAGGGCGGCCAGGGCGGGCTGATGGATCCGCAGCGCGTCGGCGTCGAGGTCGTCGGAGCCGCGGACCAGGGACAGCACCGCTTCGGTCAAGGGCCGTAAAGCGACCGAACGGCCGATCACGCTGCCCCGGCCCTGTCCCCACGCCATCCCGGCGGCGACGGCCATCTCCGCGACGGTCGCGGCCAGCCTCGACTTGCCCACCCCGTTCTTGCCGACGAGGAGCAACGCGGTGCCTTTCCCCGTGCCGGTCAGGCGCAGTGCGTCCCGGATTTCCTGTTCCAGCCCGTTTCTCCCGATGAGCCCGGTACCCGACTTCCGCGCATGGTCAGCGTCTATCACGGTGTTCCTTCCCCCTTGGACGAACTCGCAGCACATCAGGAAAGAACAGGGAATGGCAATCCACCAAAGGCCGGAGGAGCGGCAAGGCGGCCGATACCGTCGGTTATCGTGGCGGCCAGGACAGTTTGAGGATTAATCGGCGGGCGAAAGGATGAGCGAGCCCTCTTCGCGTTCATTCCGGTGGCCGCCCCGAAGGCCGTCGACCGCCAAGGGCGCGGGAATCTCCCGCGGTTCGCTGTACTTCTACTTCGGGTCGAAACAGGAGGTTCTCGCCGCGCTGATCGCCCGCACCGTCGCCTCGTTGCACCTGGACGGGCAGTCCGCCGACCCCTGGCTTGCCCCCGCACGACACCGTGCGAAGGGCCGAGGAGAACACGGCCCGCACCGCGGCCATGACTCGTGTCCTCGTCGCGGCCGGCCTGCCCGACGAGGACGGTCCGACCGGCGCGGCGGCGCTCGCGCAGGCCCCGTGCTGGATGACCGAGCGCAACTTTTACCACGTGTCGACACAACCCGGCGGCCTGGATCGCATGCCCGAGACGATGGTCGAGATCTGGTGCCGTGTCCTACCTGAAGGGTAGTCATGCTTTTCCTGATCACCGATGTCGGCAGCGGTCTCGGCCGGGCGTTCGCTCAAGGGGCGCTCGACGCCGGTCACGTCGTCGTCGAGCGCCGACTGGATGTCACCGACGACGACGCGGTGTTTTCCGTCGTGGAGGAGATCGAGGCGCAGGTCGGATCGATCGACGTGCTCATCGCGAACGCCGGATATGGACAAGAGGGAGTGTTCGAGGAATCACCGCTGTCCGAGTTGCGGGCGCAGTTCGCCATCAACGTGTTCGGTGTGGCCGCCACGGTACAAGCGGTGCTGCCGTTCATGCGCGAGCGTCGTGCAGGGCACGTGTTCGCGGTCAGCCCGGCTCATCGTCCGAGGCGCCCCGGGACAACTAAACGACACGTCGCAAAACTCGGCCGCCAGGTCAGCCGGAAGTCAACGGGGGGGCGTGAATCGACGTATGTCTATCGAACTCTGACGTCATGTCCGGTGCTGGCTGCACGGCATGGATTACCGCGTCTTGCGAGCGTCGTTCGACGCGACTTCTCTCACGGTCTACCGACTTGACGGAATGTCGCGGTTAAATTCCCAGGGCTCGTAATCCGCCAAGCCGGTGACCGGCATAACTTTCACAACGATAGGTACAAGCGCCAGCCGCTTCGAAAGCCGGGCTCCCGGTGCGCCGCGAGAGCTTCCTCGACCAGCCTCCCACGGCCTCGCGAGGTCACGCCGGCCTTCGTTGATCAAGCCCAGACGATTATTGCGCCCCTCGCTCGATGCGTCCTACCAGAGCGTGGAGGGTCCCGAGACGACCCAGCCGTCGTCGACAGGTTTGATCCAGAAGCCCAAGGCCACCTCGATTGTCCGCTCGCGGAAGGTGATCTCGACGTAGAGATTGCTCCTGGAGTCATTCCAGGCGAAGTTTCCCAGGGCGAGCTCGGCCAGCCAGGACAAGTCGCGTTCCCACTCGCCGGCGGCGGGCTCCGTGTCGAGACTCGCACCGACCGAACCCGACCAGAGCGATTTGAGCACGTGCTTGACCGACGTGTGATCGACGAGTTGTTCGGCCTCGGTGGTCTTCCCGTCCCGCAGAAGGCTGAAGTAGCGGTGAACAACGGCTTCAACGTCGGTCTCGGCGGGTGGCTCCGTCCAGATCTTCACTGTCGGGACTCTAGGTGGTGACTGACAGGTTCCCGGAAAGCGGTTGTAGTGCGCGACGTGGCCAGCCAGGACAGGCCTAGACCGGCCAGCGCAAGGATGGCTCCGGCCAGGCCGGTCCAGCGCAACGCGCCCGCGGCGACGATGCCGCCTCCGAGTGCGGCGCCGAATGCGTTGGCGAGGTTGAACCCGCTGACGTTGACGGCGACCGACAGGGTGGGCGCGTCAGCGGCGTGTCGGAGGATCAGGCCCTGTAACGGGGCGATCGTGGCGGTGGCCAGCAAGCCGAAGACGAGCACGGCGACGATGGTGGCCGGCTGCGAGGGTGCGGCGAACGGCAGCACGGCGAGGATCACCGTCAGGCCGAGGAACACGATCCGCACGGTCATGATCGGTGAGATATCGGTGAGCCGGCCGGCGGCGAGGTTGCCCAGCAGGCTGCCGACGCCGTAGGCGAGCAGGAGAGCGGACGCCATGCCACCGGAGAAACCACTGACCTGAGTCAACAGAGGCATGAGGTAGGTCAGGACGACGCCGACCCCGGCGAAGCCGATGGCGGTGGTCGCGATGGCCAGCAGCACCGGGCGACGCAGCAGGACCCGAAGCTCGGATCGGGCGCCGGTGGTCGGCGCTGGTGTGCGCGGCATCGCCACGGCAAGGACCGCGCCGCCAGCGGCGGCGATGACCGCGATGACCAGGAACGGCATTCGCCAGCCGAATGCCTGGCCGAGCAGCGCCCCGAGGGGAACCCCGAGCACGGTCGCGACGGTGAGCCCGGAGACCACGATGGCGATGGCGCGCCCAGCCCGGTCCGGTGGCACGACGGTCGTGACCACGACCATGGAGATGGCGAACAGTGTTCCTTGAGCCAGCGCGGACAGCACGCGGCCGGCCACCAGCAGGCCATAGGAGGTCGCCGCCGCGCTGAGCAGGCTCCCGGCGATGAACAGCACGATCAGGCTGAGCACCAGGCCTTTACGGGGCATCCGCGCGGTGAGCACGGTGATCAGCGGGCCGCCGATGACCACGCCGAGGGCGTAGGCGGTGACGAGTTGGCCGGTGCCGGCGACGGACACCTGCACGCCGGCCGCGATCTGTGGCAGTAGGCCGCTCACCAGTAGTTCGGCCGTGCCGATCGCGAAGATGCACAAGAGGAATCCGGCGATGATCGGGACGGCCCGTCTTGTCGCCGTCGGTGCTGGAGTGCGGGGTGAGGTCGTTGCGGGTGTCATACGGCGGACCGTAGAGTCTGACATGGATGTGAGAGTCAACTGTGGTGTGGCGGGAGTCGCAGTGTCGGTGCGGACGATCAGGATCGGCGAGTTGTCCCGGCGCAGCGGCGTGAGCCATCGGCTGTTGCGCTACTACGAAGAGCAGGGGCTGCTTCGGCCGCAACGCCGACCGAGCGGTTACCGGGAGTACCCGACCTCCGACGTCGCCGTGGTGCGCAGGATCCGGGGTCTGCTGGCCGCTGGGTTGTCCACCGCGACGATCTCCTCGGTGTTGCCGTGCATCCGCGAGGACGGCGAAAGGCTGGTGCCGACCTGCCCGGACCTCATCGCGCAGTTGCGACGGGAGCGCGATCGGATCGACCAGGCCATCGAGGACCTCAGCACCTCCCGCCGGGCTTTGGACACGGTGATCTCCGCGGCGCCGTCGACGCAGGGCCCGGCGACCTGAGTCCGACGCGACTCGGTGGACCTCGTCGTCTCCTGGCAATGCTTCTCGTCGGGGCCCGCTGCGTGTAGCTGTTCGAACGACTCTCTCGTCAACTGACGGCGTATTGGCACTCGCGGAAAGACGCATCCTCCATCCCCGACAACACTGAACGTGCCCCAGCTGCTGGCCGGTCGGTGAGAGAGACCACGGCCGGCAGTGTGGTATCAGGGCCGGCGCGATGCCCAGCAGACCAAACAGCGCGGGCTGCCTGTCGGTGAGGTGGCGCAGTGACCAGGACAGAACCGTGGGCAGGCTGGCGGTGGGGTCGTCGGACTCCAGAGCCTCCAGACCGAGGTCCCGGAGTTCGGTGACGAGGTCGGTCAGAAGGTCAGGGTCGGTTCGGATACGGGCCGCGATCAGTCCGAGCGCCAGCGAGAATCCGCCGCACAGGCCGATCAGCTCGGTGATCGCTCGGTCGACGTCGGTGAAACGTGGACCGGGGCCGTCGATTCCCACGACGATCGGCTCAGAACCAGCGGGCGCGGCCGTCCACCTTGCGTCCCGTGCCGCCGAGAATCGCGAGAACCACACCCATGACGGCGAGAACGGCGCCGATGGTGGTAAGCACGTGCCGGGAAACCGGGCCCGCGGCCGCAAGTTTCACGATTGAGGTACGGGGCTCGTGGGTAGATGTCGTGAGTCGTCGTGGAGTGCCGCTGGAGGAAACGTAGTGTTGTTTCGCAGGAAAGCGATCGTGCCCGTTGGTGATGTCGAGCGGGCGGAGGCCATTTTGGTCGCTCGGGGTGTCAACCGTGAGCGGGCTGGTGGTGAGCTGAGGGAGATGGCGCGCCGTCGGCACATCTCGCTGTCACGGTGCGCTGCTTTGGTGGCGTCGACCGGCCGGGCACCGTGGTCGGCGTGAAGCCGCCCGAGGATGAGATGTCCGCCGACCTCACGTCGGAGCAACGCAAGGTGCTGGTGACACCGTGGCTCCGTGAGGTGGTGGATCTGCCGCCGGCGGCGGACGACGCGCTGGCCTTGTGCGCGGCAGGGCTGGTCCTGGACTCGCTGCTCCCCGCCGAAGTGCCGATACCGCGAGAGGTCGACCTCGAAACGCTGGCCTACGCCGATCCCGCCCTGGTCGTCGAACTGCGCCGCCGGCTGCGATCCGGGATCGACCGGGCGCTGGTTCCCGAATCGGCGTGACAGCGTCAGCGTCCGCGCGGGTCGCTGCTGGGGCCCTGGTCGTCCGGCTGGGTGGCCGAGGCGGCGATTTCGGCCGGATCCGCGGCATCCCCAGGGTGCCCGGTGGTGCGGTGTGCTTCGTCGCGGATGCGTTCGATCATGTGCGGGTAGTGCAGTTCGAAAGCGGGGCGTTCGGAGCGAATCCGGGGTAATTCGAGGAAATTGTGCCGGGGTGGCGGGCTGGTGGTGGCCCATTCGAGGGAGTTCCCGTGTCCCCACGGGTCATCGACGTCCACCGGTTCGCCGTACCGGTAGCTCTTGACCACGTTCCAGATGAACGGCAGCACGGAAAGGCCGAGCAGGAACGCACCGATCGTGGAGGCCGTGTGCATGCCGGTGAACTGGTCGCTGTGCAGGTAGTCGGCGTAACGACGCGGCATTCCGGCGTTGCCGAGCCAGTGCTGGACGAGGAACGTGGTGTGGAAGCCGATGAATGTGGTCCAGAAATGCCATTTCGCCAGTCCCTCGTTCATCATGCGGCCGGTGATCTTGGGGAACCAGAAGTAGATTCCGGCGAAGGTGGCGAACACGATGGTGCCGAACAGGACGTAGTGGAAATGCGCCACGACGAAGTAGGTGTCGTGGATGTGGAAGTCCAGCGGCGGGGAGGCGAGGATGATCCCGGTGAGCCCGCCGAGCAGGAACGTCACAAGGAATCCGATGGACCACAGCATCGGTGATTCGAAGGTTAGCTGTCCTTTCCCCATGGTGCCGATCCAGTTGAAGAACTTGATCCCGGTCGGCACGGCGATGAGGAAGGTCATGATCGAGAAGAACGGCAGCAGGACCGCGCCGGTGGCGAACATGTGGTGCGCCCACACCGCCGCCGACAGTGCGGTGATGGCGATGGTCGCGAAGACCATGGTCTTGTAGCCGAACAACGGTTTCCGGCTGAACACCGGGACGATCTCGCTGACGATGCCGAAGTACGGCAACGCGACGATGTAGACCTCGGGATGGCCGAAGAACCAGAACAGGTGCTGCCACAGGATCACCCCGCCGTTGGCCGGATCGAACACGTGCGACCCGAGGTGACGATCGGCCATCAGCCCGAACAGCGCCGCGGTCAGGATCGGGAACGCGATCAGGATCAGGATGCTGGTGAACAGGATGTTCCAGGTGAAGATCGGCATTCGCCACATGAGCATTCCCGGACAGCGCAGACAGGCGATCGTGGTGACCATGTTGACCGCGCCGAGGATCGTGCCGAGTCCGGTCACGATCAGCCCCGCGATCCAGAGGTCTCCGCCCACTCCCGGTGAGTGCACGGCGGTGGACAGCGGCGTGTAGGCGGTCCAGCCGAAGTCCGGTGGCCCGCCCGGGGTCAGGTATCCGCTGAGCACGATCAGCGCGCCGAACAGGTACAGCCAGTACGAGAAGGCGTTCAGCCGGGGAAAGGCGACGTCAGGCGATCCGATCTGGAGGGGCACGAGGAAGTTGGCGAAGGCGAACACGTTCGGTGTCGCGTAGAGCAGCAGCATGATCGTGCCGTGCATGGTGAACAGCTGGTTGTACTGCTCCGGCGACAGGAACTGCAGCCCGGGCCTGGCCAGTTCGCCGCGCATCAGGAGCGCCGTCAGCCCGCCGATCAGGAAGAACCCGAACGACGTGACCATGTACACCACGCCGATCGTCTTCGGGTCCGTCGTCCTCATCAGCTTCAGCAGGGCGTTCCCCCGCTTGCCTGTCCGGCGAGGTGCGTGCGGGACCGGGGCGAGCCGTGACGGCGTCTGAGTCATCGCGGTACCTGTCCTTCGTCCGGGGCGTCGCACGCGTGTACCCGGCCACTCGGTTCCCACACTTTTCGCGGTGAGGTGTGAAGCGCGGTGATGGGGGAACCCGCCGGAAACCGAAACGTCCGCCGGACAAGAGGGAAGAAATCCGTGGCCGACAAAGAAAACGAAGACGTCATCGCCTTGCTGCACCGCCAGCACGACGAAATACGGCTGCTGTTCACCGAGCTGGAGACCGCGGAAGGAGAACGGCGCCGGGACCTGTTCCGCGACCTGGTGCGGTTGCTCGCCGTGCACGAGACGGCGGAAGAGGAGGTGGTCCATCCCGAAGTGCGGGCTCTTCAGGATGGCGAGCACGTCGTGGAAGCCCGGATCGGCGAGGAACACCGCGCCAAGCGGTTGCTGGTCACCCTGACCGAGATGGGCCCGGACGCGGAAGGCTTCGACACCTTGCTCGTCCAGCTGCGCGAAGACGTTCTCGCCCACGCCGAACACGAGGAAAAGGAGGAGTTCCCGCTGCTGCGCGTGGCGCATGGACCGGACAGGCTGCGCGCGATGGCCGCGACCGTACGGGTGGCGGAGGCGATCGCGCCGACCCACCCCCACCCCGGGGTCGAGAGCGCGACCGCGAACCTCCTGCTCGGCCCGCCCGTCGCGATCATGGACCGGGCCCGCGACGCCATCCGCAACGCCCTTGGCCGCTGATCCTGGCGCCAGGAAAGGAAAACCATGCTCGAGCACGATCAGTCCTACGACCCTCCGCAGGACACCGGGGCACCCGATCAGGTCGAGAGCGATCCGGCCGCGCTGAACAGCGCCGAGGACCTCGATGAAGACCGGCTGCGTGTGGACCCGCTCGAAGAGGGAATGGATCCACCGGAGCATTGGAGCGGGGTGACCAAGCACGGCATGACGTCGTGGGAACAGGCACATCCCGCTCCGCTCGGTGAGCGGCTGGCCGAGGAACGTCCGGACGTCGGCGAGACGGCGGAGGCCACCGATCGTGAGCGGGAGGAGCGTGTGGACAACACACGGCCGGACAGTCTCGATTACGCGGAAAACCTCGGTATCGCGGCAGATTTCCCCGGGGGTTCCGTGCCTGACGAGATCCGCACCCCGCCGCCACCGGACTGATCGAAGCCCCGAGCTTATCCGCGAGGAAAGGCAGACGAATGACAACAGCACGAACAGTCACCGCGGCCGCCGTCGGAGGTGCCGGCGTGGTCGCCGTCACCGTCATCCGCGGCTTGCGCGGACCGGCCGCGGACCATGACGACCATTGGCTCGCGGTGACCGTCAACCGCCCGCCCGACGACGTGGGGCCGATGGACTCGCTACCGGAACCGTTGGCGCGGCTGGGCGACGACATCGAACTGCGCATCGTACCCGCGGCAGGGGACAAGGGCACCGAATTGCGCGCCCGCCCGGCCGGGACCAAGGTGTCGCGCGGGGATCTGCGTTCCGCTCTCCGCAAGGCGAAGTCGCTCATCGAAACGGGAATCGTGCTCCAGGCGGATCCTCCGTCCACTCATCCCGGGCCCCTCGGCAAGGTCCTGCGAAAGATGACCCGCAACGCGCAGAAGGGTGGACGGCTGTGAGGGCACTCTGCTGGGAAGGCGTCAACGACGTCCGGGTGCAGAACGTCCCGGACCCCCGGATCCAGAACGACAAGGATCTCATCCTGAAGGTAGGGCTCAGCACGTCCTGCGGCTCGGACCTGCATCTGCTGACCGGGCACATCCCCTTCATGCAGGCGGGTGACGTGATCGGGCACGAATTCATGGGCGAGGTCGTCGAAACCAGCCCCGGGGTGACCCGGCACAAGGTCGGTGACCGGGTGGTGGTGTGCTCGTTCATCGGCTGCGGTGAATGCTGGTACTGCGGCCACGACCTGTGGTCGCTGTGCGACAACACCAACACCAACCCGGGAATCACCCAGGCTCTGTGGGGTGCCGATCCTGGTGGCATCTTCGGCTACTCCCACGCGATGGGCGGGTTCAAGGGCAGTCACGCGGAGTACGTCCGGGTGCCCTTCGCCGACCACACCGCCATCCCGATCCCGGAAGGCGTCGACGACCTGAGTGCCCTGTTCTCTTCGGATTCGGGACCGACCGGCTGGATGGGAGCCGATCTCGGCGGCGTCCGGCCCGGCGACGTGGTCGCGGTCTGGGGCTGTGGCGCGGTCGGTCAGATGGCCGCCCGCGCGGCCCAGCTCCTGGGAGCCGAACGGGTCTTCGTCATCGACCGGTTGGGCTACCGGCTCGACCAGGCCGAGCGGGTCTTCGGGGTCGAGACCTTGAACTACGCGGACACCGACGTGGGTGCCGCGCTGCGTGAGGCGACCGGTGGCCGGGGTCCCGACGTGTGCATCGAGGCGGTCGGCTGTGAAGCCCACAGCTTCGGACCACAGCACGTTTACGACCAGGTCAAGAGCAAGCTCAAGCTGGAAACCGACCGGCCCATCGCCGTGCGGGAGGCCATCTACAACTGCCGCAAGGGCGGCTCGGTGTTCGTCCTCGGGGTGTTCAGCGGTTTCGTCGACAAATTCCCGCTCGGCGCCATGATGAACAAGGGCCTCACCCTGCGCGGCGCGCAGCAACACGGTCAGCGCTACATCCCCATGTTGCTGGACCGCCTCGCCAAGGGAGAACTCTCGACCGACCATCTCGCCACGCACGTGTTGCCGCTGGACGACGCGCCCCGTGGTTACGACTTGTTCAAGAACAAGAAGGACGACTGCGTCCGCGCTGTCTTCCGCCCTTGAATCCTGTTTGGGCAAGACCGCCTCGAGAGATCTTCGGATCTCTCGAGGCGGCCTTCACGGGTCACTTGGCGAGCTTGTCCTGGACCGTGTCGTAAGTGCCGTAGAGGGCGGGGTCTGTCCGGGACGCGATACTGCCCCCTGGTGCTGCACAGCGCGGCGAGCTTGGCCAGTAGCGATTCAGGTCGGGGCGACAGCCTTGGCTTCTATGGAAAGGAAGTTCAGCAGGCCGCCGGCCTGCTCGCCGACACTCTCACCGTGCCAGCCGATCTGGCGTTCACCCGGCTGCGTGCCTACGCCTTCCTTACCCGGCGCCTGCACCTGGACGACCACACCACGTAGGCCGATCCAGCGGCTCGGGTGAGGTGCGCGCTACCTGGTGGGGGTACGTCGTCCTGGCGCAGACAACATGGTCTCGGTCTAGGAGTTCTCGGGAGCGGGCAGTGTGCCGCGGGTGTCGATGACGTGGCGGGCGATGTCGCTGGTGCGGCGGAGGTGGCGGCGGGCGTGACCGCGCATCAGTTCGAAGGCCTGGTCCACACTCGTGTCGGTGCGGGCGGCGAGGATTCCTTTCGCTTGCTCGATCAGGATCCGGCTTTGCAGGGCGGTGTGCAGCTGGGTGACGAGATCGATCTGCTGCCGCAGGACTCGTTCGTGCAGGATGCCGATCGTCGCGGCGTCGGCGAGTGCCTGTGCCAGCTGGACGTCGGTCGCCGATAGTTTCGCGGGATGGATGTTCAGCAGGAGCAGCGCGCCCAGGACCTGGTCACGCAGACGCATCGGGACGGCGCACATCTCCCGGTAGCCGACTCGCTCGGCGGCCTCGGTGAAGTCGGGCCACTGTGTGCGCGCGCCGTCCAGGTCGATCGGTCCGATGACTCTCACCTCGTGGTGGCTTTGCCAGGCTGGACCATCGTGCTGGGCCATGGCCAGTAGATCGGACAGGGCGTAGCCCGAATCCGATGCCGCGACCTGGCGGAGTTCGATCCCGGGAGGTGCGAGCAGCAGCGCCGCGGCCGAAACCCCCAGCAACTCCGTACATCTGATCGCGAGGGTGTCCAGCAGTTCGACGAGATCGAAGTCGCTCACCAGGGTATCGGCGAGTTCGACAAAGGTAGCGGCCAAGCGTTCGTCCCGATTGTCCATCTCAAGGTCCTCGCCCGGCCCGCTGGCCGTTCCTGTGTCCTGGCCTCATGCAGGTCATGAATAGCGGAAGTCTCGTGGCAGCCTGAGGCGCCTGGCGACGATGTCCCGAGCCACCTCGGCGATCGGGCGATCCTGGCTGAGCGAGTAGGCCCGCAGCCTGGACAGGGCCTCGGCGAGCGAAACGTCCAGGAAGACGCTGATCATGCCGGTAGCCTGGTGTACCTCGGCGCGATGGAGTTGCTGCGACCACACTTCCTCCGCAGAGTCGTCCGGGCTTGTCAACAACGCCGGCGTGAGGGAATCCGCCAGTGCCAGAGCTTTGGTCATCGCGGCGTTGTTCATCGACCCGGCCGCACGCCGATGACACATCAGCGCGCCGATGGTGATCGCACCGAGCATCACCGGGAACGCGAAAACCGCGTGCACGTCCCGTTTCAACGCGGCCGCGGTGAAACCGGGCCAACGCGCGGTCACGTCCAGTGCCGAGCACAGCACCGGTGCGCCGGTGTCGATCGCGTCGACGACAGGGCCTTCCCCGAAGGTGAATTGTTCGTCGTCGAGCCGGGCGCTGGCCTCATCGGAGGACCATGCCAGCTCTGCGGCCCCGCTCGTCGTCGCGGAGACCGTCATCCCGTCCACGCCCAGCAACGCGACGTGATCATCGGTCAGCCTCATCCCCACCTCCACGTTCAGGGTGAGACACAGTCATGCCCGTCCGTCGGCAATGGCGCTCTGTTCAGGATAGGGCTCAAGAGTGTGGAGGTGAAATAGTCGACGGGGATGTCTTTTTCAACCTTGATTCCATGATTTCCTCACGATGCGAAGCGTCGTGAGGAAATCATGTGTTGTCTCGCCTTTCGGTCGACTCCGGGCGGGTCCGGCGATCGTTTCGTCGACGACGGCGCTGGCCGGAAGGTTACGAGAAGTCCCGGTCAGGCTTACGACATACAGTGTTCGTTCGCGGCGCCGTGATCGGCCGCAGGTCACTGCTTCTCGTCTTGCGCCCGCCTGGGTTTTCTGCCAGCCGCTGTCAGCCACGGGTCGGCGGGTGGGACGCGCGACTTCAGCGGTCGGCCGATGCCGCGAGGTAGGCGGTAATCCTGATCCAGGCGAGGCGCCGCGCACGTCGCTGCACAGGGCGCCCCGCAGCACTCTCGTCATCCATGGATCACCGACCGGACTACGGCCGGCGGACGAGCACACAAGTGGCCCGGACGAGGAAACCAGGACACCCCCTGCGCAGACAACGCTCCCAGAGCCGACGCCCGCGCGTCGGAAAGCGCGAGGCGGGCGCGATGAGCTCGTCGACTCGACCTGGTTCGGCCGCTTCGAACGCCTGCTGCAGTCCTGGCCGCTCGCTTTTCGGCTGGCGCTGCTGATCGTCCTCGTGCTGACCGGTACCGCGGCGATAGCCGCCACGTTGGGAATCGGTGGTCAACTAACGCTCATCGCACTCAGCCTGGTCGAACGCCGCAGATACCGTGACCGGAAAGCCCGGATCGGCCGCTCCGCCCCGCCTGGCAAACGCCCCGGGCGATAACAAGGTCTCCCTGTATCGGGAGAGGTAATGCCCGGCCACGATAGATATCTTCGTCAGCCGTGGCCGTGGGTGGGTGCATGCCGGTGCGGCATGGGGTGCGCGGTCGAGGCGGTGACGACGTACGTCCGCGGTGGCGTTGGAAGTCGTCATCACCGCCGGATCGACTCGGTGTTCCCGGAGCCGTCCCACGGCATGGTGGCAACCGTGGCTGTTCGGCGAGCCCGCGTCGACGGGTCAGTGGCAGAGGGCGGTGACGACGAGCTTGCCTTCGGCCTTCATGACTTTCCGCTGCCCTTCTGTGTCCTGACCTCTGTCACGTCGCGTCCGGCTTCCTGTGTCCGTTGTCAACGGCCTCGGATAATGTCGGAGGTGTATCGGTTGTCTTCACAGTTTCCGGCTCATCGTGAAACTCTACCGAGGACGGCTTTTTCTTCATCCGGAGAAGACAGGCCGCCCCCACGGCAGTCGCCCCGATCGTCAAGAGCCATGGCCAGCGACGTCGGGGCCTCGGGAGTCCTCTGCCACTTGCCGCACTCTTGGCCTCGGCAAACGCTTCGCCCAGGTTCGCTTTCGCGGCGGCTCGCCGCCTCTTGCCCCGCCGCCCAGGCTCGCGGGTTGATTTCGCGGCCAGCACTGCCGCTTGCGCCGCCCTGCGCCCAGGCTCGCGCAATCCGGCCATTCTCGTACGTGTCTCTTCCCGTACGGCAGCTGAGTTCTGCCGGAGCTCCCTGCGAGTGTTCCGGGTTTGTCTGGCAAACTTCTGCCGCGCCTGGTGGGTGGTCTCGGCGACTTCGTCAGCCCCTTCTAATAACTTCCGCTCGGCGATACTGGCGACCTCCGCAGCCGCTTCGGCCCCAGCCCTGCCCGCCTCCACGGCGAGCTCGCGTACTCCGATCGCGCTGGTACTCACCGATCGCCCCATCGAATTCGGGCTTCGCGTCATCACCTTCTCCTAGCTGGTCGTGCTACAAGGTGCCCCTGCTCGGGCAACCGCGTTCCGCGTTTACCCCCTCGCAGCGCCGCTGAAACAGCACCGGGTGAACACGCGGATCGGGTAGCCGGGAAGCTCAGGCCCGGGCTGTCGGTCCGATGACGTCGGAGCTACCACGGTTGTCAATGCCGTGGACATCCGGAAAACAGGCAGCGAGTGCCGGCAACGCTGGGCGAAATCCACGACGTGATTGGCACCAAACGGGGCCGGACGGCGTGCCGACTAAGCGTTCCCGAACGCTGACGGCGCACAGCGCTTGAGTTCCACCGCCGGAGTCGACCTCGGCAGGCTCGCCCGAGTCGGAACCCTTCGCCGAGGGCTGCGAGCTGTTCTCTCCCATCACGTGATCTTCCACTGGAACCGAATCGGCCTGTCCTACGGAACCCAGGCCATCCTTGCCCACGCCGTGAAAACCGCCGTCCTCGACGAATGAGCGTGCCCTTCAGTGTCGGCTAGGCTGAAGGCAAGGCGGACAGACGCCCCCGAGAGGTTCGCTGACAACGAGGTTGCTGCGTCCAGCGGCCGGGCCGGCCCAACTGTGGTCACGTCCAGCCAGCCGACAAGGGGCACCCGATCGGGCATGTACCAGGCGTCTGGCCGCAACGTGACGAAGGACTCCTGGCCACACCGCCACCAGTTCCGCAGATCGGCCATCCTGTCGACCTTCGCGACGCGATCACGTTCCGCGAGGTCACCCAGTACGGCGACCATCAACGACGCAACAGCCGCTCGAACCGGCGTCTTCTCACGTGCCTGCATCGACCTGACCCACCCTTTACCGCGTCCTGCTCGCTAAGGACTGAGCACACGCGAGCTCGAAGATCAAACTATTCCAAGATCAATATTGTGGGAAGGGTAATACCCTGCCCGGCGTCGGAAGTGTGTGCTACACACAATAGGTAGCGATCCCCTTTGGACTTAAGGCAGAGGAATTCTCTCGGACCCGCGTCCCGGATTCTCGAAACGGGTTCCGGCCGCGCCGACTGGAAGGAAAAGCCTGGTGACCGATGCCCAATCGTCCTGGAAGAGCTTCGTCGAGGCGAAGAGCAAGGAAGCCCGCCCCACACCCAAGCAACTGGCGGAACTGCGCGTCGCGGCCCTGCAGCGGCTTGGCGGCAAGGGCGAGACCTGGCAGGACCGCCTGGCGCAGATCGACCAGTGGTGGACGCAGATGAAGAAGGACGAGCAGAACGTCACCTGGGAGAGCGCCTTTCGGGCCAACCGGATGACGATCCGCGGGATCAACATCACCAGAACGGCCCGTTACGGCCGCTTCGAGATCGGCGAACAGGCCAACGCCGAGACCAACAAGAAGTACGCTTTCCTGTCCCGGGACCCGGAGTCGATCGCGGAACGGCTGAACCCGGACAACTTCCAGCACCAGCCCGGCAAGAAGAGCAAGAAGGACATCCTGGGCCTGCACGCGCTGAGCGCCAGCCTGCTGCACGGCGACTACTCGATCAACGAACAGACCAAGGGCTACAGCGACTCGATCGTGCTGTTCTTCCCTGTGCCCTCCCCGGAGGACATGCAGATCTTCGACGCGATCTCCCACCTTCCCGGCGCGCCCCCGGACCGCCTCATCGACATGCGGGCGAAGATGACCCGCCTCGAGGGTGCCTGGCACGGGGACATGCACACCACGATGACCTACACCAACGGCCAGCCCCGCGCGGACAAGAAGGTCGTCAGCAAGGTCTCCCACCTCTACCAGGAGATCACGGACGAGAAGCTCGACCGCGCGATCTCCGTCCGCTACGGCCTCGCGGGCACGTGGAAAGACGAGACGGGCACCCTGTACAAAGCCACGGAAAAGGAGCTGGCCGAGCGCTACCTGTATGCGCTGCAGCACCCCATGATCCTGAACAACCCCTCGGAAACGGTCAACGAGGTCGTCATGTCCTACCGGCAGCACGACAGCCCGGTCTTCCCTTTGTACGCACGATTCGACAACGAGAAGTTCCTGATATGCAAGGTCGCGCCGACGGCGCAGTACCGAAAAGTGATCTCTGAGCTCCGGCGCGCGTGGCAAAGCGAAGGCAAAGGGGCGACCGATCAAAAGCCCAACCCCAGCCACACCTGGGAGGCGACCGGCGATCACATCACTGCCCACGGCGAGTACGTGAAGGCCAAGTAGGCGCCGCGGCCGGATCTCCGCTCGGTGCGGCACTGGCGGCAAGGACGTCCATTGGTGCGTCGCCGTCCGCACCGATCCGGCAGGTGGGAGCACTCGCCGGTGTCGTCCTCGGCGCCAGTGGGGGCTCCCGGCACCGACCCTCTTCATCCGTCGTGTGGCAGTCGCCCTTGCCTCGCGGGTCGTTACAGGATCCCGAGACTTGGGGACGCGAGAATCTGGACACGCCCTAAAGAATGCCAGCTTCGCGGGCCCAGCGTGTGAGGTAGGTCCCAATTCGAAAGTGTCGACGCTGTTCCTGATGCATTCGATCCGCGTGTACTCAATATCTGGGTGATACCCACCGGTATCACGCAGGTATTGAGTACATTGCTCGGCCTGTCGGGCGCCGATCAACTCGTGCAGCTCGCAGCGTGAGTGTGCAGCTCGGAGCGCCCTTCCTGAGTGGACTCGTGGACGGCCGACGGGTCGGATCTCTGGTGATGCGGGGCATGCGGCTACCGCTCTTCGCTGAAATCTCGAAAACCCATCAAGAACTCGATGAATCTAGCATTCTGTGTGTAATTCGAGGTGTACGCTTCACTATTGCCATACGCCTGGGCTAAGTGTGACTGCTCGCAGTATGCCCCCCGTGAAGGCTATTTTCGCTCGGGGCGCCTATAAGTAACAATCGGCCATGATTCGTTGCTGCTGCCGTCGTGGCTGGAACGGTTACCCGATCCTCGTTCCGGTCGGGCTGACGGGTGGAACGCTGGGCCCTCTGTGGGCCGGGGGACGTTCGGCTCGGACCGGGTCTAACCGGTCCTGACCAGCTCGAACGTAGGTGATGCTATCTGGTGGCGCCGCACGGCCCGGGTGCCAGGAGCGGCGACCGCCGCTCCCTTCGCGGCTTGGCGAATCCGGCGCAGGCAGCTCATCGTCGGCGTGTCACTGACGACGCCACGGGCGGGCTTAGCGGGCGTCACGTGTGGTTCACCGCGGCGCATCGACATCACGTGCGGGCCGGCTCCATGGGGGCTCGGTCGATGCTGCCCGAGGCTGGCCGGGATCGCTGGATGAGGCTCCGGCCGTGCGGCAGGCCGCGGCACGGCGCCGCGTCGGCGGGAGTGGGCGGACACACGCCGTCCACGAGGCGGTCGAGGCGGGTCGGCGCGCGTCACCAATGGTAGGAATGCCTGGTGACCGAACCGAATCTGATCGAAGCCGCCGCCGACGAGGCAGTCACCCTCACCAGTGAACTGATCCGCATCGACACCACCAACACCGGTGACCCCGACACGCTGGTCGGTGAACGCGCCGCCGCCGAGTACGTGGCCGAGAAGCTCACCGACGCGGGCTACGAGATCACCTATGTCGAGTCCGGCGGCAAGAACCGCCACAACGTGATCGTCCGGCTGCCGGGCGCCGACCCCTCGCGTGGCGCGCTGCTGATCCACGGTCACCTCGACGCCGTCCCCGCCGACGCCTCGGAGTGGTCGGTCCACCCGTTCTCCGGCGCGATCCAGGACGACTACGTCTGGGGACGCGGTGCTGTCGACATGAAGGACATGTGTGGCATGGCGCTCGCGCTGGCCCGCCACTACAAGATCAACAACATCGTCCCGCCCCGTGACCTGGTCTTCGCGTTCCTCGCCGACGAGGAAGCGGGCGGTAAGTACGGCGCGCAGTGGCTGGTGGAGAACCGGCCCGAGCTGTTCGAAGGGGTCACCGAGGCGATCAGCGAGGTCGGCGGGTTCTCGATCACGCTGAAGGACAACGTCCGCGCGTATCTCATCGAGACGGCCGAAAAGGGCATCCGCTGGATGAAGCTGCGCGTGCGCGGGACAGCGGGCCACGGCTCGATGATCCACCGCGACAACGCCGTCACCAAGCTGTCCGAGGCCGTCGCGAGGCTCGGCAACCACCGCTTCCCGCTGGTCATGACCGACTCCGTCCGCGAGTTCCTCGACGGCGTCACCGAGATCACCGGCTGGGACTTCCCCGAGGACGACATCGAGGGTTCCGTCGCCAAACTCGGGAACATCTCCCGGATGATCGGCGCGACCCTGCGCGACACGGCGAACCCGACGATGCTCACCGCGGGGTACAAGTCGAACGTCATCCCCTCGGTCGCGGAGGCTTCGGTCGACTGCCGGATCCTTCCAGGCCGTCTCGAGGCGTTCAACGCCGAGCTGGAGGAGATCCTCGGCCCGGACATCGAGAAGGAGTGGATGGAGCTCCCGCCGGTCGAGACGACCTTCGACGGCGCCCTCGTCGACGCGATGACCAACGCGGTCCTCGCCGAAGACCCGGGCGCCCGCACGCTCCCGTACATGCTCTCCGGTGGCACGGACGCGAAGTCGTTCCAGTCGCTCGGGATCCGCAACTTCGGATTCGCCCCGTTGCAGCTGCCCGCGGACCTCGACTTCTCGGCGCTGTTCCACGGGGTCGACGAGCGGGTCCCGGTCGACGCGCTGAAGTTCGGCGTGCGCGTGCTCGACCGCTTCCTCCGCTCGGCCTGATGCCCGGTCTGCTGGCCGCCGACGGGACACCCCTGCACTTCGAGCGCTGGGGCGATCCGTCGGCGCCGGTGACCGTCGTACTCCTTCACGGATACGCCCTCGACAGGCGGAGTTGGCGGGCCATCGGACCGGTGCTGGCCGAGGCCGCGGAGGAGCCCCTCGCGGTGCTGGCCTACGACCAGCGCGGCCACGGCGAATCCGGGGAGGTCCGGGCGGAGTCGGCGACGATGGGGCATCTCGCCGACGACCTGGCCGAACTGCTGGACAAGGTGATCCCCGGCGGCAAGATCGTCCTGGTCGGCCACGACATGGGCGGGCTCGCGATCCTGTCGCTGGCCCAGCGCCATCCGGACGTCTTCGCGGCAAGGGTGGCGGGAATCGGGCTGCTCGCCATGTCGGCGGGCGGCGTCACCCCGGACGCGATCTGGCCGAACGCGCTCGGGAAGCTAGGCCGGGACCTCGAAATGGTGTTCGGGACGAAGCTGATCGGCCTGGTGCGGGAGCACACGAGCAAGGCGGTGACCGCCGGGCTGCGGTGGTGGCTCTTCGGGGACGACCCGGTGCCCGGCGACGTCGAACTCGCCGTGCGGATGATCCGCGGCAACTGGCCGCAGACGGTGTCGGCGTTCCGCCCCGCTCTGGACGCTTACACGCGGGAATCGGCGTTGTCGCAGGTCGGCGCGGTGCCGGTGACCGCGATCGTGGGGGAGCGGGACAAGCTCGTGCCCACGGCGGACGTCGAAGAACTGGCTGGCGCGGTGGAGAACGGGACGTCCGTGGTGCTGCCCGGGGTGGGGCACGTCGTCCCGCTGGAAGCGGCCCCGCAGGTGGTGCCCCGGCTCTTGGCCCTGGCGAACCGGGCCCGCCGACAAGACTGACGTTCTTGACAAATTCTGTTTTCGGTGGCACCTTCTTGCCATGTTCTCCGTTGCGGTGATCGAGGACGCGGAAGCGGCCGAAGTCTCACTCGACCCGGTCCGGGCCCGGCTGCTGGCCGAACTGGCCGAACCGGCGTCGGCCACGATGCTCGCCGCACGGGTGGATCTGCCGAGACAGAAGGTGAACTACCACCTGCGCGCGCTGGAGAAGCACGGGCTCGTCGAGCTCGTCGAGGAGCGGCGCAAGGGCAACGTCACCGAGCGCATGATGCGCGCGACGGCGTCCTCGTACGTCATCTCGCCGACGGCGCTCTCGGCCGTGCAGCCCGATCCGGCCCAGTCGCCGGACCGCCTGTCCGCGCGCTGGCTGCTCGCGGTCGCGGGCAGGCTGGTGCGCGACGTCGGCCTGCTGATCACCGGCTCCACCAAGGCGCGCAAGCGGGTCGCGACCTTCGCGATCGACGGTGAAGTGCGCTTCTCCTCCGCCGCGGACAGGGCCGCGTTCGCCGAGGAACTCACCGTCGCGATCACGAACCTGGTGGGCAAATACCACGACGAAGGCGCCGAACAGGGCCGCGACCACCGGATCGTCGTCGCCGTCCACCCGAGCGTCGGAACCGAGCCTGAGGAGCGCTGAAGTGGGCCACGAATTCGAGATCTCTGACAGAGTCGAGGTCGACGCGACGCCGGAACAGGTCTGGGACGCCATCGCGACCGGGCCGGGCATCACGTCCTGGTTCATGGGCCGCAACGAAGTCGAAGGCGGCGTCGGCGGCACGGTGAAGACCGCGTTCGGCGGCTACGAACCCTCGTCCGCGATCACCGCCTGGGACCCGCTGGAGCGGCTCGTCTACGGCACGGAACCGGAACCGGACGGGAGATTCGTCGCGTACGAGTTCCTCATCGAGGGCCGTTCCGGCGGCAGCACCGTACTGAGGACCGTGACGAGCGGCTTCCTGCCCGGCGACGACTGGGAAGACGAGTTCGAGGCGATGACCGCCGGCGGCGAGCTGTTCCTGCGCACCCTGGTCGAGTACCTAAACCGGTTCGCCGGCCGGAAGGCGGTGCCGGTGACGGTGTTCGGGCCGATGATCGAGGACTGGGACAGCGCGTGGCTGGCGCTGGGCCGGGAATTGGGGCTGGCCGGACGGCCGGAGGCGGGGGACCGGGTCCGCCTGTCCACCAGTGCGGTGTCCACTGTGGACGGCGAGGTCTATTTCGCGAACGCGCAGACCGTCGGGATCCGGACCCCGGACGCGCTGCTGAGGTTCGTCCGCGGCTTCGTCGGGCCGATGGTCGCGATGCATCACCTGTTCGGCGACGTCGATTCCGCCGGACAGGACGGGCTCTGGGCCGATTGGCTCGGCCGCGTGTTCAAGTGACGAAAATCTGAAGGGGACTTTCCCCTCATCTCACGCGGTGATGGGCGCTTTACCCGCATCGCATGCGGTGAAAGTCCCCTTCAGCCCGGCGCGAACTTCCGACTCAGGACACTGGGCGCAAGGAAGGGGTCCCTCATGTACTTGCCGCTCGCCTGGGCAGCGAGATCCGCCCAGGCGGAAAGCCGTCCAGCTCTCAGGTGATGATGCCGGGCAGGGGGGTGGCGGTGCGCTTGCGGCGCAACCACACCCTCCTGGTCCCGTCGGAGTAGAGCCGGACGGTCGAAAGCTCCCATCCGGCGAACTCGGCGTGGATCGACAGCTGCGTCGCCGCCGCCCGCCGGGAAACACCGGGAGGCAGTTGCAGCCGCCGGTATTCCCAATCCCCTTCGACCACCGCCTCGTCCACGACTGTCATGGCGTGATCACCTGGATCCCTTCTCCGATGGCCGAACCGACGACCACACGGCCGCCTTGCTCGTCGACGGTGACCGAATCTGGCTGCCGCAAGGTGGGGAACCGGTGCTTCTCGATCGGCTCCCCGCCGCGGACGTCGAAGCCGACGACCTCGTTGCGTTCGGTGAGGGTGACCCAGGCGAGGCCACGGGTGCGGTCGTAGGCGATGCCGTACGCCCCGCCGGGGACGGGGTAGCGCTGGCGAAGCAGCAACGGAGTCGTGGAGAACGCCAGGAGCGCTCCCGCTCGCGCGTCGGTGACGAAGACGCGTCCGAGGTCGTCGGTGACGGCGTTGGCGGCGCCGTCACCCGCGCGCAGGCCCTCGCCGATCTTGCCTTCGGCGAGGTCGACGGCGAACAACGCGGTGCGCAGCTTGTCGAGCACGACGACGCCGTCACCTGTGTTCAGCACGTCGTCGGCGCTGTAGATCTGGCCGGTGATGGTCTTCGGGCCGCCGGTCCCGGACAGCACCTCCACGGCCTTGCGGTCCCGCACCGAAACCAGCGTCGCGTCGCCGTCGGCGAGACCGGCCGACGGCTGCCCCGCGACCGGGACCGTCTCCAGCGCGCCACCGGGCAGGGAGACCTTCGCCAGCAGGCTCTTGCTCGGAACGCTCGCGAGCACCTGCGAACCCGACACCGTGAGCCGCTCGGCCGGGCCGGGCAGGGGCACGGTCGTCTTCGGGGCGTCCAGGGCCGCGAGGTCGTAGACACGCAGGGAAGGCGGCTCCGAGACGGCGACGACGAGCGTCTTGCTCGCCTCGTCCGTCACCAGTGCCTTCACCCCCGGCGCGGCGAACACCGAACCGGCGGGCTTGACCGCGACCGCGGGGGAGACCGCCGCTGTCGCCGCGACGGGGTTCTGCACGATCTGCAAGGTGTCGTTCGGTGTGTCGTCCGTACTGCAGGACGAGAGCACCAGGGCACCGGCGAGCGGGATCGCGATCCGGGAAACGGCGGACAGCCGACCCACCTTGGTGCCTCCACCTGCTACTCGTCGAACGGACCTCTCCAGCATCCTCCTGGAACCCCACCGCGTCACGTCTGTGTCACCCAACAGTCACCTAATCCAGTATCCGAGAGGCTCAAAGGCCGCGTTCCGGGTACCCGACCTCGATCGCGCTGACGTCGTCGAGCGCCGATCGGATGGCGGGCGGGAGCGTGATCTCCTCGGCCGTGAGCGAACCGGTCAGCTGACCGGTGTCACGGGCCCCGACCACGGGCGCGACCACTCCGGGCCGGTCACGGACCCAGGCCAGCGCGACGGCCAGCGGAGAGGTCCCGAGGCCGTCGGCGGCCGTCGCGACCGCCTGCACGATCCGGGCCGCGCGATCGGTCCGGTGATGTTCGACATAGCCCGCGAAAACGCTCGAAGCGCCGCGCGAATCGGCGGGCGTCCCGGTGCGGTACTTGCCGGTGAGCACGCCCCGGCCGAGCGGCGCCCAAGGCAGGAGGCCGATGCCGTGGTGCTCCGCGGCGGGGACGACCTCGCGGTCGACCCCGCGCTCCAGCAGCGAGTACTCGACCTGCGTCGAGACCAGGGGAGCGACGGCGGAACTGCGGGACGCGGCGGTCGCCAGCTGCCAGCCGGAGTAGTTGGAGACGCCGACGTAGCGGGCCTTCCCGCTGTTCACGGCGTATTCGAGCGCCGCGAGGGTCTCGTCGACCGGCACGGTGGTGTCCCACGCGTGCAGCTGCCACAGGTCGATGTGGTCGGTGCCGAGCCGGCGCAGCGAACCTTCGAGCGCGCTCAGCAGGGCGCCGCGCGAGGCCCCGCCGCCGAACGGGCCGTCGGTGCGGCGGGCGACGGCCTTGGTGGCGAGCACGATGTCGTCCCGGGGCACGAGGTCGCCGAGCAACCCTCCGAGGACGCGTTCGCTCTCGCCTTCACCGTAGATGTCGGCGGTGTCGACCAGGGTGCCCCCGGCGTCGACGAACGCGACCAGCTGGCTGGCCGCCTCCTCCGAGTCGGTGTCGCCACCCCACGTCATGGTCCCGAGGGCCATCCGCGAGACCCGCAGTCCCGACCGGCCGAGCTGTCGCTTTTCCACGACGGGCGAGCCTAGCCGGAAGGCAAGTGCGGGACGCGGAGCAGGTGAGCGTGTCGTGATCGAGTACCACCGGGCGGGTCATCGGCTGTCAACACCCTGAACGGAGGAGTGACACTCCGATGGATACATTCACGCCGTGCGACTCGGACTGAACTTGGGCTATTGGGGCGCGGGAAACGACGCGGCCAACCTGGCATTGGCGAAGAAGGCGGACGAACTGGACTACGCGGTCGTCTGGGCCGCGGAGGCGTACGGCTCGGACGCCCCGACTGTGCTGTCCTGGGTGGCGGCGCAGACCTCACGCATCGACGTGGGCAGCGCGGTCCTCCAGATCCCGGCGCGGACACCGGCGATGACCGCGATGACGGCCGCGACCCTGGACACGCTCTCGGGCGGCCGGTTCCGCCTCGGCCTCGGTGTCTCCGGTCCGCAGGTCTCCGAGGGCTGGCACGGCGTGAAGTTCGCGTCGCCGCTCGGCCGCACACGCGAGTACGTCGAGATCGTCCGCAAGGCGCTGGGCCGTCACCGGGTCAAGTACGAGGGCGAGCACTTCCAGCTGCCCCTGCCCGGCGGGCCCGGCAAGGCACTGACTCTGACCGTGCACCCGGTTCGCGAAGAGATCCCCGTGTACCTGGCCGCCATCGGCCCGAAGAACCTCGAACTGACCGGCGAGATCGCGAACGGCTGGCTGCCGGTGTTCTTCTCGCCCGAGCACGCCGGTGAGCAGCTGAAACTGATCCAGGCGGGGGCGGACAAGGCCGGGCGCTCCCTCGACGGCTTCGACGTCGTCCCCACCGTCCCGCTCGTGGTCGGTGACGACTGGAAGGCCTGCGCCGACGCGGTCCGCGGGTACGCGGCGCTGTACATCGGCGGGATGGGCAGCCGGGAGAAGAACTTCTACAACCAGCTCGCCTGCCGGATGGGCTTCGAACGCGAAGCGGCCGACGTCCAGCAGAAGTACCTGGGCAGGGACTACGAGGGCGCCATGGCGGCCGTCCCGCTGGAGTTCATCGACGCGACGTCGCTGCTGGGCCCCAAGGAACGGATCGCCGAGCGGATGCGGGCCTTCGCCGAGGCAGGCGTCACCACCTTGACCGTCGCACCCTCGATGCCCGACCCCGAGAGCTCCGCACACGCTCTCGAGGTCGCGGCCGAAGCGATCGAACTGGCCGGTGTCGCCTGATGGGCTGGTTCGAAGCACTGGTCCTCGGCCTCGTCCAGGGCCTGACCGAGTTCCTGCCGATCTCGTCCAGCGCGCACCTGCGGATCACCGCGGCGCTCGCCGGCTGGGACGACCCGGGCGCCGCGTTCACCGCGGTCACCCAGATCGGCACCGAACTCGCGGTCATCCTGTACTTCTCGACCAAGATCGGGAAGATCCTCCGCGCCTGGTTCTTCTCGATCTACAAGAAGGACTGGCGACAGGACCCCGACGCCCGGCTCGGCTGGCTGATCATCGTCGGTTCACTGCCGATCGTGGTGCTGGGCCTGCTGTTGCAGGACGCCATCGACGAGTCCTTCCGTGACCTGCGGATCACCGCGACCACGCTGATCGTGTTCGGCCTGATCCTGCTGGTGGCCGACCGCATCGGGAAGCAGCAGCGCACGCTCGACCACCTGACCGTGCCGCACGGTCTCGGGTTCGGGTTCGCACAGGCGCTGGCGCTGATCCCGGGCGTCTCCCGTTCCGGCGGTACCACCAGTGCGGGGCTGTTGCTCGGCTACACCCGCGCGGAGGCCGCGGAGTACTCGTTCCTGCTGGCGCTGCCGGCGGTGTTCGGCTCGGGGCTCTACAAGCTGACCGACATCGGCAAGGACGGCGCCCCGGCGCAGTGGGGGCCGACGATCCTGGCCACGCTGGTCGCGTTCGGCGTCGGCTACGCGGTCATCGCCTGGCTGATGTCCTACATCAAGACCAAGAGCTTCGTGCCGTTCGTGATCTACCGGCTCGTGCTCGGTGTCCTGCTGTTCGTGCTGATCTTCGCCGGCGTCCTGGACCCGCAGGCCGGCCCGCACGTGTAACCCCTCGCATTCAGTCCTCTGAATGCGGTAGTTGCAACGCGCAAGGACCGCATTCAGAGGACTAAACGCGGGAGTGGGCAAAGCACGACACGTAGGGTGGGCCACGTGAGTACTGTGATCCTTCTGCGCCACGGCAAGTCCACGGCGAACGGTTCGGGCGTCCTCGCCGGGCGCACGCCCAAGGTCGGCTTGGACGAGACCGGTCAGGCGCAGGCGGCCGCGCTCGTCGAGCGCCTGGCGCCGGTCCCGCTCGCCGAGCTGGTGGTCTCGCCGATGCTCCGCTGCCGCCAGACGGTCGCGAAGCTGGCCGAGGCGCGTGGCCTGGACAAGGTCAAAGAGCCCGGTTTGTCCGAAGTGGACTACGGCGAATGGACCGGTCGCGCGCTCAAGGATCTGGTCAAGGAACCCCTGTGGCGGGTCGTGCAGGCGCATCCGTCGGCCGCGGTCTTCCCCGGCGGCGAAGGCCTGGCCGAGATGCAGGCCCGCTCGGTCGCGGCCGTCCGCGCGCACGACGCCCGGATCACCGCGAAGCACGGCGAGAACGCGGTCTGGCTCCTGTGCAGCCACGGCGACGTGATCAAGTCGATCCTCGCCGACGCGCTCGGCCAGCATCTCGACTCCTTCCAGCGGATCGTGGTCGACCCGGCGTCGGTCTCGGTCGTCCGCTACACCGAGACTCGTCCGTTCGTGTTGCGGGTCAACGACAACGGCGGCGACCTGGCCGGAATCGCCCCACCCGAACCGAAGGCGAAAGCCAAGCGCGGCAAGGGAAAGCAGAGCTCCGACGCGGTGGTGGGCGGTACCACCGGAGCGTGACCATCGCAGTCGGTGGCATCACCGCCACGGACGGCATCCAGCGGCCCCTCACTGCCCGTAAGGTGGCCAGAACAGCAGATTCGACGACCCGGGAGCAACACCGATGATTTCGCAGGACAACCCGTTCGCCGCGCCGAGTGAGCTGCCCTACTCCCTTCCTCCGTTCGACCGGATCGCCGACGAGCACTTCCTTCCCGCCTTCGAAGCGGGTCTGGCCGAGCACGCCGCCGAGATCGAGGAGATCGCCGGCTCGGCCGAGCCGCCGACCTTCGAGAACACCATCGTCGCGCTCGAGAAGTCCGGCAGGCTGCTGTCCCGTGTGTCCAGCGTGTTCTTCAACCTCGCCGGATCGAACGCGAACGACGAGATCCAGCGCGTGCAGGCCGAGATGGCGCCGCGGCTGGCCGCGCACGCCGACGCCATCAACCTGAACCCGGCGCTGTTCGCCCGGATCAACACCCTGTTCGAGCGCAAGGACGAACTCGGCCTCGACACGGAGTCGCTCCGCCTGCTGGAGCGTCATCACACCGACGTCCGCCGCGCGGGCGCCGGACTTCCCGAAGCCGACCAGAAACGCCTGCGCGAGCTGAACGAGCAGCTTTCGACCCTGTCGACCCGTTTCCAGCAGAACCTCCTGAAGGACACCAACGACCTCGCCGTGGTCGTCGACGACGTCTCGGAACTCGCGGGGCTGAGCGAGGACGAGATCGCCACGGCCGCCGAAACCGCGGGGGAGAAGGGCAAGTACGTCCTCAAGCTGACCCTGCCGACAGCGCAGGCTGCTTTGGCCTCGTTGGAGGACCGCGCGCTGCGCGAGCGGATCTTCACCGCGTCGGTGTCCCGCGGCAACCGGGGCAACGAGTTCGACAACAACGAGGTCGTCGCCCGGATGGTCCGGCTGCGCGCCGAGCGGGCCGCCGTGCTCGGTTTCCCCGACCACGCCTCGTACGTCATCGAGGACGAGACCGCGAAGACGGCGCAAGCCGCGGTGGGACTGCTCGAACGCCTCGCCCCGGTCGCGGCCGCCAACGCCAAGGCGGAGGCCGAAGAGCTGCAGCGCTACCTCGAAGCCGACATCCCGGGTGCGATCCTGCGGCCGTGGGACTGGTCGTTCTACGCCGAACGCGTCCGCAAGGACCGGTTCGAGGTCGACACCGCCGCGCTGCGCCCGTACTTCGAGCTGAACCGGGTGCTGACCGACGGCGTCTTCTTCGCCGCGTCCAAGCTGTACGGCCTGAGCTTCACCGAGCGGGAAGACCTGCCGAAGTACCACCCCGAGGTCCGGATCTTCGAGGTCTTCGACGCCGACGGCACGGCACTCGGCCTTTTTCTGCTCGACTACTACGCCCGCGATTCGAAGCGCGGCGGCGCCTGGATGAACAACTTCGTCGACCAGACGAAACTCCTGGGCACCAAGACGGTCGTGGTGAACGTGCTCAACGTCGCCAGGCCGCCGGCGGGGGAGCCGACCCTGCTGACCTTCGACGAGGTCGTGACCGCCTTCCACGAGTTCGGGCACGCGCTGCACTCGCTGCTGTCCGACGTCGAGTTCCCGATGTTCTCTGGCACCAACGTCCCGCGTGACTTCGTCGAGTACCCCTCGCAGGTCAACGAGATGTGGATGCTGTGGCCCGAGGTGCTGGCCAACTACGCCAAGCACCACGTGACCGGTGAGCCGCTGCCGCAGGAGCAGGTCGACAAGCTCCTGGCGTCGCAGCAGTACGGCGAAGGCTTCTCGACGACCGAGTACCTCGCGGCTTCACTCCTCGACCAGGCGTGGCACGGGCTCGGCACCGAGGACAAGGTCGACGACGTCCAGCGGTTCGAGGCCGAGGCGCTGACCAAGGCCGGTGTCGCGCTGGAAGCCGTGCCGCCGCGCTACCGCACCACCTACTTCGCGCACATCTTCAGCGGCGGCTACAGCGCCGGGTACTACTCCTACATCTGGAGCGAGGTTCTCGACGCCGACACCGTCCAGTGGTTCCGCGAGAATGGCGGGCTCAGCAGGGAGAACGGCGACCACTTCCGCCGTGAACTGCTCGGCCGGGGAGGCAGCATCGATCCGATGGCCGCTTTCCGCGCGTTCCGCGGCCGCGACCCGGAGATCGAGCCGCTGCTCAAGCGCCGCGGTCTTTCCGGGGCCTGACCCGCCTGACGGTTCCCCCGCCCGGACACCCCCAGTGCCCAGGCGGGGGAACCGCGTTCAGCCGGCGAGTTCGGCGACGGCCGCGACCACGTCGTCCACCTCTCGCTCCGTGTTGTAGTAGTGCGGGCTCAGCCGCAGGCACCAGTGGACGTCCTTGTCCCCGAAGTCGAATTGCGCGAATTCCCGGTAGCTGAGTGCCGAGTTGATCCTCCGGGCGTCCATGGCCTCCTTGAAGGGGACGGCTTCCCAGCCCTTGATCGAGAACGTCACCAGCGCGCCCAGTTCCGGACCCCGGTCGAGCACCTGGACGCCCGAGAGATCGCCGAGGCCCTCACGCAGTCGAGCCGCGAGCGCGGGGGTGCGCCGTGAGATCGCCTCCAGGCCGACCTCACGGGCGTACTTCGCGGCGGCGGCGCAGCCGAGCACCGCGGCGTACGGGAACTCCCATTCCTCGAACCGGGCGGCCGACGCCGCGGCTTCGTACTCGCCGGGCGCGTTCCACCGGGCACCGTGCATGTCGATGAACAGTGGCTCGTGCCCGGCTTCGAGGAACCGGTCGGAGACGAACAAGAACCCCGAACCGCGAGGACCGCGGAGGAACTTGCGGCAGGTCGAGGTGAGCAGATCGGCGCCGATCTCCTCGACGTCGACGGGATACTGGCCGACCGACTGGCAGGCGTCGACGAGGTAGAGGAGTTCGAGCTCCCGGCAGTGCCGTCCGATCCCGGCGACCGGCTGGACCAGTCCCGAGTTGGTCGGGATGTGCGTGGCGGCGACCAATTTCGGCCTTCGCGCGCGCATCAGCGCGGCCATCGCATCGACGTCGACGCCGCCTTCGGGAGCGTCCGGTGCGTGCACCACTTCAACCCCGAATCGCTTCCTCAGCGACAAGAACGCGATCTGGTTGGAGATGAAGTCGTTGCGGGTGGTGAGGACGACGTCGCCGGGTTCGAACCGGATCGAGGACAGCGCGGTGGAGTAGGCGTGGGTGGCGCTCGCCGCGAAGGCGATGTTGCGCGGCCGCGCGTTGATCAAAGCGGCGATCTCGCGGTAGAAACCGGCGACCTCGTCCGCCTGTGCGGCAGCGGCCTCGTAACCGCCGATCCCGGCTTCGAGATTCAGGTGATCGAGCATCGTCTTCAGAACCGGCTTCGCCAGAAGCCCGCAGCCCGCGTTGTTGAAATGGACGACCTTCTCGCTGCCGGGGGTGTCCGCCCGCAGGGCCAGAACGTCCAGTAGTGATTCCGTCCCGGGTCCAGTAGCACTATCATGTTCTTTCATGTCGGATAGTAGCACTTCCGCACTCGTCGCCCAGCTGCGCTCGCTGGTCCATGCGGCGGCGTCGGGGGACCGGTTGCCCAGCAGCCGCGAGCTGATCGAGCGCTACCGGGTCGGCCCGGTGACGGTCTCTCGCGCGATCGCCCAGCTGGCCGCCGAGGGCGTGGTCGTGACCCGTCCCGGCAGCGGGACGTACGTGGCGGTCAAACCGACGAAGGCGGGGGAACCGCTCGACACGGCGTGGCAGACCGTCGCGCTGACCGACCGCAGCGTCGACACCAGGTCCCTCACCGGCACCCTCGGCCCGCCACCCGACGGCGCGATCCTCCTCGACGGCGGTTATCCGCACCGCTCCCTGCAAGCGACCAGGTTCCTGAGCGCGGCACTCGCCCGGGCGGGCAGACGGCCGGACGCCTGGGACCGCGCGCCCGCCACCGGCCTGACCGCGCTGAGGTCGGTGTTCGCGGGGCCGGCGGCCGCGTCGCCGGACGACGTCCTGATCACCGCCGGAGGGCAGAGCGGGCTGTCGATGACGTTCCGCGCCATCGCGGCGCCCGGAAGCCCGGTGCTCGTCGAATCGCCGACCTACCCGGGAGCGCTCGCCGCGGCGCGGCCGGCGGGGCTCCGCCCGGGCCCGGTTCCGAGCGAC
>NZ_NMQT01000065.1 GCF_002234405.1 Amycolatopsis thailandensis | reverse complement strand
CCGCGACGGCCGCGGCGGCGACCGCGGGCCAGTCCGGGCACCACAGCACCAGCATGCGCAGAGGTGGGTTCACGCCGTCCCCCACCTCGCCGTGGCCGCCGTGACCACCGTGGCCGGCGCGGGGAAGTCCACCTTCCGGACCTCGCCCTCGCCGGGAAACCGCAGCAACGCCGACATCGGCCGGGCGGCCGCACCCCGGCCACCCGTCCGCACCTCCACCTCACGAGCGCGCAGGTAGCCCGCGCCGTCGCCGGTGAGCCCCGTCCAGCGCGAGCGACGACAGCTCAGTTCGACCTCCGCACCGGGCCAGGAACCCAGTGAGAGCAGGACCGAACCACGGTTGCGAGCACGGGCGGACAGCCGTCTCGCCACGTCGGGCCGGGCGAACCCGGGACCGACGACCACGAGATCGAAGCCGTCGAGCAGGGCCGCGGTCACCGCCGGGAACTCGGCGCCAGGACGGGGGACCAGCGCCAGCCTGCCCACCTCGACCCCGAGTTCCGCGGCGGCGACCACCCCGAGCGCGGGCAGGCCGACCGCGACCGCCCACGCACCGCCGGCGGTCGCGGCGGCCAGCAGGGTGAGCATCAGTGACGTGGACCCCAGCACCGAAACGGTGCTCCCGCGCCGGAGCCCCTCGGCGGGCAACAGACCGGACAACGCCGGGGACACCGGGAGCACCCTTCCCGTCGTCCTCGCGTGTTCGGCCGCGGAAGCCACGCCACTGGCCGTGCTCACTCCCGGCAAGGCCGCCAGCCTCGCCAACGGCAAGGCCCGTGCCTCGACCACCTCCGCTGTCACCGGACCCTCCCCACGACATCTAGACCGTCCTTTGTGGACGGCGCCGGACGCACCACGGGGAAGGCGGCGCTTCGAACGCGTGTTCGATAACTCCAGTAGACCGGGTGTCGAGGCGGTTGTCAAGCGAGGCGGGAACGATCACCGGACCTGTCACGTCCGAGACCGGGAATCCCCACGCCGGAAAGGAAAATCGCAGTGAACGACGCTTGGCCCGAGACGGTGAACGGCTGGGAACTCGCCAGGGAGGGCCGCATCGAGAACTACCGCAAACGCTTGGCCAACCGGGTCACGGTCACCGCGATCTGGGAGAACGGGACCGGGCGTGGCCAGGTGGACGCCCGCACCGAACCGCTCGGCGGCGGCCGGACGCTGACCAGCAGCCGCAAGGACTTCCGGGACAAGGAGGCGTTCTGGACCGCCGCGACCTGCGTCCTGGAGATGGCCGCGAATCTGCCGTCACTGGACTGGCACACGAGCCCGGCACCCACAGCGCTGGCCGGGACCGTCGCCGGCATGGTCGAAGCGGAACCCGGCACCAGTGGCTACCCGGAGGCGGAACTGACGTTCACGCTGACCGACGGCCACACCGTGACCTTGTTCATGACCGACGAGCAGGCCTTCGACCTGAGCAACGCCATCTCGCGGCTCGACCACCACGTGTGGTCCGAAGAGCGCGAAGACGACGAAGAAGATGAGGACGAAGAAGAAGACGACGAGTTCGAAGAGAGCGACGTCGACATCGACGGGGTACCCGACGTCGAAGAAGTCGTCTCCGGCCCGGACACCGGGCACGACCTGGTCACCCTGCTGGATGACCGGTTCGGGGTCACCGAGGACGACCTGCTGGCCCACGTCGACTGGTCCGCGCTCATCGTGGTGGGTGAACCCGCGGTGGGGTCGCTCATCGAGCGGGGTGACGAACTGACCGCCGCCGTCGCCCCGAGGTGGTATCCGGTCGTCGCGGACCGGCCCGGTGAGCGCTGGGTCGTCCTCAAGCGCACCGGCCTGCGCTACCACGGGGAATGAGCGGGAGTTTCTGCCATTCTGGACGCCATGCCCTCGCCAGCCCTGCGCCGCGCCCTGACCGACCCCGGCGAGCCGCCGCTCCGCCCTCTGCCGGACGAAGTGAGCGCGCTGCTGGAGAAACTGTCCGCTCCCCCGCGGCTGGCCGCGCATCTGCGCGCGGTCCACGACGTCGCCCACTCGCTGGCCGCCTGGATGGAGAAGCGGCATCCGGAAGCGGGATTCGACCGCGAAGCGACCCTGTTCGGCGCGGCCGTCCACGACATCGGCAAGACGATCCACCGCGAAGAGCTGTCCGGGCCCGGCTCCGCGCACGAGCAGGCCGGTTACGAACTCCTTGTCTCCCAAGGAATCGAGGTGAACCGGGCCCGATTCGCGCGGACACACGCCGCCTGGAACGCGGAGGTCGGCGTCGAGGATCTGCTCGTGAGCGTCGCGGACAAGGTGTGGAAGGCGAAGCGGGTCACCGATCTCGAACAGCTGCTGGTCGACCGGTTGACCGTCGCGAGCGGACAGCCGTCGTGGGAGGTCTTCCTGGCGCTGGACGACCTCCTCGACCGGATCGCGGCGGATGCCGACGGGAGGCTGGCCTTCCAGGCGAGCCATCCCGTCGACGGCTGAGCGTCAAGCCACGCGCGGCAACGGGGCCGGGTGATACCGCCGGAAAGCGGGGGCGGCGGTGCCCTGTTCACCGTGCAGCCAGTCGTAGAGGAAGCGGAGTTCCGGCCCGAACCGGTTCGCCTCGGCGTTCAACCGCTCCGGCGACGTCGACGACCAGCGCCCGGTTTCGACGCGGTCCCGCAGCACCCGCAACGCCGTCAGTTCCTCGGCGGCGGTGTGCTGGCAGTGCCCGGCCCGGTTCACGTACAGCTGCCGGATCCGCCCGGAATCGACGCTGTCACCGTAGGTCCGCTCGTGTTCGGGGGCGACGCCGTCGCCGATCGGGTGCAACGTGACGACGGGCTGATGACCGCGTCCCGTCGGTGTCCCGACGCGGGCGAGCCACCGGGCGGCGACGTCGTCGGCCTGGACGCGGGGCGCGGCGGCGAGCTTGGCGAGATCGGCGCCGAGGTCCAGCCCCGCGTCCCGGTAGGCCTGGTACGCGAGGCCGCGTTCACTCGACCGCGCGAGCAGGCCGCGATAGTCCACCTCGGTGTTCCCGGTCGGGTTCCCGCCGGCCCGCGTCTCCAGATCGGCCCGATGAGCGCCCCACGCGAACTGGTCGTAGACCGCCTCGACGAACTCCGTCTGCTGCCGGATCTGCTCGGCGACGTCGGCGGAGCGCGGACGGTGCGCCGTCGACCAGCCGGGGACGTCGGCGAACGCGTTGGCGAGGGCGAGCCGCGCCCGCCCATCGGGTGACTCCAGCGCCTTCGCGATCACCTGATGGGCTTTCGCCAGGTTCGCCCCCGGATCGGCGATGCGGGCGACCTCCAGTTCGGGCGCCAGCAGTGTCCGGACCGCGAACCCGAGGTCCAGCGCCTGGCCGAACAACGCGGAGCCGCCCGCGACCGGACCGCACATCGCCAGCGCGCCGTCGATCCGCCGCGGAAGCCGTTCGGCCAGCAGGACCGCGTTGAGGCCGCCGCCGGAAGCTCCCCAGGTGAGCACCTGTGCCGGGCGGCCGACGTTGCGGTCGAACCAGGACAGCAGCGCCGTCTGATCGTGCACGGCTTCACGGGCCGAGAAGCCGTTCGGCTTGCTGTAGAGCGACGCGGCCAGCGCGTATCCCTCGCCGAGGAGAACGGGTTTCGCCTCCTGCCGGTTGGCGAGCTCGATCTCCTCGGGAACGTAGCCCGGTGGGTAGATCCCGTGGTTGTACAGCAACAACTTGCCGTTCCAGTCCGAAGGCACCTCGACCCGGTACCGGGCGCCGTCGATCACTCCGGTGTGCACCTGGACGTCGTCCGTGGCGAGGGCGGGCGCGCCGGTGACGATCAGCGCGGCGGCCAGGATTCCTGTCAACGTCATGGCGGAAATGCTGGCAGCGCGGGGCTTCGCGGGAATCCGTCGAGACGCGGCTTCTCCGCTACGCTTCCCGGCGTACGAGCTCTTCCGCGAGCTCGACGGTGATCCCTTCCGGGCCGCGGACGTAGCAGAGCCGGTAGCTGTCCTCGTACTGCACCAGCTCCCCGACGAGCTCGCCACCATGCGAGCGCAACCGCTCGAGGACTTCCTCGATGTCCTCCACCGAGAACACGAAATGACGGATGCCGGGCGTGTTCATCGGCACGCGGGAGTGGCCGTCCCGCCTCGGCGCCTGGTACTTGATCAGCTCCAGCCCGCCGTGGCCGTCCGGCGTCCGCATCATGGCGAGGTCGGTCCGGACGTCGTCGAGCCCGGTGAGGCGATCGACCGTGTCGCCTTTGAGCGACACCTCGCCTTCCAGTTCGAGACCGAGCGCGGTGAAGAACGCCTTGGCCGCTTCGAGATCGTGGACGACGACGCCGACGTGTTCGAGTTTCATGACCGGTTTCCTTTCAGGCGCTCTGACGGCGCATGAGCTCTTCGACGGCGGTGGGCAGAGTGTTCTCGAAGTCGATGAGCTTGACCCAGGTCGGGGTCACCACGACGCGGACCATGCCGTCGTAGAGCGACCGCACGTTCGCCTCCCATTCGACCCGCTGCTCGGGCGTCATCTCGTAGGTGCCGCTCCACTGCAGGTATTCGTCGGGGATGCCGTCGACGTAGTCCAGCTCGACGGTGCCGCGCAGGAGCAGGATCTTCGGCGGGTGCGATTCGGTGTCGATGGTCAGGGCGACCGCGGGGTTGCGGCGCAACGACGCCAGCTTCGGCGCGTTCGTCGGGGTGCACATGACGATCTCCCGGCCGTTCCAGTGGATGCCGATCGGGATCGACCGCGGCGTGCCGTCGAGCGCGGTGTAGGCCAGCCGGGCCAGGTCGCGGGCCAGGAGCTCCTGACTGAGCGGGCGGTTCAGGATCTCGTCGATCGTGCTCTGCTGCATGTCGCTCTCCTCGGGTCGCTTTCTTCGCGGACGTCCCGGGGACGCCGCCGTCCCCCGCGCTTCGACACTCGCGATATGTGACCTGGGTCACGTCGCCTTTAGCGGGCTAAACGCGATCCGGTTGTCGAAACGGGCCCTGGCCAGGCGTCGCGTCTGTGAAGGCACACGAGAAAGGGACAGACATGGCGAAGGAATCCGAGGTCCGCTTCGAGGGCTTCATGCCCACTACGCCCGCCGACACCTGGGCGGCGATCACCACGGGCAGCGGCGGCTGGCTCTGGCCGATCCAGTACGAACCGCGCGACGGCGGCGCCGAGTCCGGCCTCACCCCGAACGGCGGCATGGTGACGGTCTGGAAGCCGTCACAACGCTTCGTCACCTACGCGGAAGACGAGAACGGCTGGTTCAACACGCTCGAATACGTCCTCGAACCGAAGGATGGCGGCACGTACCTGCGCTACGAGCACAACACGGTCCTCGACGACTTCGACGTGGAGTACGACGCGTGCAAGCGGCACACGGCGTTCTACTACCACTCGCTGGGCGAGTACCTGACGCACTTCAACCGGCGGGAGGTGAAGTACTTCAAGACCGACGCGCCCGAAACGTCGAAGGCTCCCGAAGCGTTCGAGGTCGTGCGGAGGGCGATCGGCGCGACAGTCGCGGGCGACCAGGTGCGCTTCGAGGTGCCGGGCATCGGCACGATCGAAGGCGTCGTCGACTACCTGACGTCGGCCTTCATCGGCATCCGGACGGAAGACGCGCTGTACCGCTTCTACGGCCGGAACGTCTGGGGCTGGACTGTCGGCATCGGGCACCACCTGTTCGCCGAAGACGCTGACCTGGCCAAGGCCGAGAAGGCGTGGACGGCCTGGCTGAACGGTCTGTACGCCTAGCGGGGCAGCTTCTTCGCGATGTCGGCGCCGACGGACTTCGCCGCTTCGGCGGACTCCGCCGGCGGGATCGGCGAGTTCGTGAAGAACCCCTTGTCCCAGCCCTTGTAGGTGACGATGACGACGTACACACCCTGGGTAAAACGCAGTTCGGCACCGCTGAAGGCGCTGTCGGTGTCGAGGGAGACGAGGACCGCCTTGTCCCCGATGCCCTGAACCTGCTGCTGGCGCTCGGACGGCGCGGCCGACCCGGGAGACGCCTCCGCCGCGCGCTTCTCGGCGTCCGGCCCCTCGTGGCGATAGATCGTGACCTGGAGGGCGCGGTCGTGGACGTTGTCGCCGTCCGGTGCCAGCCAGGCGCACCCCCGCTGCTTGGTGACGATCTCCAGCGCCTTGATCTCGTTCTCGCGAGAGCCCTGGAAGCTGGTCATGAGCGTCTTGTTGAGGACGTCCGGGGAGATCGCGCACTCGGCGGGCGGCTGCTCGGAGACCGGTGCCTTGCCGACCGACGAGTAGTACTCCGACGCGAAGATGCCGCCGGGGATGCCCAGACCGAGCAGCACCACGCCGCCCACGATCAGGCCGACGATCAGCCCGGTCTTTTTCTTCTTGGGCGGCTGGCCGTAGCCGGGCGGGCCGTACCCGGGAGGCGGGCCATAGCCGGGTTGCTGGCCGTATCCGGGCTGCTGCCCGTAGCCCGGTCCGCCTGGCTGAGGCGGCCCGTAACCCGGCTGCCGGCCGTAGCCCGGCTGGCCTCCCGGCCCAGGTGGCGGGCCATGCCCCGGCCCTTGGCCGTACCCCTGCGGCGGCTGGTGCACCGATCCTCCTACCGATCCTTGCGTACGCTCCGCGTCGCGATTAGGGGGCTAAACGCAGGTCGGTGCCCAGATCGCGTTTAGCCCGCTAAAGGCGACACGCGGTCAGCATGGCACGGCGGCCGGGGGGCGGGCACCGGGAATGCCCACGGCGCGGTCCACGGGCACCCCCGGATCGCGATTAGGGGGCTAAACGCAAGTCTGTCGCCAGATCGCGATTAGCCCCCTAAACGCAGGTCGGGCTAGTGGGCGAAGTGGCGCGTGCCGGTGAGGTACAGGGTGACCCCGGCGGCCTCGGCGGCGGCGATGACCTCGGCGTCGCGGATCGACCCGCCCGGCTGGACGACGGCGCGGACCCCGGCCTCCAGCAGGACCTCGAGCCCGTCCGGGAACGGGAAGAAGGCGTCCGAAGCGGCGACGGAGCCCTTCGCCCGGTCGCCCGCCCGCGAGACCGCGAGCCGCGACGAGTCGACCCGGTTGACCTGGCCCATGCCGACGCCGACGGTCGCGCCGTCGTTCGCCAGCAGGATCGCGTTCGACTTCACCGCGCGCAGCGAACGCCACGCGAACTCGAGGTCGGCCAGCGTCCGCTCGTCGGCGGGCGCGCCGGTCGCGAGAGTCCAGTTCGCCGGGTCGTCGCCCTCGGCGGCGATCGTGTCGACGGTCTGCACCAGCATGCCGCCGGAGATCGGCCGGAACTCGATCGGATCCGGCGACGTGATCGCGGGCAGCTTCAGCAGCCGCACGTTCTTCTTGCGCTGCAGGATCTCCAGCGCCTCGGCGTCGAAGTCCGGCGCCAGGACGACCTCGGTGAACACCTCGGAGATCTGCTCGGCGGCCTCGCGGCTCACCGGCCGGTTGGTCGCGATCACCCCGCCGTAGGCCGAAACCGGGTCGCACGCGTGCGCCTTGCGGTGCGCCTCGGCGATGTCCTCGCCGACCGCGATGCCGCACGGGTTGGCGTGCTTGATGATCGCGACGGCCGGGGCGTCGAAGTCGTAGGCGGCGCGGCGCGCGGCGTCGGTGTCGACGTAGTTGTTGTACGACATGGCCTTGCCGTGCAGCTGTTCGGCGTGCGCGAGGCCCGGCCGCCAGTGCTTGTACAGCGCGGCCTTCTGGTGCGGGTTCTCGCCGTAGCGCAGCACGTCGCCGCGCTCCCACGAAGCGCCGGTGAAGTCCGGGAAGCCAGAGTCGTCAGCGGGCGCGTAGGCGTTGGCGAACCACGCGGCGACGGCGGTGTCGTACGCCGCCGTGTGCGCGTAGGCCTGCGCGGCGAGCCGCTTGCGGTCGGCGAGCTCGAAACCGCCGGCGGCGACGCGTTCCAGCACCCACTCGTAGCGGGAGGGGTCGACCACGACGGCGACGCTGTTGTGGTTCTTCGCCGCGGCGCGCACCATCGCCGGACCGCCGATGTCGATGTTCTCGACGCAGTCCTCCGGGCTCGCACCCGACGCGACGGTCTGGCTGAACGGGTACAGGTTGACCACGAGCAGGTCGAACGGCGCGATGTCCAGCTGCTTGAGCTGCTCGACGTGCTCCGGGCGGTCGCGGTCGGCGAGCAGGCCCGCGTGCACCCGCGGGTGCAGCGTCTTGACCCGGCCGTCGAGGGACTCGGGGAACCCGGTGACCTCCTCGACCGGCGTCACCGGCACCCCGGCGTTCGCGATGACCTTCGCCGTGCCGCCGGTCGACACGATCTCGACACCCGCCGCGTGCAGCCCGGTGGCGAGCTCCAGCAGTCCGGCCTTGTCGGAGACGCCGATCAGCGCGCGCCGGACGGGACGCTGTCCCTGTGCGGTACTCACGAAAACCTCACCTTTCGTCCCTCGACCGCGCACCCGCTCCGGCCGAGTTTTTCGATCGTTTCCACCAGGAGCCTGCGTTCCACGGCCTTGATCCGCTCGTGCAGGACGTGCTCGTCGTCGTCGGACTCCACGATCACCGGCTCCTGCGCGATGATCGGCCCGGTGTCGACTCCGGCGTCGACGAAATGAACCGTCGACCCGGTAACCTTGACCGCCATCGCCAGCGCGTCGGCCACGGCGTGCGCGCCGGGGAACGACGGCAGCAACGCCGGATGCGTGTTGATCACGCGGCCGGGGAACCGCGCGAGGAATTCGGCGCCGAGGATCTTCATGAACCCCGCCGAGACGACCAGGTCCGGCTGATAGGCGGCGACGGCTTCGGTGATCGCCTTGTCCCACGCCGCGCGGTCCGGATGGTCGGCCATCCGCACGGTGAACGACGGCACGTCCGCGCGTTCGGCCCGGGTGAGCGCTTCGATCCCGGTGCGGTCCGCGCCGACGGCGACCACTTTCGCCGGGAAGTTCGGTTTTTCGACCGCGTCGAGCACGGCTTGCAGCAGCGTGCCGGAACCGGACGCGAGGACGACGAGCTTCACCGGAGTGGGCAGGTCCAACCGACTAGCCAGAACGGGCTCCTTGCCACGGCGGTACGCACTCGGGCGTACGGCGCTTCACCTGGTCGCGACAACCCTAACGGTCGCCGCCGGGCGCGCTTTCGTCGCCGGACCCGTCGGTGGACTCGGTCACAGCGACGTCCTGCTCGGGCTCGGGTTCGGGCTCCGATTCCGCTGGGGTCTCACCCAGTTCTCGGGCGAGTTCCTCTTCGGCCTCTTCGTCGAATTCTTCGTCGAGGTCGGCTTCGGCCTCTTCCACTTCTTCTGCGGGCTCCGCCACTTCGGGCTCGACGGCGACATCCTCGTCGATGACTTCGACGTCGGGTTCGCCCGGCGGTTCGGGAGGCTCGTGCGCTCCGGCGAAGAACGCGACGAACCCGCCGGGGATGACGATCCAGCAGAACGCGATCACCGACGCGACCCCGACCGGCACGCTGACCGGGTCGAACGGCCCGTCGCCGAGCCTGCCGCCGGCGAGGGTCCCGAGGACGACACAGCCGAACGCGACGAGCGCGCCCGCGACGGCGACCGCCCGCATGCGCAGCATCGGATCCTCGTCGATCGCGCGGATCTTCCAGCCGACCAGCGCGCCGACCAGCGCGGGCAGGAGCAGCAACGCCGGCCACCACACCGCGTGGTGCGACGGAATGCCCGCCAGCACCGGCACCCCGGGCAGCCGTCCTTCCTGGTAGCCGAACATGCCGACGGTCAGCGAACCGATCGAAAAACCCGGCCCGGTGGTGAAGGACAACGCGGCGACGACCGCGTTCGGCAGATAGGCGACGGAAAGCACGAACATGCCGAAGCTCGTGCCGAATCCCGGCTCGAACAAACTGTCCACAGTGGACCACGAGAGCGCGGTGGCCACGGTGAACACCACCGCGCCACAGGCGATCATCGCGGCGAGGCCGAGCGCGCCCGCCCGCAGACCGTGGACGGCCACCGGGTCGAACCGGTCGCGGACCGAGGCAGGCAGCCCGCAGACCTTGGCGATTCCCGCGACGGCGGCGAATCCGGCGATGAGCCCCGGCACGCAGAAGGCGGTCAGCGGGTTGACGCCGATCGGCGATCCGCCGGCCAGCAAGGCGATGAGCACGCCGAACAGCGCGTGCGCCCCGGCGATCACGGTCACCACCGGGACGGCGTCGGCCGGGGTCCGGCCGCCGATCCGGCGGACGGCCCGCGTAGCGGCCCTGGCCGTGAGCCAGGCGACGACGAGCGTCGGCAGCAACGGCAGCACGCCGAGCGGATGCCCGCCGAGGTCGAGTTCCACCTGCCACGAGGCGAGCCAGCCCGGCCCGGCGGCGAGCACGGCGCCGGTGGCGGAGAACCGGGACCGGTCGGCGGCGAACGAGACGACCGCGAGGACCAGCGCGACGACGGTGTAGGAGAAGAGCAGGGGCGAGCAGGCCGCGGCGAGCAACACCCGAACCCGCTTCGCCCTGGACACCTCCAGCTCGGGGACGAGGTCGCTCACCGGCTCTTCGCCCGGCGGGCGTTCGTCGCGGGTGAGCATCTTCATGATCCGCACCATGACATCCGTGCTGCTCCGTCCGGGTGAGGCACGCCGCCGCCGAACGGCGCACGTGGCCCAACCCACCCGGTCGGGTAACCCGGAAAGCGAAAACACCCGCTGTGACACGGAGAGTCACAGCGGGTGTTCTACGTTCGAGAGATCAGCTCTGCTGGCCGAAACCGCCCGGCGGCGTACCCGGGTTCTGGCCCGACTCCGACGACGAGGACGGCGGCTGCTGGAAGAACTGGCCCTGCTGCGGCGCGTACGTCGTGGCCTGCTGACCCGGCGGCTGCGTGACCGGCGGCTGGAATCCGCCCGGCTGCGCGAACGGACCGGACGGCTCGCCCTGCTGACCTGGCTGCCCCTGCTGGCCCGCGCCGGGGAACGGCTGGACCTGAGTGGCGGCCGGGCCCTGCTGACCCTGCTGACCGAACGGACCCTGCGGGCCCTGCTGCGGGAACTGCTGGCTGTACGGGGCCTGCGGCGCCTGCTGCGGCTTCGCGGCGGGCAGCTTGATGACGTCGTGCTCGAACAGCAGCGCCGCGACCGCGACCAGCATCTGCAGGATGCCGAGGATCAGGACCACGGTGAGGATGCCCGGGACCGAGACCTCGTCACGACCGCTTCCGTAGCCGATGATCAGGTCCAGGCCGCCGAACGCGCCCAGGACGCTGAACAAGGCCGCGAACGGCAGCGTCTTCGGGCCGCGCGGCAGCGCGTGCAGTGCCGCGAGCAGACCGCTGACCAGGAGGAAGATCGAGACCTGTCCGGCGGCGTCGGCCTCGTCGGAGAAGCCGATGAAGAACTGCACCAGGCCGAGGACCGTGACGGCGAGCGCGAGCAGCAGCGCCAGGTTCAGCGGAGCCGCCGGTGACGGCGCCTGCTGCTGAGGGAAGGCCCCCGACGCGGGGTTGGGGTGTTGCTGGCCGCCACCCTGCTGGGGGTAGCCGGGCCCACCGCTGGGATAGGACATCCGAATGCTCTCCTGTCGTTCGACCGGCACCCCGGGGCACGCGGGACTCCCGGGACAAACGAGGCGGCTGTGATGCTCGAACGCTAGCGCACACACGCGGTCACCCCACGCCTCGGGCTCTGAGACGTCTGTACACCCGATCGGGTTCCCCACGGAACCCCTCGCGAAGCCCCACTTCGCGATTAGCCCGCGAAAGTCGCCCGGCCCGCCGCGTGACGTTTAGCCCGCGAAAGTCGACGCGCCCGCCGGATCGCGTTTAGCCCGCTAAACGCGACGCGCCCGCCGCGTCGCGATTAGCCCGCGAAAGTCGCTCCCGCCGGTCCGGGGAGGTGCCCGGCGGCTGGGGACCGGCGTGAGCGCGTTTAGCCCGCTAAACGCAGGTCATGGCGCGGCCTCCCCGGCGGCGGCCAGGGGGCGCTCCACCACGGGAGCGGTAGCAAAGGTCCCCCGCTCCCTCGGGCGGAGCCGGGTCAGCGCGACCCCGCCCAGCACGACGACCATCCCCGCGATCACCCGGAGGTTCAGCGGCTCGGCCAGGAACACCGCGCCCAGCAGCACCGAGACCACCGGCAGCAGGTACCCGACGATCGACGCCGCGACGGCGCCCTCACTCGCGAGGAGCTGGTAGTTCAGCGCGAACGCGATCCCGGTCGACCCGATCCCCAGGATCACCACGGCCACGATCGCGCCGGTGCTCAGGTGCACCGGTTCGAAACCGCCCATCGGCATCGCCAGCAGCAGGAACCCGGTCGCGAGCAGCATCTGCCCGCCCGCCAGCGACAGCGGCGAGTCACCGGTGCCGGTGAGGTACTTGCCCTCGTAGACGAACGCGAAACCGTAGCTCGCGGCCGCCGCGAGGCACGCCAGCGCGCCCCAGCTGAGCAGCCCGGACGCCTGCCACGGCGCGAAGATCAGCAGGATCCCGGCGAGTCCGGCGATCAGCCCGGCGACCCGGACCGAGGTCATCTTCGTGCGCGCTCCCAGCATCGGCGCGGCGAGCAGCACCCACAACGGCGTCGTCGCGTTCAGGACGCCGGTGATCCCGGAGTCGACGGTCAGCTCGCCCCACGCGAACAGCAGGAACGGCAGCGCGTTGTGGAAGAACGCCGCGACGGCCAGGTGTCCCCAGATCCGCCGTCCCGACGGCAGCCTGTCCCGGCCGAGGTAGCAGAGCCCGATCAGCACGGCCGCGCCGAGCGCCACCCGCGCCAGCACCAGCTGCACCGGGGAAAACGCGCCCAGCCCCAGTTTGATCCAGAAGAAACTCGATCCCCACATGAGCGCCAGCGCGCCGATCCGCAGCAGGGTCTTCGTCTCGCCCACCCCAGTCCTCCTTAAGTGTCCGGCTCAGCTTCACCGCGCCGACGCGTAAGGACAAGCGAAAATAACTGCATGAAGTCTTAAGGAGAACTGTAAGATCGGAGCATGCTGGACGTCCGCCGCATGCAGGTCCTCCGAGCCGTGATCAGCAGCGGTTCGATCACCGCCGCCGCCCGGAATCTGGGCTACACACCTTCCGCGATCAGCCAGCAATTGTCCACCCTGGAAAAGGAAGCGGGCGTCGAGCTGCTCGAACGCGTCGGCCGCGGCGTACGGCCGACCCCGGCCGGTTCGCTGCTGTCCGAACACGCGGAGACGCTGAGCACCCAGCTCGCGAAGGCCGAAGCCGCGCTCACCGAACTCAAGGAGGGGCGCACCGGCAGGCTCGCGATCCGCTACTTCGCCACCGCGGGCGCTTCCTTGGTGCCCTTGGCCGTCGCCGCGCTGCGCCGCGAGTTCCCGGGCGTCCGCCTCGACCTGAAACTGGTCGAGCCCGACGATTCGCTGCCCGAGATCGAGTCCGGCAAGGCCGACGTCGCGATGATCGTGCTCCCCAGCACCACTCCCCGGATCAAGGGCGCCGAGTACATCCACCTCCTCGACGACCCGTACCGCGCGATCCTGCCGAAGAACCACCGGCTCGCCCGCAAGCGTGTCCTCGATCTCGCCGAGCTCGCGGAGGATCCGTGGGTCGGCGTCGACGGTCTCCCCGGCGCCTGCCGCGACATCCTGCTCGACGCCTGCGGCGCGGCCGGATTCGCCCCGAACCATGTCGTCGAATCCGAGGATTACCAGACGGCGCAAGGGTTCGTGGCCGCCGGGCTCGGGGTCGCGCTCATCCCGGAACTCGGCCTCGGCGCCCCGCATCCCGGCGTCGCCATCCGCAAGGTCCGGCGTCCCGATCCGGTGCGGTCCATCCACGCGGCCGTCGCCGCGCACGCCAGGGAACACCCGGCGGTGCGGCGGTTCCTCAGCGCGATCCGCGAAGGTGCCCTGGCGGCCTGACCGGACGGGTAGCCGGGAGTGATCGGTTGGGCAGGAAAACCGGCTGGGCTTGAACAGCCGCACCGGCGGTCGACAACCTGGCGGGGAAGCCACGAATTCCGCCAGTGAAAGGACCCCCGTGCGTCCCCTGATCATCCTGCACGGCTCTTGGCACCAGCCCGCCCATTTCGACGACGTCGCCGAGCGCCTGCGCCGGGACGGCGTCGACGTCACCGTCCCCGACGTCGGCGCGCGACCGATCGCCGAAGTCACCCGTACCGTCCAGGAGATCGTCGACCAGGCGGCGGAACCGCCGGTCGTGCTCGGGCACTCCTACGGCGGAGTGATCGCCAGCGGGCTCACCGGGGTATCGCACCTGATCCTCCTGGCCGCGATCATCAGTGAACCGGGGGAGACCGCCCGGTACTGGATCGAGCGGGTCACCGAGGAAACCGGCCGCGAACCCGAGTCGCTGCCCTTGATCTTCGACGACGAGGGCATGACCCACCTCGACCCCGCCGCCGCCCGCGAGGCCCTGTACGCCGACTGCTCGGACGCCGTCGCCGAGCGCGCCATCGCGTTGCTTCGCCCGGAGCCCGTCTCCATCTTCACCGAATCGCCGACCGGGGCGTCCTGGAAGAACACCCCGAACACCTACATCGTCTGCTCCGAAGACCGGGCGCTCGCCCCGGAAATGGTCGCCCACTTCGCCGCCCGCTGCGAAACGACGGTCACCTGGCGGGCGAGCCACAGCCCGTTCCTCAGCCGCCCCGTCGAACTCGCGACGCTGATCCGCGAGCGGCTCTAGATCAGGAACAGTTCCGCGAACAGCACTCCGATGAGGATCGCCGCCACCACGGCACCCGCCGTGATCAGCCACTTGCGGGTGTCGGGCGATTTCGCCGCGGCCGGCGCCGCGGGAGCGTACTGCTGCTGCGGCGCCGGTGGCACGTACTGCTGCTGCGGCGGCTGATACTGCTGCGGTTGTTGCTGCGGCGGCGGTTGCTGCTGGAGGAACTGCGGAACCGGCTGCTGTGGCGGCGCCTGCTGCATCGGGACCGGCATCGACGCCGGCATCGTCGGCATGGCGGGCGCGGTCGGCGGGATGAACGCCGTCTGCCGCCCCTCGGTGATCGCGCCCAGCGAGCGGACCGTGTCGGCCATCGTCGGCCGCACGTCCGGCTCCGCCCGCAGCATCTTGCGCAGCGCACCGGCCAGCGGACCGGCGGTCTGCGGCGGCCGTTCCGACGATTCGCCGTCCTCGCCGAACGGAGGCACCCCTTCGACGGCCGTGTACAGCGTCGCGCCAAGAGAGAACACGTCGGACGCCGAAGTCGCCGGCTCGCCACGCGCCACTTCGGGCGCCCGGTACGCCGGAGTCGCGCCACCACCGGTGATGCCGATGTCGGTGAGCTTCACACCGCCGTCGTCGGCCAGCAGGACCGTGCCCGGCTCGACGGTCCGGTGCACCACCCCGGCCTCGTGCATCGCGGCCAGCGCGCGGCCGAGCATGATGCCCAGCGCGGCGGCCTGCTCCGCGGTCAGCCTGCCGTGCTCGGCCAGGAAGGTCGACATCCCGCGCGACGGGATGTACTCCATCACCAGCCACACGTCCGGGCCGTCGGGCAGCACGTCGTACACCTTGATGGCGGTGGCGTGCTCGAACTTGGCCGCGTCCTTGCCCTCCTGGACGACGACGGCCTTGGCCTGCTCCGCCCGGTCCGGCGGCAGGCCGACGGGCAGGTACATGCGCTTCATCGCGACCGTGCGCAGCAGGCGGGTGTCGAACGCCAGCCACACGATGCCCGCCCGGCCACGCCCGATGGGCTGGTCCAGGCGGTACCGGCCGCCGACGATGGAGCCTTCAGAACTCAAGGCACTCCTCGGATTACGGGGTCGCCGGAGGCGATGTCGGCTCGGACTCGGACTTTGTCGGCGACGGCGCACTCGAACTCGGCGTCTTCGTCGGAGTCGTCTTGGTGGGAGTCCTCGTCGGCGTGGGCGGATCCGGCTCCTGCGTCTGGGTCGCCTTGCTCGACGTCTTCTTCGACGACGACGTCTCCTTGGGCGGCTCGGCCGACTGCGTCTCCGACGGCGGTTCCGTCGTCTCGGCAGCCGAGGACGTCGGCGACGGGGACGGCTTCGTCGAGGAGTTCCCCACCTGCGCGGGCGCTTCCGGGTTGTTCGGGCTCAGCAGCCAGAAGCCCAGCGCGGCCAGCGCCACGACCACGACACCGCCGATGATCGCGGGCTTCTTCCACGCGCCCGGTTTCTCGTCGTCGTCCTCGTCCACCGGGCTGGTCTGCGCCCGGGTGGGCGGCGGCGGGGGAGGAGGAGGCTGGTCGTCATAGTCGTCGTCATACGGATCGTCGTCGTAGCCGCCCGCGGGGATCGGGACGGCGCGCGTGGGCGCCGGGCCGCCACCGGGGTGACCGCGTTCGGACAGCAACGCCGTCTCGTCGTAGTTGTCGTACCCGTCGTAGTCGTCTTCCGGGTACCTCGACGCGGGCGGCTGGTGGTAGTCGTCCTCGTCGTCGTAGTACGGCCCCGCCGCGGCCTGGTCGTCGAGGAGCGAGCCCGAATGACCGGCCGACTCGCTGTCGAGCGCCTGGGTCACGCCCGCTCCCGCGAGACCGCCGGCGAGCGCGCCCGCGACCGGGGCGGCGAGCATGGTGTCGTCGGCGGGACCGCCCAGCGGCGTCTCACCCCGGGCGACGGCGGCGAGGAGCTCTTCGCACTCTTCGGCGGTGGGGCGGTGCCGCACCTCCGGGTGCAGCAGCACGGCCAGCACGCTGGCGAGCGGGCCGGACTGGCGCGGCGGGATGATCTGCCCGGCCGCGACCGCGTGCAGCAGGCTCAGCGTGTTCTCGCTGAGCCCGAACGGCGGCTGGCCCTCGCAGGCCGCGTAGAGCGTCGAGCCGAGGGAGAACACGTCGGACTCGGGACCGGGATCCCCGCCGATGGCCACCTCGGGCGCCAGGTAGGCGGGGGTGCCGGCGATCATCCCGGTCTTCGTGACCGTGACGTCGTCCTTGGCGCGCGAGATGCCGAAGTCGGTGATCTTCACGGTGCCGTTGGGCGCCAGCAGGATGTTGCCGGGCTTGATGTCCCGGTGCACGATGCCGACCGCGTGCGCCTCGGTCAGCGCCGCGGCGACCTGCGCGCCGATCCGCGCCACCTCGGTCGGCGGCAGCGTCCGCTCCTCCTGCAGCACCTGGGCGAGGCTGGTGGAGTTCAGGTACTCCATGATCAGGCAGGGCTGACCGTTGTCGTCGGTGACGACGTCGAACACCGAGATGGCGTTCGGGTGGTGCAGCCTGGCGGCGATCCGGCCTTCCCGCATCGTGCGCTGGCGGGCGTCTTCGGCGCCTTGGGCCTCGAGGCCGGGCTGCAGCAGCAACTGCTTGATCGCCACCGTGCGGCCGAGTACCTCGTCATGCGCTTGCCAGACGGCACCCATCGCGCCTGTGCCGATCCGCTGGACTATGCGGTATCGACCGGCGACCAGGCGACCCTCGTCGCTCACGCGACCTCCCTTTGGGCTCCGTCTTCACGTCGCGGAGTCGTCCGCGCACGCGGTGCGGCCTTCAGCACGCCACAGCGTTGGAGCGTATGCACATGTAGTGGTCTGTGTGCCGGCTTTTCCGAGACCGACTCGTGACAAGGCTAGGCGCTCACTCTGCGCACACACACGCGGTACACACTGATCGCCCTGGGTGGAGGGCCTGTCTACGCGGGGTGTCCGTCACATGTGCTGCGCGGACAGCAGCCGGGCGTCGGTGATCAGACCGGACGTCTCGTCGGCGAATTCCAGCACCTGCGTGACCCGCACCAGGCCGCCGTCCGGGTTCCGCATGGTCACCACGGCGAGGATCGTGCCGTCGGCCTGTTCCCGGATGTCCTGGATCTGGATGGCGTCCATGGAGCTCCACGCCTCGATCAGCTTGCCGGCTTCGGACTCGGCCAGCAGTGGCGTGAGCAGCGACTTCGCGCCGTAGGGATCGGCGTCGACGGTCTGGTAGAACTTCCGGACCGCGTCGATCTTGCCCTCGGCCGTGCTGATCGCGGCCGGTTTGGCCGCCGGCCGCGAGCTGGTGCTGCTGGTGGCCGAGCCCTGCCTCGACAGCGAACCCGACCCGGTGCCCGAAGACGGCTGGGCCGTCGTGCTGGCGCTCGTCGACGTCGGCTTCTCGTGCTTGCGCTGCGGCTCGGTGGAGTCCGGGACGGCGAGCCCGCCGAGCGCGGCGGCTCCGCTCATCACCTCGGGTGCGGCGGCGCTCGGTACCGAGCCCTGCCGCTGGGTCCCCGCGAGCACGCCCGCGGTGACGACGGCGCCTGCGACCAGCAGTCCGGCGGCGACGAGACCGGCCATCTTGGCCCGCCGGGCGGCGCGGCTCTCCGGCTCGTCCTCGTCCGGTTCGGGGCGCGGCGACGGCTCTTCACGGGTGCGGGCGGGAACGAACTTCTGCGGCTCACGGAAGACCTGCTCGAGATACTCGCGGTCGACGCGGGTGTCGTTCAGGATCTCTTCCGGGATGACGTCCTCGACACGTACGGCGTCTTCACGCCGTATGCGCTGTCGATCAAGCACGAAATTCCTCGCTCTGGTCCGGGGCAGGCGCTGGGCCGTTCGGCCGACGCCTTTGGTCCGCGCGGCCGTCTTCTGAACGGTGCGAACCTTGCTGTCGTCAGGTAACCCTGTGGAGACGGCCCACGGCCAGGCTCTATCGCCGGAATGCCATCGCGATACGACGAACGGCAGCTTAGGTCACCCACCCGGACCAGGGACAACCGCTCGTCGCACCGCACGTGCAGAGGAACAGGACACTTGCACGTGCGCGATCGCCTACATGCCGTCGTCGACGATCTTGTCGTCGTCACCGAAGGTGAACGTGCGCTGTTCCATGGTCTTCGTTCCGTCTTTGTGAGTGACTTCGACGGTGTTGACCGTGACGCCGCGGCGCTGGTCGATGCTGACCTTCTTGACCTCGAAGTAGGCGACGTCGGCGTAGCGCTCACGGAGGCCCTGCGCGCCTTCTTCACGCAGGCCACCGGAGGTCACCGCGGCGGCCTGCTGGGGGTTGGTGGTGACACTGTTGAGGAAGGTCTCGGTGTGGTCGCCCATCGCCTGAGCGTCCGGCTGCGACGCGTACCAAGGCGAGGTCGTGGTGGTGCGGTCGGCGGGCATGACCGGCGGTTTCTGCGGCGGCCGCGCGCTCGACGACGTCGCGGGCCGTCCGGTCGTGACCGGTCCGCCCGCGCCGGGCTGCGTCTCGCCGTTGCCGGTGCTCTCGTCGTCCGAGGGGGTGCCGGAGTTGGAGGAGCTGCGGTCGTCCTGGGAAGAGGAATCGGTCGCGGAATCGGACGGATTGCCCGCCGCGCCGCCCTGCGGCTGCGTGGTCGGATTGCCGGTGAGGCCTTCGTTGGTCAGCGGGCTGCCGCCGCGGTATCCGGGCCAGCCGCCCTGGCTCTGCTGCTCCGGGGCGGGTTTGCCGACCAGGAACGAACCGGCGAAAAGCAGGCCGACGACGACCAGCGCGGACGCCGCCGCCGCGAACCAGGCGGCCTTGCGCCAGGTCTTGGGCGGAGTCACCGAAGCCGGGACCGAACCGAGGTCGAAGGTGCTCAGCCCGTCGAGGGGCGGGGCTAGATAGACGCGGACGTCGTCGTCGGTCTCGACCGGTTCGGGGCGGCGGGGGGCGGGCGCTGTCAGCGTCACCTTGGTGCGTTGTGCGGCCTTCGCACGCCGTTCCTCCGCGGAAGGCGGGACGACGGGTTCGGTGAACGAGACCTCGACGCGTGCCGGGCGTTCCACGGGCACCTCGCGAGCGGGCTGGGGGAGCGGCAGCCTGCCGCTCGATGGGGCGTAGCCGGGGCTCGGCGCCCTCCTGTTCCGCGGTGGCGGCAGAGGAAGGGAACCGGTGGAAGGCGGGGCGAACTCACGGTGTGCGTGGTGCCCGTGCCCGGTCGGACGCTGCCGCCTCGGCGACACGGGTGGGGTCCAGCTCTCGGTGCCGCCCACCCGGTGACGGCCCGCCTGCGCGGCGCCGTCCCGTCCTTGGTGTTCCACCCAGCCGTTCATGTCCGAGCGACCCCCTCGTGGGCCGCCCCTGACGGCGATGTGACACCGATTAAGCCGAACGGAGCAGCGGTTTCACGGGATCCCTCGCTTGCAGACTCCCGGGCAGTCTCGTGAGCAAATGCACGCGCATGCGACTGTGGGCGCGCGGGGCCGTAGCCCCCGCGCGCCATGCGGGCATCGCCCGACCCAGACGCAAGGGTCCTCACGAGGTCCACACTAAGAGCCCGGCACCCCGCAAGTCTTCACCCGCTCTGCAAGTTGCAGATGTTTCACTCTGTCGGGCGCGCCCGAATGGGCCTCGGTGACGTTACGCAGTGCAATCGGTGCTGGTGAAGCCGTTCAGCTGCCGCTGCGGTACTTCTGCTGGGTCGATTGCAAGGCCTTGGTGGCCGTGATTCCGCTACCCGCTGCAAGCAAAATGGCGATGATGTCGAGGGGCGTTCCCCCACTAGTGAGCAGCCAGGCGAACAACGAGGCCGCGGTGGTACCCGCCGCGATCGGCCAGCGCGTCTTGACGTACTGGGCGATGGGCGTACCGCCCGCGCGCTTACCCGCCGCGTTGTTCAACATGGCGAGATAACCGAGATGGCCCAATGCGGCGAGCACACCGGCGATCGCGACGATCACGGCGATGAGGTTAATCATGTGTCCAGTTTGCCTGTTCTCGCGCCGCCATGGCTCGGGGAACACCCTGAGTTTCACCTCACGGCACGAGATCGTGACGTTGCCGGATCGCGTTTAGCCCGCTAAAGGCGAACCTGGAGGTACCCAGGACGCCGCAAACCCTGACGGCACAGAACAGCCGGGGGCCGTCCTGCTCAGGTGACCGTCCCTGCCCATCGGCCACGTGAGGAGCGCTGTGAAAGCCACTTTCGCAACCTTCAGCGTTGCGAAAGCCACTTTCGCAACACCCGATGCCGGTAGACGTGCGAGCAGCCGGGCACGACACGCTCGCCTCATCCCTCGATACCCCTCACCGGGCGTTCTCGACGTGGCCGGATCGCGTTTAGCGGGCTAAACGCGATCCGAGTGGGCGCGGGGGAGCAGGGGACCTTTGCTATCGCCCCGGCCCTACCGGCCCAGCCTGCCCCGGCCCAGGTTCAACAGCGCCATCGCCAGCTGCCGCCCCTCCGGCCCGAGTTCGCGGTAGCGCGCCAGCACGTCCATCTCACGGTTGTAGACGATCCTCGTGCCGCCCGCGGCCATCCTGGCGGCGCCGATCGTCTTGGAAACCTCCACGCGGCGTTTGACCAGCCGCAGGATCTCGCCGTCGAGGAAGTCGATCTCCTCGCGGAGCTCACCGATCTCTTCGGCGGTGGCGGTGGGTTCTTCGGCGTCCGGCTTCTGTGTGGTGTCCATCGGGACCTCTCTTCGGTCCGGATTCCCTGCTGGCCCCCGGAACAGCGTAAAGCCCCGGGGTCCGCGGACTCCGGGGCTTCGGGTGATGGCATTTCGGCACTATGCGATCACGGGAGCCGGAGTCCGGGTCCCGTAAAAAAATCGCGTCGCGAGGTGCCGCATGTGGGCCATTATGCCACAGCGACACCGTCCTCCGGCTCGAAGCGGCGGCGCGTCCCGCGGACACGCGCGTGCACGAGGACGCTCATGGCCAGCCAGAACATCGGCATCGCGGGCCAGAAGAACGGTACCCCCGAAACCACCCAGCGCGCGATCAGCAGCACCGAAAGCACGACGGCCACCGCGAGGTGGATCCGCACCGCGCGATGCGCGAAGACGACGGGACGCCGCTTCGGCGCGGATTTCGGCAGATCCGAGGTGAGGGTGGCGAGTTCGTCCGTGTACTTGGCGGAATACACAGCACTCAGCCGGTCTTCCACTTCTTCGAGAGTGAGACGGCCTTCGCCGCCGGCGGCCTGGATGAGCGAGGCGACCCGCTCGCGGTCGGCGTCGGCGGCCCTGAGCCGGGAGGGAATTCCGTTGGCGTCCATGGCATCCGATCCTCCGCCGCGAACACCGTCCGCGCGTCGGACGGCAGGCGACAACACCGCCTACGCCCGGCGCTGTAGCGTGGACCGGCGATGAACACCCTCTTCGATCTCCCAGCGGACGGTCCGGCCAAGCCCCGGCACACGGACCTGCTCGACGACCTGAACCCGGCGCAGCGCGAGGCCGTGACCCACGCGGGCTCGCCGCTGCTGGTCGTCGCGGGCGCGGGTTCGGGCAAGACCCGGGTGCTGACCCGGCGGATCGCGTACCTGCTGGCCGAACGGGACGTGCATCCCGGCCAGATCATGGCGATCACGTTCACCAACAAGGCGGCCGCGGAGATGCGGGAGCGGGTGAGCGACCTCGTCGGGCGCCGCGCCAACGCCATGTGGGTGTCGACGTTCCACTCCATGTGCGTGCGGATCCTGCGCCGTGAGGCGAAAACACTGGAGATGTCGTCGAGTTTCTCCATCTACGACTCGGACGACACGAAGCGGCTCATCACCCTCGTCGCGCGCGATCTCGACATCGACCCGAAAAAGTACGCGCCGCGCACGCTGGCTGTGAACATCTCGAACCTCAAGAACGAGCTGATCGACCCGGAGACCGCGGTCGCCGACGCGGGCAACGACCTCGAACGCCGCGTCGCCGAGGTCTACGTCGAGTACCAGCGGCGGCTGAACCAGGCCAACGCGTTCGACTTCGACGACCTCATCATGCGGACGGTCGAACTGCTCCAGACCTTCCCGGACGTCGCCGAGTACTACCGGCGGCGGTTCCGGCACGTCCTCGTCGACGAGTACCAGGACACGAACCACGCGCAGTACACGCTGGTCCGCGAACTGGTCGGCACCGAGGCGAACGAGGCCGGGATCGAGCCCGCCGAGCTGTGCGTCGTGGGTGACGCGGACCAGTCGATCTACGCCTTCCGCGGGGCGACCATCCGCAACATCGAGGAATTCGAACGCGACTTCCCGAACGCGCGGACCGTTCTGCTGGAACAGAACTACCGCTCGACCCAGACGATTCTGAACGCGGCGAACGCGGTCATCGCGCGCAACCCGAACAGGCGCGCGAAGCGGCTGTGGACCGATTCCGGCGACGGCGAGAAGATCGTCGGCTACGTCGCGGACAACGAGCACGACGAGGCGGCGTTCGTCGCGGGCGAGATCGACGCGCTGGCGGACAAGGGCGAAGCGGACTACTCCGACGTCGCGGTCTTCTACCGCACCAACAACCAGTCGCGGGTGTTCGAGGAAATCTTCATCCGCCTCGGCCTGCCGTACAAGGTCGTCGGCGGCGTGCGGTTCTACGAACGGCGCGAGGTCCGCGACATGCTCGCGTACCTGAGGGTGCTGGCGAACCCGGAGGACACGGTCAGCCTGCGCCGGGTCCTCAACGTCCCCAAACGCGGCATCGGCGACCGTGCCGAAGCGGTCATCGCGACGTATGCCGAGCGGGAGCGCATCTCGTTCGCGCAGGCGCTGCGCGGCGCGGTCAACGGCGAGGTCCCGCTGCTGAACCCGCGGTCGGCAAAGGCGATCACCGGGTTCGTCGAGTTGCTGGACGAACTCGGCGAGGTCGTCGAGAGCGGCGCCGAAGTCGCCGACGTCCTCGAAGCGGTCCTGGAGCGCACGGGCTACCGCGCGGAACTGGAAGAGTCCGACGACCCGCAGGACGCGTCGCGGGTGGAGAACCTGACGGAACTCGTCACCGTCGCGCGGGAGTTCACCGAATTCACCGCCGAGGTCGCCGGTCCGGACGGCGAACTCCCCGAGCCCGACCCGGGGGTGCCGGAGCCGGGTTCGCTGCCCGCGTTCCTGGAGCGGGTCTCGCTGGTGGCGGACGCGGACTCGATTCCCGCCGCCGACGGTGGAGACGACTCCGACGGGCACGACGCGGGCGTGGTCACGCTGATGACCGTGCACACCGCGAAGGGCCTCGAGTACCCGGTCGTCTTCGGTACCGGCTGGGAAGACGGGATCTTCCCGCACATGCGAGCGCTCGGTGACCCGACCGAACTGGCCGAGGAACGCCGGCTCGCCTACGTCGCGATCACCCGGGCCAGGAAACGGCTGTACGTCTCCCGTTCGATGGTGCGTTCGGCGTGGGGTCAGCCGCAGATGAACCCGGCTTCGCGGTTCCTCGACGAACTTCCCGCCGACTTGGTCGATTGGCGCAGGCTGGCACCTTCCTCCTCTTCCGGTGGCTTCGGGTCCTCGGGAGGTTCGCCGCGCGCCGCGACGACGTGGGGCAACCGCGGTGGCGGCTCGTCGTCGCCGTCGAGGTCGACGGGTACGAGCCCGTTCGGCAAGGGCTGGAAGGACACCGTCGCGCTCAAGCTCGACGTCGGCGACAGGGTCAGCCACGACAAGTACGGGCTCGGAACCGTCGTCGCCTGCGATGGCGCCGGGCCCCGGGCCACGGCGACGATCGACTTCGGCGCGGCCGGCAAGGTCCGGCTGATGCTCATCGGCAGCGTCCCGATGGTCAAACTCTAGCTCTGACCTGCGGTTTCCCCGCCGCGACCGAAAACTGTCGGACCCTTCCCGTATACCTGTGTCATCGAACACGAGTTCGATGCGCTGGGGTATGCTGGACAAGCCGGTGTACCCCGATCAGGGGAGGGGGCGCACGGTGTGGACGGGGTCTTGTTTGGGGTTCTCTCGAGTGGGGTACTCGAGTACTTGCGGGGTGTTGAAAAAGGGGCGGGGCCGGATCGGGGTCCGGAACCGCCGGAAGTGCTCAGGCTGGTCGCGGCCTGGCGCGCGTTACTGCGGGCGCACGAACCGGACGGGGCCGGACGGTGCGTCGTATGCGGGCACGCGCGGCGATGGCTGTTCGGGCCGCGGCCAGCCGGGTATCGGAATCTTCTCCGGGGACTTCTCGCCGGATGGCGGCCGATCGAACGGCGCCCGGCGGGTCTCTGCACGGTCTGGCAGATCGCCGTGGGGTACTTCATCCGAAAACTGCCCGACGGCGTGGCATGAGGGCGTTCAGGGCCCGGAAAGCCACCTGTGCTCCGAGCCGGAGGACCTACGACGCTTCCCAATGTCCTCAAGGGGGAAGCGGAGTTCCTGAAGGCGTGCCTGAGCGTCGTTGCCCGGCACGCCCCATGATTCAGGCTGGATCACCGGTGTGGTGAAGGAGTCGCACGGCGGAAAACCGTGCGGTGAAGGGGAGAGCGGGTCTCGATCAGCCGACGTTGACGCCACGGGCGGCGAGCCACGGGCGCGGGTCGATCTTCTTCGTGCCGTTCTGCCACACCTCGAAGTGCAGGTGCGGGCCGGTGCTCTGGCCACGGTTTCCGACCTCGGCGATCTCCTCGCCGCACTTGACCTTCTGGCCTTCGCGGACGGAGAACGAGTTCATGTGGCCGTAGACGTGGACGGTGCCGTCGGAGAGCTGGACCTTGACCCAGAGGCCGAAACCGCTGGCCGGGCCCGCTTCGATGACCGTGCCGTCGGAGGCCGCGACGATCGGCGTGCCGATCGGGGCCGCGAGGTCGATACCGAGGTGGCTCGTGCCCCACCGGGCACCGAAGCCCGAGGTGAAGGTGCCCTTGGTGGGCATGCAGGTCTTGGGACGCTTGGCCTCTTCTTCGGCCTTGCGGGCCGCTTCGGCCTCACGCTTCACGCGTGCCTGGGTGATGCTGTTGTTGTCCGAGAGCTTCTGGGCCTCGGCGGAGGCGTTCGCCGACTGGCTGGTCGGCAGCAGCTCGGGGGCGCCACCACCGGCTCCGCCACCGAGGGCGAACGAGGCGCTCGCGTCCTGGGTGCTGGCCAGCGGGGTGACAGCGGCGTCGGAGGATTCCGAAACGGACTTCAGGGTCTGCCCGGCAGCGGCGGCCGCGAAGGCGCCGGCGGCGACGGCCGCGACCACGACACGGCCGCGAAGGGCCGAGGACGGGGGCGACAGTCGGTGCGAGCCCCGGACGCGAACGACCGCACCATCGAGTGCGTTCTCGAGCGCCGGGGAAGGAGCTTGGCCGCCGGGGGAGCGGTGTGAAGCCAAGACGGGGCCTTCCGTGTTCGGGGAGTCGGATCAAGAGCCCGGGCGGGGGAACCCGGTGAAGAACCTCGGGGGTGGTTCGTTCGGTGCTCTCATTCGTGATCTGACTGTAATGGGGACCCGGGGACAGTAACGAAGCGGCACCCCGGTCAGCAAGATCTGGCGGCGCTCTCGGCCGATCGGGCGACGGAGATCTGGCCGTTATCCAGTGAAGATTACCCAAAGTTAGAGCAGGTTTACTCTTAACCTTGTGATTTGCGTTACAAGATCATGCGGCCGTTCGGGGGTACCGAAGGGCCGGAAAGGAGGCAAACGAGGGAAATAACCGGTTGCCCGGTGATGTTGAAGGACGCTTGACCGCTCTCAGCCGTGTCCGAGACCTGTGGTGCCCCTGCTGGCGGGCCCGGTCAGGCCCGGCTTGCTAGCGTCGCCGTCGATGACTTCGCGCTCACGGCACCCCGGCGAAACAGCCGGGCAAGCCGCCCCCGGGTCCGCGTCCGCCGAACTTCCCCGGAGCGAACCGGGCGCCCGCCCGCGAGCGCTCCTGCTGTCGGCGGGGCTGGTGTCGGCCGGTGCGGTCGTCCTGGCCGTCGGTGCGCTGATGCCCGTTGTGCGGGGCGGTTCGCCCGGGTTCACCGCCGGTCCGCTGCTGGTCGTGCTGGCTTTGGCGCCCGCGGTGGCCGTGCTCTACGCGGTGTCGACGGGACGTCCGGGGCTCGCGGCCGGGCTGGTGCTCGGCCTGACCGCGCTCGCGCCCGGACGGCTGCTGCTGGACCTGCAATTGCTCGCGGACGGATCCCTGGCTTCGCGGCCGGAACTGTTCCTCGCCGACAGGCTGCTCACCTTGCCTCCGGCAGGGCCGGGACTGTGGCCGCTGGTGGCGGGCCATCTGCTCACGCTCGTCGCCGGGGTGTTCGCCGCCGGGACGGCCCGTGACGAGGCGGAGCTGGCGGGCGAACTCGACGG
>NZ_NMQT01000064.1 GCF_002234405.1 Amycolatopsis thailandensis | reverse complement strand
GCGGGCGGCTTCGGCCCGGACGGCGGCTTCGGTCCCGGTGGCGGCGGGTTCGGCCCCGGCGGCGGCAGCGGCGCGGCCCTGCCCGGCAACGCGGGGGCGATGGGCGGCGCCGGCATGGGCGGCGGTGGCGCGGGTGGTTCCGGCGCCGGAGCCGGTCGCGGCGCGGGCGGAATGATGGGTGGCATGGGCGGTATGGGAGCCGGTGGCGCCAAGGGGAAGGGCGGCGAGGACGAGGAGCGCAGCTCCAAATTCCTGGTCGGCGACGACCCCAACGAGATCTTCGGAACCGACGAACTCACCGCACCGCCGGTGATCGGGGAGTAATACGAACAACCAGGCCGGGCGCGTGCCAAGATTGGGGCCGCGCCCGGCTTGTCTCGTTCCGGGCTGGACGAACATGAACGACTAGGGGGCAGTTCCGGTGCTGGACAAGCAGGTCACGATCACGACCGGCACCCTCATCACGCTGATCCGCCGCCGTGGCGGCGAGCCGCACACGATCCTGTCGGAGACGCCGACCTGGTACGACGAGGGCGCGCAGCGGGCCGAGGACGAGCGGACCAACGAAGAGCTGGCGAGCCAGGGGCTCTTCGGCGCGCGGGGCCTGCACCCCGGGTTCAAGGCGACACTCGAAGCGATCGCCAGGCCGTCGCTGGAGTACTACGGCTGGGTCGACGGCGGTTTCGAAGGCAAGGCGCTGAGCTTCACCCTGCTCGCGGGGAGCGCGGGTGGCGAGGGCTTCGTCCTCGCCCGCCACAGCGAGCACGACGGCGTCGCGCTCGCCTCGGTGCGGCCCGAAGAACTGCTCACCGAGTTCCTCGACCAGATCCCGAAGCTCGCGCCGGGGCGTGGCCGTCCGGTCGCCGTCCCGAAGAGTCAGGTCGAAGCCCCGCGCTCGTCGTCGACAGCGCAGGACGAGGGTTTCGAGGTGCTTCGCAGCGGTCGCCAGAGCGCCGGGAGCCAGGAGGCGGACGAGCTTCGCCGCATTCTCGCGTTACGCCGTTTGGGTAGCGGCAGCCTGTATGTCGCCGCTCGCGGCCGGAGCGGCGCGCGGCAGCGGATCGAACGCCCGGTGAACTACATCGATACGACCGAGGGCCGGTGGCTGACCGAAGAGATACCGGGGAGTGGCGAGCCGAGGATCGCCTTCACGCCCGCCGACCAGCAGGTTCTCGGAGAACGACTACGGAGCGCACAGGGCAGGTTGTTCGCGTCCTGAATTCCGTGCCGTTCAGTCCACCGGGTCATCCCTCTACTCTGCGTGGCATTCATCCACAGGGCACCCCTGTGCGCCCTCGTGCGACACGCCGAACGACGTGTTTCGCCCGACACGCCGGATAGACTTGAATGAAGTTCTCCACAGTGTCTCCACAGGCCTTGAGCAGCACTTTTGTCAGACCATCCCACCGTTGCCCACAAGTTGTACACAGGCTACGGGTCACCTGTGAAGGGATGCCCGTAGTCATCCCCAGGTTATCCACAGGGCGGTCCCCAGGCGAAATTGCGCTGGTCCTTTCGGGGGGCCTACCGTGCCCGTCGGGCCGGTACGCACCGTGGTGGTCGTCCGGTCCCGAGGTGGACGCAGGGGAGCGCCGGGAGCCAGGGGAGGGCAGCCGGCGAGCGCAGGCGGAGTGACCGGGGAAAATCTGGCATAATCGAACGCGTGTTCGATGTCTTGAGGAGGTGGCAGCAGCGGTGGCGCTGACCGACGACCGCAATCCGATGTACTCGGAGTCCGACCCGGGTCCCAGCGACCCCGGTCCGCGTGGCGGCGAATACGACCGCCAGCCTCCGCAGGACATCGCCGCCGAGCAGTCCGTGCTCGGCGGCATGCTGCTGTCGAAGGACGCCGTCGCCGACGTCATCGAAGCCCTCGGACCCGACGATTTCTACCGCCCCGCGCACCAGGCGATCTACGACGTCGTGCTCGATCTCTACGGGCGCGGCGAGCCCGCCGACCCGATCACCGTCTCCGCCGAACTGGAACGCCGAGGCGAACTCGGCCGCGTCGGTGGCGCCCCGTACCTGCACACCCTGATCGCGACGGTGCCGACGGCGGCGAACGCCGGGTACTACGCGGAGATCGTCTCCGAGAAGGCGGTGCTGCGGCGCCTGGTCGAGGCGGGCACGCGGATCGTGCAGTACGGCTACGGCGCGGCCGCGGCCGACGGCGCGAACATCGACGAGGTCGTCGACCGCGCGCAGGCCGCGATCTACGACGTCACCGAGCGGCGCACCAGCGAGGACTACGTCGCGCTGGAAGAGCTGCTCCAGCCGACCATGGACGAGATCGACGCGATCGCGTCGCGCGGCGGGCAGTCGCAGGGCATCCCGACCGGGTTCGCCGACTTCGACGATCTGACCAACGGTCTGCACCCCGGCCAGATGATCATCGTCGCCGCGCGGCCCGGGGTAGGGAAATCGACCCTAGGACTGGATTTCGCGCGTTCGGCGTCCATCAAACACGGTCTGACCAGCGTGATCTTCTCGCTGGAAATGAGCAGGACCGAGATCGTCATGCGCATGCTCTCGGCCGAAGCGCGGATCCGCCTGGCGGACATGCGCGGTGGAAAGATGTCCGACGACGACTGGACGCGGCTCGCGCGCCGAATGAGCGAGGTCTCCGAGGCGCCGCTGTTCGTCGACGATTCGCCGAACATGACGATGATGGAGATCCGCGCGAAGGCCCGGCGGCTGAAGCAGCGCAACGACCTCAAACTCGTCGTCCTCGACTACCTCCAGCTGATGACCTCGGGAAAGCGCGTCGAGTCCCGGCAGCAGGAAGTCTCGGAGTTCTCGCGGCAGATGAAGCTGCTGGCCAAGGAGATCGAGGTCCCGGTGATCGCGATCAGCCAGCTGAACCGTGGTCCCGAGCAGCGGACCGACAAACGCCCGATGCTTTCCGACCTCCGTGAGTCCGGCTCGCTGGAGCAGGACGCCGACCTCGTCATCCTGGTCAACCGGCCCGACGCCTGGGAGCGGGACGACCCGCGCGCCGGTGAGGCGGACCTGATCATCGCGAAGCACCGTGCCGGGCCGACGGCGACGATCACCGTCGCGCACCAGCTGCACTACAGCCGCTTCGTCGACCTCTCGCACGACTAGCCGGGGCTGGCGCGCTGATCAGCCTGCCAGCCTGCGGAGCAAGCCCTCCAGATCGCGTTCGCCGTCACGGGTCTGGGCGCCGTGGGCCAGACCGGCCCGGATCAGCCGTTCGGCCGCGGGCCGGACGAACTGGCCCGCCCAGGCGTCGTGTTCCCGCCGGTAGCCCTCGGCCAGATCGTCGGGGGCGATGGCGTGTTTAGCGGCGGCGATCACGCCGTCGGGCAGTGCGGCGATGTCGCGGGCCAGCCGGTCGACGACGTCGTCGAGCTCGTCGGCGGGCAGAGCCCGGTTGACCCAGCCGTAGCGTTCGGCCGTCTGCGCGTCGTACAGGTCGGCGCTGAGCACCGCTTCCAAAGCGCGATTGCGGCCGATCCGGCCGGCGAGGTACTGGGTGCCTCCGCCTCCGGGGACGATTCCCATGAGGGCCTCGATCTGGCCGATTCCGCCCGTGCCGATCGCCGCGAACGTCATGTCCGCGGCCGTGACGAATTCCGCCCCTCCGCCGCGGGCGAGGCCGGCGAGCTTGACGATCGTCACCTGAGGCTGGTGCCGCAACAGTTCCCCCAGCGCCTGGAAGACGTTGATCCCTTCGGGCACCTCGGCCGCGAGTCCGTCGAAGGCGTCCGGCGCGTCGACCAGGGACATGTCGACGTGGGCGATGAAGAACTCCGGGTCGGCGCTGTCGAACACGATCACCCGGGCCGAGTCGTCGTCCCGCAACGTGGTCAGCAGCCGCCGGAGGTCCGTCATGAGCGTGACGTCGAGGACGTTGACGGGTGGGTTGTCGAGGGTGACGCGGACGATGCCGGCCTCGCGGCTCACTCGCAGGGCCGTGTAGGCGTCGTGGTGCATTCAGCTCTCCGATCCGTACCTGGCAGGCATCTAGGTTCCTGATGTATACCTAGATTCCGGTGGGGATCGATCACCGTCAAGAACGCACTTTGGGCATCTCAAGGATCGCGGAGGATACCGGTATGGCCGCTTCTGGCACCGACGCCGATACCGGCACCGTGTACCGCGCCGACTGCCCGAGCCGTCCGATTCTCGACCAGATCGCCGACAAGTGGTCGATGATGACGATGGCCGTCCTCGAAAAGCCTCGCCGCTTCAACGACATCAAACGCCGCCTCGAAGGCGTGACCCAGCGGGTCCTGACCCAGACCCTGCGCCGGCTGGAACGCAACGGGATGATCGAGCGGCGGGTGCTGCCGACGTCCCCTGTCGGGGTGGAGTACTCCCTCACCCCGCTCGGCGAATCCCTTCGGGAGCCGTTCGGGCGGCTGTACGACTGGACGGTCGCCCACACCGACGAGATCCAGAAGTGCCAGCAAGGCTACGACCAGCGGACCCGCCCGAGCTGAAACCCTTTCACCGCAGTGCCTTCTCGACCAGCGCGACGGTCGCGCGCGGATCGTCGACCTGGAGGACCAGCCGGGTGTAGCGCTCGTCGGCGAGTTCGATCACGACGGCCTTCGACGGGTTCTTGACGTCCCAGAACACCTTTTCGCCGTCGAGATGGAACGTGCCCGCGGTGATCACCCCGGGCAGGTGGGCACCGGGCGCCCGGATTCCCTTGGGGTCGGCGGCGACGCCGGGGTCCGCGGTCGCGCCGCGGACGTTGGCCAGCGGGATGGTCAGGCTGCTCTTCAGGGCCCAGAGCTTGTCGAGACCTTCGATCACGACGACGAGGTCTTCGCCGTCGATGGTGACCAGTGCCATGTCTGTTTCCCTTTTCAGTCGAGCGGATCGAGGCGTTGGGTGAGCGCGGTGCCGACACCGTCGGGGTCGCCGCGCAGGAGGAGGCCCAGTGCGGCGGCCGTGAGCGCGGCGGCCAGGGCGGTGGGGATGCCGAGCGCGTCGGCGATCGCCTGGTCGACGGCGGCCAGCCCCGCGGCGACCTCGGCGGCCACCTCCTCGTCGGCCGGCGCCCGTTCGACAGCCGCGAGCAGCAGCAGTCCGAGGTCGGCCGACGTGACGAGCCGCAGCGCGGTCGTTGCGTCCGTCGCCGCGGCGAGCGCCTCGGCCAAGGGGCGGACGTCGTCGGCGAGGTGGCGGCGCAGGGCGACCAGGTAGAGGCCGCGCTTGCTGCCGAACGTCTTGTACAGGCTGTTGCGGTGCACACCGAGGTGGGTGACGAGATCGTCGACGGACACCCCGTCGTACGCGCGGCCGCCGAACAACCCGACGGCGGCGCGCACCACCTCGTCCTCGTCGAACGCCCTTCGCCTGCCCATGCCACGACGATAGACTTTTGAGGAACGATCAGTCAAGAACGAACGTTCCTTAAAAGCGGCCGAGGAAGTCGACGACGTCCCTGGCGAAGCGGCGGTCGGTCATCACGGTGTGGTGCCGCCGTCCTTCGTAGATCTCGAGTTCGCCGTGGCGCACTCCGCTCGCGACCCGTTCGGCGAGTTCCGGCGGGTAGAGGACGTCCCGCGAGCCCGCGATCACCAAGGTGGGGGCGGTGATCTCGCCAAGACGGTCTTCGATGTCGAAGGTGTCCTCGGCGCGCAGCATGGCCACCATTCCGCTCGGGTCCGCCGGGCGACCGCCGGTCAGCCCCAGCAAACCGGCCATCAAGACGCGTCCGAGCCGGGAATCCGCGACCGTGGGTGCCAGCGCCTTGGCCGCGGCGCGGTATCGCCCGGCGGCCAGCAGGTCCGCGTACTCGCGCTGGACGCGACGGCCGTCCGGTCCGAGACGGACGCCCGCGGCCCCGACCACCAGCCTTCGCACCAGGCGGGGATGGTCGGCGGCGAATTGCAGCGCCAGACACCCGGCCGTGGACAGGCCGAGCACGTCCACCGGGCGATCGAACCGGGCCCGCAGCTCCTCGGCGTGGTGAGCGGCGAGATCGGCCATGGTGACGCCGGGTTCGAGTCCGGGACGGCGGCCGACCGCCAGCACGGTGAAGCGCGCGGCCAGCGGCTTGAGCGAGCGCGCCTCCGCCCACCGGGCGGCCCCCGTGGGGTTGGCCGAGTCCGGCAGCACCGTGCGGAAGACCACGAGCGGCCTTCCCGTTCCGAACTCCAGGTAGGCGGCGCCGCCTGCCAGTACCCCTTCGCGCACGCTCACTCCTTGGTCAGCCCTGTGGCCACGATGTCGATGAGCCTGTCGAGCACGGCGGGGTAGCGCTGTTCGCCGAGGTCCTGGCGATGCATGGGCAGCAGCAGTACGGCCTGGAGCACCCCGAGCAGTTCGTCGTCGTCGACCTCGACGAGCTGCCCCTTGCCCCTGGCCGCTTCCAGGAACCCGGGCAGCGGCAGCAGCCGCTCCGCCCTGGCCATCTCCTCCGGGCCCATGCGCCGGGTCACCGCCCGCATCTCCTCGGGATGGGTGACGAGCCGCCGGTAGAGCGGGTTTTCGTCCAGCATCCGCACGGTGGCGCGCAGGAAACCGCCGAGGGCGGCGCGCGCGTTTTCGGCCTCGTCCAGCACCTCCGCCAAGCGTTCGTGCAGCTGCGGGGCCTGCCGCAGCATCAGCTCCAGATAGAGCGCTTCCTTGGAATCGAAGAAGGCGTAGAAGCTGCTTTTGGCGATTCCGGCGGGGTCGACGAGATCGTCCAGGGAGGTCTTGCGCAGACCTTGGACCGCGAACAGCCGACGTCCGGTGTCCAGGAGCAGCTCGGTGATCCGGGCGCGGTCCTCAGCGCTGAACGGGGTCGGCATCCTTGCTCCTGTGCACGTATGAACAGATTGGTTTTATGTTCATAGCTTACGCCACCGTTCGCTCGCGCAGGATCCGCCAGCACAGGTAGACGCAGACGCCCGCCGCGGGCGCCCCGCCCAGCAGCGTCGCGACGATGCCGAGCGGGACCACCGCTTCGGCCAGGTACAGCGGCACCAGCACCGCCGCGGCGATGGCGAACTTCGCCAGGAAAACCGCCGTGCACAGGTAATAACGCCGACGACGGGGGTCGACCCGGCGATGGTCTTCTACTTCTTCGGCACCAAACAGGGTCTGTTCGGCGCGGTGATCGAACTGTCCGAGGACGTCCCGCCCGCCATCGAGTCGCTGTTCGACGGCGAACTCGGCACCCTCGGCGAGCGCGTCGTCCGGACGCTGCTGGAGAACCTCGACAAGTCCGACCGCACGCCGCTGGTCATGCTGACCAGGTCGGCGCCCACCGACCCGAAGTCGGAAGCGCTGCTGCGCGAATTCATCGACCGGGAGATCACCGGGCGGATCGCGGCGCTGCTCGGCACGCCGGACGCCCTGCGGCGAGCGAGCATGGTCAACGTCCAGATCCTGGGGCTCGCGGTGGCCCGGTACATCGTGCGCGTCGAGCCGATCGCCTCGGCGTCCGTCGACGAACTGGTCGCCTCGTTCGGTCCGCTCGTGCAGCACTGCCTGACCGGGTGAACGAGCTCAGTCCGGCTGGAAGAACGCGAGCATCCGCCGAGCGGCGTTCGGCGACATCAGCATTTCTTGCACCCGCGCGGACATGCGGGCGGCGTCGCCGGTGCGCTCGAACATCTCGCGTTCGTATTCCTTGACGGCGGCGGGGAAGTCGTCCGGGTGCGCGGCCAGCGCCAGCCCGAGCCGGGCGCCGTCGAGCAGGGCCATGTTGGCACCCTCGCCCACCGGCGGCATCAGGTGCGCGGCGTCGCCGAGCAGGGTGACGTCCGGCGCCGGCGCCCAGGTAAGGCCGAGCGGCAGGGTGGTGAGCGACCGCGGCACGACCACGTCGTCGCAGGCCTCGATCAGCGCGATGAACCTCGCGTCCCAGCCCGGGAGCAGCTCGATCAGCCGCGCTTTGGCGGCGGCCGGGTCGTCGAACGGGATCCCGCTGGTCGCGAGCCAGTCCTCGCCGGTGTTGTAGAAGCTGAGGCCGATGCGGACGCGGCCGTCGCCGTTGCGCTGCGCCCCCAAGGACACCCCGTCGCCGAACACCCAGTAGTTGCCGCGGCCGACCATCGCCGCGAGACCGGGGTGCGTGCGGTCGATGTCGGGAATCCCGACCTCGACGATGTTCTGCCCGAGATGCGACGGACGGGCGTCGGTGAGCAGCGCGCGGACGCGGGAGTTCGCGCCGTCGGCGCCGACCAGCAGGCCGTACGCCGCACTGGTGCCATCGGCGAAGCGCACGACGCCGTTTTCCGCGGACTCGTAGGCGTGCCCCCAGCGCACCGTGTCGTCCGGGAGGGAGTCCAGCAGCAGGTCACGCAGGTCGGCGCGGTCGACTTCGGGCCGGGCGAGCGGGGCGTCGTCGGGAGTGTCCTCCTGCAACAGCAGCGTGCCGTCCGACTCGAGAAGCTTCATGTCCTGGCCCTCGCCGCGGGCGATCGCGAAAAACCCGTCGATCAGCCCGGCTTCGCGCAACGCCGGCTGACCGGAATGGATGTCGAGCATGCCGCCCTGGCCGCGCGCCTCGCGCGACGCTTCGCGCTCGTAGACGACTGACTCGATGCCGTTGACGTGCAGAACCCGGGCGAGAGCCAGGCCGCCGAGGCCCGCTCCGACGATGGCGATGGTCATGGTTCCCCTCCGGCGATACAGTGTATTGCTCAATACACTGTATCGCTCGATGCGTTGTATTGTCACCGGCATGTTGGTGTGGGAGAGGCCGGAGCCACCGAGCAGGCCGGCGCTGGCCCCGTTGAGCCGGGACCGGATCGTGCGGACGGCGATCGAGCTGGCCGACGCGGACGGCCTGGACGCGGTGTCGCTGCGCAAGATCGCGACCGCGCTGGACGTCGGCCCGATGCGGCTTTACGGCTACATCGACAGCAAGGAGGAGCTGCTCGACCTGATGGTCGACGCCGCCCACGCCGAGATCCGGCCCGCCGGGGAGGGCTGGCGGGAAACACTGCGATCCTTCGCCGAAGCCATGCGGCGCACCGTGCAGGAGCACGAATGGCTCGCCGAACTCCTGGGCGGCAGGCCGCGGCTCGGGCCGCAGACGATGGCGAGCGCGGAGGCCGTGATGGCCGAGCTGAACGACCTCGGCGTGGACGCGATCATGCCGGTGGTCGCCGCGGTCAACGCTTACACGATCGGCGCGGTGCGGCGGGAGATCGCCGAACGGCGGGCGGAGCGGGCCACCGGAATGGACGAGAAGCGCTGGCAGGCCGAATTCGGTCCTTATCTGACGCGGGCCTTCGCCTCCGGCAAGCTCCCGACACTGGCCACGGTGGTGCGCGACGCCGCCCACCTCGACGCCGACGAAACCTTCCGGATCGGGCTCGACTGCCTGCTCGACGGCATCGAGGCCCGCGTCTCACGCTGACGCGTGACCGTCCCATGTCAGCGGCGTGACTGCCTCGTGTCAGCGGGGTCCGCGAACGTAGTCGACATGAGGACATCACTGAGGGGTACCAAGAACATCGTCCGCCGGGTCGGCGCCGCGGCGCTGGCCGCCGCGCTGCTGACGGGCCTGACCGTGCCGACGGCGTCCGCCGCATCGGCCCGCCCGGACCTGCAGCGGACCATGCAAGAGTTCGTGGACGCCGGATTCGGCGGGATGCAGGTGCGCGTCCGTGACGAGCGGGGCGAATGGACCGGCAGCGCCGGTTCGCGCGAGCTGGGCGGCACCGCGAAACCGCCGACCAACGGTCACTTCCGCGTCGGCAGCACCACGAAGAACTTCACCGCGACCTTGGTGCTGCAGCTGGTGGCCGAGGGCAGGATCGGGCTCGACACCCCGGTGGCGGGGTTCCTTCCCCAGTTCGGGCTGGACTCGCGGATCACCGTTCGGATGCTGCTGCAGCACACGAGCGGGCTGTTCAACCACACCGGCCAGTACAACCCGGACGGGACGGTCACGCCGGGAATCCCGTGGGCCGGCAAGGAATGGGTGGACCTGCGTTTCCACACCTACCGGCCCGAGGAGCTGGTCCGGCTGGCGGTGTCGAAGTCCCCGGTCTTCGAACCGGGCGCGCGCTGGGACTACTCCAACACCAACTACGTGGTGGCCAGGCTGCTCGTCGAGAAACTCACCGGCCGCCCCTTCGCCGAGGAGCTGGACCGGCGGATCCTGCGACCGCTCAAGCTGCGTGACACGCTGTCGCCGGGCGCCTGGCCGGGGATGCCCCAGCCGTACGCCCACGCCTACTACCAGTACGACGACGGCGGTCAGCGGAAGACGATCGACGTCACCCACCAGAACCCGTCCTGGATCTCCAGCGCCGGGGACATGATCTCGACGACCAAGGATCTCCAGACGTACTTTTCCGCTCTGCAAAGCGGAAAGCTCCTCCCGGCCTGGCTGATGACCGAGATGCGCAAAACCCACCCCGGAAGCGCGAGCCTCTACGGCTTCTACGGTCTCGGACAGTTCTCGCAGGACTTGGGCCCCGGTTGCGGCATCGTGCTCAATCACAACGGCAGCAACAACGGCTATGGGGCGTTGATGTACAGCACGCCCGACGGCAGCAAGACGCTGACCGGGTCGATCACCGCGGGCGACCCCGAGAACGACCCGGTGCCGTCGTACCCGGCGGCTCTGGACAAGCTCGTCAAGAAGGTGTTCTGCGGCAAGTGAGCTCACCTTTCCCTGGCACGCTCCGCGAGCCGGTCCGCCAGCGCGCCGACCAGGTCGCGGAGCTCGGCGGGCCGCTCGATCACGAACGGCCGGTCGAGCGCGGCGAGCAGCGGCGGGATCCAGTCGAGCCGCTGGGCCCGGATCCGGGCACGCACCCCGTCGCCGTCCGCTTCCAGGACGGCCACGGACGGCGGGAAGACGGCGCGGACCTGGTCGGGCGTCGCCTGGATCCGCACGGAGACGTCGTGCCGGTGCGGCGTCTCGGCCAGCGCGGTCAGCACTCGTTCGGCCGGGTCGAAGCCGTCGGGCGGGTCGAAGGTCCCGGCCCGCGCCTCGGCCGAGGAGATCCGGTCGACGCGGAAGGTGCGCACCTCGCCGCTGGCCGAGTCGAAGCCGGTCAGGTACCACCGGCCGGAGTGCGCGACGACGCCATACGGATGGACGACGCGTTCGCTGGCACCGCCGTGTCCGGCCAGGTACGCGAGCTCGACCGGGTGGCGGCCCCGCGCCGCCTCCGCGACGGTGAGCAGCACCTCGGCTTCGGCCGAAAGGGCCTTCCTGGCCGGTGCGGTGAAGTCGGCGGTCTCCAGCAGCGCGTCCAGCCGTCGGCCGAGCGCTTCGGGCAGCACGCGGCGGACTTTCGCGACCGCGCTTTCGGCGGCCGCGACCGAAGTGGTGATCAGCCCGGCCCGCTGTCCCGCGACCAGGCCGAGCAAGACCGCCAGTGCCTCCTCGTCGGTGAGCATCAGCGGCGGCATCCGATAACCGGGGGCGAGGCGGTAGCCGCCGTACCGGCCACGCACCGAACGGACCGGGATGTCCAGGTCGAGGAGGTGCTCGGCGTAGCGGCGGACGGTGCGTTCGTCGACGTCGAGCCGCCGCGCGAGTTCGGCGACGGTGCGCGTGCCGCCGCTCTGGAGGATCTCCAGCAACGCGAGCACGCGGGAGATGGGCCGGGTCACAGCCCCGAGAATACCGGGCGGATCCTGCCCGGTATTGCTCCTAGCGTGGCCGGTGTTCCGCTTTCCGGCCTCGAAAGGACCAGCCATGCAGTTCGTTTCCGTCCGCGTGATCACCCACGACGTCGCCCGGCTCGCCGGGTTCTACGAGAAGGCGACCGGCCTCGACGCGCGGTGGCGGGCCGAGCAGTTCGCCGAGCTCGTCGGCCCGTCGTGCACCTTGGCGATCGGCAGCGCCGAGACGATGACCCTGTTCGGCGGCGCCGCCGCGGTGCCGGAGTCGAACCGGACCGCGATCCTCGAATTCCGGGTCGAGGACGTCGACAGGGAGTACGCGCGGCTGGCGGACCTGGCCGAGATCGTCCAGGAGCCGACCACGATGCCGTGGGGGAACCGGTCCCTGCTGTTCCGCGACCCCGACGGCAACCTGGTCAACTACTTCACGCCGAGCGCGCCGTAGTTCCGGACGAACGAGGTGAGCAGCCGGGCGAACTCGGCACGGTCCGCGTCCGGCCAGTCCGCCATCGCCTCGGCGAACACCGAACGGCGGAATTCGTGCATACGCGTCACCGCGGCGCGCCCGGTCTCGGTGAGCACGAGAACGGCCCGGCGGCCGTCGCGCTGATCGGCTTCGCGCCGGAGGAAACCGTCCTCGACCGCCCGCGCGACCAGACGGCTCGCGCGCGGCTGGTCGATGGTCAGCGCCGCCGCGAGGCTGGTGACGGTGCCGGGTTCGCCGTTCTCCTCGGCCGCTTCCACGGCGTCGAGGAGGCCCTGAACCGCCTGGTCCGGCATCGCTTCGGCGCGATCGCGGGCGAGTTTCGACAGCGACCGCCTCGCCTGACTCCGCCGGATGGCGATCATCGCGCGTTCCACGTCGGCCACGGCGTCCGTCATTGCCCATCCTCACCAGTTGCATGTACTTTTACATGTAGTTGCCGTCTACATGAAGGAGTATCCATGAAACCCATCGGCTTCTGGTTCGCCCACCTTCACCAGGCCCTCGAATCTTCCATGGAAAAGGTCTTCGCCGACGAGGGACTGACCCGTCGCCACTGGCAGGTGCTGAACACGATCGACATCGAGGACTTGTCACCCTTCGGGGACGTGCGGGCGGTCGCCACGGATCTGCGGACTCGCGGCTGGATCGACGAGGGCGGCCTGACCGAAGCCGGCCGGGAGGCACATCTCCGGCTGAAGACCAAGGTCGGCGAGTTCCGTTCCCGCGCGACCGAAGGCATCAGCGACGAGGAATACCGGACGACGGTCGGCGTACTGGAGCGGATGGCGGCGAACCTCGCGCGGGAATAACGCGGAACCCGGCGACGTCGTCTATCCTGGTAGTTGAAAGTTCAAACACTTGGAGCAGACATGACGCCGGTGCTCTACCTCAGCCACGGCGCGCCGCCGCTCGCCGACGACGCCACTTGGACCCGCCAGCTCGCCGGCTGGTCGGCGGACCTCGAAAAGCCGAAGGCGATCCTCGTCGTCTCCGCGCACTGGGAAGAGGCACCGCTGACCCTCGGCGCCACCACCACGGTGCCGCTGGTCTACGACTTCTGGGGCTTCCCCGAGCACTACTACCAGGTGAAATACGCCGCGCCCGGCGCTCCCCAGCTGGCGGACAAGGTGCGGAAACTCCTCCGCTCGCCGGAGACCCCGGTCCACGACGCGCCCGACCGCGGTCTCGACCACGGCGCGTACGTCCCGCTCGTGGAGATGTACCCGGACGCCGACGTCCCGGTGCTCCAGGTGTCCATGCCGTCGCTGGACCCGCGGGAGCTGTTCGACCTCGGCCGGAAGCTCGCGCCGCTGCGCGACGAGGGCGTGCTGATCATCGGCAGCGGCTTCTTCACGCACAACCTGAGCGCGCTGAGCCAGACCGACGGCACCGACGGGGCGCCGCCGTCGTGGTCGAGCGAATTCGACCACTGGGGTGCGGAAACCCTGCGCGACGGCGACCTCGACGCGTTGCTGGACTTCCAGCACAAGGCCCCCGCCGCGGCGCTCGCGCACCCCAGGATCGAACACTTCGCGCCGTTGTTCGTCTCGCTCGGCGCGAGCTCGTCGGAGGGGAAGGGCGAAACCGTCATCGACGGCTACTGGCACGGCCTCGCCAAGCGCTCCCTCCAGTTCGACTAACGGGAGCGAAGGACGCCGGCGCCCGCCACCAAGCCGAGCGCCAGCAGCGTGACCACCGCGAAGGACACCGTCAGCGACGTCAGGTCGGCGATCCCGCCGATCAGCGACGGCGCGACGAGCCCCGAGGAGTAGGTGATGGTCGCGACGCCCGCGATCGACTGGCTCGGCGTCGGCCCGCTGCGCCCGGCCGCCGCGAAGGCGAGCGGCACCACGACGGAGACGCCGAGCCCGATCAGCCCAAACCCGGCCATCGCCATCACCGGATGGGCGGCGAAGACGACCATCAGCCCGCCGGCCGTCGCGAAAGCGCCACCCGTGCGGACGGTCTTGACCGAACCGAAGCGCCGCACCAGCGCGTCACCGGAGAGGCGGGCGACCGCCATCGTGCAGGTGAACGCGGTGGTCGAAGCGGCCGCGATGCCCGGCGAAGTGCCGAGGACGTCGCGCAGGTAGACGGCGGACCAGTCGAGGCTCGCCCCCTCGGCGAAGACGGCGCAGAACGCGACGGCACCGATGATCACGGCCGACTTCGGCGGCAGCGCGAACCGCGGCGGCGGGTTCTCGTCGGGCGCGCTGCGGACGTCGAACACGCCCTGACAGATGAGCGCCCCGGCGATGGTGAGCACCGCGGACGCGATCGCGAAGTGGATACGGGCGTCCAACGCGGCATGCGCGGCGAGCGTGCCCGCCGCGGAGCCGACGAGCGCGCCGGTGGTCCACATCCCGTGCAGCCCCGACATGACCGACTTGCCCATCTTCGCCTCGACGTCGACGCCGAGGGCGTTCATCAGCACGTCCGAGGTGCCGGCCGCGGTGCCCATGACGAACAGCGCGAGGCACAGGGTGAAGAGGTTTCCCGCCAGGGACGGGAGGATCAGCGCCAGCGTCCAGTACGCCAGCAGCACCCGAAGCCCCAGCCTGCCGCCGAGCCGGTGCCCGATCCGCGCGGCGAGCGGCATGGTCAGCGAGGCACCGATGGCGGGGAAGGCGAGCGCGAGGCCGAGCTGGCCCGCACTGATCCCCGCGTGTTCCTGGATCCACGGGATCCGGGTGGCGAAACTGCCGGTCACCGCGCCGTGCACGGCGAAGACGGCGGCGATGGCGACCCGCGCCTGCCGCACCCGCCGCGTCGGCGCACCGACGGTTTCCACTGTGTTGGTCACTGGGCCCCCAAGGTCCATGAGACGACTCGACGACGACAGCGTAAACTATCAGGAAGGGAACCTGATAATTAATTCTGGGAGGATCCAACGGTGAGTGCCATCCGGATGCCGTCCGCCTCCCCGAGTACCGCGCGGGCCATCAACGACCGCCTTGCCCTCGACCTGCTCCAACGCGAGGGCTCGCTGACGGCCGCCCAGCTCAAGACGTTGACCGGGCTCTCCCGGCCGACCGTCGCCGACCTGGTCGAGCGGCTTCAGGACGCTGGGCTGATCGAGATCGTCGGCGAAGCGGGCGCGGAACGCCGCGGGCCGAACGCGAAGCTGTACGGCATCGTCGCCGACCGCGCGTACCTCGCCGGTCTCGACGTCCGCACCCACGGGATGGCCGTTTCGGTCGCGGACCTGCTCGGACAGACCCGGGCGGAGGCTTCGTTGCCGTTCGCGCTGGACGTCGACACCGACGTGGCCGTCGAGCGGGCGATCGCCCTGCTGGAGGCCACCACCGCCGAAGCGGGCGCGACCGCGCTGCACACGATCGCCGTCGGCGCTCCCGGCCTGGTCGACCCGGCGACCGGCGGTCTGCGACCGGCCGGCGGACTGCCCGCGTGGCACGGGAAACTCGTCGACGAACTCCGGCGGCGGCAGGGTGTCCCGGTACTGCTGGAGAACGAGGTCAACCTCGCGGCCGCCGCCGAACAGCGGCTCGGCGCCGCCCGCGGCCGCGACACTTTCGTCCTGCTGTGGCTCGGTTTCGGCGTCGGCGCGGCCGTCGTCCTCGACGGTTCGCTGCGGCGGGGCGCGTCGGGCGGCGCGGGCGAGATCGGGTTCCTGCCGATGCTGGGCCCCGGACGGCTCCCGACGGCGACCGACTGCGACGGCGGCTTCCACACCTTGGCGGGCAGTGCCGCGTTCTGCGAACTCGCCCGCGAGCACGGCATCCCCGCTTCGCCGGCCGACAACGCCGAAGCGGCCGCCGCGGCCGTCGGCTACGCGATCGACGCGGGCGCCGAGGAGTTCCTGAAGATCGTCGCGGAGCGGATCGCGATCGGCGCGGCCGCGGTCACCGCGGTGCTGGACCCGGGCTGCGTCGTGCTCGGCGGCGAGATCGGCCGCGCGGGTGGCGACGCGCTGGCGGCCCGGGTCAGCGGCAGGCTCGCGGAGATCTCACCGCTGCGGACCGAGGTGCGGGCGGGGACCGTCGGCGGGAGCGGGGTGCTGGAAGGCGCGGTGCTGACCGCGATGGGCGCGGCCCAGGACGCGCTGTTCACTCCCGGGTCCGACTGAGCGGCCGTGGGCTGAAGGGGACTTTCCCCGCTTCTGACGAGGCGAAGGGCGCTTTCGTCGCATCGCATGCGGGGAAAGCGCCCTTCAGCCCGTCCTTGGACAGGACACAAAGCGGGCCCGGGAGTGACTCCCGGGCCCGCTTCGGTTCATTCAGTGGCGCTAGCCGACTGGCAGGTTCACATGGTGTGGAACTTCTTGCCGGTCAGGGTGCCGATGAAACGCTGGAACATGCTCAGCGGCGACGAGTCGACGTTCGCCAGAGCCGGGACCTGCGCGGTCGGCATCGCCGGGGTGTTGTTCACGACCGGCAGCGTGCCCGCGGTGGGCAGCTGCACCGGCAGCGCGCCGGCGGTCGGGAGCGCACCCGCGGTGGGCAGAGCGCCCGCGGTCGGCAGGGCGCCGGCCGTGGGGAGCTGCACCGGCAGCTTGCCGACGGTGGGCAGGCCGTTCAGCGCCGGGAGGGCCGGCAGCTGCGCGACCTTGGGGGCGTCCGCACGAGCGGCGTCACCGGGCAGGGCCGGGGTCTTCGGCAGGGCCGGGACACCGGGCAGCGCCGGGGTGCCGGGCAGCTCGGGCAGGTCCGCCTTCGGCATCTGCGTCGGGAGAGCCGTCAGCCCCTTCAGGGCGGACAGACCGGCCTGCAGGCCACCCAGCTGGGGACCGTCGGCGCGGGCGCCACCGATCGCCGGGGTGGACGGCATGGCACCGGCACCGTTCAGCGCGGGGGCGCCGAAGGGCAGGGTGGGCAGCGCGTCGATCGGCATCTCCGAGCCCACCGTGTCGGTGAAGGCGCGGGTGTACTCCTCGTCGTTGATCTCGGTGTTGTCGGTCGAGTTCTCGTCCGCGATGGCCAGCACCGGGATCTCGAGCTCGTTCAGCGGAACCGAGAACACCAGCGGGTGGTGGAAGTTGAAGCCCGACAGGGCCTCTCCACTGCCGTCGGTGATGCTGTCGCCGCCGGCCTGGCCGTCGATCATGCTGTCCGCGTCGGTCTCGGAGACGCCGCCGGCCGCCGCGATGGCGTCGCCGAACACCTCCGGAACGGCCGCGACCGGGATGTCGAGGATGTTGCCCGAGAGCGATCCTTCGGTGCCCGAGGTCTCGACGTCGCCACCCGAGGTGGCGTCGACGGTGTCGGAGCCGACGGCGTCGGCGATACCGGCGGCCGCGACCGCGTCGTGCGTGACGGGCACGATCGGCAGCGCCTGCGCGCCGATGATGTTGCCCGAGACCGCGCCTTCGTCACCGGTGGTGGTGGCGTCGCCACCGGCCGCCGACATGACGTCGTTCACGCTGTTGCCCTTGGCGATGCCCGCCGCGGCGGCGCCGAGGCCGGTCACCGGGACGGTGCCGCCGACCGGCGTCTGGACGATGTTGCCCGCCAGGGCGCCTTCGTCACCGTTGGCGGTGGCGTCGCCGCCGGCCGCCGAGTCGGTCAGGTTCGAGCCCTCGCCCGAGGCGATTCCGCCGAGCACCGCGGCGAAGTTGTGCGCCTGGACCGGCAGGGAGACCGGGCCGTAGACCAGGTTGCCCGAGCCCGCGCCGTTGTCACCGGTCGCGTGGACGTCGCCGCCCGCGTTCGAGGTGGTGTCGCCGTCCGCGCCGCCGTGGCCCTGACCGATGAACGCGCCACCGATCCCGAAGGCCTGCACCGGCAGCGAAACCGGCACGGTGCCCAGGTTGGAGCTGAGGAAGCCGTTGTCGTCGGCGGTGTTCCCGCCGCCACCACCGGAGACGACCTTGGTCTCGTCGGCCGAGCCGGAGCCCTGACCGATGAACGAGCCGCCCACACCGAAGACCTCGGCCGGAACCGCGGCCGGGACCTGGACGATGTTGCCCGAGCCGGACGAGTCGTTGCCCGTGGTGCCGTCGTACCCGCCGGCGGTCACGGTCTTGGTCTCGGTCGCCTCGGCGACGGCCTGGCCGATGTGCGAGCCACCGACGCCGTAGACCTCGGGGGCCAGCGCGGCCTGGGTGTTGACGACGTTGCCCGCGAGGGTGGAGTCGTCACCCGTGGTGTGGCTGCCGTTGCCGGCGTTCGCGTCGACGGTGTTCTCGCACGAGGTGGAGGACACGTTGCCGATGTAGGTGCCCGCGATGCAGGTCACCTCGACCGGGGCCGCCACGGCCGGGTCGACGATGTTGCCGCCGCCCGCGGAGCCTTCGCCCTCGGAGCTGACGAAGCCACCGGCATCGACGACGCTGGAGTGGCTGGTGCCGCCGTCCTTGCCGGTGTTGGCCAGGCCGACCCAGCTGGCGGCCACGCCGCCGACGTTCGCGACGTCCGCGGTCTGCGGCACGATCGCGTTGCCCGCGACGGCCGAGTCCTCGCCGGAGGTCTGCACGTAGCTGGGGACGTTGCTCCAGCCGGGCGTGGTGTCGCCGGCCTGCGCGTCCGCCGCGGAGCTGCTGTTCGAGTTCGCGAGCGAGCCGTGCGCGGCCGCCGCGTTGTCGTTCACCTTCACCGGGAGGGCGATCGGCACCGCGCCGACGTTGCCGCCCAGCGCGCTGTCGTCACCGTCGGTCTCGACCCAGCCGCCGGAGGTGGCGTCGGTCTCGGCCTCGTAGCCGGAGCTGTTGGCGTTGCCGATGATCCAGGACGCGGCGTTGCCGGTGACCTGGACCGGGGTGGCGAACTGACCGGCCACCACGTTGCCGGAAAGGGCGGAGCCCTCGCCGTCGGTGGTGATGTTGCCGGTCTCGGTGGTGCTCTGGCTCGCGGAACCGCCGACCACGCGCCCGGTGCCACCGGCGAGCCCACCGGCGTTGCCGGCGATCTGCACGGGCAGCGCCCAGTCCAGGGACACGACGTTCCCGGCGAGGCTGGAGTCCTCACCGGTGGTCTCGATGTCCTGGTTGTGCGACCACGTCTGGTCGTGGCTGCCGCCCTCGACCTCGGCGTCGCCGATCACGCCGATGGCGTTGTCGACGATCTGGATCGGGACGACGACGTCGCCGACGACCTTGTTGCCCTTGAGGATGTCGTCCGTGGTGGTGAACCCACCACCGGTCAGCCCACCGCTGACCTGACGGGCCGAGTCCTTCGCGGCCAGCGGCGCGGGGACGGCGTTCTTGCCGGAGAGGCTGGGGAGCCCTCCGCCGATGCCGTCGGTGCTGCTGCCGGGCGAGGTGACGCCGTCGATCGCGTCGGAAACCGGCTTGGTGACGGCCTTGGTGCTGACCTCACCCTTGTAGCCGGGGATGTCGGCCTGGCCCAGCGGCGTGCCGACGGCGTTGTTGTCGATCTCGATGGGAACGGTGACGTTCGCGTCGAGCGGGGAGGCCGGGGTGTCCGGGTTGACCTGTTCGTCAGCGGAAGCGATGCCGGTGCCCAGCATCAACAGCCCACCCGTGACCAACGCGGTCTGGAGTCCGCGCTTTGCCCAGGATTGCATGGGGTTGTTCTCCTTCATTTCGGGTTCCCTTTCGGGTTTGAGGAGGTGCTCTCGAACGAGCACCAGAGGGGGGTGGAACTGGCTGCGGGCGCACAAAAGCGCACCGCCGTTTCGCGGGGATCAGGAGCGGACGCGAAAGCGACCCGGAATCGGGAGGCTCAGGGCGCGTCGGCTACCCCGCGGAGGGAGGTGTTCAGTCAGGAGTGACGCCGGGCTGCGAGCCCGGGGTGAGCGGCATGTACCGCGTGCCTGCCAGCGTGTAGCCGGTCAGGGAACGCTCGACGGCGGCGACGAGCCAGGCGGGAACGCCGTGGGTCAGGCCGTCGAGGTGACCACCGGGAGCGTTGCCGCTACCGGGGACAGTCGGGATGGACGGCGCGACGGGAAGCGGCGCCGGGGTGAGCGGACGCGGGAAGTCGCCGCGGTGTCCGTCACGGGAAGGAGAGTCCTGGTCCTGGTCGAACACGCCGTGCTGCTGCACGAGGGCCGGCATGGGAAGGACGGTCTCGGAAGAAGCGGGGAACTGCGTCGTCGCCAGTGCGGCGAAGTCGGTGACCTGGTCGCCGGCGCCGATGGTGTCCAGCGGGGACTTCGGGTCGACCGGAGCGCCGCCGACCGGAAGGTCCGGGACGAGGTCGCCGTGGCCGTGCTGGTCGAGGAGGTCCCAGACCTTGCCGCCGAAGTCGGGTGCCGGGGCGAAGGTCTCGTCCAGCACCTGGCGGGTGTCCTGCGGCTTGCGGACGATGTGCTCGACGGCGCCGAGTGTCCGCTTGACCGGGGTGACGACCGAGTTGTCGGCGAAGTCGGTGACAGCGTCGCTGACCCGGGTGGAGACCTCGTGCTCGTCGGCGCGGATCTCGCCGCCGCAGTGACGCTTCGCCGGGGAGGTCTTGGACCCTTCCGGCATCGACCACGTGGTGGCGTCCTGGTGGTTCTCGCCGCACACCGCGCCGGCGACGTCGCCGGTGAACTTCGAAGCGCCACGGGAAACGTCGGAAAGACCTGCCGTGGTGGCGTCGGTGACCGGGGTGACGCTCGTGTCGGGAGCGGAGACCACCGGGGCGATGTCCGCGGCGGCGGTGGCGCCGGAAACGGCCCACGCGGCGGCGGAACCGGCGACGGCGCCGCCGAGGACGAACAGCGCACGCGAAGCGAGACGGCCGAAGCGCGCCGCGCCCCGCCCCTCGTTCTTCGCCGCGTTCGTCACTCGGTCTCCTGTCGCTTCGGTGTTCCGTTCATCGGTTGCGTGACCGAGGTAAGCAAAGGGCGGAAGGCCAAAGCGAGCCAGGAGCGCCTTGATGGCACGATCGTGTGAAGAACACACGGTGTAGCCCGAAATCACGATCAGTGATCACGCCAGGCGAGACCTGGTTACTCCAGGGTCGATCGCCGGCAGATGTGTCAAGCGTCGCATCGGGCGAATTCGACCGTGCGCGTCGCCCGGAATGTTCAAGAACGTCGTCTCGGACCGATACGGTGAGCGCGTGAGCGAGCCCCAGCGCAAGCAGAAGGAATTCGACCCGTCGAACCCGTTCCTCTCCGAGTCCACCGAAGACGTCACCAGCCTGGTGCCGCGCGGCTTGCGGATCGGCGCGGCGTTGTCATGGCGCTTCATCGTGGTGATCGCCGCGCTCTACGTGATCGTGTTCCTGATCGGCTACCTGTCGGTGGTCGTGATCCCGCTGTCGATCGCGCTGCTGCTCGCGGCGCTGCTCGCGCCCGCGGTCTCCAAGCTGACGGCGATCAAGTTCCCGCGCGGGCTCGCGGCCGGGATAGTGCTGATCGCCGGGCTCGCGGTGCTGGGCGGGCTGCTGACGTTCGTCGTCGCGCAGTTCTCCTCCGGCCTGCCGGAACTGCAGAAGCAGCTGACGGAGAGCCTCAACCAGATCAAGAGCTGGCTCATCGACGGGCCGCTGCACCTGCGTCAGGAACAGATCCAGGAGTTCATCAACCAGGCGATCAGCTTCCTGCAGAACAACCAGGCGTCGATCACCACCACCGCGCTCACCACGGCGGGCACGGTCGGCGAGATCGTCACCGGCTTCATCCTGACGCTGTTCATCCTCATCTTCTTCCTCTCCGGCGGCGACCAGATCTGGTCGTTCCTCGTCCGCGGTGTGCCGGGGCGGGTGCGCAACCGGGTCGACGTCGCCGGGCGGCGAGGGTTCGCTTCGCTGGTCAGCTATGTGCGCGCGACGGCGGCGGTGGCCGTCGTCGACGCGGTCGGCATCGGCATCGGGCTGGCGATCGTCGGGGTGCCGCTGGTGATCCCGCTGGCGACGCTGGTCTTCCTCGGCGCCTTCATCCCGATCATCGGCGCCGTGATCGCGGGCGCGGTCGCGGTGCTGATCGCCCTGGTGACGAAGGGCGTCGTCGGCGCGCTGATCGTGCTGGCCATCGTCATCGGCGTCATGCAGCTGGAGAGCCACGTGCTGCAGCCGATCCTGCTGGGCCGCGCGGTGAAGCTGCACCCGCTCGCCGTGGTGCTCGCGATCACCGCCGGTCTCGTCGCCGCCGGGATCGCCGGCGCGCTGCTGTCGGTGCCACTGCTCGCCGTGCTCAACGCCGGCATCCGGTCGCTGCTGCACGAACACGATCCCGACCCGGCGGAGATCGACGTCCTGCGGGATCAGGCGGCGACACCGAACGATCCCGGTGAAGAGGAAGAGTCCGAAGCCAAGTCATGACGGACACCCCGCTCTGGCGAGCGGTTTCGGCGCTCGGCACCCGGGACCCCGCCACTCCGCTGTGGCGCGGCGTGATCGTGCTTCGCGTGACGACGCTGCTCTTCGCGCTGGGCTCGTTCGTCGTCCACTACGACGGCTATACGAACAAGTGGCTCGCGTGGACGTCGTTCGGCGTGATGACGGTGTGGACGGTGCTCAGCAGCTTGTTCTACGCGCGGCCGTCGACCCGCTGGCCGTGGCTGGTCGGCGTCGATCTCGTGCTGACCGTCGTCCTCATGTTCACCTCGGCGTGGATCCTGACCGCCACGCAGTTCGACGCCAACACCCCGCTCATCACGACGGTGTGGGCGGCGGTCCCGCCCGCGGCGGCCGGGACGCGGTTCGGCGCTGTCGGCGGGGTGCTCGCCGGGCTGGTGGTCTCGGTGGTCACCGGGCTGGTGCGCTGGCGGTTCGACGTCGACGTCGCGCGGGACGGTTTCCTGCTGACCGCGAGCGGGTTCGTGATCGGGCTGGCCGCGACCATGGCCCGGCGGTCCGCGGACGCGCTGACCAGGGCGTTGCGCATGGAGGCCGCGACGGCCGAACGGGAGCGGCTCGCCCGCTCGATCCACGACAGCGTCCTCCAGGTGCTCGCGCGGGTGCGCAAACGCGGCGCCGAATTCGGCGGGGAGGCCGCCGAACTGGCGAAACTGGCCGGTGAGCAGGAGATCGCGCTGCGGGCGCTGGTCACCACCGAGCCCACGCATCCGAGCGAGAACGGGACCACCGACCTGCGGTCCGCGCTGCAACTGCTCGCGACGCCTTCGGTGCAGGTCTCGACGCCCGCCGGCGAGGTGCAGCTGCCCGAGCACGTGACCGCGGAGCTGGTCGCGGTGGCGCGCGAGGCACTGCTGAACGTCGAGAAGCACGCGGGCGAAGAGGCGCGTGCCTGGGTGCTGCTGGAGGACCTCGGCACCGAGGTCGTGGTCAGCGTCCGCGACGACGGCCCGGGAATCGAGCGGGGTGTGCTGGAACGAGCGGCGGCCGAGGGACATCTAGGTATCGCGGAGTCCATCAAGGGGCGCGTGCGGGATCTGGGCGGAAGCGTCGCCCTGGACACCGCGCCCGGCCAGGGCACCGAATGGGAAGTCAAGGTTCCAGTGGCGGCGAGGGGAAAGCGATGACCGACGCGCCCGGTGTTTCGGTGATGGTGGTCGACGACCACCCGATGTGGCGGGACGGGGTCGCCCGTGACCTGGCCGAACACGGTTTCGACGTGCGGGCCACCGCGCCGGACGCGCCCGCCGCGGTGCGGATCGCGCGCACGGTCAAACCGGACGTCGTGCTGATGGACCTCAACCTCGGCGAGACGTCCGGCGTCGACGCCACCCGCGAGATCACTTCGGAGCTGCCGTCGACCAAGGTGCTGGTGCTGTCCGCGAGCGGCGAGCACAGCGACGTCCTGGAGGCGGTCAAGGCCGGGGCGTCCGGTTATCTGGTCAAGTCGGCTTCGGCGAGCGAGCTGGTGGACGCGGTCAAGCGGACGGCGGCGGGGGATCCGGTGTTCACCGCCGGACTCGCCGGGCTCGTCCTCGGCGAATACCGCCGCATGGCCGACGCGCCGGACGACGGCCCCGCGCCGCCGCGGCTGACCGAACGCGAGACCGACGTCCTGCGCCTGGTCGCCAAGGGGATGACGGCACGGCAGATCGCCGAAAAACTCGTGCTCTCGCACCGGACGGTGGAGAACCACGTCCAGTCGACGCTGCGGAAACTCCAGCTGCACAACCGGGTCGAGCTCGCCCGCTACGCCATCGAGCACGGGCTCGACGCCGAGTAGTTCAGCCCTGGGCGACGGTGACCGCCGCCGGGTTCCGCTCGGCGGGCAGCGGCGTTTTGACGATCGTCCACTGTGGCTGGTCGAGCCGCCAGCTCGCGACCACGTCGGTGACGAGCACCAGTTCGCCGTCCTCGCTCCACTCGACAGCGACCTGTTTGAGCGGGGTCGCGATCGGCATCGACGGCGCGCGCGTCCAGGTCAGGGTGTCGAGCGCGAGCACCCAGAGGTCGGCTGTCTGCGTGCTCGTCCCCGCCCAGGCGGGGTCGCCGAACAGAACGGCCACCTTGTACCCGTCACGGCTCGGCACCACCTGCCCCGGCTTGCCGTTGGCCACCGGCCACCGGACCGGTGTGCGCTGGTTGTTCCGGAGGTCGAACACGGAGAACTCGGTCAGTTCGGCGAGCAGCATCCGCTCCTTGGTGATCGCGAGGATGCGGGGGAACTGGTGCACGGCGCGGCCGGTGGCGGGGTCGATCAGCACGTCCTCGGCGGTCGCCGTCCCGGCGTTCACCGTGATCAGCAAGCCTTGCGGCACCTCCTGGCGCACCGCCGTCGTGCAGCTCGCCGGACGGCCGCGGTCACGTTCGGCGCCGAGCAGCGAGACGAACTGAAGGCGGCAGAGGTCGTTGCCGTCGTCGCGGATCAGCCACACGCCGGTCTCGTCGGCCGACGGGGCCACACTGCGGGCCTTGCCCAGCTTCCACGGCTGGTTCTTCGGGTCCCCGTAGGCGAGCACCTCGGACGGCTCCACGCACGACGGCCCGCAGCGGGCGGCCGACAGCACGACCGGGAACTTGCCGACGCGGACGACGTCGTTGACGCGGTCACCGGCCGGGGCACCCGGAAGCGGCGTCGTGGCTCCGGTGGCCGGATCGAGCATCGACGGCGGTGACGTCGCCATGACCAGGCGGAATCCGATGTAGTCCACCGGTATGCCTTCGAGTTTCGACGGTGGCGGCGGTGTCGGCACCGGAGCGGGCGCGGGTTGCGGGGTCGCGTCGGAGCATCCGGCCAGCAGGAGGACAGCCGCCAGTACGGCGGCACAGGGGAGAAATGCGGGTCTGTTCAGGGTATTTCCCCGATCTCGCGCGTGAGATCCGGTTCTACCATTCCAGGCATGGGCGAGGAAGAGCAGCCGACGACCGAAACCAAGCCGTTGACCGGACGGGACATCCGGGTCTCCGACGCGGAACGCGAACACGTCGTCGAAGTGCTGCAGAAGGCGATCGGCCTCGGGATGCTGAACCTCGACGAGTTCACCGAGCGGACCGACCGCGCCCTCGCTTCGAAAACCCGCGGTGAGCTGAACGCGGTGCTCACGGACCTGCCGGGCCTGGTGCATCCCGAAGCGGGAATGGTGCCGCGGCAGCAGCAGAACCCGTGGGCGCCGCCGGGGCCGCAGGCCTACGCCCGGTCGTCCGGGCAGGTCATGGAGCTCAACGGCAAGTACTCGGCGTTGCAGCGCAACGGGAACTGGCTGGTCCCGGAGTCGATGGTGGTCCGCAACAAGTACGGCGCCACGAAACTGGACTTCTCCCAGGCCGAGATCAGGTACCCGGTGGTGCACATCGACCTCCAGGCCAAATGGGGCCCGGTGGAGATCACCATCCCCGAGAACGCCGCCGTCGACACCAACTCGATCACCGACATCAAGTTCGGCAACCTCGACGACCGGACCCAGTCGAACGGCCGCCCCGGCACACCCCGGTTCGTCATCACCGGGCGCGTGCACGGGGGAGCGCTGATCATCAAGTATCCGCGGCGGGGCTTCTTCGGCTAGGCCCTGTCCTAGGCGCCCACTGGGCGCACGTGCCGGAGGTGCCTGAGCACGAAGTACGCGATCCCGGCCAGCACCAGCGCGGCCAGCCCGGACACCGCGTGCATGCCGGTGGCGAAGGCCTCGTGCGCGGGAACCGCGTCGGCGAGCTGAGCGCGGGTGACGGCGTTGCCCAGCGTCCCGACGGTCGCGATGCCCAGCGCGTAGCCGAACTCGTTGCCGGTCTGCGAAAGCGAGGCCGCCGAACCGGCCTTCTCCGGCGGCACGGAGCCGACGACCAGATCCGTGCCCAGGGTGACCAGTGGCCCACCGCACAGGCAGGTGACGGCGAACGCGATCGACGGGAGCACCGGACCGGCTCCGGGCTCGACCTGCGTCAGCAGCAGGAATCCGGCGATCGCGCCCGCCAGCCCGGTGGCGATGAGCGAGGCGGGCCGGAAACGGCGGGCGAGGATCGGGGCGACCAGGAAGCTGACGGTCGCCGCGAGCATGCCCGGCAGCAACGCCAGCGCGGCGCCGACCGGTGAGAGCTCCAGGACGATCTGGAAGAACTGCGCGACGAAGAGCATGGTCGTCCCGCCCAGCATGGAGAACGCGCACATCCCGCCCAGTGCCGTCGAGAACGCGGGGACACGGAACAGCTTCAAGTCGATCAGCGGGTCCTCGAGGATTCGCTGGCGCCGCACGAAAACCGCGCCGAAGCCGAGACCGATCAGGAGCGAGGCCACCGGGATCGGGTGGACGCCCTCACGGGCGAGTTCCTTGATGCCGTAGACCGCGGGCAGGATCGTGACCAGCGAAAGCGCGACACTCGTCAGGTCGAGGCGACCGGCGTTCTCGTTGCGGTACTCGGGCAGGAGCTTCGGGCCGACGACGAGCAGCAGGACCATCGCGGGGACGCCGAGCAGGAACACCGAACCCCACCAGAAGTGCTCCAGCAGCACACCGCCGACCATCGGGCCCACGATCGCGCCGACGGTGAAGCAACCGGCCCAGATGCCGATCGCGAGGGAACGCTGACGGCTGTCGAGGAACAGGTTGCTGATCAGGGCGAGCGTCGACGGCGCCAGTGTCGCACCGGCGATCCCGAGGATCGCGCGGGCGGCGATGAGCATCGGCGCACTGGTCGAAAACGCCGCCAGCACGGAGGCCGCGCCGAACGCCGTGGCGCCGATGAGCAGCAGTTTCCGGCGACCGACGCGGTCGCCGAGGGTGCCCATGGTGACCATGAACCCGGCGATCATGAAGCCGTAGACGTCCATGATCCACAGCTGCTGGGTGCTGTCGGCACCGAGGCTCTGGCTCAGTTTCGGCAGCGCGAGGATGAGGACGAACACGTCGAGGGAGACCAGGAAAGTGGGGAGGGCCAGCACGGCCAGCCCGACCCATTCCCGGCGTCCAGCCCGTGTCGGGGTCTCGGTGGTCGTCATGGTCTGGTCCTTTCGTCGCTTCGGTGTCTTCACCAAGGCGTCGAAGTGGCGGACCGGATTTCGACATCAAGCGCTGAGGAGAATCAGCACACCTATTCCGACGAGCACGACCGGAAGCAGCAGATGCCCCCAGCGCGCCAGGGCACGGGCGATCACCGGGCGGGTCGCGAAGTACCGGCCCGCCGCGCACCACACCGCGACGAGCGCGAGGAACACGACCGCGTACACGACCAGCCCACTGGTGCCGGTGTTGGCGAACACCGGGACGTAGACGCCGATGTTGTCGCCGCCGTTGGCGAAGGTCACCCCAGCCACGGCGAGAACGCCGGGACCGACTTCAGGCTCGTCGCCTTCGTCGTCCTTACGCCATACGCGCCACGCGGCCCGGAGGCCGAGCAGGAGCGGCACCAGCCCGAGCCAGGGGAGGACGGAGTCCGGCAGCAGGCCTGCGCCGAACGCCCCGACGATCGAGAGGGCGAGGATCCCGGCGAACCCGAGGTACTGCCCGGCCACCACCCTCGCGGCACCCCCGCGACCGCTCGCGCGGCCGAAAAACAGCGCGAGCAGCACGATGTCGTCGACGTTGGTCACCGCGAACATCGCCGCGGCCTGGCCGATCAGCCCGAAGTTCACCACCGGGGGAGCAAGGGACCTTTGCTATCGCTTGGCGGCCGCGGCACGGGCCTCGACCGGGTCCGACGTGGCCAAAGCCGCCTCGGCGAGTGCCTCGCATTCGGCCAGCGTCGTGGCGGCCAGGCTCGCGCCGACCGCGCGCACCGCGGGCGCGTTCATCGAGAGACTGGTCAGGCCGAGCCCGGCCAGGACCAGCGCGAGCCTCGGGTCGGCGGCGGCTTCACCGCAGACACCGGCGGGCTTGCCGGTGTCCTTCGCGGCCTGGCCGATGACCTTCAGCAGGCGCAGCAGCCCGGGCTGCCACGGGTCGTTGAGCTTGGCGACCGCGCCGAGCTGGCGATCCGCGGCGAAGGTGTACTGCGCGAGGTCGTTGGTGCCGACGGAGACGAAGTCGACCGCGTCGAGGATCTCGCGGGCGGTCAGCGCGGCGGCCGGGATCTCGATCATCACGCCCGCGCGGGCGATTCCGGCGGCGCGGGCGCGCTCGGCGAACCAGGCGGCCTCGGCGGCGGTGGCGACCATCGGCGCCATCACCGAAACCTCGGCGCCGGAGTCCTGCGCGGCACCCGCGATGGCCTCCAGCTGGCGGTCGAGGATCTCGGGCCGGTCGAAGGCGACCCGCAGGCCGCGAACGCCGAGCGCCGGGTTGGGCTCGTCGTCGGGCTCCAGGAAGGCGAGGGGCTTGTCGGCGCCCGCGTCGAGGGTGCGGACGATGACCGGTTTGCCGCGGAACGGCGTGAGCACGGCGGTGTAGGCCTTGCGCTGCTCTTCGACGCTCGGCTCGGCGGAGGCGTCGAGGTAGCAGAACTCGGTGCGGAAGAGGCCCACCCCTTCGGCACCGGCTTCGGCGGCCGCCTGGGCGTCCGTGGCGGAACCGACGTTGCCGAGCACCTTCACGCGGTGGCCGTCGGCGGTCGCGCCGGTGCCGTCCCACTCGATCGCGCCGGTCTTGGCGGCCGTGACGACCTCGGCGTTCGGGTCCGCGACCTCGATGACGCCGGTGTCACCGTCCACCGCAAGCGCTTGCGCGTCGAGCGCGAGGATCCCGCGGACCGCGACGACGGCGGGAATGCCGAGCGCGCGGGCGAGGATCGCGGTGTGACTGGTGGGTCCGCCCTCTTCGGTGACGAGCGCGAGGACCTTGTCCGGGTCGAGCCCGGCGGTGTCGGCGGGCGCGAGGTCGCGCGCGACGAGCACGCTCTGAGACTCGAGGGCGGGAACGCCCGGAGGCGCGATGCCGAGCAGTTCGGCGACCAGCCTGTCGCGCACGTCGAGGACGTCGCGGGCCCGCTCGGCCATGTAGCCACCGGCGGCCGCGAGCGCGTCGGCGAACTTTCCCGCCGCCTGGTACACCGCACGCGGCGCGGGCAGGTTCTGGTCCTTGACCAGTTTCTCGGCCGAGGACACGAGAGCCGGGTCGGCGGCCATCGCCGCGGTGGTGATGAGGATCGTCGTGGCCTCGCCGGTGGCGGTCTCGGCCAGCTTCTCGAGCCGGGCCGCCACGATCTGCGCGGCCGGCTCGATGCGGGCGGCCTCGGCGGCCGGATCTGCCGGTGCCGGCGTGCTCGCGGGTTCGCCGAGAGGTTCGGCGACCCGGACGACAGGACCGCTCGCGCGGCCGGGACTGACGGCGACCCCGGACAGTGACTCAGACGGCATGGTCTAGACCATATCTCATAGGGGGCGTGACCTGGCTCATAGCCAACAGCACAACACAGAAGGAGACATCATTCCAGTTCGGATGCCGTGGGATACGACGGCTGGGCGCCCTGCCGGGTCACGGTGATCGCCGCCACCTTCACCGCCTTTCGCGCCGCGTCGGCCAACTCCTCGCCCTTCGCGAGCGCCGTGGCGAGCGCCCCCGCGAAAGCGTCACCGGCGCCCGTGGTGTCGACGGCCTCGACCTTCGGCGACGGCACCTCCGTCATGCCGTCCGCGGTAACCACGGCGGCGCCCTTCGCGCCGAGCGTCACGACAGCGGCCTTCGGACCGAGGTCGAGCAACTTCGGGAAGTCGGCCTCGCCGCCGAGAAGGAACGCGGCCTCGTGCTCGTTGACCAACAGGACGTCGAGCCCCTGGAGCGTCTTCGCGGAGAGCTCGGCCGCAGGCGAAAGGTTCAGCAGCGTCTTCACACCTTTTTCGACGGCTTCCGCGACGGCCCGCTCGACGGTTTCGAGCGGAATCTCCAGCGACAACACCACGATCTCGGCGCCGTCGAGATCGACGTCCTCGGGCCGCAAAGCGGAGTTCGCGCCGGGCGAGACGAGAATCGAATTCTCGCCGTCGGGCGTGACCGTGATGTACGCGATCCCTGTCGGACGGTCGCTCGTCCGCACCGAAGCAGTGTTCACCCCGGACTCGGCCAGCGAACGTTTCAGCAGCTCGCCGTACGGATCGTCGCCGACCGCGCCGAGCAACGCGACGTCGGCGCCGAGCCTGGCCGCGGCGACCGCGGTGTTGGCGCCCTTGCCACCCGGCGACAAGATCGTGTCGCCACCGAGTACGGTTTCGCCACCACCAGGTCGCCGGTCGACCGGTACGACGAGATCGGCATTGGCGGACCCGATGACCAGCACCTGAGAAGTCATGGAAGAGACCATGCCATGACCAGGAGTTGTCCGGTCATGACCCTTCTCCGGGCGAAGATGTGAAGAACTTTGTAACTTTCTCGGCGTGTAGTGCGACAATCAGGCGAGCAGCGGAACGCCGTCACTCTTTCGGGGGATAACATTCCCCCGGGCGTCACTTCGGCGATCACGCCCGCTCTTGAGATGCGTTGCCGCGGAGAAGCGGTGACGTTGCCCCGGTCCCGATCTGAGTTCGGGAGCAGGGCATCGGGTCGCCGGCGTCGATCACGTAGCCCCCCGAGTGATCGGCGCCGGCGGCGCCCCGTTTCGACGGGGTGCCGTACTCAGGACGCGACCGTGTTCTGCGGGATTCCCCGATACTCGCCCAGCTTGTCAGGCCGGATCATGGTCATCGCTGCCCGGATTTCCGCGAACGCGGCGTCGCTGAACGCCTCGGGAACCCGGTAGCCGTTCACGACGGGCGGAAGTGAGCGGCCGTCGAGGTTCGCCCCGATTTCCCAAAGTCCCTTCAGCGTTCGATGACGCTTCGCGAAATTCTCGTCGAGAGGGAAGAAGTCGATCATCCGCAAGACGTGTTTGCCATCGGTGACGGTGGTCAGCCGAAGCTCGCGGATCTCGTCCCAGCCCACCTCGAAGGTCGCCTTGTCGCGGCGGAACCAGCGAATTCCTTCGACCGACACAGTGAACGTGGTGCACCAGGTCGCCTTTTTCCATCGCGCGGGGGTGCAGAACCAAAGCCATCCGGGAGAGAGGAGCCCGATCGCCGCTATCGTCAGGGTCGCTTCGCGGAGCTCCGTTCCGCGGCCCGCTGCGAAACCCACGATCCCGGAGATGACGGCGACGACGAGGATCACCCCGCAAATGCGCCAGAACTTCGCTGACGACCAGTCGTTGGGCGTGACCGTCCTCGACGCCGTCGCGGGAAGGCCAGCAGGAGCCGCCACGCCACCCAGCGGACGAACCGACGAGAGGGAAAGCGAGCTGGTCACGGGTGTTTCGGCGTCAGGTTTGCGGAAACGCTTGTTCCGTCGCCAGTAGGCGAACAGACCCAGCCCCACGAACCCACCGACGCCAGGTGCGATGCTCCACCACGGAACATCGCTTTTGAAGTCCCGGGCGTAGTACCTGCCGATCTCTTTGACTCGGACGGGTTTACCTATGTCGGCCGGAGTCAACTCGTCCGGGTACGAGCGCGCCGTCACGACCTCTTGCCTGGAACTCGACGAATAGGGGCGAACCTCGATGTCGCAAACCCAGTAATAGCCGATCCCGGCGATGCTCAGTGGCCCTATCTCCTCGCAAGACTTCGCCGTCGCCATGTCGACGAGGTTGCTCGTTCCCTCCTCGCCGTGGGACACCATCCCGCGGCCGAGCAGAGTCCAGCAGAGCAGCGCATAGAGGAACACGCCGACTGCGACGCCAGCCACCTTCCAGGGAGGTCTACGCGTGACTGTGGGAACTGCTTCGTACCCGGTCATCAGAAGACCGTTGCTCACTGGATCGACCCGGATATCCGTTGCGTTCCAGGTTGCTCGAAAATCGGCTCCTGCTCGACAGGGCGTCTGGAGCCGACCGCTCCGTTCGCCTTCTCGGGCTGCTTCGGTTCGCCAGTGGCGTCGATGGTCGTCTCTCGCCGGTCACGCGCCTTGTCTTCCGACGCACTCTTGACCACCTCTTTGACGGCCGTCTTTCCTGCTTCCTTCGCCACCTCCCAGAAAGCACCCATGCCCGCGCCCTCGAACACGTCGCCCTTCTTGAGGAGGTCGCCGACGTTCTTGTAGAAGTCCGTCAACATGGACTTCGCGCGCATGAGGACGCGCATCAGCTTCTCGGCCCATGTCATGGCCTCAGTGCTTTTTTCGATCGCGAAGGGAACGCCCTCCGCGGCCAGAGCGGCCGGATAGGCAGGCGGTGGATACCTGGCGATGATCATGACGATCTTCGCCAAGGTGTCGGTGATCAGATCCCGAATGATCGTTCGAACCACCGAGAGCACGGTCTTGCAGATGTTGATGATGTTCCCGGCGCGCTCGGCGAGCCGGACTATCTCTCGGTACCCGTTGAGCTGTTTTTGCACGTAGGCGCGATACGCGTCAGCCCCGGCGCCCGACCACTCCATGCAGTTCTTCTGGACCTCGTCGGTCAACTCCTCGGCCGTCGTCTTGACATACTTGCCGACCTCCAGCCATTTCTGCACCTCGAGGTCAAGTGCGTCTTGGTCGCCGGAAACCCAGTTGAGAGGTTCCTTCAAGAAGTCGACGTGCTCGATGATCCAACCGAAACCCCAGCTCATCAGGGTTTCCAGAGGGTTCTTGATGACCTCGACGATGTCAGGCACGGCTCCCGCCAGGCTGAGAAGTCCTTCCGTCCAGTCACCGTTCAGAAGCTTTTCCGCGCCGCCGACCACATCCTGGATGGCGCCCGCACCTTCCAGAGCGTTGTCCACCTTGTATTTCTCGGCGTCCGTTTCGCTCTTGGCGCTCTTGAGGACGTCGTTCTCAGCCACGTTCCACCTGCTCTGCCCGCTTCAGAAGGTCCACCGCGTCCTGGTCGGTCACCCGGCGCACCTCGGCCCACTTCCGCACTGCGGCGACATGGTGCTCGCCCGCCGAGATCGCGGATTGCAGGGCCTCGCGCACGTTCTCCGAAAGGTTGTTGCAGATCAACGACATCCCGCACATATTTCCGATCAGCCCGAAGGCCAGTATGTCCACACGGTCCTTGTCCGCGTCGAGCGCGGTCCGCAAATGCTCGTGCGTCCGTTCCACCTGTTTGGCGTGTTCGTCGATCTGGTCCGGATTTACGTCGAAACCCTGGCCTGCCTGCGGCTGCCCCATGATTTCCCTCCCTCAAGAACCCGCTCAGCGCAGGAAGTCGCCGCCGGTGAAGTAGTCGTCCTCGTGGTCGGCTTGCTGCCTGCGCGCGGCACGCGGCGGCGCGGGCGAGGCCGGAGGTGCCGGAGGGGCGGGCGGCTTCGGAGCGGGCGGAGGCGGCGGCGCGTCGAGTTCGTCGGCGGCGACGAAGCGGTCGTCCTCGTCGACGTCCTGGTGGCCACCCTCGACGTAGCCCGTCGGTTCGGGTTCCGGGTACTCGTTGTGCAGCTGGTTGACCAGTTCGTTCATGGTCTCGGTGCCCGCGATGGACGGAACGCCGGTCTGCATCGCGCTCGCCAGCTTGCTCTGGGCGCTCTGGACGACGCGGAGAATCTCCTGCGCGAGCGCCGGGTTGTCCCGCACCGACGGGCCGATCTCCAGGCCCACCAGGTTCCCCGCGTGGTTGACCTTGACCGAGATCTGGCCGTCCTTGCTGCGTTCGGACACCGAGACGCCTTCGATCTCGGTGCGCATCTGATTCGCTTTTCGCTGGGCGTCGGCCAGCTTGGCCTCGAAATCAGCGAAGAGCTGCTCAGGGTTCGACACGCGAACCTCCCCTGTTCACGTCGTAGCCATTCGGCGACCGAGTGTGGCATACCCGTCTGACATCGGGGAACGTTTCGCGCGCATCCACACCCCGGTCGTGTGGATCACCACAACGACCTCCGGTTTCCCCTACCCGATGTTGCGGATTACCCGATGTTCACGCTGGTCAGCGCGCCATAGCGTGCTGAACATGACTATTTCGGACTGGAAACGCGCGGTCTACGCGCTTCTCGTACTTCCGGGGTATCTCGGTGGTGCGAAGGTCCAGCGCGGGCTCGCGCGGCGGTGGCTCGGCAGGGAGGGCGGGGGCCGTCCGCGGTTCGCGGCGGCGTTCGGGCCGAGTGTGGTCGCGTTCCTGCTCGCGCTGCTGCTCCTCTATCTCGCCGGGCGCATCGCGACCTACGGCTTCTTCTGGACCGGAAGCGACCCTGAAGGCACGTGGGGCGGACCGACGCTGGCGGGGGCGTGGGTCGTGCATTTCCTCGTCGCGATCGGGATGGCTGTGCCGATTTTCCTGGCGCTCCGGGCGCTGACCGCGCTCCAGGCCCGCCTGCTGGGCTGTTCCGCGATAAGGGCGTACTGACCACCTAGAATGCCCGGATGAACAACACCGGCCGCAGGGGTCGCGAGCGGGCCGCGACCGATCAGGACATCCGGCGGACGGCGCGGGCGCTCCTGGTCGAGCAGGGGCCGGAGGCCGTGACCCTGCGGGCGATCGCGCGCGAGCTCGGCATCACGGCGCCGGCGTTGTACCGCTACTACGGCTCACGCGACGATCTGATCGAGCACCTTCGCGCGGACGTCGTCGCGGATCTCGCGGCCGGGCTGGCCGAGGACATCGCGCAGCTGCCGGACGAGGGCGCGCTTCAGCTTTTCGCCATCTGCAAGGGATTCCGGCGCTGGGCGCTGACCCACACGAAGGAGTTCACCCTGGTCTTCGCGTCGCCGGCGGGCGACGACACGTTGAGCAGGCTGGGTGAGCCGTTCGGGCGGATCTTCCTCGCGGCGGCGGGCCGGGTGCTCGCGATGCACGATCTGGTGACGCCGTCGAACGACGTGGTGCCCGCCGAACTGCGCGACGATCTCACGTCCTTCCAAGGGGAACTGCTGGCCGTACTCGAAGAATCCGGCGAGACGTTCCCGCTCGACAAGCTCGACCTCGGCGTGACGTACCTGATGATCCAGTTCTGGGCCCGGCTCTACGGGCACGTCACGCTCGAGGTCTTCGGCAACTATCCGATCCCGTTCTCGAAACCGGACGTCCTCTTCGACGCGATGCTGGCCGACCTCGCACGCGAGATCGGCCTGTCGATCGACTAGGCCGCGTGCCCGCCGTCGACCGAAACGGTCGTCGCGGTCACGTAGGCGCTTTCCGGCCGTGCCAGGAACGACACGGTGGCGGCGACCTCCGAGGGCGAGCCGTAGCGATCGGACACCGTCAGGCTCCGCTGGTCGGCGGCGTACGGGCCGTCGGCCGGGTTCATGTCGGTGTCGGTCGGGCCGGGGTGGACGATGTTCACGGTGATGCCGCGCGGGCCGAGTTCCCTGGCCAGGCCCTTGGTCAGGCCCAGCAGCGCGGTCTTGCTCACCGCGTACAACGACATCCCCGGGCCGGGCACGCGGTCCGAAACGCAGCTGCCGATGCTGATCACGCGGCCGCCTTCGCCGAGGTGCCGGGCCGCGGCCTGCGTGGCCACGTAGACACCGCGGACGTTGACCGCGAGGACGCGATCGATGTCTTCCAGGCTCGTCTGGTCGAGCGGGCCGACGAAGCCGACGCCCGCGTTGTTGACCAGCACGTCGAGCCTGCCGAACTCGGCGACCGCCGTGTCGACGGCGGACACCAGAGCGGCAGCGTCGGCGCTGTCGGCCCGGATCGCCAGCGCGCGACGGCCGAGCGCCTTGATCTTGTCCACGACACCGGCCGCGAGTGCGTCGTTGTTCTGGTACGTGAGCGCGACGTCGGCGCCGTCCTCGGCGAGCCGGATCGCCGTGGCGGCACCGATCCCGCGGCTGCCGCCGGTCACCAAAGCCACCTTGCCGTCGAGGGTCATGCGGTGTTCTCCGTTCGATTTCGTTGTCCTTGAACAACTCCATCGAATCGCCTCATGACCCTCGACGCTGGCGTCTTTCCGTCACGGCACTACAGCACGATGTTGACCAAACGTCCCGGCACGACGATCACCTTGCGCGGGGTGCCGTCGCCGACCAGGGCGGCGACCTTCTCGTCGGCCAGCGCGGCCGCCTGCACGGCGTCCTTGCCCGCGTCGGCGGGCACGGTGATCCGCGAGCGCACCTTGCCGTTGACCTGGATCGGGTACTCCACGGAGTCCTCGACCAGGTACTTCTCGTCGACGACCGGGAACGGCCCGTGCACCAGCGAATCCGCGTGGCCCAGGCGCTTCCACAGCTCCTCGGTCAGGTGCGGGGCCAGCGGCGCCAGCATCAGCACCAGCCCTTCCACCAGTTCACGCGGCGTCGCCTCGGTCGCGCCGTAGGTCTTGGTGACGTAGTTGTTCAGCTCGATCAGCTTCGCGCCGGCCGTGTTGAACCGCAGTTCCGCGTAGTCCTCGCGGACCCCGGCGATCGCCTTGTGCAGCTGCTTGCGGTCCGCGTCCGTGGCGTCCACAGTGGACACCCGCAGTTCGCCGGTCTCCTCGTCGACGACCAGGCGCCACAGCCGCTGCAGGAACCGCTGCGCGCCGACGACGTCCTTGGTCGCCCACGGCCGCGAAACGTCCAGCGGGCCCATCGACATCTCGTAGAAGCGGAAGGTGTCGGCGCCGTAGTCGGCGGCCATCTGGTCCGGCGTCACGACATTCTTCAGGCTCTTGCCCATCTTGCCGTATTCCTGCTTGACCTCTTCGTCGCCGAAGAAGAACTTGCCGTCACGTTCCTCGACCTGATCGGCCTGGACGTAGACGCCGCGGGAATCGGTGTAGGCGTAAGCCTGGACGTAGCCCTGGTTGAACAGCTTCCGGTACGGCTCCTTGGACGACACGTGTCCCAGGTCGAACAGCACCTTGTGCCAGAAGCGCGAGTACAGCAGGTGCAGCACCGCGTGCTCGACGCCGCCGACGTACAGATCCGTGCCGCCCGGGTCTTCGACGCCGTGCTCGGCCGGACGCGGGCCGACCCAGTACGCCTCGTTCTCGGGCGCGACGAACACGTCCGGGTTGGTGGGGTCCAGGTACCGCAGCTGGTACCAGCAGGAACCCGCCCAGTTCGGCATCGTGTTGATGTCGCGGCGGTAGGTCTTCTTGCCCTGCCCCAGATCCAGTTCGACCTCGACCCAGTCGGTGGCGCGGGCCAGCGGCGAGGACGGGGTGCTGTCCCTGTCCTCCGGGTCGAAGGTCACCGGCGAGTAGTCGGCGACCTCGGGCAGTTCGATCGGCAGCATGCTGTCCGGCAGTGCGTGGACCTGGCCGTCCTCGTCGTAGACCACCGGGAACGGCTCGCCCCAGTAGCGCTGGCGCGAGAACAGCCAGTCGCGCAGCTTGTACTGGACGGTGCCGCGACCGTGGTCGTGCTCCTCCAGCCAGCCGATCATCGTCTTCTTGGCCTCGTCGACACCCATGCCGTCCAGGAAGCCCGAATTGATCGCGGGTCCGTCGCCGGTGAACGCCTTGCCGTCGAAACCTTCCGACGGCTGCACCGTGCGGATGATCTCCAGGCCGAACTTCTCGGCGAATTCCCAGTCGCGGGTGTCCTGGCCGGGGACGGCCATGATCGCGCCCGTGCCGTAGCCCATCAGGACGTAGTCGGCGACGAAGACCGGGATCTCCTTGCCGTCGGCCGGATTCACCGCGTAGGAGCCGGTGAAGACGCCTGTCTTCTCCTTGTTCTCCTGACGGTCCAATTCGGACTTCCGCGCCGCGGCGGCGCGATAGGCGGCGATGGCTTCGGCCGGGGTGGCCGCCTCACCGGTCCAACGCGCGTCGACACCTTCCGGCCAGGTGGCGGCGGTCAGTTCGTCGACCAGCGGATGCTCGGGCGCGACCACCAGATAGGTGGCGCCGAACAGCGTGTCCGGGCGGGTCGTGAAGACCTCGATCTTCTTGTCACCGGAATCGAACGACACCCGCGCGCCGTGCGAGCGGCCGATCCAGTTGCGCTGCATGGACTTGACCTTCTCCGGCCAGTCCAGCAGGTCCAGGTCGTCGACCAGGCGATCGGCGTAGGAGGTGATGCGCATCATCCACTGGCGCAGATTGCGCCGGAACACCGGGAAGTTGCCGCGTTCGCTGCGGCCTTCGGAGGTGACCTCTTCGTTCGACAGCACCGTGCCCAGCCCGGGGCACCAGTTCACCGGCGCCTCGGAGATGTAGACCAGCCGGTGCGAGTCGATGATCTCCAGCTGCTCGGCACGGGTCAGCTCGCACCAGTTGCGGCCGTCCGGCGTATGGCGTTTGTCCTGCGCGTACTCGGTCTCCAGCTCGACGATCGGGCGCGCCTTGCCCGCCTTCTCGTCGTACCAGGAGTTGAAGATCTGCAGGAAGATCCACTGGGTCCACTTGTAGTAGTCCGGATCGATCGTCGAAATCCGGCGACGCTCGTCGTGGCCCAGACCCAGGCGCCGGATCTGGCGCAGGTAGGTCTCCATGTTCTCTTCGGTCGTCTTGCGCGGGTGCTGCCCCGTCTGGACGGCGTACTGCTCGGCGGGCAGGCCGAAGGCGTCGAAGCCCATCGTGTGCAGCACGTTCCGGCCGATCATGCGGTGGTACCGCGCGAAGACGTCGGTCGCGATGAAGCCCAGCGGGTGCCCGACGTGCAGGCCGGCGCCCGACGGGTACGGGAACATGTCCTGGACGAACAGTTTGTCCGACGGGACCTCACCGCTCTCGTCCGCGAGCGGACCGACCGGGTTCGGCGCGTGGTAGGTGCCGTGATCGGACCAGTAGTCCTGCCAATGCCGCTCGATCCGGCCCGCCAGCTCCGCGGTGTAGCGGTGCTGAGGGGCCGTGTCGGCGCCTTCGCTCGCCTGGTTCATCGCCGAAATCCTCCGTGCTCATCCACGTCAAGCCACTCCAGAAACAACTCGACCCCTCAGCCCGGAGGGCATGAGGGGTCGCCGCGCTGGTCCCGGCCGATCGACCGAGTTCAGCGCGGCAGGCTAAGGAGCAGCCGAGCCGTGTTCATGAGTCCAGTTTAACGCCCTGGTCAAAGCCGTTCCGAGGGGACCGCCAGAGCGATGAACTGGGTCACCTGGGTCGCGGAGAAGTTGTTGTCGCTGACCAGCACCAGACTGCGCTCGCCGTTCGGCAGGCGCGGGCCCCAGGTCATCCCCTCGACGTTGTCCACAGTGGACAACTTGAAGTCCGCGAGGTCCGCGAGCATGCGCTTCTTGACCGGCTTGACCTTCTCGGCGCCGCCGAGCGAAGGGATGTTCGCGACGTTCGTGGCGCCCTTGGTGTCGATCTCGAAGATGCGGATCTTGTTGCCGACACCGGTGACGAACGAGCGCTCCATCACCAGGTAGCGCGTCGGATCGGCCTGGTCGACGGCCAGCAGCGACGAGATGCCGGTGGTCGCGAAACCGCCGGGCGGGTTCGGGGCCGCGAACACCTTCTCCTGCGGGTACGCGTACTGCGCGAGGACCGGCCCGAAGCGCGACTGCACGGTGATGCGCGAAAGGGCGCCCGACGTGGTGGTCGGCTCGGGGCCGTCCTGCAACAGCGGGCCCTCGACCGAACTGGCGATGAGCGAGCCGAATCCGGCGAAGGTGATGCCTTCGAGGGCGAGGTTCTGCCGCGGCCCCGTCGTCTCGGTCATCTTCTCGTTGGCCGGGATCGGCAGGTCGCGGACGTAGGAGCCGTCGCGCTTCGCCTCGCGGATGGACGGGTCGATCCGCGCCGCCGCCGACCGCTCGCCCTCCTGCGACCAGACGTACCGGCCGGTCCAGGGGTCGACCCGCAGCTCTTCGGGGTCGATGGTCTGCATGTTCGGCGGCTGCGCGGGGTCGTTCTTCGGCAGCGGCGGGTACGGCGTGCCGTCGGGCCGCAGGAGCGGCTTGGTGCCGGTGAAGGTGACCGGGCCGAGCCCCTTGGCGTCGAGGGAGAACTTCGCCGTGTAGAACCGCGCCGGGTTGATGGCGGACCGGTCGTCGCAGATCAGCGCGTACTCGCCGGTGCGGTGGTCGTAGTCGATACTGGACAGGCCGCCGACGATCGTGCCCTCGTAGGGCAGGAAGTTCGGGACGATCTGTTCCCCGATGAGGCGAAGCGGACGGTGGCCCGCTTCGGCGGCCGGTGCCGCCATCAGGGTGAGCGGAAGGGCCCCGATCAGGGCGGTTGCTATGACTCGGCGTGACATGGCCTGTAGCACAGTCGACCAGGGTATCCGGCAGGTTGCCGGGACGTCACGCTTATCCTCGTGGAGTGTTCGTCATAGCGCTGGTCCCGATCGTGCTGGGTGTCCTCGTCGGCTGGGGTGGTTTCCTCGGTCTGCGCGAGAAGCTGCCGCGTGACCGCGGCGCGGGCGTGCGCACCGCCGCCACCATGCGCAGCGAGGACGCCTTCCGCCTCGGCAACAAGGTCGCGGGGCTCCCGACGCTGGCAGGCGGCGTGATCGCCGTGCTCGCCGGGATCGCCGCGCTGGTCATGCCGACGACGTTCGGGCTGCTGCTCGCCTCGTTCGTGGGCGTGGTCGGGATGATCGCGCTGGTCGCGGGCGGGGGAGTGCTCGGCAACCGCGCCGCCGCGACGGTGCCCGAACCCGAACCGGAGCGGCCGGCCGGCTGCAGTGGCTGCGCCTGCGGGACCTGCGGCGTCTTCAAGAAGGCCGACACCGCCACCGCCTAGTTCCGCTGAAGGTCTCCTGGATGGGTGGCCAGCAGCGCCAGCGGGATGCCCTGACGGCGCAGCACCTGGCCCCAGAGGTCGTGGTGCGGCGAAGCGAGGACGTCGCTGGGCAGCGCCGGGACGATCACCCAGTCGTCGCGTTCGATCTCGTTCGCCAGCTGGCCGGAGTCCCAGCCCGCGTACCCGGCGAACACCCGCACCCCGCGGACCTTCGGGACCAGGATCTCGGGGTCGGTGTCGAGGTCGACCAGCGCGACCGGGCCGCGGACCGCGATCACGCCGGGCACGCTGGACGCCGTCTCGCCGGTCCGCAGCGCGGCCAGGCACAACGCGGTCTTCTTCTCGACCGGTCCGCCGACGAAAACCGACTGCGGTTCCGCGACATGGCCGCCCCAGTTCGGCAGCACGTCGTACACCGGGACGTCACTCGGACGGTTCAGCACGACGCCGAGCGTTCCCTCGTCCCGGTGATCGATGACGAACACGACGGTCCGCCGGAAGTTGGGATCGACCATCGTGGGGGCGGCGACCAGGAGCGTTCCCGGTTCGACCTCGGCGTCCGCTGGCACGTCCGCCATGATCCCACTTCGAGTGGAGACAAATCGTCCGGCCAGGGAACAACAGCATCACGAGCACCGTTGGACACATCAGGTCGGTGCGCTTTCCGTGTCCCCCGGGCTCACTGAAGAACCGCCTTTGTGGAATACCGTCCGGCTGGAGCCACACTGCGCATAGCCGCCGAGAGGCGACCCTAAAGCGCACCGGCCGCCTTCTTTAGGCTTCGCTCGTGACAACCACCGCCGCGGCGCCCACCAGGGCGTTCGTCCGCGACCGTGACTTCCGACGACTGCTGTACACGCGGTTCTCCGCGCACTGGGGCAACGGCATGTACCAGGCCGGGCTGGCCGGAGCCGTCCTCTTCAATCCCGAACGCGCCGCCGACGCGCTCGCCATGGCGGGCGGGTTCGCGGCGCTGCTGCTGCCCTATTCGGTCGTCGGACCGTTCGCGGGCGCGCTGCTCGACCGCTGGGACCGGCGGAAAGTCCTGATCTTCGCGAGTCTCCTGCGGTCCTTCACCATCCTCGCGACGGCCGTCGCCGTCGGCACGGGAGCGGCCGGGATCGGGCTGTTCTCCCTGGCACTGGCGTCCGAAGGCGTCTCCCGGTTCATCGGCTCCGGCCTGTCCGCGTCGCTGCCGCACGTCGTCGAGGAGAAATCCGTGGTCGCCGCGAACGCCTTCGCGGCGACGTGGGGTTCGGTGCTCGCGGTCGTCGGCGGCGGCTGCGCGATCGGCCTCCGGGAACTGACCGGCGCCGACGACTCCGGTTCCGCGTGGGTCACCGCCGTCGCCGCGCTGGGCGGGATCGGCGCCGCGGCCCTCGCCTCGGGATTCGGCCGCGGGCTGCTCGGCCCGTCGACGGTCGACGAGCCGTCGAACCCGGCGCTCGCCGTCGTCCGCGGCCTGTCCGACGGCGCGAAGGCGGCCTGGCGCACACCCAGTGTCACGGCCGGGTTCGTCGCGCTGTTCGCCCATCGCGCGTCGTACGGGATCTCGCTGCTGGTGACCGTGCTGCTGATGCGCAACCACTTCGCCGCCGGGATGCCGGGACTCGGCCGGATGGCGGCGTTCGCCGGCGCGGGCATCCTGGTCGCCGGACTGCTGACCGCCCGGCTGATCCGGCTGTTCGGCAGGCTCCGCGTCGTGCTGGGCGCGCTGGTGCTGGCGGCGGTCGCGCAATCCGCGCTCGGGCTGCCGATGCTGGTCCCGACGGCGCTGCTCGCGGCGTTCCTGGTGACCGGCGCCGGTCAGGTGCTGAAGCTCTGTGTCGATTCCTCGGTCCAGCTCGACGTCGCCGACGAGGCACGCGGACGCGTCTTCGCGCTCTACGACACGCTGTTCAACATCACCCAGGTCGCCGCCGTTTCGCTGGCCGCGACGGTGATCCCGGACGACGGCGTTTCGCCGGGACTGCTGATCGCGGCCACCGTCCTCTACCTGGTGGGAGCCGCCGGTCACCTGCTCGCGGTGCGAAAACGGAGAACGAGTGATACGACGCCTCCGTTGGCATTAGGGTGACGCCTACCGACACCGGGTGGCGTATGCCCGGGATCCAGCACTCGCGGGGGCTCAAGTGACGACGGCCGGCGACGACAGCGCACGCCTCGAAGCGCGCAATGCCGCCATGAAGGACCAGGTCGACACGCTGCTCGAACAGTTCGAGCGTCAGACGGCCCAGCTCCGGGAGGCGCAGGACGCGGCTTCGCAGACGTCGGCGACGGTGGTCTCGCAGGACGGTCTCGTCCGCGCCACCATCGACGCGACAGGCACGCTCGCGAAACTGGAGATCCAGCCGAACGCCTTCGAGCGCACCAATCCCGCGCAGCTGGCCAACACCGTGCTGACCCTGGTCCGCCAGGGATCGTTGCAGGTCAAGCAGCAGGTCGCCGATCTGATGGCCCCGATCACCGAGGGCCTGCCGGACCTCTCGGACCTGATCGAAGGCGCCCCTTCGCTGCAAGGGCTGATGCCGTCGATCCCGGACTTCCTCGCGGAGGAGGAAGAAGAGGCACCGGCGAAGTCCGACGAAGACTTCGACGCCCCGCTGATGCTCAAGGACGACGCCCCGCCGCCGCCTCCTCCGCCGTCGGCCCCGCCCGCGCCGAAACCGATTCCCAAACGGGTGCGTCAGACGCGGGACGATGACGAGGAAGAGCCGCCTTCGAGCTGGCTGACCAGGGGAGTCTGATGCCGAACGGTGGGGGCGGAGGCGGATTCACCGCCGATCCGGACGCGGTGAAGACGGCGGCGGCCAAACTGGGGCTCGCGGCGGATCAGCTGGACGACGCGGGCAAGGAACTGATGGCCGCGATCAACTCGCTCGGCCAGTGCTGGGGCGCCGACGACGCCGGCAAGGAGTTCGCGAAGGACTACGAGCCGGGCGCGAAGGGTTCGTCGGAAGGCTTCGCGAACATCGTCGAGGCGCTGCGCGGCATGCAGCACAACGTCGAACGGTCGATGACCGCGTTCACGAACGCCGAGGAAGAGATCAAGACGACGTTGGACAAGAAGGTCTGACGCCGTGGGTATGGAGATGCCCGACGCGGTCAAGTGGCTCTTGCCGATCGTCGTAGGGGAAAGCTGGCCGGAAGGCGACGAGGACAAGCTCCGCGACCTGCGTGACGCCTGGCACAACGCTTCCAAGGCCATCCAGCCGATCGCCGACACCGCGACCAAGGGCGCCACGGAGGTCCTCGGCGGCTGGAGCGGTCAGGGCGCGGAGAAGTTCGCCGAGGCCTGGAAGAAGTTCGTCGAAGGCGACGAGGCGTACTTCAAGTCGCTGGCCGATTCGTCGAAGGCGCTCGGTGACTCGTGCAACGCGACCGCGCTGGACGTCGAGTACACGAAGTACATGATCATCATCTCGCTGGTGATCCTGGCCGCGCAGATCGTCGCGATGATCGCGGCCGCCGCGGTGACGTTCGGTGGTTCGACGGCGGGCATCGCGCCGGCGCAGATCGCCACCCGCATGACCGTCCAGATGATCTTCCGCCAGCTGATGCAGAAGCTCGCGCAGGAAGGCTTCAAGAAGGTCGCGAAGGAACTCCTCGAGAAGCTTCTCAAGGAGGGCCTGAAGAAGATCGGCAAGGAAGTCCTCCAGAACACGGCGATGAACCTCGCCATGGACGCGGGCATCCAGGGCCTCCAGATGGCCAAGGGCGACCGCGACAGCTGGGACTTCAGCAAGACCAAGGATTCCGCGATCAGCGGCGCCGTCGACGGGGTGGTCGGCGCGGGCAGCAGCAGCATCGGCAAGGGCGCCACCAAGGGACTTTCCGACAGCGTGGGCGGCCAGATCGTCGACAGCGCCGCGCGGGGTGCCGTGCGCGGCGCGGCCGAAGGTGTCGCCAGCACGGTCGGACAGGCCGCCGTCACCGGTGACCTGGACAAGCTTTCGGCCAAGGACGTCCTGATGGGCGCTTCCGGCGGGGCCGTGGGCGGCGGCGTCGACGGGGCGAAGAGCCAGATCGGCGACATCCGCACCGCGAACACGCCGAGCGCCACACCGGACGCCGATGGCCCCTCGACACCGGATGTGGATTCCGGGGATTCCGGGACGCCTTCGCGTTCTTCGAGCTCGCCGGATTCTTCGAGCTCTTCTCCGGACTCCGGCTCTTCTGCCAGCCGCACTTCGTCCTCTGATGGCGATTCGGGGCGCAGTTCGTCCTCTGATGGCGATTCTTCGGCGCGGAGTTCGTCCGGACAGCCTGATTCGCAGGCGCAGTCGCAGGGACAGTCGCGTTCGGACGGCGGGAACCAGGCTCCGCAGCAGGCTCCGCAGGAGCACACGCCGAGTTCCGACAACGGACCGCAGCGGGCGGCGGACAGCGATCGGGTCAGCCAGTCGTCGGTGCAGGCTCCGGAACGTCCGGCGGACGCCCCGGCGAACACCGGCGACGGTCAGCGCGCGCCGCAGACCCACCAGAACGCTCCGGCGGCGGCCGCGGACAACGGCGCCGGGTCCGGTCAGCAACAGCAAGCCGCGGGGGCGAACCAGCAGCAGGCACCCGCGGCGAGCCCAGCCCAGTCACCGGCGGCGACACCCGCGGCGGCGCAGGCAGCCACGGCGAGCCCAGCACAGTCATCGGCGGCGAGTCCGTCACAGGGACCTTCGTCGGGCCCGGCTTCCGGTCCGTCACAGGGACCTTCGTCGGGTCCGGCCTCCGGTCCATCTCAGGGACCTTCGTCGGGTCCG
>NZ_NMQT01000063.1 GCF_002234405.1 Amycolatopsis thailandensis | reverse complement strand
TAGCCCCCTAAACGCGCTCTGATGGCACCCGCCCGCAGAGCGCGTTTAGGGGGCTAAACGCAAGTCGGCGGGCCGCAGGGAGAAGCGAGGAGAAATGCGAGAGTTATCGAGTTACGTGTTAACTCCTGGCGAATAATCTGGTAAGAAGCAGGTGTGAGCGCCGACACCCGCCCCGCCGAGACCGCGATGGTCCGGGTCGTGAACGGTGTCGCCCATGTCTAAGACCAGGCCTTCGGACGCCGCCGTCGAGCACCGGCGCCAGGAGATCCTCGACCACGTCATCGCCACCGGCGAGGTCCGCATCGACGACCTCACCGCCCGGTTCGGCGTCAGCCTGATGACGATGCACCGCGACCTCGACGACCTCGCCGAGCGCCGCCTCCTCCGCAAACTCCGCGGCAAGGTCGAGGCCTACCCGGCGACGACCATGGAGTCGGCCGCCCGCTTCCGCGACACCTTCAACCAGGCCACGAAGGACACCCTCGGCGAGGCCGCCGCGGCGCACGTCCACTCCGGCCAGACGGTCTTCGTCGACGACTCGACGACGCTCTTCCCGCTCGTCCGCCGCCTGGGCCGGATCGAAGACCTCACCGTCATCACCAACTCGCTCGAAGCCGCCCGCATCCTCGGGCCGGTCAAGAGCGTCGAGGTCGTGCTCGCCGGCGGCCGCTACCACCACGAGTACGACTCCTGCGCCGGCCCGGACGTCCTCGCCTTCCTCGATCGCACGCACGCCGACATCGCGTTCGTCTCGGTCGCCGCGGTGGCGGTCGGTCGCCTGTTCCACCCGGTCCAGGACTACGCCGCGCTCAAGCAGGCCGCGCTGCGCACCGCGAGCCACAACGTGCTGGTCGTCGACAACTCCAAGTTCGGCCGCACAGCCACTTTCGCGCACGGCGACATCGGCGACTACGACCTCCTGATCACCGACGATCTGACGCCCACCGAGGAGATCGAGGCGGCGCTGAACGCGGGAACGGCCATCGAGCAGGTCGAATGCGATCCGGAGGGGCCGGAATATGAAATCTGACCTGGTCGCCGGAATCGACTCGTCGACCCAGTCGACGAAGGTCGTCGTCTGCGACGCGGAAACCGGCGAGATCGTCCGCACAGGCCGCGCTTCGCACCCCGAAGGCACCGAAGTCGCTCCCGCCGCGTGGTGGGACGCCTTCCACGAGGCCACCGACGGTCTGCTCGACGGTGTCGGCGCCATCGGCGTCGGCGGTCAGCAGCACGGCATGGTCACCCTCGACGAAGCGGGCGAGGTCGTCCGGCCCGCGTTGCTGTGGAACGACACCCGGTCCGCGAAAGCGGCCGAAGACCTCGGCGGCGAACTCGGCCCCGAGAACTGGGCGAAGTCCGTCGGGTCGCTGCCGGTCGCCAGCTTCACCGTCACAAAGCTGCGGTGGATGGCGGAAAACGAGCCCGAGCTGGCCGATCGCGTCGCCCGCGTGCTCCTGCCGCACGATTGGCTGACCTGGCGGCTCCTGGGTGAGGGCGCCGAACCGGTCACCGACCGCGGCGACGCCTCCGGCACCGGCTACTTCTCGCCGTCCACCGGCACCTACCGCCAGGACCTGCTCGCGCACGCCTTCGGCGGCCGGACCCCCGAACTGCCCAAGGTCATCGGCCCCGCCGAAGCCGCGGGCCACACCCCGGACGGGATCCTGGTCTCGGCCGGAACCGGCGACAACATGGCCGCCGCGCTCGGTCTCGAACTCGCTCCCGGCGACGTCGTGGTCTCGCTCGGCACCAGCGGCACCGTCTTCGGCGTCTCCGAGACCGCGAGCGCCGACCCCTCGGGCATCGTCGCGGGATTCGCCGACGCCACCGGCCGTTTCCTCCCGCTGGCCTGCACGCTCAACGCCGCCCGCGTCCTCACCGCCACGTCCGCGATGCTCGGTGTCGAGCTCGCGGAGTTCGACAAGCTGGCGCTCGCCGCCGAGCCCGGCGCCGGTGGCCTCACCTTCCTGCCGTACCTCGACGGTGAGCGGACGCCGAACCTCCCGGACGCCAAGGGCACGCTCTTCGGCCTGACCCGCGCGAACATGACGCCCGGGAACCTCGCCCGCGCCGCCGTCGAAGGCATGTTGTGCGGACTCGCCGCCGGTCTCGACGCCCTGCGTGACCAGGGGCTCGAAGTCCGCCGGGTCCTCCTGATCGGCGGTGGGGCGCAGTCGGCCGCCGTCCGCGCGGTCGCGCCGATCGTGTTCGGCGTGCCCGTCGTCGTCCCCGAGGTCGCCGAATACGTCGCGGTCGGTGCCGCGCGACAGGCGGCCTGGGCCCTCGCTTCCAGCACGGAACCTCCCCGCTGGCAGGAAAACCACGGCTACACCCCACTCGAGCCGACCGAGGCGGACCGCGCCGAGGGGCACCGGATCCAGCAACGGCATCTCGAAGCCCGCGAACTCGGGCACGGCATTTCCGCGAAACCGAAAGAGGACTGAACCGATGGCCACGATCACCTACGACAAGGCGACCCGGCGCTACGCGGGTTCCGAGCGGCCCGCTGTGGACGCACTCGACCTCGAGATCGCCGACGGCGAGTTCCTCGTGCTGGTCGGGCCTTCCGGCTGTGGCAAGTCCACCAGCCTGCGGATGCTCGCCGGCCTCGAGGACATCGACGAAGGCGCCGTCTGGATCGGCGACCGTGACGTCACGCAGCTGCCGCCGCGTGCCCGCGACATCGCGATGGTGTTCCAGAACTACGCGCTGTACCCGCACATGACCGTCGGCCAGAACATGGGCTTCGCGCTGAAGATCGCGGGCCGCCCGGCCTCGGAGATCAAGCAGAAGGTGCTCGACGCGGCCAAGCTGCTCGACATCGAGCAGTACCTCGACCGCAAGCCGAAGGCGCTCTCCGGCGGTCAGCGCCAGCGTGTCGCGATGGGCCGCGCCATCGTGCGTGAGCCGCAGGTCTTCCTGATGGACGAGCCGCTGTCGAACCTCGACGCGAAGCTGCGTGTCTCCACCCGTACGCAGATCGCCGCGCTCCAGCGCCGCCTCGGCGTCACCACCGTGTACGTCACGCACGACCAGGTCGAGGCCATGACGATGGGTGACCGGGTCGCCGTGCTCTCGGACGGTCTCCTGCAGCAGTGCGACACCCCGCGAGCCCTGTACGACAAGCCCGCAAACGCTTTCGTCGCCGGGTTCATCGGCTCGCCCGCGATGAACCTCGTCACCGCGAAGCTCACCGAAGACGGTGCCGAGCTGGGCGGCGCTCGCGTGCCGCTGACCCGCGAGATCCTTGCCAAGGCCGACGGCGACACGGTCACCCTCGGCTTCCGCCCGGAGTCGCTCGAGGTGACCACCAGCGAAGACGGCACGCTGCCGATCAAGGTCGACCTCGTCGAGGAGCTCGGCTCGGACGCGTACGTCTACGGCAAGCTCGCCGAGAGTGACGCCGAAGGCACGAAGTCGAACGTCGTGACCCGTGTGGACCCGCGCACGCCGCCGGCCATGGGCGACACCCTGCACCTGCGGATCCGTCCCGACGAGCTGCACGTGTTCTCCGCCACCGACGGGGCGCGCCTGTCCTGAGCCCGTTCGTGGGAAACTGGTGGTCGTTATGACCGCCAGTTTCCCGCGTGCCGAGGTCGTCATCGACCTGTCCGCCATCCGGCACAATGTCGCCCTGCTCGCCTCCCGCGCCCCCGGCGCCCAGACGATGGCCGTCGTCAAGGCCGACGGCTACGGCCATGGAGCGCTCGAAGTAGGCCGTGCCGCCATCGAGGGCGGGGCCACCTGGCTGGGCACCTGCTCCCTCGGCGAGGCGCTCGCGCTGCGCCGCGCGGGCATCGGGGTCCGGCTCTTCAGCTGGCTCGACACTCCCGAAGCCGACTTCGCGCCCGCGATCGCCGAAGACATCGACGTCGCCGTCAGCTCCCTCGAGGAGCTTGCCCGCGTGGCCGACGGCGTGCGCCGGGCGCGCGACTTTAGCGGGCTAAACGCGATCGGGCGGGTGCACCTCAAGATCGACACCGGACTGTCCCGAAACGGCTGCCCATCTGCGGAATGGCCCGCGCTGGTCGAGGCAGCCGCAGCCGCGCAGCCGTTCATCGAGGTCGTCGCGATCTGGTCGCACCTCGCCTGCGCCGACGACCTCGGCCACCCCTCCATCGACGCGCAGGCGAAGCGGTTCGACGAGGCCTACGACATCGCCCGCGCGGCTGGCCTGAACCCGATGCGGCACATCGCGAACTCCGCCGCCGTGCTGACCAGGTCCGACCTGCACTTCGACCTCGTGCGCCCTGGGATCGCGATCTACGGGCTGAACCCTGTGCCCACCGACGACGACCTGCGCCCGGCGATGACCTTCAAGTCGTCGGTCGTCCTCACCAAGCGGATCGCGTCCGGTGAATCGGTCTCGTACGGCCACACCTGGACGGCGGAGCGCGACACCACCCTCGCCCTCGTCCCGGTCGGATACGCCGACGGCGTGCCGAGGTCGCTTTCCGGACGAATGGACGTCCTGCTCGGCGGAAAACGCAGGCCGGTCGTCGGCCGCGTCTGCATGGATCAGCTGATCGTCGACTGCGGAGACGACGAACCGGCTGTCGGCAGCGAAGTGATCCTCTTCGGCCAGGGCGCTTTCGGTGAGCCCACGGCCCGGGAATGGGCCGACAAGCTGGGGACGATCGACTACGAGATCGTGACCTCGATGTACCGGCCGCGGATCCACCGGACGTATCTGGAGGTGGGCTCGTGACACCTTCACGACGACTGCTGGCCATCGTCGGCGGCGTCGGGGCGGTCGCCACCGGCACCGCCGCCGCGATCGCCGTCGCCGCACAGCAGCGGCGGCAGAGTGAGGATCCGTTCGTGGACGAGCCGTTGGGGGATCTTGAACCAGATCGGACGTCGACAGTGGCGGCGGAGGACGGCACGCCGCTCGCGGTCGAGGAGATCGATCCGGCCGATGGGGGAGAACCGGAGCTGACCGTCGTCGGCGTGCACGGTTTCGCGTTGTCGAAGCGCTGCTGGCATTTCCAGCGGCGAGACCTCGCGTCGCTGAAGCTGCCTCGGGTGCGTCAGGTCTACTACGACCATCGCGGGCACGGGCAATCCGGCGCCGCGACCGCCGAAACCAGCACCATCGAACAGCTGTCGCGCGACCTCGACATGGTCCTGCGCTCGGTGGTGCCGGACGGGCCCATCGTGCTCATGGGGCACTCGATGGGCGGCATGGTGATCATGGAGCTCGCCGCGGAGCATCCTGAGCTGTTCGACGACCGCGTCGGCGGCGTCGCGTTCATCGCGACCGCGGCGGGCGAGGTCGGCGCTCGCGGGCTGCCGAGATCACTGCTCTCGAAGTACAACCCGCTCACGCGAGGCGTCGGCGGACTGGCCGGCTGGCAGCCGGGACTCGTCGAATTCGTGCGCGCGGCCGGCGGTCAGCTGACTCGGCAGGCTGTGCGCAGGCTGGCTTTCGGCAGCCGTGACGTGTCTCCGCGACTGGTCGATTTCATGCTGGAAATGCTCGAAGTGACGCCGGTGCGCGGGCTCGTGAACTTCGTCGACACCCTCGGCAGCCACAACCGGTACGCCGCGCTCGCTGGGCTGAAGCACGCGCATGTGCTGGTCGTCGGCGGGGATTCCGACCGGTTCACGCCGATCGCGCACGCCGAGCGGATCGCCTCGGAGCTGCCGGACGCGGAGCTGGTGCGCGTGCGCGGCGCGGGACACATGGTGCAGCTGGAACAACCCGAACTGGTGAACAGCCACCTGATCGACTTGGTGCAACGGTGCACGGGCACCGATGGTGAGACTTCCGAACGGCGAACCTGGTGGTGGCAACGCTGATGAACTTCGCTTTCCCGACTCCCGAGTCGACCATGGATTTCGGGCGCGCGCTCGGGCGCTCGCTGCGCGCGGGTGACCTCGTGCTGCTCGCCGGGCCGCTCGGGGCGGGCAAGACGACGCTGACCCGCGGGATCGCGGATGGTCTCGGCGTCGGCGGACGCGTCAGCTCGCCGACGTTCGTGATCGCCCGTGTGCATCCGGCCGGCGAGGCAGGGGTCGCTCTGGTGCACGTCGACGCGTATCGGCTCGGCGGGGATCTCTCGCAGCTGGACGACCTGGACCTCGACACCGAACTGGAGCGATCCGCCCTGGTCGTCGAATGGGGCGAGGGCGCCGCGGAGCGCCTTTCGGACGACTACCTCGTCGTGCGCCTGGATCGCCGCGAGGACGACGTCCGCGAGGTCACCCTGGAGCCACACGGCACCTGGGCGTCCCGCACGCCTGACCTGCGTTTAGCGGGCTAATCGCGACGCGCTCGGCCGACTCGCGTTTAGCCCCCTAATCGCGATCTGTGCGACCGGATCGCGTTTAGCCCGCTAAACGCGACGGGTGCCGCCGGATCGCGATTAGCCCGCTAAACGCGATCTCACCCGGATGCCGCATCAGGGCCGCTCCGGCGAAGCGTCTCGTCCATGCCCCAAGCGGGCTTGGGGGTGCGCATGCCGCTGGTAGCCACAGCGGCATGCGCATCCTGCTTCTCTAGACGGCGGCCGGTTCGGCTCGCGGTCCGCGCCGGCGGTGGAGCCACCACAAGCCGCACAGGCCGATCACGCCGGTTTGAGCGGCGGGCGGCGCGACCACGGCCAGCGCGAGAAGCGCGGAGATCAAGGCGAACCAGTAGAGCAGGACACGCCTGCTGTTCTCCTTGCTGCCGAAGAACGTGCTTCGCCAGAAGTCGGGCCACTGGGCCGCGGGGCGCAGATGCACGCGACGGCACGCGGGGTCGGTGACCATGCCGACCGGTTCGCCTGCCAGGTCGAGCAATTCGTCGAGAGTGACTTCTGCCGGGTGACACCCGTCGCGGTGATCCTGGTTCGTATCCGGGGTCATCGCCTGCGGCTGGGGTGGCTCCTCTGGCATACCGCCGGAACACGGCGCTACGCTGGTCATGTTTGACGCCTCCATAAGACTTTTCGGGTTGGTGGAGCTGTTGAACTTCAAAGCGGCTCCCCGTGCCTGGGGAGCCGCTTCCTTTGTTTTGCGGCATTCGTTTGTTGCTCAGTCGCAACACAAGCCATTGTGGACGAACTTTCCGGACCTACGGGGCGGTAAGTGAAAGGTTGCTGGATCCTGCGCCGAGCGGTCGGCGCACTTCACCCCAGGTCGTCGGATCCCAACGTGGTAACTCGAAAGAGTAGTTGCCGACGCGACTCAAGGTCTCTTTAGGCAGTTGGCGGGAGCTGGCCATACTCAGAGTTGTCCGAGCTCACTCTATCAAGTGAATTAGCATTGTCGGCGCTGAGAGAACTGTTCAGTATCGGACGTTCGAAACCTGCATTCGCACATGCAGATGGTCATGCTCGGCATGGCGTGCCCGTTCAGCGCCGATCTTCGACCGTTTGTCGCTTACCTTCGAATCGAATGTATTCGGTGATTTTTCAATGAACCCGCCCGGATCGCGTTTAGCCCGCTAAACGCGATCCGCGGGCTCGACGACGGAGCGCGCGATTCCCAGGGCGACCAGGTCCTGGGGGCGCAACCGCAGCCGGTCCGCGAGAGCGGGGACCTCGTCGGCGGGCAGCTTGAGGATCGCCGCGGCCGCCTCGGGCGAGGTGACCGAGAAGTACGCGCCGGGCGCCACCCACGTCGACCCCGGCGCCGCGAACGCGAGCGCGCCGCCGGAACCGCCTTCCCCGATCACCAGCGTCGTGATCGGCACGGCCGCGCTCGCGACAGCCTCGAACAACTCCGCGATCGCCGCTCCGGCCCCGTCCCGTTCGGCCGCCGCGTCGTTCGCGGCGCCCGGGGTGTCGACGAGGGTGAGTACCGGGATCCCGAGCCTCGACGCGAGCCTCACCAGGCGCGCCGCCGTCCGGAACCCCGCCGGCAGCGTCGGCGTCCCGCACTGCGCCGCGTACGCGATCGCACGGCCGCCTCGCCAGCCGAAGCCGCACAAGACGCCGGAGTCGACTCCGCCGCACCTGTCGCCCGAGACATCCTCACGCCAGTCGAAGTACGCGTCGAGGTACTCGGCAGCCCTCGGCCGATCAGCGGCGCGCGCGGTCTGAACCGCTTCCCATCCGCTTTCAGGCAAGTTCGCCGACCCGAGAGCGGATGGCGGCTCAGCGGCCTCCGTCGTCGGAGAAGACAGCAACCGCAGCCACCGTTGCAGCGTCGCGGGAAGGTCGGCTGACGGCACGATGCCGTCGACCTGGCCCCAAGCGAGCTTCGCTTCAGCCGTGTACGCCTCCGGGGGCGCGTCGGCAGATCGTACCCGGGAGCCGGCGAAACCGACCTGCGCCTCGGGCAGCGCGAGAACGACGTCGGCGCTCGCTCCGAGCGTCGCCCAGCCGCCGCCCGTGGTCGGATCGCGCAGCACCGAGATCTGCGGCACCGCTCGGGCTCCGGCCGCCGCCCGAGCGATGCGCTGCAACTGCGAAAGCGCGAGCATCCCGTGCTGCATGCGGCTGCCGCCGGTCGCGATCAGCGACACCACCGGCAACCGGGACTCCACTGCCCGCGCGAACGCCGCCTCGACGCGATCACCGGTCCGCTGCCCGATCGACCCGCCCAGGAAGCCGAACTCGAAGGCGATCACCACCGCTTCGACGTCGCCGATTCGGGCGGTCCCGCAAAGCACGGACTCGTCCTCGCCAGTCCGTTTCTCAGCGGCTTCGCGCGCCGCGCGGTAGCCCGGCCACTCGATCGGCCCGTCGGCCGGTTCATCGGACCGCGAAACATCCAGGTCCTCGAAACCGGTCGCGATCTCCTCGATGACCGATCGCGCCGAGGGCCTGCTCATCCGAGCGCCCGCTTCATGACCTTGCCCATGTCGTTGCGCGGCAACGCTTCCAGGTAGCGGACCACCCGAGGCCGCTTGTGCGGCGACAGCAGCCGCGAAACGTGGTCGGCGAGTTCCGACTCGGCCGGGCGTTCCCCGTCGGGCACGACCCAGGCCACGATGCGCTCGCCGAGGTCGTCGTCGGGTTCGCCGGTCACCGCGACCTCCGCGACACCGGGGTGCTCCATCAGCGCGTTCTCGATCTCGCCCGCGCCGATCTTGTAGCCGCCGCTCTTGATCAGATCCGTGGCCTTCCGGCCGACGATCTTCACGTAGCCGGCCGCGTCGCGGGTCGCCATGTCGCCGGTCCGGAACCAGCCGTCGTCGAAGGCGGCTTCGGTGGCGTCGGGACGGTTGAGGTACTCGGTGAACAGGTTCGGACCGCGGACCTGGATCTCGCCGACGGTCTCCAGGTCCTCGATCGTTTTGCCCGCCTCGTCCACGAGCCGCAGATCGACGCCGCTCAGAGGGACTCCGACAGTGCCGGGGACACGCTCGCCGTCGGCGCGGACGCTGGTGTTCATGAGCGTCTCGGTCATCCCGTAGCGCTCGATCACGCGCTGGCCGGTCGCCGCGGTGATGCGCTGATGGTCGTGGACGGGCAGCGCGGCCGATCCGGAGACGAGCAGCCGGGCGCCGCGCAGGGCTTCGGCGAGTGCCGGGTCGTCGCCGACTTCGCCGGCGATGCGGTGATACATGGTCGGGACGCCGAACATCATCGTCGCCCCGCCGGCGAGTTCGCGTGCGACGCCTTCGGTGGAGAAGCGGCCGAGGTGCCGGACCGAGCCGCCGCGCCGGAGCGGCCCGAGGATGCCGAGGATCAGTCCGTGCACGTGGAAGAGCGGGAGACCGTGGACGAGGACGTCGTCGGAGGTCCACTCCCAGGCGTCCTCGAGCGCGTCGAGAGTGGTCGAGATCGCGCGGCGGGGGAGGACGACGCCCTTGGGCGGACCGGTCGTCCCGGACGTGTAGACGATCAGCGCCGGGGCCTCGGCGTCCGGTTCCGCGGGGAGATCGCCGGGCGTGCCTTCGAGCGCGATGTCGCGGCGGGGTAGATCGGTGAGGCCCGCGGGGAGGTCGGCACCCGGTTCGGCGAGTACGAGGACCGGCTCGCTGTCGGCGAGGATGTGGGCGAGTTCGCGCTCGCCGATCTTCGGGTTGAGCGGGATGGCGGGGACGCCGGCGAGCAGCGCGGCGATCACGGCGATGCTGGTGTGCACCGTCGGCGTGGCCCAGATGGCGACGCGGCCGCTCGGCAGGTCGCGGGCGAGCGTGCCGGCGACGGCCGCGACATCGGCGTGGGTCAGGGAGGTGTCGCCGAAGCGGAGGGCCTCCTTGTCGGAGTCGCTCGCCAGGGTGGGGAACAACCGATCGGGCACCTTGTGACCTCCTGCTCGACTCCGACGGCCGGGGCGCGTGGAACCTGAGGGCCCCTCTCCGGACCGTACCGCGCTGCCCTCCCTGACCCTGCGACCTGCTTCACACCCAGCGCCGAGATCGACTTTCGCGGGCTAATCGCGCTCCGGCGGCCCTCGTCTCTCCGGCCGCGCAGATCGCGTTTAGCCCGCTAAACGCGATCTGACAGGCGGGCGAGGGCGAGCGACTTTAGCCCCCTAATCGCGATCCGGTGCCGGGGCCACGGGGCGGTAGGGCCGCCTCCGGGCGGAGCGACTTTAGCGGGCTAATCGCGCTCCGACGGTGGGGAGCGGGCCTGGGCACCCGATCGCGTTTAGCCCGCTAAACGCGATCCGGGGCGCTGGTCGTAGGCTGGGTAACCGTGCTGGTATTGGCCATCGACACCTCGACCCCGGCGGTCACCGCGGGCCTCGTCGCCCTGGACGGCGACGTCCTCGAGTCACGCGGCGACCGCGTCACGGTCGATCCGCGCGCGCACGGCGAGCTGATCACGCCCCACGCCCTGGAAGCCGTCAAGGCCGCGGGCGCCACGCTTCGCGACCTCGACGCCATCGTCTGCGGCGTCGGCCCCGGTCCCTTCACCGGCCTCCGCGCCGGTATGGCCACCGCCGCGTCGCTCGCCCACGCCCTCGGCATCCCCGCCCACCCGGTCTGCAGCCTCGACGCGATCGCCGCCGACGTCGCCCCCGGCGAAGCGCCCTTCCTCGTCCTCACCGACGCGAGGCGCCGCGAGGTCTACTGGGCCGCGTACGCCGCCGACGGCTCCCGCGCCGACGGCCCGCACGTCCAGCGGCCCGCCGACCTCGAGACGACCATCAAGGTCGCGGCGGGTGACGGCGCACTCCTCTACGCGGACGCCCTCGGCGTCCAGCCGATCGAGCCGCGCTTCCCGTCACCGCTCGGACTGGTCAAAGCCGCTCGCGAGGACTTCCAAAGTGAACCCGCCCCGCTCACCCCGCTCTACCTCCGCCGCCCGGACGCCGTCGAACCGGCCGCGCGCAAGAAGGTGACCACGCCGTGAGGCTGGAACCCTTACGCCGCAAGGATATCCCCCGCTGTGTCGAGATAGAGAAGATCCTCTTCCCCGGCGATTCGCCGTGGACCGCCTACGCCTTCCACGCGGAGCTCGACGGCGGCGGCTACTACCTGGTCGCCCGTCCGGATGAAAGCGACGAGGTCATCGGCTACGCCGGGCTCGCCGTCGTCGGCCGCCGCGGCGACTACGAGGCGAGCATCCACACGATCGGCGTCGACCCCGGCAGCCAGCGCAACGGGATCGGCACCACGCTGCTGAAGGCCCTTCTCGCCCGCGCGGACGAACTCGCCGCGCCGGTGTTCCTCGAAGTCCGCACCGACAACGACGCGGCGATCACGCTCTACGAGCGGCACGGTTTCGAACGCGTCGGCCTCCGGAAGCGCTATTACCAGCCCTCCGGCGCCGACGCCTACACGATGGCCCGCCCGCGGGCCCAGGTCCGAGACGAGGTGGCGGGCTGATGCCGCGCATCATCATGGGCATCGAGAGTTCGTGCGACGAGACCGGCGTCGGTCTCGTCCGCCTGCACGACGACGACACGGTCGAACTCCTCGCCGACGAGGTCGCCTCCAGCGTCGACCAGCATGCCCGCTTCGGCGGTGTCGTGCCCGAGGTCGCGAGCCGCGCGCACCTGGAGGCGATGGTCCCGACGGTCGAGCGGGCCTTCGAGAAGGCCGGGCTGAAACTGTCCGATGTGGACGCCATCGCGGTGACCGCCGGGCCCGGTCTCGCCGGCGCGCTCCTGGTCGGCGTCGCCGCTGCCAAGGCGTACGCCGCGGCGCTCGACATCCCGCTCTACGGAGTCAATCACCTGGCCGGGCACATCGCCGTCGACACGCTTCAGCACGGCCCGTTGCCGGAGCGCTGCCTCGCCCTGCTCGTCTCGGGCGGGCACACGCAATTGCTGCTGGTGGACGACATCGCGTCCGAGATCACCGAACTCGGGTCCACTGTGGACGACGCCGCCGGCGAGGCCTACGACAAGGTCGCCCGCGTCCTCGGCCTGCCGTATCCCGGCGGCCCGCCCATCGACAAGGCCGCCAAGAACGGAGACGGCGCGGCCATCGCGTTTCCCCGCGGCATGACCGGACCGCGTGACGCCAAGTTCGATTTCTCCTTCTCCGGTTTGAAAACCGCTGTCGCGCGCTGGGTCGAAGGCGCGGAGCGCCGCGGTGAGGAGATCCCCGTCGACGACGTCGCCGCGTCGTTCCAGGAGGCCGTCGCCGACGTGCTCACGATGAAGGCGATCCGTGCGGCCAAGGAACACGGCGTGGACACGCTGGTGATCTCCGGTGGCGTGGCGGCGAATTCGCGGCTGTCCGAACTCGCCGCCGAGCGCTGTGCGGAAGCCGGGATCACGCTGCGGGTCCCGCGACCGCGGCTGTGCACGGACAACGGCGCGATGATCGCCGCGCTCGGTGCGCACGTGGTCGCCGCCGGACGGCCGCGGGCGTCGCTCGACTTCTCGGCGAATCCGGCGCTGCCGGTCCAGATCGTCTCGATCTAGCGCGATTCGGCGGCGGTGCGCGGCGCCGGGGCGAGATTGAGCAGCTCTTCCAGCGCCGCCACCGACAAGGCGGCGGCATTGCCGTCGCCATAAGGGTTTCCGGCGTGCGTCGGATGGAAGTCACCGCGCAGGATCTTCGCCGCGGTGTCGGCGATGAGACCGGTGTCCGTCCCGACCAGCCAGGCGCAGCCCGCCTCGATCGCCTCACGTCGTTCGGTGACGTCGCGAAGCACGAGGACGGGAGTGCCGAAGGTCGGCGCTTCCTCTTGGATACCACCGGAATCGGTCAGGACGAGCTCGGCCAGCCGCAGCGCGCGTACGAGATCGGGATACTCGAGCGGCTCGGTGATCGTCACCCGCGGCGTCCCGCCGAGCGCGGTCACGACCTGCTCCCGCACGGCCGGATTGGGATGCACCGGGAACAACACCTGGACGTCGCTGTGCTCGGCGACGATCAGTTCGATGGCCGCGAGCGTGCGGCTCAGCGGCTCACCCCAGGACTCCCGCCGGTGCGAAGTCACGAGGACGAGACGTTCGCCCGCTTCGGAAATCTCCATCTCCAGCAGAGCCAGCGCGGTGTCCCGCGCCGGGAGATCACGCTCGGCGATCGCGATCACGGCGTCGACGACGGTGTTGCCGGTGACCGCGATCCGTTGGCGTGGAACACCTTCCGTGCGCAGTGCGGCCGCGGCGCCCGGTGTCGGCGCGAGATGCAGGGCGGCGACGCGCGAGATCATCTGCCGGGTGCCCTCTTCGGGGAACGGCGCGGCGAGATCGTGCGTGCGCAGCCCCGCTTCCAGGTGCACCACCGGGATGCCCAGCCAGAACGCCGCTAGCGCGCCCGCCAGTCCCGTCGTCGTGTCACCTTGGACGACGATCGCCGCCGGGGCGACCCGGCGCAGCACCTGGTCGAGCGCCGGGAGCAGCCCGGAAACCAGTTCCGCCTGGGTGCCGGTGGTCCTGGGCGGGGTGTCGAGCCAGGCGTCGACAGGCAGGCCGAACGGGATCAGCGCCTGCTCGACCATGCCCTGGTGCTGTCCACTATGGACGACGAAGGGCCGCAGGTGAGGGTGCTCCGCCAGCGCCAGTGCCAGCGGAGCGAGCTTGACCGCCTCCGGCCGGGTCCCGGCCAGCAACATCACGTCCACGCGTTGGCGCTCCTCGTCCACGATTTCGAGTGTCCCGCAAAACGCGGGTGGCGGCCGCCGGCGTGCAAGGGGTCCACGCCGGCGGCCGATCTGTCAGCTTCCGGTCCGGCCGAGCCGTTTCGTGCGGCGGTAGCCGGCGATGACCGCGATGGTTCCCAGAACCAGCAGGATCACGCCGACCGCCAGCCACCAGCCGACATCGGCACCGGTGGCGGCGAGGGCACCCACCCCGCCACCGGCGACGCCGACTCCGGCGCCAGGCAACTTGTACATCTCGACCTCACCTGATCCTGATCAGGCGCTGGTCGCCGGGCGACGTCCGCGCACGACTCGGATCCCGACCGGGATGGCGACGGCACCGAGCAGGCCGAGACCGATCCACAGGCCGGCACCCGACGCGAGCGGCACGGGCAGACCGGCCGGACCACAGGTGGCCGACGAGACGATCACGTCGCCGGAGCCGATCGGCGTGAGCGCGTCGCCGGCCAACTTCACGTGGATCGCGTTGACCGTCAGGCTGCCGTCACTGTTCTTGATCTGCTCGTTCAGGATGATCGTCGCGACGTTGATGGCGCCGAGACCGACCTTGACCTGAGTGTTCGGTGCGGGAGTGGAGTCGACGGCGCCCGCGCTGCCGAGGTTCGCCCCGACGAGGTTCGTCGCGCCCTGCACACCCTTCTGGGTCGCGGTGCAGGTGGCTTCGACGGCCTTGGCGCCGACCGTGCCGAGGGCACCCTTGAGCAGCGGCAAACCGACATCGGCGGTGCTGGCCTTGGCGGTCACGGCGCCGGAGTTGTCGTCCCGCTTGGCTTCGGTGTTGATCGCGCCGGCGGTGAGAATCCCGGTGAGATCCGCCTTCGCGAGGCTGTTGGTGGTCGGCCCTGAGGTCTTCGCTTCGGCGAGCGGTCCGGCCTTCACCGCGTCGAGGCCGAGGAGTTTCACATCGACCTTGACGCCATACGCGGAGCCGTCACCGGGGGCCGCCGAGGCGGGCGCCGCACCGGCGAGAGCCACGCTCGCCACCACAGCGGCGAGCAGTCCGCCTCGTCGCAAGAGGTGCGTGTTCTTCAACTGGTCCTCCGAATTGATTCGTGGGGGTTTTCTTTCATCTGCGGTCGGCACGTGGGCGCAACCGATGCGGACGAATCCTCAGCTGGCCTGACTCGGCTCGCGGATCGTCTATCGCCGAGTGTTTCCCAAATTGAACAAGAAACTGCGAGGATCACCGGATCAGGTGGAGTTTCGGTCCTTTGCCGCAGGTCACCGAAGAAGTCACTCTTTCGGCCTAGTCAGTTTCTCCACGATCGTGCCGAAAGGCGTCATGATCAGATTGTCAATGCGAACCCCGGTCGAAAGGACCGGTTCTCGCTGACTTACCCTCGTCGGCGAGGTCCCTGTCCGCTTCGCTGAACCCCGTCGTCTGCTGCGCCTTTCCTGAGAGGGTCATCGTGGCCGTTGCGAGCGCTCCCTTGCCGAGCTCAAGTCGGTTTCCGCTGCGTATGGCGGTGCTGGCGGTGATCGCCTTCGCGATCGGCCTGGTGCTGGCCGAACGCCTGTATCGGGTGTTCGAAGTGCAGCTTTCGGGACTGATACTGAGGGTTATCACCACATCGGGTGTCTTCGTTGCGGGCGAACGCGAGACTGTCTACTTTGGGTTGTCGGGCGATACTCCACTCGGGTTACGAATGACGCCGGAATGCTCTTCGGCATTCATGTTGCTGCCCTTGTTGTTGGTGACAGCGGTCATGTTGTATTTCCGCCCAGGGAATGCGAAGAGGTTGTTCTTCTCGTTGGCCATTTCGGCGGCGGTGGTCATTCTTGTCAATCAGATGAGGGTTTTGGCGATCGTCGGCCTGGTGAACTGGCTCGGGGTGGACGAAGGTTATTACTGGGGTCACACCCTGCTCGGTTCGATGGTCAGCGTCCTCGGCGGCGCGGTCGCCCTCGTGCTGTTCGTCTGGCTGGGCACCCGGAAGCCCCGGGCCGCGCGCGAGGCCGCCTGATGGGCGCCGGTTCGATCAAGATCCTGCTCGCGATCACCCAGGCGTTCGCGCTCACCATGAGCGTCGCGTTCATCGTGTACGTGGTCGTGATCGTCGTGCCGTACCTGCGGCGCAAACCCGCGCCCGTCGGCGACGCCGCCGACTTCACCTGGCACTTCTTCGTCCCGTGCCGGGACGAGCAGACCGTCATCCGCGAAACGGTGCGGTACCTGCGTTCGACGTTCCGGCACGCGCACGTCTGGGTCGTCGACGACGACTCCGAGGACCGCACCGCCCGGGTCGTCAAGTCGATCTGGCGGCGCAACGGCGGCTACGACCCGTACCTGCACCTCGTGCCCCGGCGCCGTCCGGAGGCGAGGACGGGCAAGGGCGACGCGCTCAACGCCGCCTACCAGGCGCTCAACTTCTGGATGGGTCCCGACGCGAGCCGTGACGACGTCGTCGTCGTGGTCGTCGACGCGGACGGCCGTCCGGCGGAGAACTGCCTCGAAGTGTGCGCCGCGGACCATCTGTTCGGCGACGAGACCATCGGCGCGGTGCAACTCGACGTCTGGATGGGCAACGCCGACACCCGGCCACCGGGGAAGAACTGGTTCTCCCGCGCTTTCGGGCTGAAGCTGGCCCAGATGCAGGATCTCGAGTTCCGCACGGCCATCGCGGCGATCCAGACCTCGCGCGGGTTCACCGGCACGATCTCCATGGGCGGCAACGGTCAGTTCACCCGGCTGTCCGCTTTGGACTCGATCGCCGGGGACGACGAACATCCGTGGCGCGGTTCGCTGCTGGAGGATTTCGAACTCGGCGTGCACCTGCTGACAGCGGGCTGGCGGACCGGGTACACCCCGGATTCCCATGTGAAGCAAGAAGGTCTGTACAGCCTCCGGCGCTTCCTGGTGCAGCGCACGCGGTGGGGCCAGGGCACGATGCAGTGTTCGCGGTATCTGCGGCGGATCTGGGATTCGCCGCACGTGAGCACGCTGGGCGCGGCGGAGATGATGTACTACCTCGCGCAGCCGTGGATGCAGCTGCTCGGCTCGCTGCTGTACCCGATCCCGTTCATCCTGCTGCTGTTCAGCACCGCGGGGGATCCGGCGCAGGTGTGGACGTGGTTCGCCGACGACGGCGCGTGGATCCTGTTCGCGATCTACGGTTCGTTCGGGCTGCTGCCGTTCATCGTGTGGGGCCCGATCTATCAGTTCAAATGCCTGAAGAGCCGCAATCTCCTGCGCGGGCTCGGGATGGGCTTCGCCTACGCGCTCTACATCTACACGTTCTACATCACGTCGTGGCGGGCGCTGTTCCGCCTTGTCCGCGGCCGGAACGGCTGGTCGAAGACGCGGCGGAACACCGAGCACGCCCCCGGCGTCAAGGTCGCCCTGGACTCCTGACCCGCGCCCGGATCGCGTTTAGCCCGCTAAACGCGATCCGGGCGCTGGGTCAGAAGGCGGGCAGGATCCGGACGTCGTCCGCCTTCACGAAGGCGATGCGGTGCCCGAACTGGATCTGCACGTACCGCGTCTTGCCCTTCACGACCACATGGTTCGCCGGGTCGAACGTCGTCGCCGAGAAGTACTCGGAGCCGACCACGTTGCCGAGGGAGTACCGCTGTCCGGCCGAGAACGTGTACGGCAGCGGCACGACCTGCTGCACCGGCACGTTCGCCGGATACGCCTCCGCCTCGGGGTACGCGCGCCCGAACACCGGGACGGTCGCCAGACCGGGCTTCGGCGTCACGACCAGGCCGAACGCCGGGCTCGTCGCGCGTGCGTCGCGGAACCAGCCCTTCTGGCCGAGATACCAGATCGCCGTCCAGCCGTCGCGCCGCTCGGCGACCACGTACCGCTGGCCGGTCTCCGCCCGGCTGCCGATGTCGGAGACGTCCATCGTGCTGGCCGAACCGTCCGGGCGCAGGCCGATGTCCTTGAGCAGCGGCGCCGCGTCGTTCGGCTCGCTGCGCAGCACCACCGAACCGGACCCCCTCGCCGGGCAGGGCTTTCCGCCGCCCTCGCAGCCGGTGAACGCGGGCCGGTTCGTGGCGAAGTCCGGCGTGATGGTCACCAGCGGCGAACCTGGACGGCCGAAGCCGGTCAGTGGTGCGCCCATCAGGTCGAAGTAGTGCGACCAGTCCCAGTACGGGCCCGGATCCCAGTGCATGCCCTTGATGGTCGACGGGATCGTGCCCGGGACGTTGTCGTGGCCGATGATGTGCGCGCGGTCGAGCGGGACGTCGTACTTCCGCGCGAGGTAGCCGACGAGCTTCGCGGAGGTGCGGTACATCGCCTCCGTGTACCAAGTGCCCTTCGCGGCGAAGCCCTCGTGCTCGATGCCGACGGACTTCGCGTTGACGTACCAGTTGCCCGCGTGCCAGGCGACGTCCTTGGTCGGCACGTGCTGCGCGATCTGGCCGTCGGACGAGCGGATCGTGTAGTGCCAGCTCACGTACGTCGGGTCCCGGACCAGGTCCATCGCCGTGTCCCAGTAGCCCTCGGTGTCGTGGATGACGATGTATTCGACCTTCTGGCTCTTCGGCCGGTCCGCCTTGTCGTGGTTGCCGTAGTCGTTGTTCGGCAGCTCCTGGTACGGCGCCGGGACCGAAAGGCACGAGACCTTCTTCGGGCACTCGGTCTTGGCGTCTTCGGTCTGTGCGCGTGCGGGGCTCACCGGCGTGGCGGCGAGGGTGACGTTCTGGCCGTCGTCGGTCTTACGGCTGACGCCCTTGGAGATGGTGTCGAAGACTTCGTCGGCGAAGGAGCGGGCTCCCGCTTCGTCCTTCGCGCCGCTGTAGCGCGCGACGGCGGCGTGCCAGTCGCCGGCTTCGCGCTGGTACTTCGCCAGCAGAGCGGCGCCGCCGCGGATGTTCTGCGTGGTGTCCGTACGCAGCGTCTTGACGTTCTGGCCGATCAGCGCGGCCGCCTCGTCGATGGTCTGGAGACCTGGGGGAGGCGGCTTCGGTGCCGGGGTCACAGGGAGCTTCGGCTGGCGGGCTTCGTCGCCGCGTGGGTCCTCCCCGCCTTCGTCGTGATGCGTGCCTGCGCCCGCTTCGCGCAGGTCGGTCAGGTGCATCGGGCCGTAACCGGCGGACGTGCTCGGGGTGCCGGCGTTGAAGTCCCAGCGCGACTCCAGGAAAGAGACGCCGAGCAGGACGTGCTCGGGGACGCCGAATTCCCGCGCGGCGGCCGCGAAGTCGCGTTGGCGCTGCTGATCCGCCGGAGCGGCTTCGGCAGGGACGGCGGCGAGGAGCCCGGCGGCGAGAGAGAGGACCGCGAGCCCGGCGGTCCGTTTGGACCGGCGCCGGAGCGGCTCGAGGGTGACGGGACGGAAGGGACGCGGCATGGGCGTATACCCCCAGTGACTAGGTCTGGCTGAACAGGACCGACCCCAATGGTCGGAACCTAACCAGAAACCCGCCTCTTCCGTAAGGTCCCCGCAGATCGCGATTAGGGGGCTAAACGCAGGTCGGTGGCAAGGTGGGGGCATGACTGGGGCGAAGGAGCTTCTGCGGGAGAAGGACCACGTCTTCCTCGACTTCGACGGTCCGGTGTGCGACGTGTTCGCCAGGTTTCCGGCGAGCGAGGTGGCGGACAGGCTCAAGCGTCTCGTCGAACCCGATCTGCCCGCGGAAGTAAGAACGTCCGCCGATCCGTTCGACGTGCTCCGGTTCGCGGCCTCGTGCGGTCCGAACGCCGCGTATGTCGTGGAGCGGCAGCTCGGCCGGTTGGAAGGCGAGGCCGTCGCGCAGGTTTCGCCGGCTCCCGGCGCCGCGGAGGTGCTCCGCGAGTGGAGCGCGCAAGGGTTCACTCGCGGTGACGATCGTCAGCAACAACTCCGTCGACGCGGTCAGGTCCTTCCTAGGGCTGCACGAACTCGCCGAGGACGTCCGCCGGATCAGCGCCCGGACGACGAGCGACCCCGCGCGCCTTCAGCCTCATCCGGCACTCCTCGACGCCGCTGTGAAGGCTCTCGGCACTTCGCCTCGCCAGTGCGTGATGATCGGGGACTCGGCCGCTGACGTCCTGGCCGCTCGCGCCGCCGGAGTCGCTTCGGTCGCTCTCGCGACGACGCCCGCCAAGCGCCGGACTCTCGCCGCCCTCGACCCCGATGCCCTGGTGACCACCCTCGCCGACCTGCGTTTAGCCCCCTAATCGCGCTCCGGCCGCCGACCTGCGTTTAGCGGGCTAAACGCGATCCGCTGCCAGGAGGCCCAGGAAGAGCACCATGCCGACCAGGTTGTTGTTCATGAACGCCCGGAAATAGCCGTCCCGCTCGCGACTCGCGGTCAGCCTGCCCTGGTGGACGAACAACGCGCCCGCGACCACGACGGCGAGGTCGAACTCCCAGCCGAGCGAGCCCACACGGCCGACCACCACCATGAGCACCAGCATCGCGCCTTGCAGGACGCCGATGGCCAGTCTGTCGTGACGGCCGAACAGGATCGCCGTGGACTTCACGCCGATCTTCAGATCGTCGTCCCGGTCGACCGCGGCGTACTGCGTGTCGTACGCGACGACCCACAAGAGGTTGGCGAGGAACAGGAGCCAGCAAACCGGCGGCAAGGATCCCGCCGAGGCGGCGAAGGCCATCGGAATCGACCAGCCGAACGCCGCGCCCAGCACCACCTGCGGCAGATGCGTGTAGCGCTTCGCGAAGGGATACGCGCACGCCAGCGCCAGTGCCACCACCGAGAGCACGACCGTCAACAGGTTGAGCGTCGTGGCCACCAGGAAGGAAAGCAGCACCAGGACGCCGAACAGGCAGCGCGCCTCCCTGCCCGTCGCCGCGCCACCGGCCAGAGGACGATTCGCGGTGCGCTTGACGTGACCGTCGAACCCTCGGTCCGCGTAGTCGTTCACCACGCAGCCCGCCGCGCGCATCAGCCACACCCCGGCGACGAAGGCGGCGACTATCCATGGCGACGGCGGACCGGCGATCCACAGCGCCCACAGCGTTGGCCAGAGCAGCAGCAGCGCGCCGATCGGCTTGTCCGCCCGCATCAGCCGCAGGTACACGGGCAGCTTGTTCCGCGCGAGGAGCGGCGACATCGTTTCTTCCCCTCCGGCATGCGTCGATCCGAAGGTAGGGGCGCATCGGCGTATGCGGTCCGAATTCGGCACTCGGAGCCAAGGGGCCCTGATCAGACGGGCATGCCCTGCGGGAAAAGGGCCGGTCAGGCGCTCGGAGACAAGGTGACCGGACCCTCCTTGCGAAGCTGGCACTCACATGGCTAGAAGGCTCGCGGGATTTCAGTCACTCAAGGTGATTGCAAGAGGTTCCGGTCCAGGCCCAAATTCGGGCTCCTGTCAGTCATAACGCGAAACTGCCGAAGAACTGGCGTCTGGGACTGTCTGTGACGATCACCGGCCGCTTGGTGGTGTCCACGGAACAGCCACGGAACAAGCCCGGAACGCGAACATGCCCCCGGACCTGGTGTTTCATCCGAGGGCACATCCACCGTACCGCGCCTAGCCGAGATCATCGTCTAGGAACATCTCGATCTTGCGATTCGCCGTCGACCGGGTTCCGTGGACGAACTTCGCGTAGACCTTCGTCAGCATGTCCACCGTGTGCCCCGCCCGGTCCGCCACGTCAGGGAGAGGCACACCGGCCGCGATCCACGACGAGACGGCAGCGTGACGTAGGTCATACGGACGTCCGGCCAGCATCGAGCCCGCCAGGCGAGGCGGCAGACCCAACAGCCGAGCCCGACGCCAGATATCCGTGTACGAAGCGTTACTGATCGGGGCACCGTCCTTGCCCCAGAACAGTCGCCCGTCAGGCCCGGTCCCAACCTCGTCCAGATGATCGAGGAAGAGCCGGACGAGTACCGGCGGGATCGGCACGGTCCGGGTCGCCGTGTCCGCCCGATGCTTCAGCGACCGAACTTGGTACGTCTGCCCGTCGTCGCTGTACCGCGCAGCCGACCGACCGAGTGAGTTCGGAAGCACGAGCGCACCCCAGCCGGTCCGAGGCAACTCGCAATGCTGCTCAGCCAGGAACCGAGCCTCGCTCGGCCGGACACCGCCGTAGTAGAGCGCCGCGAAGAACGGCCGCCACGATCGGTTCCGGCAGCGAGGCCGCACGTAGCTGACCGAGGCCAGCAGTTCCCGAGCCTGGAGCGGGTTCACGACGACGCCAGGGTCAACGGCCTGCACATCCCGGAACTTGACCAGGTTCAGCCCGGAGAACGGGTTCTCGCCGAGATACGCCTTGTCGACCGCGAACCCAAGCGCCTGCACAAGCGCGCCCTTCCTGGTGTCCACTGTGCTGTTGGCCGCACGCTTGCCGTCCAGGTTGGTCCGCAGCGCCCGCCCGACCTCAGTCACGCCGTCCTGGTCGGCCAGCTCGACAACCCGACGCGAATGGTCCGCAAGCCACGCCGCAACCTCCCGCCCTTCCGTCGTCGGTTCAACGGTCGACCCGTCTGGAGGGAGCACGAACGTAGTCAGCACACGCCGGACCACCGCAGGGTCAAAGTCTGGTTCCTCGGTCAGGAACCCTTGCACCGCAACGGCTAGCCCGTCGACGAGACGCCCGCGCGAGTTCGGCGACAGGTCCGGCCAGACGTGATCCAGGTACTCACGGACGACCCGAAGCAGCGTCGGTGATCGCTCCTCCCGGTACATCGACTCCGGAAGCCCGGTCTCGATATCGAACGTCTCACCGCGGTTCATGGCCTGCTGGAGCTTGGACAGCTCAGCTTTCGCCAAAGCCTTGGTAGCAAACCATTGCGAGTGCTCTCGGCCAGCAGTGATCCAGCGGACGCCGTAGGGACGCCGCCGCTTCTTGCCGGTCTTCTTGTCCGGCGGCATGGTCTTGATCTCCCACAGCCGGACCTGATGCGTCGGTTTCATGCCGCACGCTCCTGCCTGCCGCTCAGCCACTCGCGCACCGCCGTCAGCGCGAACCGCAAGTGGCCGTTGGGCAGCTTGATCGCAGGAGGAGCCGTGTTGATCTCTCGCCACTCGTAGAGCGTGTCCCGGCTGATGCCGAGGAAATCGCAGAGCTCAGGAGTGCTGAGAAGGGTGTCCAGTCGTGCAATGTTGTCGTTCATGGCGTCCCCCAAAGTCAGGCAGCGAGCGGAGTTGCCGAAAGATCTGGCGGACTCTGCGCGGCTAGCAGTGCTTTGTCGTACTCGGCTTTCCAGGTGATGCGTTCCGAGATCGCGTGCATCACCAGGTGGTCCCGAGGCGGCACAAACGGATCCCCGGAGTCGACCTTGCGCCAGACCAACCGAGCCGGGTCCGGTGCCGGTTTCTCGATCCCGACCGCCGCCAGCGCTTGCAGGACGAACGCTTTCCGGTCCGCCTTGTGGTCGACGAGCGTCTTCCCCGACCACTTGCGCGACACCAGCACTCGGCGTCCTGGCAGGCCGAGCGTGGTCCGCCGGTGCGCCCTTCCTTTGCAGTGCCCTGGTGTGGTCTTTCCGTTGGCGCCCTTGGGGTTGATGCCGTAGAGCAGCCACACCGCGCAGCGAGGAGAGCAGGGTGTCACCGACAGTTCCGCGTGGAACCGGTCGTGGTGGTCCTTCTGCCGGGTGGTGTCGGCTTCGACGACCTCACCGGTGGATTTTGTGAGGTACTTGGTCAGGTAGCCGATGTGCCGTCCGGCTTCTTCGGTGCCGCCGAGGATGCCCTTGGAGTGGACCTGATGGCCGAAGGTGACCACGTGCGCCGGGTCTTCCACGGCTTCTACCGCGTCGTCCCACGAGGTAAGCGGTTCGCGGGTGTCCGGGTCGACGAACACCCGGGCGTCGCCGTCCCACAGGGGCATCCGGTCGACGTAGACCACTTTGTCGTGGGCAGGCCACCAGACCTGGTGGTAAGTCGCTTCGGTGACCTGCCGGATCACGTCATGCGGCACCGATCCCCGAATCGCCGCGTGCAGGTGCGGAGCCGCCCGCCGTTGCGGTTCAACGGTCGCGAAGTACTGCGCGTCCCACCCGACCACGCGCCGCAGGTTCTGCCACCACCTGTCCACCAGCGCGGAGAAGTGCACGGCGTCCCGAGCCGCCCGCCGATAGTCATAGGTCGCCGGGTCGACCGGTGCACCGTCGGAGCGGACCGGGCCGTAGGTGTCGCAGGTGAGCGTGACGAACATCGACGGCCGGAACCGTCCCGCATACTCGCGTCCGAGCGTGGTCTTGGCGACCTTGCGTCGAGGGAGGTTCGGCGCGTCCTGCCGCCGCTTGGTCGACCGCTTGACCGCCTTCTTCGTGGGCAGGTCGATCGAGGGGAGGCGGCCGCGCATCCCGAGTTGCCGAAGTTCGTCGTCGACTCCCTGGATTTCCTCGCGCAGTTCGTCGGCTTCGGCCTGGTTGGTCTCTTGCAGGTAGGCGGCGACGAGGTCAGCCCGGAACGCCAACAACTCTGTTTGGGTTTCGGAGGGCGGCTCTGGGGTGAAGTCCGGTTCGGTGTCGATGTGCCAACCCTCGCGGCACTGAACCTGTCGCAGCGCCTTCGCTTTCCGGGCACACGGCAGGCACACCGACTCGACCGTCGATCCACACGGGACAGGGACGTAGCGAAGCTCTCCGGTGTCGGTATCGCCGACCTCCATCGTGAACGGCCGAACACAAACCCCGTGCTTCTCAGCGGTCGCCTTCACCACGTCCGACGCCAGAGGCTCACGCATCCGAGCCGCCCGGGTTTTGGCCGGCATAGTCACCGCGGATTCCTGGGTACTCATCAGGCAGCCACCTCCCCAGGGGCGTTCCACTGCCGCAGCACGAACACCGGCATCTCCTGCCGCATCCCCGCAGGCAGGTCCGGGAACGTGGCTTCGTCGAACCAGACACCGCCGTAGACCACCACCGGGATGCCACAGGGAGTCCGGCCGCTCAGTTCCAGGTGCACCGACCCGCCGCCCGCAGGACGCCACAGCGAAGCCGTCACGTCGTCAAGCGAGGCAGCCCAGGTGAGCAGCCCACGGGCAACGTCCTCCAGACGGTCGGAGTCGAGTTGCACCGTGATCGGATCAGGACCCACCCCAACCCGCACGGACGCGGACGGAGGCAGCGCGAACGAGTCGAGGTGATCGCGGATCGCGTCGAGGAAGACCATCAGCCGGTTCACGCTGCCCTCCCCTCGGAGAGTCCAACTACGTGAGCGCCACAGTTGGTCACGTAGTTCTCCAGCGCCTTGATCTCCTCGTCGGCGACCCATCCGGCCCGGACGCGCAGGGGTTCGCGGACGCCTTCGCCCCAGACGTAGCCGACACCGGCTTCGGAATCACCGATCCGGTTCGCCCACGCACCGCGTTCGTAAGCGCCGTCGCCGAGCACCATCCCGACATGCGTCTTCGAGGTCACCCGCAGACACACCCGGCGCGGGAACAGCTCACGAACCGGGACGGTGTCCTTGGTTGGTTCCTGCACGTAGCCGCGCACCGTGATCCCCAAGGCCCTGCCTTGCGTGGTGAGGAGCGCGACCTTTTCCACGATCGCGTCACGGGTCTTGCGGTCGGTGTACTTGGTCAACGCGCTGATCTCGTCGAACTCCAGAACCTCTAGCGGATGCTCGACGCTGATCGGGATCATGCGCACGCGTCCGGCGAACTCGTGCTTGCGGGCTTCCATCTCCTCAAGCAGGCCGTCGAGGAGTTCGAGCGCCTGCTTACCGGTCACCGCGTACCGGGCGAAGATCCCGCGTCCGTAGGCGAGTTCCATCCCTTTGGGGTCGATGCCGGACACCCGGACCACACCGGACCGAATCGCGGGTGCGGCTGACACCAGCGGGCACCACATCACCGAGTTCTTGCCCGATCCGGTCGCGCCAGCGGTCAGGCAGTGCGCACCCGAGCCGACCAGCGGGACCCGCCAGTCCGAGCCGTACTCCGTGGTCCCGGACCACACATGCCGCAGATCCACGCCGAGCCCATCGAGGGACACCAGGTCAGGAACCGGCAGGGAGGTCACCGCGGATTTGAGTAGGTCACGGCGCTGGAAGTCGATGGAGACCACGTTGGGCTCCAGTTCCCGCACCTGGCACCGCTTGACCTTGCGCGCCACCGCCAGCGCCCGCGCGGCCTCGTCGAAGTCCTCGGGCTTCTGCCCCGGAACGAGCTGCACCCGCACCTCATCCCACGACGGCCCCGATCGGACCTTGAGCACCTTCGGCACCTGAACGGCCCGTGATGCCGAGGCGGCCTTGCGGGACAGCAAACGTCGACGGCCGACCAGGTTCACCGTCACTTCCACCGGCAGCGTCTCGTCCCGGATGCTCAGCCCGCAGGCGTGCAGCCAGGCCGGGAGCTTGCGCGCGTAGACCGCCCAGCGCATCCACCAGGACCGGAGGAACCGGCCGCAGTGGTGGTCGTAGGACACGACGTCGATCAGCTGCCACGACGCCAGCACGGCGACGACCGAGGCTGTCACGATCGCCAGGGGCAGCCACCCGAGGTACTGCCACCACGCCACGAGCGCCACCACTGTGAGACTGGTCCGCCAGCGCGTGACGACTTGCTTTGCCAGCCACAGCAACGATTTGAGCAGCCACCAGAGGGCGATGAACACCAATGCGGCCGCCGCCAGGACTTCCAGGATCGTGGCGAGCGCGCGACCGAGCTTGTGCAGCAGCCACACCACCACGCCGAGCACGCCGCCGCCGATGAGAAGGACACCGATCCCGTTCATCGGCGATCACCGCCGGTCAGGTCCAGCGGGAGCATTCCCTGACAGGGAGCGCATTCCTTCTCGCCGGGCAGCAGCTTCGCGAACCGCTTACAGACTGTGCAGCGCGTTCGGGTGACCCCGTCTAGCGGACGTTTGTTGCCATCGTTTAGCGTTGTCATTGTTCACTTCCAGAGGTTGTGGACAGCGCAGGAGCGGCAAGGTTGGTAGCCGGATTCCGCTTCTGCGCCTTACAGGACAAGAAAAGCGATTGAGGACGTGTTTGTACGCCGCACGTCCTCACGTGCGTTTTTCGCTCTGTCATTCAGTTTTCAGCTGACTTGCGACTTCTCCTTCTGGATCTGCGCGGCCACCTCCTCGGCCTTCCGCTCCTCATAACCGACCCAGTACTTGAGTTCGTGGTGGTGCGCGCGGTCCACATCGGACACGGCCTGATACATGCGCGCGTTCTCTTTATGGAACTTCAACCACGTCGACCTGTTCGACCCGGGCTTCGGCCGACGAGCCGAGGCGACCAGGTGCGCGTCCTTGAGGGTCTGCGGCTCATTCCGGCCCGGAGTCGTCATTGCGCACCGCCGCGTGTTTGCCGAGGAACACGGCCAGTTCGTCCGCGCTGTCGCGGATTTGGCGAAGGAGCCGGATGAACTCCGGCCACGCGGCCGGGTCGGACGGCGGCATGATCGCCAGGCTGTCCGGGTCCAGGTAGATCACCAGGGCCGGGTTCGCCGAACCATTGCCCTGCATTCCCGCGACCGCCTGCGGCCCCGGCTTCCACATCGCGTTGAACGCCACGGCCCTGCCCCTCCTCGCTGTAAGCGCGGATCTCCCACGACCGCGCGTTCTCCTCGAATCCCTCAGCCGCCGCTGTCACGGCCGCGAGCACCCACCACGGCAACTGGCCTTCCGCCAGGAGGTCCCGCCAGGCCGACGCCACCGCGAGGGAAGCAACACCCACGTCGTGCGCCGCCAAGGGGTCGACGACCTGGGCAGTCTGTGCCCTCAGCGCGCTGTAGTGGCGGTAAGCCATCTCCCACGCCTGGACCAGATGCGGAGAAACCACGGCCACACCGTGGCTCCCCGGCACCCCGCCCTGCATCACGCAGCCTTGGGCGTTGACTCGGCGGCGCCCGAGGTCCGCGACGACTTCGACGCCCCACCCGAAGCAGCGGCCTTGAAGCCGGTCGCGCGGAACAGGTAGGACTGGTACTTGAACTCGCCCTGACCAGCCACCTTCGGCTCAGCCGTCAGGCCCTCCAGCTCGATCGGACGCATTCCCGGCAGCACCTCCGACGTGGTCGGCACCGGCTGCACATCGGCGAGCAGCGTGATCTCGAACGACGCGCGCTTCGCCTTGACCTCGTCCGGGTCGGTCACCGTGACCTTCCACTGACGCTTGCCCGTCACCTCGTCGACCCGCTGACGCGCCGGACGACCCGACGACCTGTCCTCGCGTGACTGGTACTCGTTGTCCGGCGACACCTCACCGACCATGACCAAGCCCTGACCGAACGCCTCGTCGAACTCGATGGGGAACCGAAAACCCTTGTAGATAGCCATTTGTTGCTCCTAGGTTCGTGTGATCAGTCGTTCTTGCGCGTGACGGTTTCGTCGGCAGCGTCGGACCAGTGATCGGTGAAGGAAGAGGAATGCGAGCGCGTTCGGTGCTGGGTCTCGCACCACTCGCTGAACTCGCTGGCAGCGGCCGCGAGACTCTGCGCGAACCGTGCGGTGTCCATCAGGCCGCCGATACGGGCGGGCACCTGGACGATGAAGGAGGTTTCTTCGCTTCCGGCGACGAGCTGACGAACGCCAGGAGATGGTGAGACCACCGCCGCGCCGTAGCCGACGAGGGGCTGAATCACCACGTGAATGCCCATGTGTGCTCTCCCGGTGTCTCGGTCTCGGCGAGCCCGGTCGGGCGCGCTGGACACAGGAGACACCCAGTGAGGAGCCTCACCCCGGACAAACTGTCCGGGTAGGGATTAGAGGGGGAGAGGGACGGCCTCGTTCACCGCGGAAAGCACCGCTGACCAGGGCAGCTCACGGCCCGGAGCGCTCCGCGGTTCGTGCAGCGGCCACACGTCGTTCCCATACACGAGACGCACGCCAGCGCGCCGCAGCGCGTCGAGGTGGGTTTCCCAGGACGGGTGACGAGCGTGCGCGGCGTTCACGCGCGGGAAGACGACGACCGGCAGGTTGAGCGTGCCGATGGCCTCGTTGACCTGCGTCAGAGCTTGATTGTCGGCGATGCCCATCGCGAGCTTGGCGACCATGTTCGCCGAGGCGGGCGCGACCAGGTAGCAGTCCGGGGCGGGATGGGGGCTGGTTTCGGCCGGCGTGCGGGGCTCGACCCGGACCGGGAACCCGGTGGCCTCCTCGATCTCGGCGCGGCCGCCGTTCTCGTCCAGCCAGCGCCCCGCCGTCGGAGTCAGGGTCACCGCGACCGTCCAGCCGTCCTCCTGGAGAGGCCGGATCACGCGCGGAAGAAGGTCCTCAACACCACCAGCACCCGAGCCCACCAGGCCCAGAACACGCGACGCCACCCGACCTACCTCACCGCGCCGCAGCGCTCAGCCAACGCCAACAAGGGCGAGGACTTCTTACCAGCCGTCGCCGGAGCGCGGCGATACATCGACCGCACGACCTCCCGCACCGCCGTACTGTGCCGGACGATCCCCGGAGCCTTCTGCTCAGCCGTCAGCAGCGCCGACAACGCCTCGTCATCCTTCGCGACCAGGCTCAACGCCCGCGCGAAGTCGATCAGGTGCGTGACCTGCCGCTCTACCGGCAGGTGGTCGACGCTGATCCTCGGAGCCGACTCGATCACCTGCGAAATGTCGCCCAGATCCAGCGCCGCAGACAGGCGGTGAAGCTCGACGTTGGCCGGGCCGAACCCGGTCTGCCAGTAGTTCGCGTCCACGCCGAGCTGATCGGCCGCGCGGCCCGCGTGCGACAGCAGCTCGTTGGCCGTCGACCGGTCCTGTTGCCGAGCAGCGGCGACGGCCGTCCGCAGGTAGAGCATCCCGTAGAGACTCAGTGCAGCCGGATCACCGTCGCGCATCCTCGGGACCAGCCACTTCGCAGCCGCGTCGCCCAGCTCAAGCGCGTCGTCAAACCGACCGACGGCCAGGAGCGCGTGAGTGCCCGAGCGGGCAGCCGAGGCCAGGACCAGCGGGTCATCGGCCTCGTCGGCAGCCTGCATGGCGCGCTCTGCCGCGATCCACGCTAGGTCAGCTTCACCGATCTTGCTCAGCGTGGTTGCGGCCAGGTGGTGAACGCGGGCCGACACCGCAGCGCAGGCCCGCCGGTAGGCCGCGTCATCGGCCGAGGCGGACTCCATGCCCTGACTGGTCTTGATCAGACCCGGCAGCGCGGCCACGACACGGCCAAGGTCACCCTTCTGATAGCTGGACCAGGCACCCTCCACCAGCTGAGCCACCGGGGCCGGGTCGATGTACTCCGGCGACATGGCCGAGGAGAACAAGGTGCGGGACAACCGCCGAGGAGCCATCAGGGCGTCTCGGATGGCCGGGACGTCGTCGTTCTTGTCCTCGTCCTCCATCAGCACGGGCTCGCCGAGGAGATCTCCCAGCGTCACCCGCAGGCCCCGCGCTACGTCGGCCAGCACATCGAGGCGGCGGATCTCGCGTTCCCCGCGCTCGATCTTGCTCAGCCAGTCCTCAGTCCGGCCCACCAGGTCGGCAAGAACCGCCTGCGACAGACCACGCCGCCGCCGGTAGAAGGCAATACGCTCCCCAATGCTGAGCTGATCACCCGCACCACGCATACCCCCCAGGCTAACAGTAAAAGTAGCTCTAGCGCCTGCGCGTTAGATGATTCGCGGAAATCGAATGACGAACTCGGTACGGTAAGTTCGGGCTTGAAACTAGATTTACGGCCGCCTTTCCAATTCTTCTATGGTCCATAGAAGAATGCTGTCGCTGCGAGTCGCGGATTTTTCTCCCGGAAATCCTTGGTGATTGTAGATCTCTCGCATCGAATTAAGCGCTATTTCAATGGCCCTATCTCGATGGACTAGCATTTCACGCATCGAGGGTTCCGTATCTGCGCCATGGACCAGGTTGCTACGAAGCCTGTATAGTCGCTTTAGCTCGGCAAATAGGGTTCGACGCCTGTCGATGTCACTCGGCTCTAAGAGCTTGCTTATCGCCCCGCAGACCCGCAAGGACGTCTCCGGTGTTCCGCTAAACATGTTTTCCCATGCCATTACCGCGTCAATAAATCCATCTACTGGGTCAATTCTCTCGCTGGTTGCGGCGAGTATTCGACGCATTGCGATCTTCAGAGTATGCGGCTCCGCCTTGAGCCGCTTGTACCAATTCTCTATTTCCTCGACTTGATGACTCTGAACCGTTTCTCTTCTCATTGAGAATTGCATGGCGGATTCGCTAGAGCTGGGCATGGGGGAGAACGGGTCAAGGAACGTTGCGGAGACTTGCTTGGGTGCTAGGTATGAGTCGCTTGTTGAAGCGCATATGATCGCGAATCGAATTAGGTCAACTGAGTCTCTAAAATCTCGGAACCACTCTTCATATTGGCGCTCATATTTCTTGTGATCGTCATGGAGATTGCGCTCAAATGTCTCCCATTTGCGTATTTCGAGCAGACGTGTTTGTGCGGTTGTTGTGAGGATCGCTGAGGCGCTGGGCTGATTTGATGGAAGTCGCCGATGAGCGTCACTCAAGGGGCTCAGGACGGCGTCCTCAAATCTAATTTCTTCCCCCTCGGGAAGTTCTATCTCCGATAGTCTGACGATTGCCGGTATAGCAGCGGGTTCACCTTTAGCCATCGTTCTAACATCTTGTAGCACGTCGTCTACGTGTGAAGAAAAAGGCTTAGCTTCAGTGGAGTCAAATAGAAGTCTGGAATACGCGGACCTTAAGATGTGCTCGGCTAGTCCGGCTAATTGAAATGACCTACCGCTCCCGTTGGAAAATTGAAGGAAGGAGGTCATCTCGTAAAGGCGAGTTTCATCGTCAATATGTCTGGGATCTTGGTCAGGGAATAAGAGCTTTAAAGATGAATCTTTTAGTATTTCTCGGCAAAAATCGAGTCGAGCAGGGTGGTTGTGGGTTGCGCTGGAAATGATGGGGTCGACGGTCATGCCGAACCCGTCGTCTCGTTCAGGTAACAAGAAACCTGGGTATAGATCGCGAGCAAGTACTGCAAGCAGTTCTCGACATTTATCGCTAGGGCTGGGGCTATAGTCGATCTGCCCGCCGCAGTAGGAGCGGCAGGCATTTGCCCAGGTTGTGCCTACGGCGCTGTGGAATTCTAAGAGAATTCCTGAGATTGCCCACCGTCGATGAAACTCTTCTGCGCTGGAGATGTGGGTGCATATTTGTTGGAGTTTGTCATGTACTTCCATCTGCTGATCCGATAGTTCAGGATCTGCGCTATTTATGATGTCCGAATTGCAGGCTAGTAGAAAACAGAGTAGGCGATCGCCAAGTAAGGCTCGTAAGTTCTGCAAGGAAACCTCACTTCCTGGTAGCTGGGACTGCTCGAATCTTGTGCCACTTGCCGAACTTGGCTCTATGGGATCAAGGCGCCGCCGTCGGCGGCGCGTACGTCACCTCGCGTTCGGCGGGCTCGCCCGAGAGGCGACACGGACGGCCTGCCGCTCCGCTCCGGCCGCCGGTCGCCGGGCGGCCCGCCGGAAGCTCGGCCAGGTGTACGCACCGCCGACAGCGGCGCAGACGTCGAACCACATGCGGCGAACGTCGCGGCCAAGTCGATCAGTGTTACGGCACGCGTCCCCGGCGGCGGCCATCCCTCGCGCGCGATCCTTTAACCCCGACCCGCCGCCATCAAGGGCGCCTACGGCGTCGCTTCGCGATGAGCTTCGCCCACCCTTGACACCGTCGACCCGGCGCTAACGATGGCAGGGGCGAGGAAGATGGGGGAGGAGAGCCGCCGCTCATCTGTGCCCGTTCGCAGGCGGCAGGGGAGCATGGCGGCAGACGCTTAGACGCGAGCATCGAGACCAGCCGACGGCAGGCCGAGGCTGCTCCGTCAGCGGGCATACTGACTGTGAGCAGGCGAGCGCGATTGAGAGCGGCGCGGAACCCTGGCGGAACAAAACGGCCGGTCAGGCGCTCAGAGGCCAAGTTTCCGCAGGGTGAGCGGACCCTCCTTGCGAAGCTGGCACTCACATGGCTAGAGTGCTAATTGCACGGCCCGAACACGCCCCGGCACCCGCGACGGCGGGGGTGGTAGGAGCCGTAACTCATCCTGCCAACGCTTTCGACGACCGTGGAGGTCAACCCGGTGAGCGTGAACATCAAGCCGCTCGAGGACAAGATCGTTGTCCAGACGAGTGAGGCCGAGGAGACGACCGCTTCCGGCCTCGTCATCCCCGACACCGCCAAGGAGAAGCCCCAGGAGGGCAAGGTTCTGGCCGTTGGCCCGGGCCGCATCGACGACAAGGGCAACCGCGTCCCGCTCGACGTTTCCGTCGGCGACGTCGTCATCTACTCCAAGTACGGCGGCACCGAAGTGAAGTACAACGGCGAGGACTACTTGATCCTTTCCGCCCGCGACGTGCTGGCCGTCATCAACTGACGTCCGCTCTCAGCGCATGACGCCCCGGGCCCCGCATTGCCGGGGAACGGGGCGTTCGTGTTTCCCGAGCAGTAAGACTGGAAGGTAAGCGGAACAGGCATGCCCAAGCAGATCAGTTTCGACGAGGACGCTCGTCGCGCGCTCGAGCGCGGGGTGAACAAGCTCGCCGACGCGGTCAAGGTCACCCTCGGCCCGCGCGGTCGCCACGTCGTGCTCGACAAGAAGTTCGGTGGCCCGACCATCACCCTCGACGGTGTCACCGTCGCTCGCGAGATCGAGCTCGACGACCCGTTCGAGAACCTCGGCGCCCAGCTCGCCAAGAGCGTCGCCACCAAGACCAACGACGTCGCCGGTGACGGCACCACGACCGCGACCGTGCTCGCGCAGTCGCTGGTGAAGGTCGGCCTGCGCAACGTCGCCGCCGGTGCCAACCCGACCGCCGTCGGCCGTGGCATCGAGGCCGCCGCGGAGAAGGTCATCGCGGTCCTCAAGGAGAAGGCGACCCCGGTCAAGGGCCGCGACAACATCGCCCAGGTCGGCACCGTCACCTCGCGTGACGCGGCCATCGGCGCCCTGCTCGGCGAGGCCGTCGAGCGGGTCGGCGAAGACGGCGTCATCACGATCGAGGAGTCGTCCACGCTGGCGACCGAGCTCGTGATCACCGAGGGTGTGCAGTTCGACAAGGGTTTCCTGTCGGCACACTTCGCGACCAACCCGGAGGAGCAGAAGGCGATCCTCGAGGACGCCTACATCCTGCTGGTCCGCGAGAAGATCTCGGCCCTGGCCGACCTGCTCCCGGTGCTGGAGAAGGTCGTCGAGGCGAAGAAGCCGCTGCTGATCATCGCCGAGGACGTCGACGGTGAAGCGCTGTCGACCCTCGTCGTGAACTCGCTGCGCAAGACGATCACCGCCGTCGCGGTCAAGGCGCCGTTCTTCGGTGACCGCCGCAAGGCGTTCCTGGACGACCTCGCGGTCGTCACCGGCGGCGAGGTCATCTCGGCCGAGATCGGGCACAAGCTGTCCGAGACCACGCTGGCCCAGCTGGGCAACGCGCGCCGGATCGTCGTCACCAAGGACGACACCACGCTCGTCGACGGTGCCGGCACCAAGGACGACATCGCCGGGCGCGTTTCGCAGATCCGCAAGGAGATCGAGAACACCGACTCCGACTGGGACCGCGAAAAGCTGCAGGAGCGGCTGGCGAAGCTCGGCGGCGGTGTCGCGGTGATCAAGGTCGGCGCGGCCACCGAGACCGAACTGAACGAGCGTAAGCACCGCATCGAGGACGCCGTGGCTTCGACCAAGGCGGCCGTCGAAGAGGGCATCCTGCCCGGCGGTGGCTCGGCGCTCGTGCACGCGGTCAAGGAGCTCGACGGCGGCCTCGGCCTCGAGGGCGACGAAGCGACCGGTGTGCGCATCGTCCGCGACGCGCTGTCCGCCCCGCTGTTCTGGATCGCGACCAACGCGGGCCACGAGGGCGCGGTCATCGTGAACAAGGTCCAGGAGCAGAACTGGGGGCACGGCTTCAACGCAGCCACCGGTGAGCTCACCGACCTGCTGGCCGCCGGCATCGTCGACCCGGTCAAGGTGACCCGGTCCGCGGTGGCGAACGCTGCTTCCATCGCCCGGCTCGTGCTCACGACGGAGAGCTCCGTCGTCGAGAAGCCGGCCGAAGAGGAGCCCGCCGCGGCCGGTCACGGCCACGCGCACTAGTTCCACCCCCGAAGCGGGGCGGTACTCCATCCGGAGTGCCGCCCCGCTTTGCTGTCCCGGCCCCGCCGGAGCGACTTTCGCGGGCTAACCGCGATCTGGGGCCCCTGCCGCCGACCTGCGTTTAGCCCCCTAATCGCGATCCGGGGCGGCGGGGAGCGCGACCGGGCGGACTCGACTTTCGCGGGCTAAACGCGATCCGGTGGGCGGGCGAGCGGGACCCGGGCAGATCGCGATTAGGGGGCTAAACGCACGTCGGTGCCCTGGAGCGGGGCAGAGCGACTTTCGCGGGCTAAACGTGACGCGTGGGCAGCGGAGCAGGGGCGGAGCGAGCGGCGAGCGGGGCTGGG
>NZ_NMQT01000062.1 GCF_002234405.1 Amycolatopsis thailandensis | reverse complement strand
GCCTGATGATCGATGTCACGATGCATACTCCTCCAGGTCGGTGCAGGTGGTCGTGAGTGTCGCATCGGCTGCCATCGGGGGTTAATAGTAAGTTAGCCTTCACGGACTTGGTACCTGACAGGACACCTTTGCCATACCTCTCGATAGCCCGAATCGCCACTCACGACCACGGTGACCAAGCTCAGTACTTTCGCGTGTCCAGGCGGACGACACGTGTGTCCAGGCGGACGACACGTGTGATCAGCCGGACGACACTCGGCGACGGCCGAGTCCATCGCGTGTCGTCCGTCTGATCACGTGCGCCGTCCGCTCAGTCACGCGTGCCGTCCCTAGGGTCACGCGAAATCGCCCGATCGTAGGTACCTGAGACACGGTCGGTCCTAACCCGAATCGCCACTCACGACCACCGGCACCGACGCCCCATCGACACTCACTCCCCGGACACCTGTTTCCACCACCACCGCAGTAGTCGGGCCGCCGACGGGTCCGGTTCCCGGCGGCGGTAATCTGCCTCGCGACACCACCCGGGACACCTGTTCCACCACCAAGGAACCACTGGTGAATCCTGGGAGTGCCACGAAATGACGATTTCCGCGCCGGAGTCCGCCGTCCGCACGGTGGAACTGACCGTGTCGGGGATGACCTGCGCCGCCTGTTCGGCGCGGGTGGAACGCACGCTGAACAAGCTGGACGGCGTCCGCGCGTCGGTGAACTACGCGACCGAGCGCGCCACCGTGCAGGTGCCCGAAGCGCTGGCCGACGACGCCCTCATCGAGCGCGTCCGCAAATCCGGCTACACGGCGGAGATCCGCGGGGAAGAGGATCCGGACACCGGCTTCGAGCGGATCCGGGATCTCCGCCGGAGGCTGGTCGTCGCGGCTCTCCTGGCGATCCCGCTGGGGAATCTCTCGATCACCCTCGCCCTGGTGCCGCGGCTGCGATTCCCCGGCTGGGAACTGCTGTGTCTCGTCCTGGCCGTTCCGGTGGTGTTCTGGTCCGCGCTGCCGTTCCACCGGGCCACGGTGCGGAACCTCCGCCATCGTTCGTCCAGTATGGACACTTTGGTGTCGTTGGGTGTGCTCTCGTCGTTCGCGTGGTCGGCGTGGTCCGCTTTCGCGGGCGGCGCCGAACCCGGGTATTGGATCGGCTTCGGGCCGACGGCGGCCGGAGCCGACGCGATCTACCTCGACGTCGCCGCCGGGGTGACCACCTTCCTGCTGGCAGGCCGGTACTTCGAGAGCCGGTCCCGGCGCAGTGCCGCCGGGCTCCTGGCCGCGCTGGACGCCTTGGCCGCCAAGGACGTCCGGGTGCTGCGGGACGGCGCCGAGCGGATGGTCCCGATCGGCGAACTGGCCGTCGGCGACCTGTTCGTGGTGAAACCGGGGGAGTCGATCGCCGCGGACGGGATCGTCGACAGTGGACTGTCCACTGTGGATGTCAGCGCGGTGACCGGGGAGCCGGTACCCGCGGAGGTCACCGGGGGAGACCGGGTCGTCGGTGCCTCGGTGAACCGGGACGGCAGGCTGGTCGTCCGCGCGACCGCGGTCGGCGCGCACACCCAGCTGGCCCAGATGACCGCGCTGGCGGAACGCGCGCAGGCCCGCAAGGCCGCCGTACAACGTCTCGTCGACCGGATCTGCGCGGTGTTCGTTCCCGCCGTCCTCGGCGTGGCGGTGCTGACCCTCGCGGTGTGGCTGCTCGGCGAGGCTCCCGCGCGGGAGGGTTTCGCGGCGGCGGTCGCGGTCCTCATCATCGCCTGTCCCTGCGCCCTCGGGCTGGCCACGCCGACCGCGCTCATGGCGGGCGTCGGCCGCGGCGCGCAGCTGGGCATCCTTATCAAGGGACCTGACGCGCTCGAGGCTAGCCGCACGGTCGACACCGTGGTGCTGGACAAGACCGGCACCGTCACCACCGGGAAGATGACCGTCACCACGTGCCGACCCGCCGACGGGTTCACCGTCGGTGAGGTGCTGCGGTTCGCCGGAGCCGTGGAAGCCGGTTCGGAACACGCCATCGCGGCCGCCGTCGTGACCGCGGCCCGGGCCGAACTGCCTGACCTGCCCCCGGTGGAGGGTTTCGGCGCGCTGCCCGGGCTCGGCGCGAAAGGCGAGGTCGAGGGACACGAGGTCCTCGTCGGCAACGCGCGCCTGTTCGCCGATCGCGAGATCGCGGTCCCTGACGACTTCGGGACCGCCGGGAACGACGGGGAGACGGCGATCCTCGTCGCGGCGGATGGGTGGGTCGCCGGACAGCTGGTGATCCGGGACGTCGTGAAGCCGTCGGCTCGGGCCGCCGTCGAGGACCTGCACGCGCTCGGCCTGCGGACCGTGCTGCTGACCGGCGACAACGAAGCCGCCGCTCGCGCGATCGCGGCCGAGATCGGCGTCTCCGACGTGCGCGCCGGCGTCCTGCCCGCGGAGAAAGCCCAGGTCATCGAGGAGCTGAGGGCAGGGGGAGCGCGGGTCGCGATGGTCGGCGACGGGATCAACGACGGCCCGGCGCTGGCCACCGCGGATCTCGGCATGGCGATGGCCCAGGGCAGCGACATCGCGCTGCGCTCGGCCGACATCGTGCTGGTCCGCGAGGACCTGCGCGTGGTCCCCGACGCCATCCGGCTCGCCGATCGCACGCTGCGGATCATCCGGGGGAACCTGGCCTGGGCGTTCGGCTACAACGTCGCGGCGATCCCGCTGGCCGCGCTGGGACTGCTGAACCCGCTGATCGCCGGAGCCGCGATGTCGCTGTCGTCGGTGCTCGTCGTGTCCAACAGTCTTCGGCTGAAGGATTTCGGCCGGTCGGACCGACGCGCTGCGTGACACTTACGGGTGGTTTTGTACCATCGGCCCCGGACAAGGGGGCCTTTCGTGAAGCCGTTGAACACCGGCGAACCCACCGGCGTGGGGCGCTACCGGGTGTTCGCCGCGCTCGGCGAGGGCGGGATGGGCCGGGTGCTGCTCGGGATCTCCTCCGACGGACGCCTGGTCGCGATCAAGCAGGTCCACCCGGGTTTCGCGCACGACCCCGGCTTCCGCGAGCGGTTCCGGCGGGAGGTCGAAACGTCGCGTCTGGTGTCCGGCGCGTACACCGCCCCGGTCATGGACGCCGATCCGAACGCGCCGACACCGTGGCTGGCCTCGGTGTTCGTGCCGGGACCGGCGCTGTCCGAGGCGGTCTCGGCGGGCGGGCCGCTGCCGCCGACGGCTGTCCGGCATCTCGCCGCCGGGCTCGCGCTGGCGCTGGGCGACATCCACCGCGCCGGGCTGATCCACCGGGACCTGAAGCCGAGCAACGTCATCCTCACCGGTGACGGCCCCCGGGTGATCGACTTCGGGATCGCCCGCGCCGTCGAAGGCGACTCCGAACTCACACACACCGGCGCGGTGATCGGTTCGCCCGGGTTCATGTCGCCGGAACAGGCCGAGGGCAAGCCGCTGACCCCGGCGAGCGACATGTTCTCCTTCGGCGCGCTGCTGGTGATGGCCGCGACCGGATCGAACCCCTTCACCGGGACGTCCACCCCGCACACCCTCTACAACGTCGTGCACGTCCAGCCCGACCTGCGGCATCTGGCGCCGGAACTCCGGCAGATCGTCGAGCCGTGCCTGGCGAAGAACCCGGCGGACCGGCCGTCCCCGGCCTGGGTGCTGGAGCGGCTGGGTCCGATCCCGCCGATGGTCACCCCGTGGCCGCCGGTGGTTTCGCACCTCATCGAGACCCAGCAGGCCGAGATCCGGCGGCTGCTGAACCCGACTCCGGCGAAGAGGTCCCGGCGCGGCCTGTACGCGGGACTCGCCGCGGCCGCCGTGGTGCTGCTCGTCGGTGGCGTCGTCGCCGCGGTGTCGCTGAACGGAGAGGACCCGCCTGCGGCCGTCGCGGCGCCGAGCGGTTCGGCGGCGCCGGACGTACCGGTGACCACCCCGGTCAACGCGGATCCGCTCGGCCCGGACAACCTGCGCAAGGTCGACCTGTGCAAGGTGCTCGAAGGTCGTGACGTGCCCGGACTCGGGAAGCTGACCAAGAAGAACTCAGTCGACTTCGACTCCTGCACGTACTCCTCGCCCGCGGACCAATGGCTGGACCTGGACATCGCCGGCGGCCTGGTCAGCGGCGAACCGAGCGGCGAGCTCGAAGGGCTTCCGCTGACCCTCAAGGGATCCGACGACTCCTGTGGCGTGTCGGTGCCCATCACCGGGGTGGCGAACACCAGTCTCAGCGCCCGGGTGAACTCGATGTCCACAAAGGACGAAGCCTGCGCCGTGGTGAAGGCCGCGCTGACCGACACGGTGAAACGGATCAGGGCGGGCGGCCAGGAACGCGAACTCCCGGCGGGCACACTGGCCCTGCTGGACCCGTGCGCGCTGGTCGGCCCCGCGACGGCGGACCGGCTGATCGGGCCCGTGGTCGAAGCCATTCGCGAGCACCTGCACGAATGCCGGTACGACGCGGCGGGCGGCCTGCGGCTGAAGCTCCTGAAGGGCTATCCGCCGTTCCAGTCGAAGGACTCCTACTACACCGACACCGCGACGCTGGATATCGGTGGCAAGACCGTGTACTTGGCCGAGAAGGACGACGGTGTCGCGCGCTCGTCCTGCTCGCTGAGCTGGCGGCATCGGCAGATCAGCGATCGTGACGGCGAGAACGTCGAGCTGACGTTCAGCACGAGCGGGACCAAACTGACCGCCGGTCAGGCATGCGACAAGGCGAAGGGCTTCGCCGAAGTGCTGCTGCCGAAACTCCCGAAACCCTAGGGCTGATCAGTGAAACCGTTGCACCCCGCCGAACCCCGGCAGATCGGCCCGTACCGGATCGTCGCCGAGCTCGGTGAAGGCGGGATGGGCCGGGTCGTGCTCGGCCTGGCGCCGGACGGCAGGCTCGTCGCGGTCAAGCAGCTGCACGCCCAGTTCGCGCACGATCCACGCTTCCGTGAACGGTTCCGCCGCGAGGTCGCCACCTCGCGGCTGGTCTCCGGCGCCTACACCGCCGCGGTCATGGACGCCGACGCGGAGGCGGAAACCCCGTGGCTCGCCTCGGTCTTCGTCACCGGGCCGTCGTTGAAGGAGGCGGTGGACGCCGCCGGGCCGCTGCCCGCCGAGTCGGTCCGCCTGCTGGCGTCCGGGCTCGCCGCCGCGCTGACCGAGATCCACCGTGCCGGGCTGATCCACCGCGACCTCAAGCCCAGCAACATCATCCTGACGAGTGACGGGCCCAGGGTGATCGACTTCGGCATCGCGCGGGTGGCCGAGGAGGCGCAGGAACTCACCGGCACGGGCGCGATCATCGGGTCGCCCGCGTTCATGTCCCCGGAACAGGCGGGCAGCGGGCAGGTCACCGGCGCGAGCGACGTGTTCTCCCTCGGCGCGATCCTGGTCATGGCGGCCACCGGACGCGGCCCCTTCACCGGCCCGACCGCACCGCAAACGCTGTATAACGTCGTGCACGCCGCCGCGGATTTCAGCGCCGTCCCGGACGAGATCCGGCGGCTCGCCGAACCCTGCCTCGCCAAGAACCCCGCGCAGAGGCCGACCCCGGAGCAGATCCTGGACCATCTCGGCCCCGTGCCGCCGGGGGCGGCGCCCTGGCCGCCCGCCGTGCACGCCCGGATCCAGCGGCAGGACGCCGAAGTGCGCTCGGTGCTGGCCCTGCCGCTGCCGATCTGGCGGCCACCGCCGAAGAAGATGGCGCCGCGGACGAAGAAGATCCTGTTCGGCTCGCTGGCCGGGGTCGTTCTGCTGCTGGTCGCCGGGATCGTGGCGCTCGGCCTCTCCATCGCCGACTACGCCAAACCCGAGAGCCCGGGAACGACGTCGCTGGCGGCGGCCGAGGCGCTCAGCGCGGAACGCCTGCGCCTGGTGGATCCGTGCAAGGTGCTCGCGGGCCGGTTCGTGCAGGAATTCGGCACCCTGAAGGCGGACACGGACTCGCTCTACCCGGCCCGATGCAAGTACACCGGTCTCAAGGGTGTGTCCTTCGAACTGCGGCTCGGCGAAGGTGTGACGGCGAGCAGTCTCGAACGGACCGACCGCACCGCCGAAGGACTTCCGTTGCTGCGCAGCACGATCAGCGGCGGATGCGACTCGGTCGCCCAGCTGCCGGCGGACCGGCGGCTCGGCGTCGTCGTCTCCCATCCCGGCCGGGAAGGCGATCCCTGCAAGGCCGCCGACGACATGCTGAGCGCGGCCCTCACCCGGCTGCGCACGCACGAGGTCGACCGCCCCGGTGAGCCTGGCGGCATCCTCCCGCTCGACCCGTGCGCGGTCGCCGATCCCGCGGTCGTCACCAAGAACATGCCCAACGCCCAGCCCGCGCCGCGGACGCTGCGGATCTGTGAGTGGGTGGGCGCCGGGGACACACTGACCGTCGAACTGCAGCGGGGCGCGTTCGTGCCCGAAGGGGCCCCGGTCGACCTCGGCAGCGGTGTCACGGGCGACATACGGGAGTTCGGCGGTTCGAACTGCGCCGTGACGTGGCGGCACCGTCCGCTTTCGGACCGCGAGGTCGAACATGTCGCCGTCCGGCTGCTGGCGCGCGAGGGGAGCGGAAGCCCTTGCGACCGGGCGAAGGAGATCGCCGGCTCGATCGCCTCGCGGCTGCCGAAACCCTGAGCTTCGCGGATGGGCTACCCCCTGTGACGGCCAGGAAACGGGGTCCGCTAAGGTATCTCTCGTACGAACAACTACATCACGCGCGTTTAGCTCAGCGGGAGAGCGCTTCCCTGACACGGAAGAGGTCACTGGTTCAATCCCAGTATCGCGCACCAGGTTCGCTTCCCCAGGTGAACCGGAGTTCGTACAGCGGGCGATTAGCTCAGGGGGAGAGCGCTTCGTTCACACCGAAGAGGTCACTGGTTCGATCCCAGTATCGCCCACCACAGTGAAAGCCCCATCCGGCGAGGGTGGGGCTTTTTCGCGTCTGTGCTTCCCTCCGAAGCCTCCGAAGCCTCCGACCCGGTGCCCGGCTGAGTGTCCCCAATGTGACATTGGGGCATCGGCGCTGGGGTTCAGCGCAACGCCTCGATCATCGGCGTGAGCGTGTCCATCGTCGCGGCGAGGTCGGCTTGGGGGTCGGGGGAGTGGGCCAGCCAGACGGCGGCCTCGTTCATCGCGCCGGAAAGCAGGCGCACCAACGGTTCGACGGGGCGCTTCGCCAGAACGCCCTCGGTCATCAGGTCGGTCAGGGCCTCGGCCAGGTGCCGGGCGCTGGACTCGGCGTCGAGTTCGCGCCAGTCCTGCCAGCCGACCACGGCCGGACCGTCCAGCAGCATGATCTGCTGGGTTTCCGGCTCGGTCGCCGCGGCGAGGAACGCGCGGCATCCCGCCAGTAGTCCCGTCCATGAGTCGGGCGCGGCGTCCGCGGCCCGCGCGATCTGCTCCCCGACGTCGTGCTGGACGACGCCGAGAACGTGGCGAAACAGGTCCGCCTTGCTGCTGAAGTGGTGGTAGAGCGCGCCTTTGCTCACGCCCGCGGTCTGCGCGATGGTCTCCAGCCCGACCTTGCCGTACCCGTGTTCGGCGAACAGTCGCCGGGCGGTGGCGGTGAGGGCCTCCATCGTCTCTTCGCGCTGCTGCTGCTTGGTACGGGACATACCCGAATCTTGACATACCGACCGTCGGTTGGCTAACTTCGAAGAAACAAACCGACGGTCGGTATTGTTCACGAGACAGGGGGCACCATGCGCCTGACCAGCTTCTATCCCGTACTCATGACCGAGAAGATCGCCGAGACGCGAGACTTCTACTGCGGCCACTTCGGCTTCGAGCTCACCTTCGAGGCCGATTGGTACGTCAGCCTCAAACGCGGCGAGTGGGAGCTCGCGATCCTCGCCCCCGGGCACGAGACCATTCCCGGCGGCGCGGGCAAACCTGTGCAGGGACTGCTGCTGAACTTCGAGGTCGAAGACGTCGACGCCGAGCACCGGCGGCTGGTCGGGGAGGCGGGCCTGCCCGAGGCGCTTTCGTTGCGCAGCGAGGAATTCGGGCAGCGGCACTTCATCATCGCGGATCCCAACGGCGTGCTGATCGACGTGATCCAGGAGATCCCGCCGACGGGCGAGTTCGCCGAGCAGTTCACCGACGAGGCGCGCCCGAGCTGACGAGGACGGCCACCAGGAACAGCCCACAAGCGACGGCCGCCGACACCTGGAGCCCGGTCGTGCAAGCGGCCCTTGCCGCATCGAGCAATTCGCCGGCCAAACGCGACGGAAGTCCCGAGACCGCGGCCTCGGCTTGAGCGGGTCCTGACACGGCGAGCCGCCGGGCTGTCTCGGGCACTCCGGCCGGGACGGCCAGATGGCCCGCGTACACCGCGGCCGCCAGGGAACCGAACACCGTCGTCCCGAAACCGGCGCCCAGCTCGTAGCCCGTCTTCTCCACCGCCGCGGCCCCGCCCGCCTGGTCCGCCGAGGTCGCCGAAAGCAGCGTGTCGGTGCTCGACGTGAGGGCGAGCGCCATCCCCAGTCCCAGCCCGGTCAGCCCGATGCCGAGAAGCACCGGTGACGTCAGCGCGGCCGGCCCGGCGGCCGGGACCAGCAAGGACACCGCAGCCACCACGAATCCGGCCGTGCGGACCCGCGCGTTGCCGAACCGGCCCAGCAGCGAAGGGGTCACCACGCTGCCGACGGCCGACGCGCCCAGCACCAGGAGCAGCCGGGTCGCCGCCGCTGTCGGCGAGAGACCGAGGACCACTTGGAGGTACTGCGCGAACAACAGGCCGAGCCCGACCAGTGTGCTCATCACCAGCAGGATTCCGCCCACCGCGGCCCGCACGCCCGGCATCCGGAACAGTGTGAGGTTCAGCAGCGGCGGATCGGTCCGGCGCTGACGGCGTACGAACAGTCCGATGAGGACACAGCCGGCCGCGCCCGAAGCGACGGCGGGCGGCCAAGACCCCGGGCGCCCGATGGCGAAAGCGATCCCGAGGACACCGCCCGCCGCGAGGAAGGCGCTGAGCGCGTCCCACGACCGCGGCCCGGGTGGACTCCGGGGCAGCCACAGCAAGGCGAGCACCACCGCGGCCAGGATCACCGGCGGGTTCAGCAGGAACGTCGCCCGCCAGCCCCAGGTCTCGACGAGCACCCCGCCGAGGACCGGCCCGAACACCGAGCCGGTCCCGGCGATCCCGCTGCACACCGCGATCGCCGTGCGGCGGTGTCGCTGCTCCGGGAAGAGCTCCCTGAGCAGCGACATCGTCACCGGCATGATCATCGCGCCGCCGCAGCCGAGCAGCGCACGGAAACCCAGCAGCACCGGCACGTTCGGCGCGAACGCGCAGCCGAGCGACGCGATCCCGAACACCACGTACCCGGCGACCAGCACGCGCCGTCGTCCGTACCGGTCGCCGAGGGTGCCGAACGGCAGCAGCAGCGGCGCGGCGGTCAGCGGGTAGATCGCCACGATCCACACCTGCGCCGCCGCGCCCGGCCGCAACTGCCGGACGAGGTCGGGCAGCGCGACGTGCAGCACCGTCGCGTCGACGGCGACGAGGAAGAGCCCGGCGCCGAGCACCGCCAGGAGCGGCCAGGCGCGGTCGACCGCTCGCTCGGCCCGGGCCGTGGTCACAGGAGTCCCGCCAGATGCCGCGCCACGACGTCGACGTGCGGAGGGTCGACCACCGACAGGTGATGCGCCTCGACCGGCACGATCTCCAGCTCCGGGCACAGCTCCGCCCAGCCCGCCGCGAGATCCGTGCGCGAGTACCGCGGCTCCATCGCGAGCCCGGCCGCGTACTGCTCGACCGCCCGGTAGAGCACGACCCGGCCGTCGTAGCGGCGAGGTGTGGCACGTTCGGCCGCCAGCGTGTCCAAAAAGGACTGACGCTGATGCCGGAGCACGCCGGGGCTGAGCAAACCGGCCTCGGCCACCCGTCGCATGGTCAGCTCGATCTGCTCCTCTTCGGGCAGTGGCGCCAGTTCCTCGTGGCCCAGCCGTACTTCACGGCCGTAGGTCCCTTCGACGTAGCCGGTGAACCGCAGGAACCGCCGGGCGGACGACGCGCGCGGGTCCAGATCCGGCTCCGGGAGCGGGAGCATGGTGTCGATCAGCGCGACGAATTCGACCTCCTCGCCTTCCTCCGCGAGGCGTGCCGCGACACCGTAGGCCAGTGCTCCGCCGAACGACCAGCCCGCCAACCGGTACGGCCGATCCCGGCGCTGTTCCCGCACCAACGGCAGGAGTTGCTCGACCCGCTCCTCGATACTGACACCGGGAACGCGCTCGAACCCGACGCACGGCACCGCGGTGGGCAGCCGGTCCAGCAGCGGCCGGTACACGGTGCAGGTGCTGCCGCCGGGGTGGAACAGCAGCAGCGGCGCGATCCCTTCTTCGCCAGGAGTGAGGACGTGGACCGGTCCCCGCTCCTCTCGGGTGTCGAGGACGGCGCGGGCGACGTCGGCGATGGCTGCGAGGGAGTCGTGCCGCCGGAGTTCGGCGGCGTCGACAGGCGTGTCGAGTTCGGCGCCGAGCCCTTCGGCGAGCAGGTCGGCCAGCCGATCGGGTGTGTCGCTCTCGCTCAGCCGGACATGAGTGCCGCCCGCGTCGGTTCCGGTGTGCTCGTGCCACAGCCGCAGCACCAGGCGGTCGGCCGCGTCCCAGGCACGGCCTCGGGCCGGACGTGGATCCTCGTCTTCGCGCGGCGCGAGGTCGCGGCCTAGGTCGGCGAGGGTTGCGCCCCGGAGCACGGCGACGGCGTCGGGTTCGGTGCCGAACTCCCGGCGGACGGCCTCCCTGATCCGGTTCGCCATCAGGGAATCCAGCCCGAGTTCGACGAGCGGGACGTCGGCGTCGATGCGGTCGGGCCGCAGCCCCATGACGGCGGCGACGATCTCGGTCAGCCGATCACCGCCGCCGCTCCGCACGGGTTCGGGTTTCGGCGCGCGCGCCGCGAACGACGGCGGCTCCTCGGCGGCGGTGTACCAGTGCCGTTCGTGCCGCCACGGCATCGGCGGGACGTCGACCAGACGGGCGCCGTCGTCCGGATCGGCGGTGGTGATGCGCGTGCCCGCGCAGTACAGCTCGGCCGCGGCGGCACCCAGCGCGCGGACCTCGTCCTGACCGCGGCGCAGCGTCCCGGTGACGACGGCGTCGTGGATCCCCTCGGCCGCGAGCGTCCGCGCCACCGAGCCGCGCAGGATCGGATGGGGTGACACTTCGAGGAAGACCCGGTGCCCGTCCGCGGCGGCGGCCGCCACGGCCTGCCGGAACCGGACCGGACGGCGCAGGTGCGTGGCCCAGTACCCGGCGTCGAAGTCCGGCAGCTCCCGCGGATCGGTGAGAACCGTGTCGTACCAGGGCACCGTCGGACGGCGGCCGCCCAATTCGACGAGCGCCTCCCGGAGCGCGGGCAGTACCGGGTCGACGCGGGCGGAGTGCCCGGCGACCTCGACCGGCAGCCGCCGGGCGGTCAGCCCGGCCGACTCCAGTTCCGCGACGAGCAGGTCGAGCACGGTCGCGTCCCCGGCCACGGTCAGCTGACCCGGCGCGGATTCGACGGCCAGTTCGATGTCCGGGTACAGCTCCAGCTCCTCCGGAGCCAGCTCCACCGCGGCCATCGCGCCGCCCGGGCCGATGGTGCCCAGGAGCCGCGCGCGGGTCGCGACCAGGTGGACGGCCTCGTCGGGAGTGAGCACGCCGCTCACGACGGCGGCCGCCGCGGAGCCGAGGGAGTGCCCGACGACGGCCGCGGGCCGGACACCGAGCGCCTCCCACTGAGCGGCCAGCGCGATCTGCGTACCGAAGATCGCCGTCTGGGTTTCGGGCAGGGACAGGGGACCCGCGGTGGTGAGCAAGGCGCGCAGCGAGCGGCCGGTGTGCTCGGTGAACAGGTCGTGCAGCTTGTCGACCTGGGCGGCGAAGGCGGGCTCGGCCCGCAGTAGTCCCTGTCCCATCCCCGGCCATTGAGAGCCGTGCCCGGAGAACACGAACACCGGTCCGTCGGTGCTCAGGGCGGTGCCGGTGACCGCTCCGGCGGGCAGCGGATCGGCCTCGGCACCGACCGCGCGCAGCAGTACGGCCAGTTCGGCGGTGTCCCCGGCGACGACCGCGGAGCGATGCGGCCCGCCGTTGTCGCGCCGGGACAGCGTGTGCGTGACGTCCGCGAGGAGGAGCGACGGTGTGGCCTCCAGCCAGCTCGCCAGCTGCGTCGCGCGTTCGGTCAGCCTGTCGCGGGTGCGGGCGGACAGCAGCCCGATCCGGACGCCCGCGCGGTCCGCGGCCGGTTCCAGCGACGGCGCCTGTTCGACGACGACGTGCGCGTTGGTCCCGCCGAACCCGAACGCGGACACCCCCGCCGTGGCGCGGCCGGACCGGCGCGGCCACGGCGTCGGCTCGGTCACCACCTTCAAGCGCAGGTCGTCGAACGGGATGTGCGGATTGGGCGCGGAGAAGTGCAGCTGGGGCGGCAGTTCGTCGCGGGACAGCGCGAGCACGACCTTGATCAGCCCGGCGATTCCCGCGGCGGCCTCGGCGTGCGCGATGTTCGTCTTCACCGAGCCGATCAGCAGCGGGGCGTCGGCGGGGCGGTCCTTGCCGAGAACCGCGCCGAGCGAGCGGGCCTCGATCGGGTCGCCCAGCAGCGTGCCGGTGCCGTGCGCCTCGACATAGTCCACAGTGGACGGGTCGAGCCGGGCACCGTGGTACGCCGTGCGCAGCATGTCCTGCTGCGCGACGGGGTTCGGTGCCGCCATGCCCTGTGACCGACCGTCGGAGTTGACCGCGGTGGAGCGGATCACCGCCAGCACCCGGTCGTCGTCGTACTCGGCGTCCGCCAGCCGTTTGAGCACCACGACACCACAGCCTTCGGCGCGCGCGATGCCGTCGGCGTCCGCGGCGAACGTCTTGCACCGGCCGTCCCCGGCGAGCAGCCCGGCCGCGGCGAACGCGGCCGTCGGCCCGGGCAACAGCATGAGGTTCACCCCGCCCGCCAAGGCCAGATCCGCCTCGCCGTCGCGCAGCGCGCGGACCGCGTGGTGCACCGCGACCAGCGAAGACGAGCACGCGGTGTCCACCGCCATGCTCGGTCCGCGCAGGTCGTAGACGTAGGAAAGCCGGTTGGCCGAGATGCTCCCGGCCGCGCCGGTGGCGGTCCACAGATCGACACCGCCGCCCGACATCGTGAGATGCCCGTAGTCGTGCGTGGAGATCCCGGTGAACACTCCGGTCCGGCTGCCGCGCAGGGAGGCCGGGGCGATCCCGGCGTGTTCCAGCGCGGCCCAGGCGACCTCCAGCAGCATCCGCTGTTGCGGGTCCATTGTGGACGCTTCACGCGGGGTGATGCCGAAGTGCTCGGCGTCGAACCCGGCCACGTCGTCGAGGAAGCCGCCGACGACCGGCGCCGCGTCGGCGTTCCAGCGGCCCGGCGGCGCGGTCCGGACGGCGTCCCGTCCGCCGCGCAGCAGGTCCCAGAACTCGTCGAGGCCGTTCGCCCCCGGCCAGCGGCAGCCGAGACCGACCACGGCGATCGGGTCGGTCCGGCGGCGATCGGTGCCCGTCGGTTCCGGCTCCGGTTCGGCGCCGCCGGTGAGGGAACGGGCGAGGTGGTCGATGGTCGGGCTCTCCCACAGCAGGGTGGCCGGGAGCGGGGTGCCGAGCAGGTCTTCGAGATCGGCGGCGATACCGACGGCCTGACGGGAGGACAGGCCGTAGTCGCTGAGCGGACGGTCGGCTTCTAGCCGGGAGGGGTCGACGCCGGTGTGTTCGGCGACCGTGTCGAGCAGCCAGCGGCGGAGAGTGGGGGTGTCGAACGACGGGTTTCTCATCGCACCAAGGCCTTTCCGTAGTCGCCGGCGAGGTAGCGGTCGCGGCAGGCGCTCCGCGCGATCTTGCCGCTGGAGGTCCGGGGGACCAGGCCCGCCGGGACGAGCACGACGTCGCGCAGCGCGAGGCCGTGCGCGTCGGAGACCAGCCGCCGGATCGACACGGCGAGCGTTCGTTCGTCTTCCGTGGTCAGGGCGGTGTGACCGCGGTGCTCGGCGACGATGACCGCCGCTTCGGTGTCCGTGCCTTCGACGGCGAACGCGGCGACACTGCCCGGACGGATGTCGCGGTCGGCCGCGGCCGCCGTCGCTTCGACGTCCTGCGGATAGTGGTTGCGGCCGTCGACGATGAGCAGGTCCTTGATCCGGCCCGCGATGTAGACCTCGCCGTCATGCCGGACGCCGAGGTCGCCGGTGCGCAACCAGGGCCCTTCCGGGAGCCCGTCGTGCTCGCCGGTCAGCCGGGCGCCGAAGGTCTCGGTGCTCTCCAAGGGTTTCTGCCAGTATCCGGTGCCGACGTTGGGTCCGTGGACCCAGATCTCACCGACCGAGCCGTCTTCCAGCGCGACGCCGGTCTCCGGGTCGACCAGCGCGACCCGCTGCCCCACCGGGACACCGCAGGCGACCAGCCGGAGTCCGTCGTCCGCCAACCGTGCCGTCCCCGCTCCGAGCGCGGCGCGGTCGAACGTGGTGACGCGCGGCGGAACACCGGAACCGGTGGTGACGAAGACGGTCGCTTCGGCGAGCCCGTACGAGGGGCGCGTCTTCTCCGGCCGGTAGCCGGAATCGGCGAAGGCGGCGTGGAAGCGGTCGAGGACGTCAGGGTTGATCGGCTCCGCGCCGTTGACGATCCCGGCGACGCGGTCGAGGCGGAGCTTGGCACGGTCCTCCCCACGCACCCGGCTCGCGGCGTAGTGGAACGCGAAGTTCGGGGCGGCGCTCCAGCTTCCGTTGAAGTCGCCGAGCAGTTCCAGCCAGCGCACCGGACGTTCGATGAAGGCCAGCGGATCCATCAGCGCCGACCGCATGCCCATCGCCAGCGGCGTGATCAGGCCGAGCACGAGACCCATGTCGTGGAACAGCGGCAGCCACGACACCGTGGTCCCCGCGGCCGGGTCGATGCCGAGCCCCTGAACCGCCTGGCTGACGTTGGCCAGCACGTTCGCGTGGGTCAACACCACTCCGGCCGGGCTGCGGGTCGAGCCGGAGGTGTACTGGAGGTAGGCCACGTCGTCCGGGACCGGGTCCGGAGCAGGCCACGAGCGGGCCGGGCCTTCGGACGGCTTGTCGGCCGCGACGACGGCGACGCGCTCGCCGCCGGGCAGGCCGGCGAGGAATTCGCGGACCGCGTCCTCGGTCGTGGACGTGGTGACGACCGCGGTGGGGGAGCAGTCGGTCAGCACCGCGGCGAGCCGTCCGGCGTGCCCGGGCAGCCCGGGGTCGAACAGCGGCACGGCGATCGCGCCGGCGGTGATCGCGCCGAGGAAGGCGACCACGTAGTCGGCGCTCTGCGGGCACAGCACGGCCACCCGGTCACCAGGCCGGACGGGCAGCGCGCTCGCGACGGCGTCGACGCGGTCCCGGAGCTGCTTCCAGGTCAGGGTCCGCCGCCGTCCGGCGCGATCGGTCGCGAAGTCGGCGAAGGTCAGGGCGGGCCGGTCGCCGTCGGTGTCCGCCCAATGCCGGAGGCAGGCCTGGAGGGTGGGGCCGGCCGTGGCGGGCAGGTTTTCGGGGGCCGGGGACATGGCTTCTCCTCGGGGTCGGGGTGCGGCGGGGTCTTGCGGGGATTCAGCGGCCGAGCGGTCCGGCGGCGTGCTGCCAGGCGGCGATGGCGAGCGCGTCCAGGTCGAGGCCGGTCGTCCCGGCGTCACGGACTACGACCAAGACGTCGTCGGCGGCGATGGCGACGGTGCGCAGGCGCAGCCCTGGCAGCTCGGGGGGCTGCCCTGGCAGCGTCAGGAGTTGTTGATAGGAAAGGGTTTTCGCGCCCGGAACGGCGGGCGCGGGATGGACGGTGACGGTCGACAACGCGGTACCGGCCGCGTCGTCGACCGTCACCTTCGAGCACCGCCCCGCCTGCGCGGCCCATGCCGCCAGGTCGGGCGGGTCCGTCAGGCGGACGACCAGTTCGGACACCTGGCCGCCGGGGACGGCGGACTGGAAACCCTGGCCGGCGGCGCCGTCGCCGACCAGCCTGCCGTGGACGACGTCCTCGCAGCCGCCGATGTCGACCCGGCTTTCTTCACGGTCCTGGTCGGACTGTGCCGCGGTCAGGTCGAAACCGTCGCGCGCGGACGCGTGCGGGACGCTCTCGGGCGGCAGCAAAGCGGCGGGCGGAACGGCGGGAGAAGGTGGCGTCGCGGCCGCCTGAATCGATTCTCCGGACGCGCCGGAAATGGTGGCCACGGCTGCGGCGGAGACGACGAGCGCACGAATTCGGGCAGTCATGAATAGCCCTTTCGGAAGGGTCCTGAGGGGGTCACGGTCCCTTCGGTGGGACGCAAGCGCCGGGGTCGCTTCAGGGGATGCCGAACCCGGGCGGCACGACGAAGGCTACGACGGGAAATCGAATACCGGAAGGCATCAAGAGAACGTAAATGTCCTTCGTGTACTGGGTGTGACCTGCTGCTTCCGGACTTTTCGCTGGTGCACGACACGGTCTGGTACTGCCGTGCCAGTGTTGTTCACTGTCCGTGAGTGGCGGGTCACCCTGATGGGGGAGGTGGATGGTTTTCTTGTTTCCCTGGCATTCATATTGTCCTCCCGGATTGTGGGCGGGACAATTGCCTGGAGGGCACTCTTCCGCTTAACGTGTCGACACCTCCGGATTCCTTTTATGGGTAATCGCCGTCACATTTTCGAATTCTGTCGAACGACCGGGACAAAGGATCACGTATGCGCAATACTTCGAGGCGGCCACGGGTCGTCGCGGTGCTGGCGGCCGTGGCGTGCTTGCTGCCGAGCGTCACCGTCGCCCCGGCGCGGGCCGAGAGCGGCGTCCCGGACGCCCGCGCCGACGACGGGTCGCACGTCGTCGCCCAGACCACTGTGGACGGTGACCCGCGGATGCTGGATCTCACCGTCCGCTCGGTCGGCGTCGGGAGTTACGCGATGGTGCGGCTGATCCTGCCGTCGCGGTGGGCCGCCGAACCGGACCGGAAGTGGCCGGCGGTGTACCTGCTCGCCGGGGAGACGCGGCTCCAGGACTATCGCGGCTGGACCGCCAACACCGACATCCGGAGCCTGGCCGACGACTCCGGTGCCCTGGTGGTGATGCCGGGCTCCGGTTCCGCGGGATTCTTTTCCGACTGGTGGAATTACGGCAAGGACGTCGTCCTGAACCAATGGGAGACCTTCACCGCCGTCGAGATCCCGCAGCTGATCGATCGCGGCTATCGCGGGGACGGGCGGCGGGTGGCGGCCGGGCTCTCGCTCGGCGGCTACGGCGCGGTGGAACTGGCCGCCCGAAGGCCGGGGGTGTTCCGGTTCGCCGGGTCGTTCAGCGGCAATCTCAATCCCACCGGCCAGTACGGCGAGCTGCTGACCAGCGCGATCGTCGCGTCGGCCCGGCAGGACCCCGAGGCGCTCTGGGGTGACCGGCGGCGCGAGGCGTCCCGCTGGGACGCGCACGATCCGCTGGTGAACGCCGACCGCCTGCGCGGAACCGAGCTGTACCTGTCGACGGGCAACGGCCTGCCGGGACCGTTCGACGGGAAGCTCCCGATCGACGTGCTGCCCGGCGCGATGCTGCTCGAATTCCTGTGCTCCGGCCAGACCACCGCGATGGCGGACCGGCTGAACCGCCTCGGCGTCCCGGTCACGACCGACTTCTACGGCCCGGGCACGCATCACTGGGCGTACTGGCAGGACCAGCTGCACAAGACCTGGCCGCGGATGCTGCGCGCCCTTTCGGCACCGGTGAAGGCGGGGGAGACGTCGTGAACCGTCCGTCCTTTGTGGTCACCGGGGCTTCGAGCGGGATCGGCCGGGCCTGCGTGACCGAACTCGTCCGCAGGGGCGCGCACGTCTGGGCCAGTGTGCGCACCGACGCGGACGAAACGGAACTCGCCCGTATCCATGGCGAAGCGGTCACCGTCCTGCGGATGGATCTCCGGGATCCGGCGTCGATCGTGGCGTGCGGGGAGAAGGTCGCGGCGGCGGGGCCGTTGCGAGGGCTGGTGAACAACGCCGGGATGGCACGGCCCGGGCCGCTCGAACACGTCCCGCTCGAAGATTTCCGGCAGCAACTGGAGGTCAACGTCACCGGCCAGCTCGCCGTCACCCAGGCGATGCTTCCCGCGCTGCGCGCCGAGCCCGCCGCCAGGGTGGTGACGGTCGGCTCGATGGGCGGGCGCATCGCCGGGCCGATGGTCGGGCCCTATCACACGTCGAAGTTCGCCCTGGTCGGCTTGACCGACAGCCTGCGCGCCGAACTGGCGCCGTCCGGGATCGACGTCGTCCTCGTCGAGCCCGGCGCGGTCGCCACCGCGATCTGGCCGCGTGCCCGCGCCGCCGCCGAAGAGGTGCGTGCCGCCCTGCCGGAGGCCGCGCGGGAAAGGTATGCGGCGCAACTGGACGAGGCCGAACGCGGTGCGGAGCGATCCGCGCGGAACGGCGTGCCGCCCGAGCGGGCGGCCAGGGTGGTGGTCCACGCGCTGACCGCCCGCCGTGTCGCGCCGCGCTACCTGGTCGGCCGGGACGCCCGCGTCGCGGCGGCGCTGGCGAACCTGCCGTTCCGTCTCCGCTACCGGTTGACGGCGGCGAAGCGGTGACCAGGCTCGTCGTGATCGTCGCTCCCGGCTCGCGGGGCGACGTACAGCCGTGCGTCGCGCTGGGGCGCGGGCTTCACGGTGACCGGGTCCGGGTGCTGGCGGCCGAGCGATTCCGGTCCTGGGTGACCGGGCACGGTCTGGAGTTCGCGCCGCTTTCGGCGGATCCCGGTGAGATCCTCGGTTCGGACGGCGGCCGCGAATGGACCGAGGGCGGGCGCAATCCCGCGACGTTCCTGCGCGGCCTGCGGGGTGCGCTGGCCCCGGTGCTGGAGCGCCTGCTGGCCGACGTCCACAAAGGAGCGTCGGGCGCGGACCTCGTGCTGGCCCCGACGCTGGGTTTCCTCGGCGCGCACCTCGGCGCCTCGCTCGGCGTCCCCGACGTCGAGCTGCACTATCAGCCCAGCATGCCGACGAAGACCTTCGCGCATCCGCTGCTTCCCTGGGCGGCGAAGGTCGGGCCGTGCGGCCGCCGGCTGAGCTTCCGTGCCGTCGACACCGTCGCTTGGCAGGTGCTGCGGCCCGAAGTGGATCGCTGGCGGGGCGAGGAACTCGGTCTCCCGGCGGCCGGTTGGCGCGGTCCCCGGCGGGCGGAAACCCCCGTGCTGTGCGGGTTTTCCGACGCCGTGGTGCCCCGGCCGAAGGACTGGCCCGCCAGGGTCCACGTCACCGGGTACTGGTTCCTCGATACTCCGGCCGAGTGGCGGCCGGAGCCGCGCCTGCGTGATTTCCTCGCCGCCGGGCCGCCGCCGGTCTACGTCGGTTTCGGCAGCATGCGGCCGTCGGAGGCGGAGCGGACGTTCGCCGCCGTCCGCACCGCGTTGCGCCGGGTGGGGTTGCGCGGCCTGCTCGCCGCCGATGTCGAGTCCGAAGACGATCTGCTGGCGATCCAGGACGTCCCGCACGAGTGGCTTTTCCCGCGTACGGCGGCGGTGGTGCATCACGGCGGCGCCGGAACGACCGCGGCCGCGTTGCGCGCGGGTGTCCCGGCGCTGGTCTGCCCGGTCTTCTCCGATCAGCCCTATTGGGGTGACCGGGTGTCCCGCCTCGGCGCGGGACCGCGTCCGCTGCCGCTGCGGGAGCTCACCGCGGACGCTTTGACCGCGCGGCTGCTGGAGCTGTCCGGCAACCTCCTCTTCCGGCGCGGGGCACAGTACGTCGGCGCGCGGCTGCGCGAGGAGGACGGGGTGGCGCGGGCGTGCGAAGTGCTGCGACGGGTGGGTTATTGAGAGGCAAGGCGAATATGGCGTGATCGAGTCTCCTGCCGAGCAGAGCTTTCGGCGGTCGGCCCTGAACTGGTCCTTGGGAGCAGAACGCGACCTCGACCGTCGACAAGAGACACTCCTCCCGGCCGGGACGACCGTTTTGGGTGCTTTGCGTGGCTTTGTGAAGGGGTCGTGAGTGATAAAGAGGGTTCTAACCCTCTTTATCACTCACGACCCCGCGAAGAACAGCCCATACAGATACAAATCGGACGCTCAACCGTCGCTCGGTGTCCCATGTGGACACTCGGTGGATTTCGTTGCGAGGTACGTGGCGAGGCGGCCGAAGCAGGACTGCCAGCCCTCGACGTGGCCGTCGCGATCCGCCACTGTCTCGAAGATCTCTTGGTGGAACGACATTTCGGTTTTGCCGTCGTGGTCGGAGAGGGTGACCGTGACGAGCGTGTCGTGTCCTCGCGCGCCTTCCGGCTCCTCCCAGGCGAAGCTGAAGACGAGCCGCTCCGGCGCGACGATCTCGTGGTAGACGCCCGAGGCCCACAGGTCGGTCTCGCCGTCACTGATGCAGATACGCCAGCGGCCGCCTTCGGTGAGGTTGACCGTGCAGGACCTGGCGCTGAAGCCGGCCGGACCCCACCAGTGGGCGAGATGGTCCGGATCCGTCCAGACCTGGAAGGCGAGCTCGCGGGGCGCGTCGAGGAGGCGCGTGATCGTCAGGTCGCTCATCGGGATTCTCTTCCGCAGGGTATTCAACCGTCTGGTTGAACTCTAGCGTTCGTGTCAAACCGCGTTTAGCGGAGGTCGTGAGTGGCGATTCGGGCCCTTCGCCCTGTGGGCGGGCGGGCGTGAAGGGTTTGGGACCGTGGACATCCCTCATCGATAAACCCCGGCTTCGTTGAAGCGCCGGGATGGAGCTTGTGTCGGCTGCCGGGCGTGGGCAAGCGGGATTTCGGGTGTCTCGGTCCAAGGTCACGACGGCTCGCGCGACGGTGGAGCGCAGGTCAAACGTAGGTGCACAAAACCTCAGGCCTCCTTGAGGGAGCCAAAGTCCCTCAAGGGGGCCTTCACGGACATGCGCCGGGTGCGAAGGTCGAGGTTCCTCGGCTGAGCCGAGGGAAGGGGGCCTTCACGCGGCGGTCCTGTGGCTACTGGTGCATCTGGGGTGAACGTGGCGATCACGCTGTCAGTGAAGGCCTCCTTACCTACCTGAAGGTAGTGAAGGAGGCCTTCACGGACTGCCGCCCGACCCCAGGCGGAGGTGGTCAAACCGCATTTAGAGGACTAACTGCGACGGGGAGACACTCGAGCATCGTCGCCGCAGGGAAGTGCGAAAGTCGCCATAACTGTCGGTGTGGACCCGTACGGTCCCAGGCATGACTCTGCGCTCAGCACTCTGGCTGCCGATCTTCGACGAGCTGGCCGATCCGGCGATCATCGCGCGCCTCGCCGCGGAGGCCGAGGAAGCGGGCTGGCACGGCCTGTTCGTCTGGGACCACGTCCGCTGGAACGAGCCGGTGCGCGCCATCGCCGACCCGTGGATCACGCTCGCCGCCGTCGCGTCCGCCACGGAAAAGCTCGTCTTCGGCCCGATGGTCACGCCGCTGGCGCGGCGGCGCCCGGTCAAGCTCGCCCGCGAGACGGCCACTTTGGATCGGTTGGGCGGCGGAAGGCTGATCCTCGGCGCGGGGCTCGGCAGTGATCGCTTCGGCGGCGAGTTCTCGAAGACCGGCGACGAGCTGGACGACCGCAAGCGTGGCGAGATGCTGGACGAGTCGCTGGAGATCCTCACCGCCGCCTGGTCGGGCGAGCCCGTTCGGCACCACGGCGAGCACTACACGGTCGACGACATCACTTTCCTGCCTCGTCCCGCGCGGCCGGTTCCCGTGTGGCTGGCGGGTTTCCCCGGGAAGACGAAGCCAATGCGCCGGGCGGCTCGGTACGACGGGTTCTTCCCGGTGAACCTGCCGCACGCGGACGAGTTCGCCAAGGCGGTCGAGACCATCACCGCGCTGCGTGAAGACCACACGAAGCCCTACGACTTCGCCATCGGCGTCCCCGCGGGCACGGATCTCGATCCGTACGTGAAGGCGGGCGCGACCTGGTGGATGGCCGAATTCCCGTGGGACGACCTGTCCGTCGACGCGGTGCGAGGCGTACTCAGGGAGGGTCCCGCTTGACCCGGTCTTTAATAACTCTTTACCGAGTGCGATACTGGACCGACGAGGGGAGTACTTCCCAAGGGTCTGCCCGGTCAGTACGGACACTCCGCCAGTGTCCCCGGGAGGCCGCCCCACCGGGGTGAAGGAGACCTCGAACTTCGAGTTCGAGGAGGCTCCATGTCCGAATCCGTGGGATCGCCGGGGTTGTGGGCGATCAGTATCGCCGTCCTGCTGGCACTGCTCGTCGCCGATTTCGCCGTGACCCGCAAACCGCACGAGGTGTCGATGCGGGAGGCCGCCGGCTGGTCGGTCTTCTACCTCGCGCTCCCGGTCGTGTTCGGGCTCTGGTTGTGGCTCGAATTCGGCGGTGGCCAGGCGGTCGAGTTCATGACGGGGTTCGTCGTCGAGAAGTCCCTGTCGGTGGACAACCTGTTCGTCTTCATGCTGCTGCTCGCCGCCTTCGCGGTCCCGCCGGCCGTACAGCAGCGTGTCCTGCTGTACGGCATCGTGGGCGCGCTGGTGCTGCGCGGCGTGTTCATCGCGGCCGGAGCCGCGATGCTCTCGGCGGGTACCTGGGCGTTCCTCGTCTTCGGCGCGATCCTGCTCGCGTCGGCGGTCAAGATCCTGCGTGAGGCCCTGTCGAAAGACGAAACCGAGAAGGACCTCTCCCAGCTGCGGTCGGTCCGGTTCCTGCGACGGCTGATGCCGGTCACCGACGACTACCGCGGCACCCGGCTGACCGTGCGCGAACACGGGCGCCGCGCGCTCACCCCGCTGGCTGTCGTGGTCGTCGCGGTCTTCGCCACCGACGTGGTGTTCGCGGTCGATTCGGTGCCCGCCGTCTACGGCATCACCGAAGACCCGTACCTCGTGTTCGCCACCAACGCCTTCGCCTTGCTCGGCCTGCGCGCCCTGTACTTCGTGCTCCACTCCGCGCTGGCGAAGCTGGTCCACCTGAACCACGGTCTCGCGATCATCCTCGCGTTCATCGGGGTGAAGCTGGTCCTGCACTGGGCGCACGGGGTCTGGCCCGCCGTGCCGCAGGTCCCGACCCCGGTCTCGCTGGGCGTGATCATCGCCGTCCTCGTCACGGTCGCGTTCACCAGCATGTACGCGCGCCGCCGCGAAGCCGCCAGGACGGCACAGGAGTGAGCGATGATCACCGGACTCGTCGTCGGTTTCCTGATCGATCTCGCCGTCACCGCGCTCTTTCTCGGCGCGTTGCTCCTGGTCTTCGCGGCGATGCGGCCACCCCGGCCGCCGCCGTGACCCCGGCGGTGGGTGTGTCGGGACGTCCGAACCGGCGGCCTGTCCGGTACGACCGGTACGCTCCCGTTGGTTGAGAAGACAGCCGTCTTCTGTTCGCGCGCCGGAAAACCGGTGAGGAAAGGTGGCTGTCCGTGTCCAACGCCGTGCGCCACGGCGAGCAGTCCCCACCTCGTAGACCCTCATCGCAGCTGGATCGTCTCCATGTCCTGCTCATCGAGGACGACGACGGCGACGCGCTCCTGGTCGAAGAGATGCTCGCGGACGCGGCCGAGAGCCTCGAACGGGTCGTCCTCGAGAGGGCGACCACGCTCGAGCAGGTCCTCGCGCGGCCGATCACGGCCGACTGCGTGCTCCTCGATCTCCAGCTGCCGGACGCGACCGGCCTGACCGGGTTGACCCGGCTGCGGCAGCACGCGCCGTCGACGGCGGTGATCGTCCTGACCGGTCGCGAGGACGAAGCGCTCGGCGTGTCCGCGCTGGGTGCCGGCGCGCAGGACTACCTGGTCAAGCATCACGTCGACGGCCAGCTGCTGGCGCGGACCCTGCGCTATTCCTGGGAACGCAGCCGTGCCGAACGCGTCGAGCAGCAGCTGCTCCAGCATCAGCTGCTGGCCAGGGAGAACGCGCGCCTCGAACGCGGCCTGCTGCCGACCCCGCTGGTGACCGACCCCCGGCTCGGGCTCGCGGTGCGGTACCGGCCCGGCCGGAACGGGGCGCTGCTGGGCGGCGACTTCTACGACGCCGTCGAACTCCCCGACGGCACCCTGCAGCTGGTCATCGGGGACGTCTGCGGGCACGGCCCGGACGAGGCGGCGCTCGGCGTCGCGCTGCGGATCGCGTGGCGTTCGGTGGTCCTGGCCGGGCTGCCGATGGCGGAAACGCTGGCGATGGTGGAAAAGATGCTCCAGCACGAGGCGCTGGGCCCGTTGTTCGCCACCGTCTGCATGATCACCGTCGCACCGGACCGCCGGTCCCTGCGGATGACGCTCGCCGGGCACCCGCAGCCGCTGCTGGTCGACGACTCGGGCGGCAGGCTGCTGTCCAGGGAGGCGCTCGGCCCGCCGCTCGGCGTCGCGCCCGGCACCGGGTGGCGGGAGCTGACGGTGCCGATGGGCCCGCGATGGTCGCTGCTGCTGTACACCGACGGCCTGTTCGAAGGGCGCGTCGAGGGCAGCGGGGAACGGGTCGGGCTCGAACGGATGGCCGCCACCGCGCTGGACAGCCTGACCGCCAAGGGCGGCTCCGACGAAATGCTCGACCATCTGATCAGCGAGATGGACCTCCTGCACGGCGGGCCGCTGGACGACGACGTCGCCCTCGCCCTGCTCACGTTCGATTCCGGGGAGCCGCCTCGATGAAGCCCGCTTGGTCGATCAGCCGCTGGGCCGCGCTGTCCGGGGTGATCGCCACCCTGCTGCTCGGCGGCGCGATCGTGGCCGGGTCGCTGGCGTTGACGAACCTCACCGACTCGCGCGCCAGGCTCCTGGACGTGACCGGTCCGCAGGTGCTGCAATCCACCTCGCTCTCCACGGCGATGCTGAACCAGGAGACCGGCGTCCGCGGCTACATCCTGGCCGGACGACGCGAGTTCCTCGAGCCCTACCAGGACGGGTTGAAGGCGCAGGACAAGGCCGTCGCCGAGTTGCGGCGGCTCGGCGCCACCCCGGGCACCGCCGTCGGCGACGACCTGGGCAAGGTGCTCGACGCGGCGACGATCTGGCGCCGGGCGGTCATCGAACCCGTGCTCGCCGGCGCTCCTGCCACCGGCGCGCAGGTGGACGCGAGCAAACCGCTGTTCGACGAGGTCCGCGGTTCGCTGAGCGTGTTGCAGAATCGCCTGGAAGCCGAACGGCTGGACGCGCGGGAGGATCTGTCGTACTCCGCCGACGTCCTGCGCGCGATGCTCATCGTGATCGCGGTCCTGCTCTGCGGTGCGCTGGCGCTGATCTTCCTTGTCCTGCACCGGAAGCTGATCAAGCCGATCCGGCGGCTGGCCGTCGAGGTGCGGGACGTGGCCACGACCGACATCCACCGCGAGGTCCGCGGCTCGGGCCCCAAGGAGATGCGCGAACTGGCGTCCGATGTGGAATCGCTGCGCTCGCGGATCATCGCGGAGGTCACGGATCTGGAGCGCGCGCAGGAGACGATCGCCGTCCGGACCCGCGAGCTGGAGCGATCGAACTCGGACCTGGAGCAGTTCGCCTACGTCGCTTCGCACGATCTGCAGGAGCCGCTGCGCAAGGTGGCCAGCTTCTGCCAGCTGCTCCAGAAGCGGTACCAGGGGAAACTGGACGAACGCGGGGACCAGTACATCGGTTTCGCCGTCGACGGCGCGAAACGGATGCAGGCGCTGATCAACGACCTGCTCGCCTTCTCCCGCGTCGGACGCCGTCCGGGGGAGAACGTCCTGCTGGACACCGGGAACCTGCTGGACACCGCGCTCGGCAATCTCGAAGACGCGATCACCGAATCCGGCGCCCTGATCACGCACGGGGACCTTCCCGCGGTGCTGGGGGAGAAGTCCCTCCTGACCGCGGTCTTCCAGAACCTCGTCGGCAACGCGATCAAGTTCCGGGGGGAAGAGCCGCCCCGGATCGAGGTGTCCGCCGAGCGTGACGGCGCGGACTGGCGATTCTCCGTCAGCGACAACGGAATCGGCATCAACGACGAGTACGCCGAGCGGATCTTCGTGATCTTCCAACGCCTGCACGGCCGCGGCGACTACCCGGGCACCGGGATCGGCCTCGCCCTGTGCCGCAAGATCGTCGAACACCACGGCGGGAGGATCTGGCTGGACACCGCCGTCACAGCCGGGACCCGGTTCTGCTTCACCCTGCCCGCAGCCCAGACCCCCAGCGAAGGAAACGAGCAAGCATGACCGACTCCCTGGAACCGATCCACATCCTGCTGGTCGAGGACGACCCCGGCGACGTCCTGATGACGCAGGAGGCGTTCGAGCACCACAAGATCCGCAACACGCTTTCGGTCGTCTCCGACGGTGAGCAGGCCTTGCAGTTCCTGCGCCGCGAAGCGCCGTACGAAGACGCGGAACGGCCGGGCCTGATCCTGCTCGACCTGAACCTGCCCCGCAAGGACGGCCGCGAGGTGCTCAGCGAGGTCAAGGCGTCGCCGGAGCTGCGCAGCATCCCCGTCGTCGTGCTCACCACGTCCGAGGCGGAAGAGGACATCCTCCGCAGCTACGACCTGCACGCCAACGCCTACGTCACCAAACCGGTCGACTTCGACCGGTTCATCGACGTGGTGCGGCAGATCGACAACTTCTTCGTCACCGTGGTGAAGCTTCCCCGCTGACCCTGCCTGTCTCAGGGGAAGCGGATCGCGGTGATCCCGGCCAGCACGAAGAACACCAGCACCACCAGGGTTCCGCTCTGCCCGCCGGACGAGCTGGTCACGACCTGCTCGACGGCGCCGGTCAACCGCACGCCGCAGTCCGCGACGACGGTGTGCCTGCCCGCCTCGATCCGGGTGAACTCGACGGCCGTGGTGAAACCTCCGGTGACGTCGGCGTAGGCGCCGCCGACCCGCTCGCCGTCCGACGTCAGGGTGACCCGCTCACCGGGCAGGCAGCCCTTGCCGGTCGCCGACAGTTTCTCGCCGGGCTGCACGCTCGAACGGTCGAGGACCAGGTCGTTCGCCTTCAGCGGGGTGCTGCTAGTCGACGGGACGTCCGTCGACGGTGGGGGAGTGTCCGTTGTGGACGGCGTTGTCGTCGTCGTGGGCGAGGTCGTCGTGGTGACGGGGGTGGTCGGCGTGGTGGTCGTCCCCGGTCTGGTCGGGGTGGTCACCGGAACCGACGGTTTCGTGGTCGGGGGCACCTTCGTCGTCGGGGGCGAGGTGGTCACGGTTCCGGTCACCCGGAAGGTCGCGTTCCCGGTCAGCGGCTGACCGGTCCGCGCGTTCGTGCAGTTGCCCGTGACGGTGTAGCTGTCCGGTGTCGCGTTGCCCGGCACCGTCGCACCCACCTGTCCACTCGGGGCACTGACCGACGTGATGGCCGCGCCTTCCCAGGTGAAGGAAATCGGCCCTTTGCACGGGGAGAAATTCCAGGAAATGGTGAAAGAACTCCCGGCGGGTCCGCTCGAAGGTTTCAAACCAACCGTCGATTGATAAGGGGACTGTTGCGCGTTTCCCGCTCCCACAAGGGAAAGCAGGAACAACAACCCGGTCACGGCGCCGAATATCAGGCGAACCACGATACGCATTGGGACGTCCCTCTCCGGTAAGTACTCGCTGTAGCATTCCGGACCAGTCGGATTACGCAAACAGGGGATACGCAAAATGGGACGTGTCATCGCGGCAGGGGTTGCGTTGGGGCTGTGCGCTGTCCTCTCGGGCTCGCCACCGGCCACTGCGGACAGTGGCGGGTTGGATCTCGCCGTCACTCTCGACGAACGGCCCATCACCAACGCCACGGTGATGATCGATCCGGCGAAGCAGATCGAACTGACCGTCACGGCGTCCAACAGCGGCGGGACGCCGGTCAAGGTCCGCAGCGTGCGGGTGTCCGGCGTCGCGCTCGCGCTGACCTTCTTCGCCTACGACACCACCGCGCCGTTCGAGGTCCCCGCGCACAGCCGGGTCACCAGGACCTTCGTGCTGGACATGGCCGACCTCTCCGGCCAGGCGATCGGGCTGCTCCCGTCCACGGTCGAACTGCTCGACGCCCAGCGCGGCACGCTCGGCGAGGCGGCCACGGTCGCCGACATCCGCGGGTCCTTCTGGTCCGTCTACGGCGCTTTCGGCCTCGCGATGCTCGTGCTCACCGTGCTGGCGTGGCTGACCGCGCTGCTCGCGCTCGCCCGCCACCGGCTGCCCGTCAACCGCTGGCGACGCGGCCTGCGCTTCCTGCCCGCCGGGTTCGGCACCGGGCTCGTCGCCGTCGTCTCGCTGTCCGTGCTGCGGCTCGTCCCGCCGGAACCGGCGATCGAGATCCCGGTGGTCCTCGGCGCCGCCGTCATCGCGTTCCTGCTCGGCTACCTGACCCCGCATCCGGCGCCCGTGCCCGACAACGACGAAACGGTCCGTTTCCCCGACGCCACCAAGGAATTCAAACCGTGAGCGCACCCGCCGAGGTCGTCGCGGCGCTGCCGCAGTACGAGATCGGGGCCGCGATCGGGCAGGGCGGGATGGGGGTCGTCTTCGCCGGCGTCCACCGTTCGCTGCGCCGCGACGTCGCCATCAAACAGCTGCCGTGGGACGTGCTGAACCACGCCGTCAGCAGCGAGCTCTTCGACCGCGAAGCGCGAGTGCTGGCCAGCCTCGACCACCCGCATATCGTGCCCGTGTACGACTACGTGCGCACCGGCCGCGAGCACCTGCTGGTGATGGAGCGCCTCGACGGCGGCACGGTGCACAGCCGGTTCCAGAGCGGGGGAGTCGGCCCCGAGCAGGCCTGCGCGATCGGGCTGGCGATGCTCGCCGGGCTCCACGCGGCGCACGAAGCGGGCGTCCTGCACCTGGACGTCAAGCCGAAGAACCTGCTCCTCAGCACGCAAGGCGTGATGAAGGTCGCCGACTTCGGCATCGCGAAGGTGATCAGCGAGGGCGCCACTCTCGTCACGCACGGCGGCGAAGTCCTCGGCACGCCCGCCTACATCGCGCCGGAGCAGGCGCTGGGCAACGCGCTGAGCCCGGCGGCCGACGTGTACTCGGCCGGCACGGTGCTCTACGAACTGCTGTCCGGGAAGCTGCCGTTCGACAACACGCGGGGCGCGATCAGCATGATGCGCCAGCACATGTTCACCGACCCGCGGCCGATCGACGGCGTGCCCGCGCCGATCGCCGGGGTCGTCATGCGCAGCGTCGCGCGCGAACTCGACTCCCGTTACCGCGACGCGGAAACCTTCGCGGCCGACCTCGCCTCCGCCGCCACCGCCGTCTACGGGCAAGGCTGGCTGGAACGCTCCCGGGTGCCGGTCCGGCATCTCACCCCGCGGGTGATCTCGGCGCTCAGCACGCCGGTCGCCGCGCCGGCCCCGGTCGGGGACGGTCCGACCCGGCCGGTTCGCCGTCCCACCCCGGATCCGACGCTGTCGGCGACCCGCGCGACGTTGGAACCCGAGTCCCGGGCCGACGGCCGCCCGGGGGCGGCGCTCTGGTTCCGGCTCGTGGCGGCGCTCGCCGCCGTCGCGCTCGTGGTGCTCGTGCTGCTCACCCCGGAACGGCTGTCACACGAGGCCACGGCGCTGAAGATCGACGGCGCGGACGCCTCTTCGGCGACCGTGGACCTCAGCAAGACGTTCGCGGTGACCGGCCCGGGAACCCCAGGGGACCTGACGCTCGAGCTTTCGGCGGCGGGCATCCCGCTCGGTTCGGCGTCGGCGGTACCGAAGCCCGACGGCGACGGCTTCCGGGCCGACCTCAGGTTTCCCGGGCTCACCCGGTGGATCGTCGGCGGCGCCGTCACCGCGACGGTGACGACGGACGGCGTCCCCCAGTCCTTCACGGTCGTCACCCGGCAGCACCCGCTCGCGAGCGCGCTCGGCGCGGGCAGCCTGATCCTGGCGCTGTTCGCCTTGGCGTATCTGGAATCCGGGCTGCGGACCCTCCGCAACGGCCATCGCTGGCGAGGTGCGCTCGTCGGCGGACCGGTGCTCGGCCTGCTGTTCGGCGCGACGGTGTGGCTGTGCGTCTCGGCCCTGCGAGTGCACGAGCCCGCGGTGGCGTTCGGTGTCGGCTGCGCGATCGCGGGTGCGGTGGCCACGGGCTTCGTGGTCGCGGCCGCCCGCGTCCGGTGCACGCGCTGAACCCGGGGAGGTACGCGTCCGGCCGGTCGCCTGTTCCCGGTCCTTGTTCCCAATGCCGCATTCGAGACGCTCAGCGACACAGATGCGACATTGGAAACCCCGCTAACGTCACGAAGTCGCCATCTCTGCCCTCGATAAGAGCGTCGGGTGACCCACCCGGGGGCGGCCCGTCGCGCGGGCCGCCCCCGTTCCGGGATCAGGACTTGCGGTGTTTGCCCTCGTCGTCCGTGACCTCGAACTGTTCCTTGCGGACCTTGCCGGAGATCGTCTGGTCCTCGGTGACGGTCTCGGTCTTGAGCCTCGCCCGCTCGACCGCGACGGTTTCCTTGTTCACGACCGGCTTCTCGGCGTGCAGCACGACTTCCTGCTCGTCCTCGGCGATCTCGGCCTTCCCACCGGAGGCGCCGGTGATCGGCTCCCGTTCGATGCGGACCTCTTCGTGGCTGACCGGCACGGTGACCTGCTGCTCCTCGGTGACGACGTACTTGCGCAGCCGGACGTGGCCGGTCTCGACCTGCTCGGTGCCGACGTTCAGCCGCTCCTCGGAGCGCGTCATGGTGTGCTCGGCGTCCCGGTCCTGCTTTCCGGTGCCGGCGTCCATCCCGGCCTTGCCCCGGCCCGTGCCGCCCATGGCTCCCTTGCCCGTCCCGGCTCCGGCGGTGTCCATGCCGGGGCGGCCCCGGCCCTGCGTCCGGTCGTCCATCCGGCCGTCCGGCGAGGTCCGCGGCATCGGCAGCCCGTAATGCTTGTACAGCTGCGCGCTCTCCTCCTGGGACAGGTGGCCGTCGGCTTCGATGCGGGGCGCGTCCGAGACAGCGTCCTTGTCGACGCGGACGTGCACGCCGTCCTTGTCCGTGTGCGCGCCCGAGAGCGGGACGAAACTCTCCTTGGTACCGAACAGGCCCGTCTTGACCGTGATCCATTCCGGTTGATGCGTCGAGTCGGCGAGGTAGACGGTGCCCACCTTCCCGAGCTTGTTGCCGGTCGGGTCGACCACGGCACTGTCGATGAGTTCCTGCGGCTGCATGGTCTTCGCCATCGGTCCTGGCTCCTCTCGAACGATGCTGCTGAGAAGGCCACCGTCGGCCGGTCAAGTGATCATGGCAACCGTCGTGGTGCTCCTGTGGGTGACCCCGGAAAGTGCGGGTTTGCGGCCGCGCTCGCGGGTTAAGAGCGGGGTTTCGTCGCACGTGAGAGCGGGTGCCCGCGGCGTGACCGGGCGGGCTGGGGGATGGTGCGAAGGTGTGAATTTCGCATCCGCCGAAAATCGGATGCGCCGCCCTTCGGGCCTGTCCTACTCTCTCGATCGTGATGCAGCAACTGCTGTTCCTCTGAGGAACGACGCCTCCACCGGTACCCGCGAGCCGCGGTACCGGAGCTTCTTCCTGCTCATCACTTTTCATCGGAGGCAGTTCCTTCATGTCATCCCGTCTTTCGCCCGCGCCTGTGCGCGCGGCACACGTCCGCCTGTCCGGCGTCCACCTGTCTTTCGGGGGACGGCCCGTGCTGTCCGGGGTCGACCTCGTCGCCGCGGCGGGCGAGCGCGTCGCCCTCGTCGGGGAGAACGGCCGCGGCAAGACCACTCTTCTCCGCGTTCTCGCCGGTGAGCTGGCCCCCGACCAGGGCGAGGTCCACCGCTCGGGTTCGGTCGGCGTCGCCGACCAGCAGATCCCGCTCGGCGCGACCGACACCGTCGGCGCGCTGATCGACCTCGAACTGGCCGAAGTCCGCGGCGCGCTGGCCCGCCTGGAAGCCGCCACCGAGGCGATCGGCGCCGGTCGTCCCGGTGCGGACGACTTCTTCGCCGCCGCGTTGGCCGACGCCGAGGTCCTCGACGCGTGGGACGCCGACAGGCGGGTCGAGGTGTCACTGGCCGCCTTGAACGCCGTCGACGACCGTGACCGTCCACTCGGGACACTGTCGGTCGGGCAACGCCACCGGGTCCGGCTGGCCTGTCTGCTCGGCGCGGGACATCCCGTGCTGCTGCTCGACGAGCCGACCAATCACCTCGACGCCGCCGGGCTCGAACACCTCACCGAGCGGCTGCGCGCCCATCCGGGGGTGGTGGTCCTGGTCAGCCATGACCGGGCGTTGCTCGCGGACGTGGCCACCACGGTGGTCGACCTCGACCCGTCGAGCGACGACAGGCCGCGCGTCTACGGCGGTGGCTACGCCGCCTACGTCGAGGCCCGGCGAGCGGAACGTGCTCGCTGGGAGGCGTCGTACGCCGAGCAGATCGCCGAGCGGCAACGGCTGGCCGACGACCTGAGCGCGGCGCGCAACCGGTTGCGCGACAACTGGCGTCCGCCCAAGGGCACCGGCAGGCATGTCCGCGCCACTCGCGCGCCGGGGCTGGTCCGCGCGGTCCACCGACGGCAGGAGGACCTGGCCGAGCACGTGGTGGCGGTCCCGCCGCCGCCCGTCCGGTTCGTCATGCCCGAGTTGCCGGAGCGGCGCGGCGCGACCCTGCTCCGCGCCGCCGGGGTGACGGTGGCCGGACGGCTCACCAGCCCGGTCGATCTGGTGTTGGAAAGCGGTGATCGGCTGGTGATCACCGGACCCAACGGCGCGGGCAAATCGACGCTCCTGACCGTGCTCGCCGGAGAACTGGAGCCGGAGACGGGCACGGTCACCCGCTCCCGGTCGGCCAGGATCGGGCGGCTGGCGCAGGAATCCGACCTGCCCGCCAGGCGGACGGCGACGGAGTTGTACGACGAACAGCTCGCCAGGGCCGGGACTTCCGGGCCGGGGCTGGGCGAACTGGGTCTGCTCGGCGGCTACGACCGACGGCGACCGGTGGCGCAGCTGTCGGTCGGCGCGCGGCGGCGGCTGGATCTCGCGCTGGTGCTGGCCCGCCGTCCGCATGTGGTGCTGCTGGACGAGCCGACCAACCACCTGTCCGCGACCCTCGTCGACGAGCTGACCGCCGCGCTCGGGACCACGCCGGCCGCGGTGGTGATCGCCACGCACGACCGGCAGTTGTCGCGGGACACGCAGTCCTGGCCGCGGCTCGCGTTGTGATCCGTCAGCCGCGGTGGGCGAGGGTGTAGCGCACGGTCTGCGCCAACACCACGCTCCCGTCGGGTTCGCGCAGCGGTTCGAGCTCCGCGAGCACGGCCTGGCGCACGGCGTCGAGGCGGTCTTCGGGGACCAGTTCCCAGAACATCCGCTGGCCCTGTGACCAGGACCAGTCGATCCAGTGCCGGGGGTCGGCGAACTTCACCGGGTAGACACGTTCCTCGGACGTGACACCGGTGAAGCCCGCCGACTCCACGGCCTGGCCGAAACCCTCGACGGAGGCGAACAAACCGGCCCTGATGGCCAGTGTCCAGGCCAATTCCGCCGGTACGAACGGTTTGAACACCTCGCGCACGCCCGCCCACCGGGGATCGTCGGCGCCGAACGTCGTCACCCCTATCCGGCCGCCGGGTTCGACCAGGCGGTGCCACGACCGCAGGGCGGCGACCGGATCCGGCAGGAAGAACACCACGAAGGACGCGAGGAGTACGTCGAACCCGGCGTCGGGCAGCCTGGGTTCTTGGGCGTCCATAAGGGAAACCGAGGCGTTGGTTCCCCGCTCCCGAATGTCTCTCGCGGTGCGCTCGATCATTTCGGCGGAAAGGTCTATGCCCAGTACGGATCCGTCCGCGCCGACCCGCTCGGCCGCCGGGAACAGCACCGCGCCGCGTCCACAGCCGACGTCCAGCACCCGTTCACCGGGGACGAGTTCGACCCGGTCGAGCAGTTCCCTGGCGAACACGCGGAAGAAGTCGACTCCGAGGGCGTCGTAGGTCTTCGCCGTCCTGTCGAACAGGAGCGCCATCGCCTGCCGGGTGTCCGTGGTCATGCGCAGGACGATGGCCCGGCGAAAACCGTGTTGTCAACGGAAGACCCGGATTTGTCACGGCGCTCTGGGCGGTGACGACGGGAATTCGTGCCGGGGTGTCAAAGTCCCCTTCAGCCCTCTTCAGAAGGCGCGGGAAACCTGGGTGAGGACGATCAGCCCGCAGATGATCAGGTTCTTGATCTTGTGGTCCACCAAGATGGCCACGAATTCGCGGATGGTGGCGCTCGGCCAGAAGTACCAGGCCGTCGGCGATCCGATGACCTGGCCGTTCACCTTGGCGCGGCGGGCGATGAGGGCGGCGCGGAGTACGTGGAAGTTGTTCGTGACCACCGTGCACCGGTAGTCCGCCTTCTGCTCCTTCATGATCTCGGCGCTGAAGGTGAGATTCTCGAACGTCGTCCGCGACCGGTCCTCCAGCAGGATCCGTTCCCTCGGCACCCCGTTTTCGACGAGGTACCCGGCCATGGCGTGGGACTCCGGCAGATCCTCGTCGGGGCCTTGTCCGCCCGAGGTGACCACCATCGGTTCGCGGCCGCGGCGAGCCTCGGCGTCCACGACGCGTTTGGCCCGGTTCAGGCGGCCGGCCAGCAACGGCGGCACCCGATGACCTTCCAGTAGTCCCGAACCCAGCACCACGATGAAGTCCACGCCCTTCTCGGTGCGGATTCGGCCGTAGACGATCGAATAAAGAAGGAAACAGACGAAGAGGAACGAGACGTAGACGAGGATTCCGTTGAGGCTGCCCCGGACGATGTCGAGGGGCTCCCAAGCCAATTGCGTGACCGTCACGTTGAAAACGATGAGCGCGCAGATGCCGAGACCCGTCAGCAGCGAAAGCACGTTGGCCAGACGGCGTCCTTCGCGGCGGAGCATGGTGATCCCGTTGCAGATCAGGAAGATCGTCAGCGCGAGAACCGTCGGGATGATGAGCAGGATCACGCCGAACGCGACGAGGCTCGCCGCCTCCGGCGACGCCGAGGCGAGTAGCGCGATGAAGGTGATGCCGAGGAACAAAAGCGCGAAGAAGAGATAGAAACCGTTTCGCAGACGACGTCGGTCGCGAAGGAAACTCACCAGGAAAGCCGCGCAGCACAGAGCGGCGATGGCGAAGGGAATTGCGGCGGCCCTCACGGGATCTCCAGCTTCGACGGGTTCGGCGTGGTCGCCGGTGGACCGGTCACGCGGTGCGGCGGAATTAAAACACACGGCCGAGCCATCGCGGTCGCCCGCGGTCGGCGTGTCGCCTTCCTTGTCCGGCAGTGGCCGTTCGGGAGCGGCTCTCCGGCCGCTGGACACCGGGAGGCCGCCCCCGCACACCCCGCCGGGTACCGCGGTTGACCGGCTGCGCCGATGGTGGTGTCCGGCTATTCGGGGATGTGCAGCCATCCGAATTCACCGGGGTCGGGGATATCGCCGCGCTTGTCGACATCTTCACGGATTCGTTCGAGCCACTCGCCGGACGTGCCCTGCCACGTCTCGAAACCAGGATCATGCGCAGTAAGGTCGCCGACGCACACGTTTCGAGCGAACAGGTCCTTGAACATTCCTTCGGCAACTTCGGTGATCTGCCGCAAACTCGCTCCGGCGCCCAAGAGATTGCTTGCCGAAACAAATATGTAGTTGATGGGAACCCAGTCACCTTGAGCGTACTCGGTAAAGTAGTCGAGTTCTTCCTGGTACTTCTCGTCTGCGTTCATCAGTAGCTCACTTTATGTGGAAACGTTTCATGTCAACGCCTGACACGCCGTTAATGTCAATAGTGGCGCCCCCTGAACCGCTGTATGTTCGGTAGACGACCTGCTGCTTGGGGTCAGTGCTGATCTCCCAGAATTCCACAGTTCCTTTCGGTGTTTCATAAACCTTGGTCGGTGCGCCGAGGTTGTCGTGGAAGTGTTGCCGGACTTGGTTGAGCTGCGCCTCGTCGATGAGGCGTACTCCTTTGCTGTCCTCCACCCCGAGCAGATTGCCACGATTGTCCGTGATGCCCTGCTGAACTCTCTCAACCCGGGCTTCGGGTGTGCTGGCGGGGGTGCCGGGACGATGTTCGGCCGGTGCGTCCGCGTCGTGATGTTTCCGCCCGGCCAAGTCTTTGAGGAGTTTTCCCGACCCGAGGCCCACGAGCAGGCCGCCGGTGATCTTGCCGAGGGCGCGGTCGCCGTGGCCGTTGGCCAGTCGTCCCAGGCGGTGATGGCTTTGAAGGTTTCGACGGGGTGCATGACGTTGTGCGCCATCGCCGCGACCGTTCCGCCCGGGTCGGAGATCGCACCCCAGAGGGCTTCACCGGCGCCGGAGATCGAGTCCCGGATACCGCCGTAGAAATTGGCGTCCGCTTGCCTGCGGGAGTCTTGCGGGGCCAGCGACGCCTCGACCCGCAAGGCTTCCGTGCAGCGGTCACCTGCTTCGGCCAGCTGACGGCGTGCCCGCTTCAGGATGTCGCGGGCTGCCTGCCGGTGTGCCTCGCCGGGGTCGGTGAACGCCGGTGGTTGGACGACGGTGGGATCTCCGCGTTCGGCGTTGGCCCGCGTTCGGGTCTGCGCGTCGGCTACCGCGCGGTCGTATGCCTGTTCGGCCTGCTCGGTAGCGGTATCGCCGCGCTGCCATTGGGCGATCGCTTCGGCGGCTTGGCCCTGTGCCCACGCCAAAGTGTCGGCGTAGGCGGTTAGGGCTTGAGCGGCGTTGTCGAGCGAGTCGTCGGCTTGCATCCATCGCGGGACTTCAGTCTGGTGGTCCTCGTGAAATCGGTCCGAGGCCGGGCCACGCCATCCGCCGGTATCGATCCGCTTCAACGCATCGCCGACCGCGCCCGCCGAGCTCGCCCGCGCCTCGAGGACTCGGGCGTTCTCGTAGACCGCCGGCGGGTCGCCGGGAATCAGTGCTTTCGGGTCGGTTGTCTGGCCCAGTTCCGCCATCAGCGGCCACCGAACCGGGGCGCCACGTCCGGTGTGATCGCGTCGATGCCCGGATCGGTCTTCAACGCGCCGGTGTTGTCGTGTTCGACCGCGCGGTATGCCTGAGCGGCGTTGCCGAGCAGGGTTCCGAGGTCGTTCGCGCGGTCCGACAGCGCGTCGATCCCGACGCTCCAGCTACCGCAGAATTCGGCCAGAGCGTCGTGCACGCCGTCGTGGCCGTAAAGCGGTGGCTCGCCACACAAGCCACGTAGCTCGAAGCTTTCCTGGTCGTGCACGATCTGGCTCATGTTCTTCGAGGCGCCTTCCAGTACCTCGATCTCGACGTGAAAGCCTGGACCATCCATCTCGGAGCCCCCCTCCATTTCCGGTCTCGGCGTCGCTATCCGGTGATATCGGGACGCGGCGGCCGTTTCCCTGCTTGCTTCCATGTCCTCGCGATGACGTCCGGGGGCGCCATGCGCGACAAGATGGGGAATCGATGGTCTTCATGTGGATCAACCATCAGACCGATGCCCGGCGGGACGAGTTCCAGCAGATCGGCTCCGGTCGTGGACAGGTAGTCACAATCCCAGGCATGGCGGGCCAGGCGTTCCAGCGTGGAGAACACCAGCATCCACCGGCCGCGCTCGCCTAGATCTGTCACCCACAGTCCAGGCTTCTCGGGCCGCTGCGCGTACACGATGGCACCGGCGAAGACGTCCGTTAGTTCACCCGGCCCTCGCTTGCCGTCCCGCACCTCCTGCGCGACGACTGCCAGCCTCGCCTCCGGAGTTACGGCAATCAGTGTACATACTGCAACGGAGCGTAACCGTACGTCTGACCAGCTTCCGCAGATCAGCCACGACCTCGGACGGACTCACTTCACCAGCTCACCGCTGGCGCCGCACCGGCCGCTCGTCCCAGACCGGCTCCGGGGTTTCCCGCACCTGGCCGTCCGAGCCGAACACGAGGTACCGATCGAAAGAGCGCGCGAACCACCGGTCGTGCGTCACCGAGATCGTGGTGCCTTCGTACGCTTCCAGCGCCTGCTGGAGCGCTTCCGCCGAAGCGAGGTCGAGGTTGTCGGTCGGCTCGTCCAGCAGCAGGGCGGTGGCCCCGCCGATCTCCAGCAGCAGGATCTGGAACCGCGCCTGCTGGCCACCGGACAGTTTTTCGAACCGCTGGTCGCCCTGGCCGTCGAGTTCGTACCGGCGCAGGATGTTCATCGCGGGCCCGCGGCCGCGCGCGTGGTCGGTCCAGAGGATGTCGACGAGCGTGCGCCCGAGCAGTTCGGGATGGGCGTGCGTCTGCGCGAAATGCCCGGGGACGACCCGGGCGCCGAGCTTCCACAGCCCGTCGTGCGCGACGTCCTCACCGGCCAGCAGCCGCAGGAAATGCGACTTGCCGGAGCCGTTCGAGCCGAGCACCGCGACCCGTTCGCCGTAGAAGATCTCCAGGTCGAAGGGTTTCATCAGGCCGCGGAGTTCGAGGCCTTCGCAGGTGACGGCGCGGACGCCGGTCCGGCCGCCGCGCAGGCGCATGGTGATCTTCTGGTCGCGCGGGGGAGCGGCGGGCGCTCCGGCCTCCTCGAACTTGCGCAACCGGGTCTGCGCGGCGTGGTAGCGCGAAGCCATCTCGTCGCTGCGCGCGGCGTACTGACGCATGTCGGCGACGAGTTTCTTGAGCTGGGCGTGCTTTTCGTCCCAACGACGGCGGAGTTCTTCGAAACGTTCGAACCGCTCCGTGCGCGCCTGGTGATAGGTGTCGAAGCCGCCGCCGTGCACCCAGACGTCGCCGCCGGCGGGGCCCGGTTCGACGCTGATGATCTTCTTCGCCGCGCGCGCGAGCAGTTCCCGGTCGTGCGAAACGAACAGCACGGTCTTCTGCGTCTCGCGCAGCCGCGCCTCCAGCCACTGCTTGCCGGGGACGTCGAGGTAGTTGTCCGGCTCGTCGAGCAGGAGGACGCCGCAGCCGCCGAGGAGTAGCGCTTCCAGGACCAGCCGCTTCTGCTCACCACCGGACAGGGTGCGCACCTCGCGCCAGCGCGCCTTCTCGTACGGCAGGTTGAGCGCCGCCATCGTGCACTTGTCCCACATGACTTCGGCTTCGTAGCCGCGAGCGTCGCCCCAGTCGCCGAGCGCCTGGGCGTAGGCCATCTGGGCCGCTTCGTCGTCGCGCTCCATCAACGCGAGTTCGGTCTCGTCGACCGCTCGGGCCGCTGAGCGGAGCGCGTCCGGCGACACCGACACGAGCAGGTCCCGCACGGTCCGTTCGTCGCGCACCGACCCGACGAACTGGGGCATCACGCCGAGCCCGCCGCTGATGGTCACCGAGCCGCCGTCGGGGGCGAGTTCGCCCGAGATCAGCCGCAGCAAGGTGGTCTTGCCCGCCCCGTTGGCCCCGACGAGCGCGCAGACGTTGCCCTCGCCGACGCGGAACGAGACGTCGCCGAGCAGCAACCGCCCGTCGGGCAGGTAGTACTCGACGTGCGCGACTTCCACGTGGCCCATGCCGCCAGACTGCCCGCGACCGCGGAAATCACGCAACGCAATATTTCCGGTAGTGTCGGTGACGTGGAGCGAACCTACTTCGGCGTGCGGCTCAAGCTGATGCTTGCGCTGTTCCTGCCCGAGTTGTTCGTCGTGCTCCCGGTCGTCGGCGGGGTCAACCCGCTGAGCCTGGTCACCGCGCTGACGGCGTCGCTGACGGTCGCCAATCCGCTCGGCCTGGCCGCCGCCCTGACAGCGTCCCTCGCCGTCGTCCTGCTCGCGCTCGCGGCGCACTTCCGCCCGGAACCGGCGGCCGCCGCGATGAAGGTGCGGGCCATCAGCCTGCGCGAACGCGCGCAACTGTTCTTGAGTCTTCGCGACCCCGACGCGCGCGGCCGCGTCCGGCCACGAGCTCCGTCACCGGGCATCTTGGCTGCCTGACCCTCTCTGGGCCGTGTCCTGCCGTCGAACAGACTCACAGGACACGACTTGGTCCGAAGGTGAGGCAGTCACTCCTGCCCACGCACCTTCAAACGACGGAGTGACCCGTTCATGTTCGATGTCTTCCTGTACCCCGTTTCCGCCATTCTCTGGTTCTGGCACAAGGTTTTCGGCGCTGTGGCGAGTCCTGACTCGGGCCTGGCCTGGGTGCTGTCCATCGTGTTCCTCGTCTTCACCCTGCGGCTTCTGCTGGTCAAACCCGCTCTGAGCGCGCTGCGCGCGGGCCGTCGCATGCAGGCGCTCGCGCCGCGGATGCGCGAGATCCAGGAGAAGCACGGCAAGGATCGTCGCCGGATGGCGGCGGAGATGCAGAAGCTGCACGCCGAAAGCGGAGCCAACCCGCTGGGTGGTTGTCTCCCGGCGCTGATCCAGCTGCCGGTGTTCTTCTCGCTGTACTGGGTCCTGCGCGATTTCGCCCCGGGCGCCCAGTCGAACCACGTTTTCGATCGCGCCGGGGTGGAGTCCTTCCTCAACGCCGATCTGTTCGGCGCGAAGCTCGGCAATTGGCTTTCCCAACCGGCGTCGGAGCTGGCCGCGTTCGGCACCGACCACGTCCACATGATCGCCGTCGGGGTGCCGCTGATGCTGATCGCCGGCCTGGCCACCTTCTTCTCGATGCGTTCCGGGCTCGCCCGGCAGACCGCGACCGCCCCGCAGGCGGCGGGGATCACCAAACTGATGATGTACCTGGCGCCGCTCGGGATGCTGGTCTCGGGCGCGTTCTTTCCGGTGCCGATCGGTGTGCTGCTGTACTTCCTGGCCACCAACGTGTGGACGCTGGGGCAGCAGCACTTCCTCACCAAGGTCGTCGACCACGAGGAGTCGGCACGTCAGGGACCGGTCCCGCCGGGCGGCTCTACCCTCGCCGCATGAAGATCCGGACAGCGATGCGTTTCGGGGTGACCGCGGTCGTCGCCTGCCTTGTCGCGGGGTGCGGGTCGAATCCGCCGGAGTCGGCGTCCGCGCCGTCCTCGGCGGCCCCGTCCCCGGCCGGCCCGGATCCGGCGCTGGTCTCCTGGGCGGGCGGGTATTGCGCTGCCGTCAAGGACATGCGGTTGATCGTCTACAGTCTGGCGAAAAGCTTCGACATCGAGTCCGAGGCGGATCTGCCGAAGGCGGCGGCGTCGCTGGAGAAGCTGGACACCGCGCTGACAGCGGCGATCGGCGGGCTCGAGAAACTGCCTCAGGCCGGGCCGCCCGCGCAGGAGGCCGATACGCTCGCGTCCGGTGAGCTGGCCTTCTATCGGAAGCTGCACGGGAAGGTGACCGAGTACCGCACCCTGCTGCCGAGAGCGGGTGTCGAATACGCCAAGGCCGCCCTCAACCTGAGCGGGGCCGACCTGGTTTCGCACGTGCCCTCGGTCGAAACCGCCAAGGTGCCGGGGCTCGACCAGGCGATGAAGGCGGACAAGGCCTGCGAGCTGGTGGGCTAGATCACCGAAAGTCGGGCGAAGAACTGTTCGGTACCGGCGTGTCGGGCAAAGCCTGATCGGGAATCATCGCGCTCGCCCGGGAACTGTTCCCGGGCGGGTGGGTGTTCCCGGCGCCGTCCGGCGCCGGGAACGCGTTTTTCAGCGGGTTCGCAGGTAGCGGCCAGTGAGCGAAGCGGGCTCCTCGGCCAGGGCCGACGGCGTGCCTTCGAACACGACCGTCCCGCCGTCGGAACCCGCGCCGGGCCCGATGTCGATGACATGGTCGGCGTGCGCGATCACCTGCTGGTCGTGCTCGATCAGGACGAGGGTCGCGCCGTCGTCGACGAGTTCGTCGCAAAGGACGAGCAGCCGGTCGACGTCGCTGCCGTGCAGCCCGGCGGTGGGTTCGTCGAGGACCAGGCGCAGGTCGTCGGCGGGGCCCGCGTCCGCGAGGTGGCGGGCGAGGAGGAGGCGTTGCCTTTCGCCACCGGACAGGGTGTCGAGGCTCTGCCCGATCGTCAGGTAGCCGAGCCCCACCCGGTCCAGCCAGCGCAGTCGTTGCCCGATGGCGGACCGCTCGCCGAACAGGGCGGCGGCGTCCGCGGGGTTCAGTGCCAGGACGTCGGCGATGGACCGGCCGTTCAGGCGCGCGGCGAGCGCCTCCGGGTTGAACCGGGTGCCGCCGCAGGCGTCGCAGCCGGTCTGGACGTCGTCGAGGAAAGCCAGGTCGGTGACGATGACGCCTTTCCCTTTGCAGAGCGGGCAGGCGCCCCGGCCGTTGGCGCTGAACCACGATGGATGTTTCCCCGTGGCCTTGCCGAAGGCGTCGCGGACGGGCTCGGCGACACCGAGCACCGTGGCGGGGGTGGACCGGATGCCACCACGCAGCGGGGCCTGGTCGACGACGACGAAACCGGGATGCTGCCGGGGGAGTTCGCCGGTGATCAGGCTGCTCTTGCCGGAACCGGCGACCCCGGAGACGACGGTCAGGACGCCGAGCGGCACGTCGACGGTGACGTCACGCAGGTTGTGGCTACGGGCACCCGAGATCGTCACGCTTCCCCGGGCGGTACGGGGTCGTTCCCGGAAGTGGAGCGGCGTACGGAGGGAACGCCCGGTTTCGGTGCCACTGCGGGCGAGTGCGCCGGGGCCGCCTTCGAACTGGACGCGCCCGCCGCTGTCACCGCCGGCCGGTCCGAGGTCGATGACGTGATCGGCGGCCGCGATGACCGCGGGATGGTGCTCGACCACGAGAATCGTGTTGTGCGCGTCGCGGAGCTTGGTCAGCAGCTCCAAGAGCCGGTGCACGTCGTGCGGGTGCAAGCCGGTGCTGGGTTCGTCGAACACGTAGCAGACGTCGCTGAGCGCGCTGCCGAGGTGACGGACGATCTTGACGCGCTGGGCCTCGCCGCCGGACAGCGTCCTCGATTCCCGCGACAGACTGAGATAACCGAGGCCGACGGACGCCAGCGCGTCGAGCCGCTCCCGGATCGCCCGCACCAGCGGCGCCACCGACGGATCGCGCACTGTCGCGACGACGTCGCGCAGATCGCCGACCGGCAAGGCCGACCAGTCCGCGATGGACCGCCCGTCGATCAGGCTGTCGCGCGCCGCCTTGGCGAGGCGGGTACCCGCACAGTCCGGGCAGACGCCGCGGGTGACGACTCCGGCGAGCCCTTCCTGTTCCTCGGCGGTGAGGCGCGACGGCGTCTTGCGCAGGTACGACTCCCGCAGTCGCGGGACGACGCCGTCGAAGAGGCCGTGCTTGGGGTATTCGGAACCGGGGTTGTCGAGGGGAAGTCCTTCGGCGTGCAGCAAGGTTTCGACCTTCGTGGCCGGTAACCGTTGCAACGGGACGTCCGGGTCGACGAGTCCGGAGTGGACGAGCCGCTTCCACCGGTAGGTCCCCGGGGCGAACGTCGGGAAGCGCACGGCGCCGTCGCGCAGGCTGCGCGAGCGGTCGAGCAGCCGGTCGAGATCGATGTCGTCGACCACGCCGAGCCCTTCACAGCGCGGGCACATCCCGCTGGGATCGTTGAACGAGTACGCGGGGGAGAACCCGGCGCCCGGTTTTCCGAGGCGGGAGAACAGCAACCGCAGCAGCGGCGCGATGTCGCCCGCCGTGCCCACAGTGGACCGCGCGTTGCCGGTGAACCGACGTTGATCCACGATCGTGGTGAAAATCAGCCCGTCGATCCGGTCGACGTCGGCGGGCGGATGCTGCGGGAGCCGGTTGCGGACGAAAGCGGGATAGGTCCCGGTGACCAGGCGCTCGGCTTCGGCCGCGATCGTGTCGAAGGCCAGCGAAGACTTCCCCGATCCCGATACGCCGGTGAACACCGTCAGCCGATGTTTCGGCACGCGCACCGACACCTCGCGAAGGTTGTTCGTCCGCGCGCCTTCCACCGTGATCCATCGTCCGCGCTCATCTTTCGCCATGACGTCACGCTACGATGAGATGTGGCCGGTTTACGGCCACAATTATCGGGAGGAGTCGTGACCGCACCACGGGAACGGATGCTGCGGCTGTTGTCGCTGCTCCAGACCGGCCGGGCTTGGCCCGCCGCCGAACTCGCGACGGCCATGGAAGTCCCGCCTCGCACCCTTCGCCGGGACATCGACCACCTCCGCGGCTTGGGCTATCCCGTGGAGAGCAGCCGTGGCCCGGGAGGCAACTACCGGCTCGTCGCCGGGGCCGCGCTGCCGCCGCTCATGCTGGAACACGACGAGGCGATCGCCACCGTGCTCGGACTGCGCCTGGCCGCCGCGGGCGGGACCGGCATCGACCTGACCGCCGAATCGGCGGACCGCGCCGCCGCGAAACTCCGGCGCGTTCTCCCGCCGGCGCTGCGACGGCGGACCGACGAGATGCTCGCGGCGGTCGAATTCGGGGGCGCTGAACAACCGCGGGTCACTCCCGACATCCTGAACGTCCTCGCCGCGGCGATCGCTTCCCGCCGGTGCCTCGAGTTCGCGTATACGGCGAAGGACGGCCCGTCGTCCCGGACGGTCGAACCGATGCGCCTCGTGCAGCTCGGCAGGCGGTGGTACCTCTACGCCTGGGACCTCGACCGGCGGGACTGGCGGAGCTTCCGTCTCGACCGGATCGCCTCGCCGAAGCCGACCGACGTGGCGTTCGAACCCCGTGACCTGCCCGTCGACGACGTCGCGAGGCATCTCCAGGACCGCTTCCACAGCCCGAAATCGCTCCGGATCACGCTGACCCTCGACGTCGGCGCGGGTGAGGCCGCGGCCCGGCTTCACCGGGTCGACGGGAGCTTCGAAGCGCTCGGCGAGGACAGGTGCCGATACGTCGCGTACGTCGATTCCTTCGAATGGCTGGCTGTTGTCCTGACGCTCACCGATATCGCTTTCACGGTGGAGGAACCGGCTGAGTTCGGTGCGTATCTTGCCCGGATCGGGCGGCGGCTGCTGCGGGGGAGCGACCTGGGTGATCCGAGCGTGGAGGATTCGGGACGTTCAACGTCCTGAATCCTCCACGCTCGACCGTGTCACCGTTGACGCCGGCGGGCAGACCGAAACCAACCCAAGCCCCGTAGGCAGACAAATGCCGGTCCACCAGAATCCGAATCGGCACTCACGACCCGCTGGATCAGACGTCGGCCTGGGGCCACTGCTGGCCCCGGGTCCACGACTCCAGCACCATCAGCGTCTTCGTGCCCGTCACCTGGTGATGCCGCCTGATCTCGTCGATGGTCCGCTGCAGGTGGCCCATGTCCCGGACCCGCAGCCAGACGAGCGCGTCGGGGTCGCCCGCGATGGTGAACACCGCCTGGGCCTCCGGCATGCGGGTGGTCGTGCGGACGATCTCGCCGACCTTGGTGGTCCCGGTGAAGCGCAGTTCGGTGAACGCCTCGATGCCCCAGCCGAGTTTGGCGTGGTCGATCTGGACGGTATAGCCGGTGATGACACCGTTCTCCTGCATGCGGTCGATGCGGCGTTTGACCGCCGCGGTCGACAGCGTGACGCGGGCGCCGATATCCCCCAGGGTGCGCCGGGCGTCTTCCCGGAGCAGTTCGAGGATCTCGCGATCGGTCTCGTCGATGAGCAGGTCCGCCATGAGCCGAGATGGTACGCAGACGCAACGGATATCGGCCAGCGGAGAAGAAGGGTCAGATTTTTTGCGCGCTGGGGATCAATAGACTGCCGCTTGTTGCGACGGCCCGGCGCGGTCGGGTCTCCTGTCGTGACGTCACGCGGGGGTGCCGAAGGAGGCAGGTCTGGTGGAGCAGTTCACGTTGGAGGACCGCTATCTGCGGGAGGACGGCACCGTCTATCTCAGCGGGGTCCAGGCGCTGGTCAGGATGCTGTTCGACCGGGTGCGCCACGACCGCGCCGCCGGGGCGTCGCCCGCCGTGTTCGTCTCCGGGTACGAGGGTTCCCCGCTGGCCGGGTACGACCTCGAACTCGGCCGCCGCTCCGTCCTGCTCGACAAGCACGACGTGGTGCACCGTCCGGGCCTGAACGAGGAACTCGCCGCGACCGCGGTCATGGGCAGCCAGCTCACCTCGTCGGTGGGCTCGTCACCCGGCGGGGTCACCGGCTTCTGGTACGGCAAGGCGCCCGGCCTGGACCGGGCGACGGACGCCCTGCGGCACGCCAACCTCGCGGGCACCGATCCGGCGGGCGGCGCGGTGGCGCTGGTCGGCGACGACCCGAACGCCAAGTCCTCGTCGGTGCCCTGCGCCTCCGAGCTCGCGCTCGCCGACCTCGCCATGCCGGTGTTCTTCCCGTCCGACTCCCAGGACGTGCTCGACTTCGGGCTGCACGCCGTCGAGCTGTCCAGGGCGAGCGGGCTGTGGTCGTCGATGAAACTCGTGGCGAACGTGGCCGACGCCGCGAGCACCGCCCACGTCCGGCCGCGGTGGACGGCGCCGGAGCTGGCCAAGGGTTTCACGCCCTACCGGCACAAGCCCACCTCGCGGCTGCTCGGGACCACGCTGATGGCGCTCGAACGCAGCCTCTACACCGAACGCGTGCCGCTCGCCGTCGAGTACGTGCGGGCGAGCGGGATCAACCGGATCGTCCAGGAAGGGCCCGCGGACCGGATCGGCATCGTCACCGCCGGAAAGTCCTATTTGGACTTGATGCAGGCGCTGCGGCTGCTCGGCCTGGACGCGGAAGCGTTGTCCCGGCACGGGATCCGGATCCTCAAACTCGGTGTCATCCACCCGCTCGAACCGTCGATCGTCCGCCGCTTCGCCGATGGCCTGAGCGAGATCGTCGTGGTGGAGGAGAAGCGCTCCTTCGTCGAGGCGGCGATCAAGGAGGTGCTTTACGGCACCGCCGGGGCGCCCGCCGTGTACGGCAAGACCGGCCCCGACGGCCGGACCCTGTGCACCGAACTCGGGGAACTCGACCCGGACGCCGTCGCCAGGGTGCTGGCCGGGCGGCTGAGCGAGCAGCACGAGATCCCGTCCGTGACGGCGTGGCGGCAGCAGCGCCGCCGTGAGCGCATCTCGATCCCGTTGCTGACCAGGACGCCGTACTTCTGCTCCGGCTGCCCGCACAACTCGTCGACCAAGGTGCCCGAGGGGACCGTGGTGGGTGGCGGCATCGGCTGTCACGCGATGGCGCTGTTCATGGAACCGGAACAGGTCGGTGACGTCGTCGGTCTGACCCAGATGGGCGGCGAGGGCGCGCAGTGGCTCGGGATGGAGCCGTTTGTCGACGCGAAGCATTTCGTGCAGAACATCGGCGACGGCACGTTCACCCACTCCGGCAGCCTCGCGGTGCGGGCGGCGGTGGCCGCCGGGGTGAACATCACGTACAAGATCCTCTACAACGCGACCGTCGCGATGACCGGTGGCCAGGACGCCGTCGGCGGGCTCCCGGTGGAACGGCTGGCGTCGCTGCTCCTGGTCGAAGGTGTCGCCAAGGTGGTCATCACCAGCGACGAGCCGAAACGGTTCCGCGGGACGCGCATGCCCGACGGCGTCGAGGTCCGACACCGTGACGAACTGCTGAGCACACAAGAGGAACTGGCCGGCATCTCCGGCGTGACCGTGCTCATCCACGACCAGGAATGCGCCGCGGAGAAGCGCCGCAAACGCCGTCGCGGAAAGCTGGAGACCCCCGCCACCAAGGTCGTGATCAACGAACGCGTCTGCGAAGGATGCGGTGACTGCGGCGAGAAGTCGAACTGCCTGTCGGTGCAGCCGGTCAGCACCGAATTCGGCCGGAAGACCACGATCCACCAGTCGTCGTGCAACGTGGACTATTCGTGTCTGGCGGGGGACTGCCCCTCGTTCATGACGGTGGTGCCCACCGGGCGGAAACACCGGCGGCGGGCCGGGGAGATCACCGCGGCCGAGTTGCCCGCGCCCGAGACCGGCGGCACCGACTTCACCGTGCGGATCACCGGGGTCGGCGGGACCGGCGTGGTCACCGTCGCGCAGATCCTCGCCACGGCCGCCGTGATCGAGGGCAAGCAGGTCCGGACCCTGGATCAGACCGGGCTCGCGCAGAAGGGCGGCGCCGTCGTCTCGGATCTGAAGATCACCGCCGGGCCGACACCGCAGGCGCCGAAGCTCGCGGCCGGGGAATGCGATCTCTACCTGGCCTGTGACGTCCTCGTCGGCGCCGACCCGGCGCATCTGACGGTGGCGGACCCCGGCCGGACCACCGCCGTGGTCTCCACGACCGAGGTGCCCACCGGGCGGATGGTCGTCGACACCACCGTGTCCTTCCCCGACGCGGCCGCCGTGCGCGGGGCGATCTCGGAGAACTCGGCCAGGACCGTGGCGCTGGACGCGCGAGCTCTGGCGGAAACCCTGTTCGACGACGACCAGTTCGCCAACATCCTCCAGCTCGGCGCGGCGCACCAGACCGGCGCCATCCCGCTGGACGCGGCCAGCCTGGAGCGCGCGATCGAACTCAACGGGGTCGCCGTCGCGGGCAACCTCCAGGCCTTCCGGCGGGGTAGGCAACTCGTCGCCGATCCCGACGGGCTGCACACGGCTGTCGCCCCGCCCGCCGTCGCCGCGGCTCCCGCTCCGTCTGCGGCCACTCTTCGCGCCCGCGCGCTCGTGCAGGCCCAGCAGGGTTCGGAACTCGCGCGACTGCTGGACATCCGCGTCCCCGAACTCGTCCAGTACCAAGATGTCCGCTACGCGCGGGAATACGCGGAATTCGTGGAACGGATCCGGGTCCTGGAAGGGGATTCGACCGCCGTCACCGAGGCGGTGGCGCGCAACCTGCACAAACTGATGGCCTACAAGGACGAGTACGAGGTCGCGCGGCTTTCGCTCGACCCCGCCGTGATCGCGGGCATCGAGGCGGAGTTCGGGGTGGGCAGCCGCTATGCCTACCGCCTGCACCCGCCCGTGCTCCGCGCGCTCGGGATGAAGCGGAAGATCGCGCTGGGCCCGAAGTTCCGCCCGGTGTTCGTCGCGCTGCGCGCCGCCCGGAAGCTGCGCGGCACGCGCTGGGACCCGTTCGGCAAGGCACACGTCCGGAAGGTGGAGCGGGAACTCGTCACGCAGTACCGGGAGACGATCCTCGCCGCGTTCGGCACCGAAGCCGCCGATCGCGGCAGGCTGCTCGCGTTGGCCGAGCTGCCCGATCTGGTTCGCGGTTACGAGGACGTCAAACTGGCGAACGTCGAGGCCTACCGGCGGGAACAGTCCGCGCTCCTCGCCGATCTCGTACCCGGAAAGACCCGGATCAATTCCTGACCGGTGATTTCCGTTGTTTCCGCGGTCTTCTTTCCCGTATTCCTTCCTGGCTGAATCCGGGCCCCGGCGAAGACCATCTTGACCGGGATTATGACCATTCCCGGGCGGCCGAATGGAGGTTGTGGCTTTCTCGGTGGTGGCAAGACTGGAGATCATCGCCACCGCGGAGGAGGACGGATGAGACTCGACAGAAAGGTGGTGGCCGCCGTCGCGGCCACCATGCTGATCGCGACGCCGTTGACCGGTTCGGCGTCCATGGCCAGCGATCTGATCAAGGCGGATCCACCCGCGCCGGTCTGCTCACCGGGCACCACGGTGAAGACGGACGACGGTCCGGTGTGCGGCGTCAAGGGCGCCGAAGTCACGTCGTGGCAAGGGATCCGTTACGGCGCGCCGCCGACCGGGGAACTGCGCTGGAAGGCGCCGCGCAGGCCCACTCCGTGGACGGAGACCTTCGCCGCGACCACCGAAGGCAACCAGTGCGCGCAGCCGGCGAGCGTGGGCCCGGCCACGGACAACGAGGACTGCCTCAACCTGACCGTCCGTGCGCCGGCCAAACCGGGGCCAGGGCCGCTCGCGGTGATGGTGCAGATCCACGGCGGCGGGTTCCTGCTGTTGAAGCCGCAGGACGCGAGCCGCCTGGTGACCGGGGGCAACGTCATCAGCGTGGAGGTCAACTACCGGCTCGGGATCTTCGGGTTCCTGGCCCACGAAGGTTTCGGTGAGCACGCCGGGAACTACGGATTGCTGGACCAACAGGCCGCTTTGCGCTGGGTGCAGCGCAATATCGCGCGGTTCGGTGGCGACCCGCACAACGTGACGATCTACGGTGCTTCCGCGGGTGGTTCGAGCGTCTGCGCCCATACGACCGCGCCGAGTTCGGCGGGATTGTTCCAGCGCGGCATCGCCCAAAGCGGGGAGTACAACTCGCTGCTCGGCGTGGATACCGTCTGGCAGGCACAGGATTGCAAGTCGAAACTGCCCACCGAGGAGCAGGCGCACCGCGCGGGCGCGAAGTTCGCCGCCGGTGTCGGCTGCGGCGTCGAGGCCGAGGCCGCCGCGTGTCTGCGCAAGGTGCCCGCGGCCGCCCTGCTCAAACAGGCGGATCACGGACGGGAGCCCGGCAACGGCACGATAGCGCCCATCGTGGACGGGAAGTTCCTGCCGATGTCGCCGGGGGAGGCGTTCGCCACCGGGCGCGTCAACGACGTGGCACTGATCCACGGTGTGGACCGCGACGAGACCCAGCTGCCCTCCGCGTCCACTCCGGCCGACTACGAAAAGCTCGTGCTGCAGCAGTATGGCGAGCACGCACCCGCCGTCCGCAGGACTTACCCGCTGAAGCGGTTCCCGACGCCCGCGCCGTTCCTCGCCTACCGGACCCTCGTGGCCGACTCCAATTCGGTCTGCCCCTCCGTGCTCAACAGCGAACGGCTGTCGAAGCACATCCCGGTGTTCGCCTACCAATTCGACGACACGGACGTTCCTCCGCAGTTCTTCCTCGACCCCACCAAACCGAACGGCGCCTATCACATCGCCGAAATGCTGTTGCTGCTCCCGGGCGGCGACAAGCTCACCCCCAATCAGCAGGTCCTGTCCGACCAGTTGCTCACCCAGTGGACCGGATTCGCCCGCACCGGCAATCCCACGGTGGACGGGGCACCCCGTTGGGATCCCTACACCGAGGACAATCCCGTCGTCATGGCGCTCAACGCCGCCGGTGACAGTCAGCTCACCACCGAGATTCCACGGCAGCACCACTGCAAGAAGCTCTGGGACCCGCTGACGCCGTTCAACGCGAGTCACTAGCCGAAAAGGACTTGCGCGGGCGGGAAGAGCTGTCACGATCGACGGACTTCTTCCCGCCAGGCCGTACTTGGCCGGGGTGGTCGTGAGTGGCGATCGGGGTTGTATTGAGAGGTAGGTCAAATGTGGTGTGATCGAGTCTCCTGCCGAGCAGGGCTTTCGCGGCCCGGCCTGAACTGGCCTGCGGGAGCAGATCGCGACTTCGGCCGTCCACATGAGACATCGCTTCCAGCTGGAACGCCCGTTTTGGGTACTTTGCGTGGCTTCGCTAAGGGGTCGTGAGTGATAAAGATGGTTAGAACCCTCTTTATCACTCACGACCCCACGCAGAAAGGCCCATATGGGCATAAATCGGACTCTCACTCGCCACTAAGTGTCCCATGTGGACACTCGGGCCGCGACCGGCCCGCAGGCCAGTCCGAACCCTCTTTGTCACTCACGACCACCCCGACCGGCCAGGACACGGCCGTCCGAGCAAGGATCCCGGATTTGAGCAGCATTCCCGACCTGGGGCCCGTGCCCCAGCGCATCACCGCCGACGCGGCGCAGGTTCGCCGGTTGATCGGGGACCAGTTCCCGGAGTGGGCCGGCCTCCCGGTCCGGCCCGTTGCCAAGGGCGGCTGGGACAACTTCACCTTCCGGCTCGGCGACGCGATGGTGGTGCGTCTGCCGAGCGCGGCCGAGTACGCCCTGGCCGTCGACAAAGAACAGCACTGGCTGCCGCGGCTCGCCCCGTCACTGCCTCTCCCCATCCCGATCCCGGTGGCGAAGGGGAGTCCTGGGGCGGACTACCCCTTCCCGTGGTCGATCCATCCGTGGCTTCAGGGCGAACCCGCGACCGCGGACCGCATCGCCGACCCGGTCCGCTTCGCCCTCGACCTGGCCGGGTTCCTGGCGGCCTTGCAAGGCATCGATGCCGCGGACGGCCCCCAGCCGGGTAAGCACAACTGGTTCCGGGGCGCCACGTTGCGCACCTACGACGCGACGGCGCGGCGCGCGCTCACGGCGTTGGACGGCCACATCGACGTCGACGCGGCCCGTGAGATCTGGACGACCGCGTCGGACACTCCTTGGGACGGGAAGGACCGCTGGTTCCACGGCGACGTGGCTCAGGGAAACCTCCTGCTCGACGGCGGGGAGCTGGCGGCCGTCATCGACTTCGGGACCTGCGGCGTCGGCGACCCCTCGTGCGACATGGCCATCGCCTGGACGCTGCTGACCGCCGACGGCAGGCAGGCGTTCCGTGAGCGGCTGTCCGTCGACGACGCGACCTGGGCGCGCGGACGTGGCTGGGCCCTCTGGAAGGCGCTGGTCGCTTGTGCTCAGACCCGGGGCCGGTCCGATGAGGAATCCGTGAACGCGCGTCGCGTCCTTTACGGAATCTTTTCCGAATACGCCTCCGATCATCGTTGAGGGCAAAAGTACCGCCGAATTCCCGCCTTTCGGCTGTTCGTGTGGAACGTGATCGTGGCACGAGCAATTTCTGACGCGATTGCTTTACGGTCGCACCGGGGTCCGCACAGCGCAGGTGAACCGGAATCAGGAATGGGGAGTCGTCATGATGAGGAATCGTGTGCCCGCGGGACGAAGACGGGCGTTGTCGTTGGCGGCGGCGGTCGTCGTGGTCACCGGCTTGACGGCGGGGACGGCGCGAGCCACCACGGTCGGGCCGGTGGATCTCGGCACGCTGCCGGGCGACGACGAGAGTACGGTCCTGGCGGTCAACGAGGCCGGGGTGATGGTGGGGCTTTCGCAGGCGGGCTCGAACCCGAGGCGCGATCATCCGGTGCGCTGGGACGCCACCGGACAGATCACGGCGCTGCCCACACCGGGCGGCACCGAGGGCCAGGTGCGCGATATCAACAGCATCGGTGTTTCAGCCGGCTACGTGCTGACGGCGGGCACCGCGGTGCCGACCAGGTGGGACGCCGCGGGGCAGGCGACGCTGCTCCAGCTCCCGGCCGGCTATCACAACGCCCTCGCGTGGGCGATCAGCGACACGAACGTCGTGGTCGGGAGCTGGTCTACCCCGGGCAACCAGTACCACGGCTTCCGCTGGGACCCGGATGGCACGGTCACCGACCTGGGCGCCCTTCCCGGCGAGACCTGGAGCATGGCCGAGGACATCTCCGCCGACGGCTCCATCATCACCGGCGGCGCCAACCGCGCCGGGGCGAACCAGGCCGCGCGGTGGGTGAACGGCGGTCCGCTCACCGAGCTGGAGCCGCAAGCCCTGAACAGCGGGACACATGTGATCAACGACAGCGGCGTGATCGCCGGGACCGTGCGTGACACCAGCGGCGGGCCCACCATCCCCGCGAGGTGGGACCAGGCAGGCGTGCGGCATCCGATGGAATGGCCCAGTCCCCACGTGGTCTGGGTCTACCAGATCGGCTCCACCGGTTACGTGGTCGGCTCCGGCTATCTGTACCCGCCGAAGCGGTCGGCCTTGCTCTGGGACCTCGACGGTCACGTCACCGCCCTGCCCGACGACGGCAAGGGCGCCGACGCCGAATCGGTCAACGCGGACGGCACCGTGGCGGGCACCTTCAAGAGCCAGGCGACGGTCTGGTTCCTCAACGGGGAACGCAGGCAGCTCGGTACGTTGCCCGGCGGCACCGGCAGCCGGGGCTACCGGATCACCGACAGCGGTCGCGTCGTCGGGACCGCGTACACCGCCGCGGGCAAGGGCCACGCGGTGTACTGGACGCTCGACTGACCGACCCCAAGTCCGTGAAGGACTCCTTGAGGGACCCAGAGTCCCTCAAGGAGTCCTTCACGGACCGTCCTTTTCGGACCTCCTGAGGACCACCGGATCGGGTGATCATCGAAGTGCGCCGGCCCCCCGGCCTGTCTTACGTTGGATGCCCGACGTGAGGGAGACTCGATGACCACGACCGCCGAGGTCGGCAGACCGGACGTCACCCCGCCGGTACTGAGCCGCAAGCGCAGGAACGCGGTGTTCGCGGCGGTCATGCTCGGGATGTTGCTCGCGGCGCTCGACCAGACGATCGTGGGGACAGCGCTGCCGACGATCGTCGGGGATCTCGGCGGGGCCGGGCATCTGTCGTGGGTGATCACGTCCTACCTGCTCGCCGAGACGATCATGACCGTCGTCGTCGGGAAGCTCGGTGACCTGTTCGGCCGCAAGCTGATGTTCCAGCTGTCGGTGATCGTGTTCACGGTGGGCTCGTTCTTCTGCGGGTTCGCCGACGACGTGATCTGGCTCATCGTGGCCCGCGCGGTCCAAGGGCTCGGCGCGGGCGGTCTGATGGTCACCGCGACCGCGCTCGTGGCCGACGTCGTGCCGTTGCGCGAGCGGGGCAAATATCAGGGCATCCTCGGTTCGGTCTTCGGCGTCGTCACGGTGCTCGGCCCGATGCTGGGCGGGTTGTTCGTGGACCACCTGTCGTGGCGGTGGGCGTTCTACGTCAACGTCCCGATCGCGGTCGTCGTGCTGATCGTGGCGGCGAGCGCGATGCCGAGCGTGAAGGCCGCGGCGAGGCCGGTGATCGACTATCTCGGCATCCTGCTGATCGGGCTGGCCGCGACCGGGCTGACCCTGGTCACGAGCTGGGGCGGCACGCAGTACGCGTGGGATTCGCCGACGATCATCGGGATGTCGATCGGCTCGGTGATCCTGCTGGTGCTGTTCGTCCTCGCGGAGAAGCGCGCGAAGGAACCGACCCTGCCGATGCGGTTGTTCCGGAACCCCGTCTTCACCGTTTCGGCGATCCTGAGCTTCGTCGTCGGGTTCGCGATGCTCGGTGCGCTGTCGTACCTGCCGACGTATCTGCAATACGTCCACGGCATCTCGGCGACCAGTTCGGGGGTGCGGATGCTGCCCATGGTGATCGCGCTGCTGGTGGCCGGCATTTTCGCGGGCAACATCGTCGGGAAGACGGGGCGGTACAAGGTCTTCCCGATCGCCGGCGGGGTCGGGCTGACGCTGGGCCTGTACCTGCTCTCACGGTTGACCCCGACGAGCGGGTTCTGGGAGATGTCCCTCTACTTCGCCGTCCTCGGCCTGGGAATCGGCTTGAGCATGCAGGTTCTGGTCATCGTCGTGCAGAACACCGCCGACTACCGCGACCTGGGCGTGGCGACCTCCGGCGTGACGTTCCTCCGGTCCTTGGGTTCCTCGTTCGGAGCGGCCGTCTTCGGCACGATCTACGCCAACCAGCTCGCCCCGAACATGGCCGCGGCGGGCGCGGAACACCCACTGCCTGCCGGAATCGACCCGAGAGCCGTGCAGGTCCCGAACGCGCTCCACGCCTTGCCTGATTCCGTGTCGGCGCCGTATATCCAGGCGTACAGCGATTCCTTGCACACGGTGTTCCTCTATGCCGCACCGGTCGGGCTCGTGGCGCTGGTGCTCGCCTTCTTCCTCAAGGAGGTCCCGCTGCGGGACACCTCGCGAGCCGCGGCGCCGGATCTCGGCGAGGGTTTCGCGATGCCGGAGTCGGGCAACGGAGACCAGGACCTCGAACGCGCCGTCGGCCGATTGCTGGCACGCGACGGAAAAGCGGCTTCTTCCGGAGTCCTCATGAAGTCCGGCTGCGAACTCGACACCGGCGGGCTGTGGTGCCTGGGGCAGGTCCGGCTCCGGGAACGACGGGACAAACCCACGTCCTTGACCGTGATCGGCGATCGCTACGGCATCCCGCCCGAGGTGTTCGAAGCCGCCTTCGCGCGCCTGGAGTTCACCGGGCACCTGGTCTTCAAGTCCGGGGAATGGGCCACCACGGAGGCGGGGCGCGCCGAACTCGAAAAGCTCATCCGGGCGTGGAAGAACTGGCTGGCCGAGCGACTGCGGGACTGGGGCCTGGAAGGACACGACGAACTCGACGCGGCGCTCGGCCGGGTCGCGAACCGCATCCTGGACCAGGCCGCCGAAGACCAGCCGAGCGGGAAGCACGCGGCCGCCGTCTGAGCGATGCCGCGGCTTGGAGGCAACGTTGCGAAAGTGGCTTTCGCAACGTCACATACCCAGGATCCCTCAAGGAGGCCTTCACGGACTTCCGTAGTCCCGCAGGAAAAGGCTTCGGTTGGGGGCTCCGGAGGAGAGTCCGTCGTTGGGCAGTCCGCGAACGGTGGTGCGCGGCCAGCGCGTCCGGGGCGGGGCCGCCGAGCATCCCGGAGCGCAGTTCGGACGGCAGTGCCTCGACGGTGACGATCAGGTTGACCATGCCGCGCTTCTGACGGCGATCACCGTGATCGTCCCATTGAGCATCGAGGCCGCCCGGGGCGCCCGGATCACGACGACAGCGGGGAATCTGTTCCCGGGCGTGCTGATCACCGGCACGTTGTCAGGCGTTCTCCATTCCGCGATCCGGGCGGGCCGGCTGGTGCGCTGAGCTACGTCGTGGTGGTGACGACGGTGGCGGCCACCACGGCGGTGGACACCGCGACCGCCGCGGCCGTGCGGACCACGGCGGCGTTGACGGCCTCGGCGCCCCAATTGCCGTGCTCGATCTCCTTCGCGCGCTTGTAGACCTTCGCCGACCACGCGAGAGTGGGCCGGAGCGCGGGCAGCGCGCCGCTCGCGGACAGCAAGGCGGTCACCGCGGCGGTGCGCGGGTCGGGCGTCTCGCCCTCCACCAGCACGGCGCGGATCTCGTCCCGGAGCGCCGCCTCGTGCCGCGTGTCGGCCGCGGGCAGGCGGGTCATGGGGAACAGACCGAGGACGCGCTTCTTCTCGCGCCGGATGAGGCCGCGTTCGATGAGCCTGTCGGTCAGTGTCTTCCAGAGGTCTCCGCCGATCGCGAGCAGCAGCGGCTGCACGCGCTGGGTCTTCGCGGCGATCTGGTCGTACGCGGCCTGAAGTACCGGGTCGGGCAGGGGACCGTCGCCCACCGCGATGATTTCGGGGCCGTTCAACGCGGAAGGCTTCCCCGTCTCGACCCTGCCGAGCAGGGCGAGTTCGGCGAGGACGGCACCGCCGAGGGTGTAGGGCAGGGTGCCCGCCGCCGCGGGGGTCCCGGTCTCGTCGTCGAGCAGCAGCAAGAGCAGGTCCTCGACGATCAGCAGGTCGTTCTGCACAGTTCTCCCCGTTCTCCACGACGTCCACGGAGGCGTGGACGTCCTTCGATCGTCTTACGGGGATGGCGAAGGGACCAGTGACACAGCGTCATACGTCATCGATTCGCTCGAATGGCTGGACTTCGAAGGAGGGTGCCGGGCCGGTCCTGGCGCGGACCGGCCCGGCACCAAGGGAGGTCAGGCCGGTTCCGCCACGCAGACGCGATCGTCCTCCGGCCGCTCGCCCGTGGTCAGGAACGCGGTAACCGTGTCGTTCGCGCACTTGTTCGCGCCGATCAGGTAAACGCCGTGGCCGCCTTGGTCGGCGGTGACCATCCGGGCCCGGTCACCGAGGGCACGCCGCATCTGTTCGGCACCGGCCAGTGGCGTCGCCGGGTCGCGGGTGTTCTGCGCCAGCAGCACGTTCGCCGGACCCTTGTCGCCGACCCGCACAGGCCGTTCGGCGGGCTCGGACCGCCAGAACGCGCACGGGCGGATGTTCGCCCCGGCCGCGCCGAACATCGGGAAGCGCTTCCGGTCGACGGAGACGTCGTGCAGGTAGCTGCTCACCGACCTCGGCCAGCGCGAGTCGTTGCAGATCGCGTAGAGGTGACTGGCCACCTTGTTCTCCAGGCTCTGCGGAGCGTCGGACGCGGCCGACGTCGGTGGCGGCTGGTTCGTGTCGAGCGCGTGCCAGATCGCGGCCAGTTCGGGCATCCGGCTGTCCCGGTACAAGGAACCGAAGGTCGCCAGCCGGAACAGGTTGCCGTCGTAGCCCTGTACCGGTGTCTTGTCGAGACGGCCGGCGAGGTCGAAGTACTTCGCGGTCACCGCTTCCGGGGTGGTGCCCAGACCGTATTCGGGACGCGCCGCGGCGAACTCGGCGAAGTCAGGGAATCGCTTCTCCAGGCCCGGACCGAACAGCCGGCTGCCCGTCCGGTCCAGCCCACCCGGGACCAGGTTGCTGTCGAGCACGATCCGGTCGCTGCGGTCGGGGAACAGTGTGGTGTAGACCGCGCCGAGGTGGGTGCCGTAGGAGTAGCCGAGGAAGGAGAGCTTGTCCTCGTGCAGCGCCTCGCGGATCCGGTCCATGTCGCGCGCGGTGGCCGCTGTCGAGACGTAGGGGAGCATGTTCGCCGTCTTGGACTTGGCGCACTGCTCGGCGACGGTCTTCGAGTTCCGGGCGTGCGTCACCACGTCGGACGCGTCACGCGCGAACGGCGGGATGTTGCCCCGGTACTGCTGCTCCGTCGTCAGGTCGCAGGTGACCGGGGCGCTTCGGCCCACCCCGCGCGGGTCGAAACCGATGACGTCGTAGCTGTCCAGGACGCTTTGCGGCAGTTTGAGATCGACGAGCCCGCCCGGGAAGTCGAGACCGCTGCCGCCCGGTCCGCCGGGGTTGGTCAGCAGGACACCCCGGCGCTTGTCGGGATTCTTGCTCGCCAGGCGGGAGATCGCGAGCTGGATCTGCTCTCCGTCCGGGTTCCGGTGGTCGAGCGGGACGTCGATGGTGCCGCACCGCAAGCCGGGTTTGGCGACATCGGCGGGACACTCGCCCCACTTCGGGCCGGTTCGAGCGAGTCCCGGTGGTGCGAGCACCACCGCGGCCGTGGCCGCGGCGACGACGATGGTCAAGGCTCTCCGCATGGCTTCCCCTCGGGTGACAAGTCGGGTGTCCGTCCGATTCGAGTAGAGACCGTGCCCTCGGGGCATGGTCAAGAGAGACCTTCGCCATCCGGTGATCTCGCTTGACTGTGCCCCAGGGGCATGGTGTCCACTTCGGGGGATGGCCTGGAGCACACGTGAGCTGGCGGACCTGGCCGGCACGACACTGAAGACCGTCCGCTACTACCACCGGATCGGTCTGCTGGACGAGCCGGAACGAGGGGCGAACGGGTACAAGCGCTACCGCGTCACGCATTTGATCCGGTTGCTGCGGATCCGGAGGCTCGTCGATCTCGGCGTTCCACTGTCCGACATCGAGGCGATGGAGGAGTCCGACGGGAACGCGGAACGGACGCTGCGCGCGCTGGACGCCGAACTGAAGGCGAGCATCGAACGGCAGGAGCGCATGCGGGAGGAGCTGGCGTTGATCCTGGACCGCCGCAGCCTCGTCGACCTCCCACCGGGCTTCGACGGGAACGTCGCCGAACTGTCCGAGGTGGAACGCTCGATGCTGATGGTCTTCTCGCGAGTGCTGGACGCGGAGACGATGGACGTGATGCGGGAGTTGCACGCGGCGCCTCGTCCTCCGGCGCAAGCGGAGTTCGACTCGCTATCGGCCGACGCGGACGAAGCCACCAGGCAACGGCTGGCCGAGGAGCTCGCGCCGGTCGCGCGCGACCAGATCGAGGCACAGCCGTCCTTGACGGACGTCAGGACCCGGGTGGCGATGACCGAACCGACGGTCCTCCGCGGCCTGGTCGAGCTGTACAACCCGGCCCAGCTGGACGTCCTGAGGCGACTGAACGTCCTCCTCGGAATCGCGCCCTGAAGGAAGAGAAAGGACCATGAAGAATCTCAAACGACGGTGGCAGCTCGGCAAAGTCAGGCCCGGCGACGGGAGCGCGCTCCCCGAGTACCGGCTCTGGCAGCTGTTTTCCCGGTCGATGCTCTTCCTCGATCTCGTGACGCCGTCCGGGGAAACCCGCGTGTACGCGGTCGACGTCCGGCACATGGTCGAGGCGAAAAGCCGGCAGCAGCACGAGAACGCCGTCGGGAAGAGCCCGGCCGCGCTGTACCGGGACGGGGTCCAGATCCATCGGTCCAATCTGCCGACGGCGTTTCCGGTGCCCGGCGGTGTCATCGAAGTCGCCACCAGCGCGTTCGGGATGAAACGCGTCCACTTCGTCGCCGAAGACGGCACCGAACGCGCGCTACGCCCACACGATCGTTCGCAGGAAGGACTCCGGGCGCGATTCGGGCGGCGCTTTCCGCGCACGAGCGCGGCTGTCGGCGTGGTGACCTTGCTTGTCCTCCTGACAGCGCTCGTCATCAGCCTCATGCATGGTGCCGAGGCCGTCACCCGGGTCCCGGCGATCGCCGAGCTCGTCGGCAGGTTCGTCTCGCCGGTCGATCTGCCCGCGTGGGGGAACGTCGTCCTGACCGTCGCCGGTGCGCTTTCCGCCGTCGAACGCGCCACGAGACTCCGGTTCAACCGGTTGCTCGACACCGTTTCTTCCTGACCGGGGCGGGGCCGGGGTCGCGACCAGTGTCATGAGGGGTCCCCATAGGACGAAAAGTGTCCTATGGGGACCCCTCATGACACGCTTCACGAGTAGTAGCGCGTCACCGATTCCGCGACACAAGCCGGTTTCTGCGAACCTTCGAGCTCGAACGTGAAGGCACGCACCATTTGCACGCCGTTGCGCGGCACCGCGGTCACTTCCAGCACGGACGCGTGCAGCCGCACCCGGCCGCCGACCGGGACCGGCGCGGGGAACCGGACCTTGTTGAGCCCGTAGTTCAGCGCCATGCCGACACCGGTGACGCGCAGCAGTTCGGCGAACATCGGGATGCCCCAGCTCAGCGTCATGTAGCCGTGGGCGATCGTGCCGCCGAACGGACCCGCCGCGGCGCGAGCCGGATCGGTGTGGATCCATTGGCCGTCACCGGAAACCTCGGCGAAGGTGTCGATCAGCTCCTGCGTCACGCTTCGCCAGGCCGAAGTGCCGAGATCGCGTCCCGCCAGCGCCTGGATCTCCTCGATGCCGTTCGCGGTGATCATCGGGTCACCGCCGCGGCGGCCGGGGCGGGCTCTTCGGCGCGCTCGTCGTAGTTGGGCCGCTTCAACAGCGCCAGCATGCAACCGAGGGTCAGCAGGACCTGGAACACCGCGAACACGATCACGGCGGTGATCGAGCCGGTGAGGTTGAGCAGGAACTGGCCCACGATCGGTGTCGTGCCGCCGAGCAGCGTGCCGCAAAGCTGGTAGCACAGCGAAATGCCGGTGTAGCGCACGTGCGCGGGGAACCGGCTGGCGAGCATGCCCGCGAGCGCGGCGTAGTAGAGGCAGTGCGGGACGGTCGCGACGACGACGCCGACCATCGCCGAGGCGTAGTCGCCGGTGCTGATCAGCAGGAACATCAGCGGCATGAGGATCAGTTCGGGCAGAAGCATGATCGAGACCGCGCGGCGCCAGCTGGTCATCTTCGTGACGATCACCGCGCCCCACGGCTGCACCAGGATCTGGGTGATGTTGGCGACCAGGATGATGGTGAGGAAGGAGCTGCGGCTGAAGCCGATGTCCGAAGTCGCCCACGAAAGCGCGAAGGTGGACTTGAAGTAGGTGGCGGAGAGGCCGATGGTGCACGCGCCGATGCCGAGCACGATCAGCATCGGGTGGTTGCGGAGCACCTCGGTGAGTGGCAGCTTGGCGACCTTCTTGGCCTCGATCAGGCCCGCCATGGCCGGGGACTCGGTGACCTTCAGGCGGATGAACAGTCCGACCACGACCAGCAGCGCGGAAGCGAGGAACGGGATCCGCCAGCCCCAGCTGACGAAAGCCGCGTCCGGCAGCTGGCTGATGGCGAGGAAGCTGACCGTGCTGAGCGTGTTGCCCACCGGAGAACCCTGCTGCGCGAAGGCGCCGTAGAGGATCGACTTCCCCTTGGGCGCGTGTTCGGAGGCGATGAGCACGGAACCGCCCCACTCACCGCCGAGCCCGATGCCCTGGATCATCCGGATCACCACGAGCAGGATCGGCGCGGCGATCCCGATGGTCGCGTAGCCGGGCAGCACGCCGATCAGGGTGGTCGAGATGCCCATCAGCAGCAGCGTGATGACCAGCGTCTTCTTGCGGCCGAGTCGGTCGCCGATGTGGCCGAAGATGATCCCGCCGAGCGGCCGGGCGAGGAAGCCGACCCAGAAGGTCGCGAACGCGACCAGGGTGCCGATCGCTCCGTCGAGTTCGGGGAAGAAGACCTTGTCGAACACCAGCGCGGAAGCGGTGCCGTAGATGTAGAAGTCGAACCACTCGATGGTCGAGCCGATGAACGCCCCGATTCCCGCGCGTTTCGCGGTCGCATTCGCCGCACCCATGCCGTCTCCTTGGATCGCCGTTGTTCCCGGGCACGGCGACCCCCGGCGCCAACGTCCCTGTTCTGGCCGGAACCCTGCCAGCCGTCACCGAGACACGTCCAATACTGAATAGGCCACTCAGTAAGTGCTCTCCAGTATCAATCGCCGCTGGGCGCAGGCGTGGGCAGCGCCTCCTCGGCGACCGCGAGCACGGTCCGCAGCGCGGCGGACGGGTTGTCCGCGCGCCAGGCCAGCGCCGCGTGCAGGCGCATCGCCTTCCCGGCGAGGCGCCGGTAGACCAGCCCGGTCTGCTGGATGTGCTGGCAGGAGGTCAAGGTCAGCGTCACGCCGACGCCGGCCGCGACGAGCGCCAGGATCGTGTACGAGTCCGGCGCCTCCTGAACCACTTTCGGAGTGAACCCGCCCTCGGCGCAGGCCTTGACGGTGGCCTCGCGAACCGTGGAACCCGCGTTCGAGGGGAAGCTGACGAACACCTCGGACGCCAGCTCCTCGATGGGGATGCGCTCGTGCCCGGCCAGTCGGTGATCCGACGGCAGCGCGCAGATCAGCTCCTCCTCGTCGATCACCCTGGCCCGCACCCCCGGCTGGGTGACCGGCAGCCGGACGAAGCCGAGGTCCAGCGAGCCATCCGCGACGCGGTCGAGCGCCACGTTGGCGTAGGTCTGCCCGCGCATCACCAGTTCGAGCCCGGGGTGCGCGGCCCGGACCGCCCTGGTCAGCAGCGGCAGCGACTCGTGGCTCGACGCCCCGGCGAAACCGACGGTCACCCGGCCGAACTCGCCGCGCCCCGCCGCCTTCGCGGCACGAGTGGCCAGGTCGAGGTCGTCGAGCACGGTGCGGGCCGGAGCGAGAAAAGACTCGCCCGCGCTGGTGAGGCGCACCGACCGGGTGTTCCGTTCGAACAGCGCCACCCCGAGTTCGCGTTCGAGCTGGCGGATCTGCTGGCTCAGCGGCGGCTGTGCCATTTGCAGGCGCTTCGCCGCCCGGCCGAAGTGCAGTTCCTCGGCCACCGCCAGGAAGGCGTTCAGATGACGGAACTCCATGTCGCACCTCGATTATTCAGTACTCGATATCAATATGACCTTAATTCGGTATTGGACTCTGCACAATGCCACCTGGCACGGTGAACCCGTGACCGACAAGACCACCACGATGGCCGAGGCCGTCGCTGCCTTCGTCCACGACGGCGACACCGTCGCCCTCGAAGGGTTCACGCATCTGATCCCGACAGCGGCGGGGCACGAGATCATCCGGCAGGGCCGCCGCGACCTCACCGTGGTCCGGATGACCGCGGACATCGTCGTGGACCAGATGCTCGCGGGCGGCTGCGTGCGCAAGCTGGTGTCCTCGTTCGTCGGCAACTCTTCGGCGGGCTCGCTCGGGGAACTGCGGCGGCGGATCGAGCGCGCCGACCCCGAGCCGCTGGAGTTCGAGGAGTACAGCCACTACGGGATGATCGGCCGCTACCTGGCCGGTGCGCAGCGGCTGCCGTTCTACCCGGTGCGTTCGTACGGGGGAAGTGATCTGCCGTCGATCAACCCTGGTCTCCGCAAGGTGCGCTCGCCCTACGACGACGGCGAGCAGGTCTACGTGGTGCCGCCGGTCAACCCCGACGTCACGATCGTCCACGCTCAGCGGGCGGACCGTTCGGGCAACACCCAGGTCTGGGGCCTGACCGGGATCCAGGCCGAAGCCGTGTACGCGGCGAAGAAGGCCGTGGTGGTGGTCGAGGAGGTCGTCGACGACGACGTCATCCGCCGCGATCCCAACCGCACGCTCATTCCTTCGCACGCCGTCGACGCCGTGGTGGCCTGCCCTCGTGGCGCGCATCCGTCGTTCGCGCAGGGCTATTACGACCGCGACAACGCGTTCTATCGCGGCTGGTCGGCGATCAGCGCGGATCCGGCGCGTCTGCGAGAGTGGCTGGCGGAGTGGGTGCTCGGCACCCGGGATCACCCGGAATACGTGGCGAAACTGGGCGAGGGCCACTGGGCGGGGCTCGCCGTCGACGACGCGCTGAGCCTGCCGGTGAACTACGGGAAGCGAAGGGAGAACGCGCGATGACGTCCACAAAGGACATCACCTCGTCCGAGCTGCTCTCGGTGGTGGCTTCCCGGGAACTGGCAGGGAAACGCACCGTGTTCGCCGGGATCGGCCTACCGACGCTGGCCGCGTCGCTGGCTCATCTGACGGTCGCGCCGGACCTGGAGATCGTCTACGAGTCCGGGGTCTGCGGCGCGCATCCCACGCAGCTGCCGGAAACCATCGCCGACGCCGTGCTGATCACCGGCGCCGAGGCGGTGCTGTCGATGCCCGCGCTCTTCGGGAACGTCTTGCAGGGCGGGCACATCGACGTCGGTTTCCTCGGCGCCGCGCAGATCGACCGATGGGGGAACCTGAACTCGTCGGTGATCGGCGACTGGGCCGACCCCTCGGTGCGGTTGCCCGGCCCGGGCGGCGCGATGGAGGTGATGGCGAACTCCGGCGAGGTCTTCGTCGTGATGCGCCGCCACGACCCACGGTCCTTTGTGGACAAACTGGACTTCTGTACTTCACCCGGACCCGATCGCGCGCTGGCCGACGGCATCCGGCCATTGGGGGCGGGGGTCACCAGGGTGATCACCGAACTCGGCATCCTCGCGCGGCGAGGGGTGGGCGAACCGCTGCGGCTGGTCGCCGTCCACCCCGGCGTGACGGCCGGCCAGGTGCGCGCGGCCACCGGCTGGCCGCTGGAGGTCGACGCCGACCTGGCCACGATCGAACCGCCCGCGGCCGCCGAACTCCGGCGGCTGCGCGAAGAAGTCGACCCCGGTCGCGTCTACCTGCGCTGAGGAGTGAACATGCGGATCAGGGTCATCGGAACCGGCGTGATGGGCCGGGGGATCGCGCAGTGGGCGGCGACGGCGGGGCACACCGTCGAGCTCGCCGACGCGCGGCGCGAGGCTGTCGGCGAGGCGATCGACTTCGTCGCGCGGCTGCTCGACCGCGCGGTCGTCAAAGGACGCATGACGGAATCGGAGGCGGGCGAGGTCCGCTCCAGGCTCGTGCCGCTCGACGTGGTTTCGGCGCCGGGCGACGGCGTCGACCTGGTGATCGAAGCCGTCCGAGAAGATCTGGACACCAAGGCCGAGTTGTTCACCAGCCTGGAAGCGGTGCTGCCGTCCACGACGATCTTCGCGACGAACACGTCCTCGCTGCCTGTCACCCGGATCGCCGCGACGCTGGCCGATCCGTCGCGGCTGGCCGGGTTGCACTTCTTCAACCCGGTACCGCTGATGAAGATCGTCGAGGTGGTGCCGGGGGCGTCCACCCGTCCCGACATCCCCGGAGTACTGGCCGAACTGGTGCGCGCGTCCGGCCATCGCGCGGTGACGGTCGCCGACACTCCCGGCTTCCTGGTCAACCACGCCGGGCGCGGGCTGGTCACCGAGGCTTTCGCGCTCCTGGAGGACTCGGTCGCCGAACCGGTGGTGATCGACCGGATCGCCCGTGACGTACTCGGGCTGCGGATGGGCCCGTTCGAGCTGATGGACCTGACCGGTCTCGACGTGACGGCCGCCGTCATCGACTCGATCTGGACCGGGTTCCGGCATTCCGACCGGCTGCGGCCCTCGTTCCTCACCCCGAACCGGGTGGCCGCCGGGCTGTACGGCCGCAAGAGCGGGCGCGGGTTCTACGACCACCGGCCCGGCGCCGAGGTCACCCCGGAAGAACCGGTCACCGCTCTTGAGTGTCCATTGTGGATCGCCGGATCGGGGCCGGACGCCGACGCCTTGCGCGCGGCACTGCCGGCGGCGTCGGACGAGTTGACCCCCGAAGCCGTCGTGCTGGTCCCGACGTGGGGCACCACGGTTTCGGCGGCGATCGCCGCGCTCGGGCTGCCCGCATCCCGCACGTTCGGCGTCGATCCGCTTTCGCTGACCGTTCGCCGCCGGGTGCTGGCCGTGACCCCGGCATCGGACCCGGACGCGGTCCGCGCGGCCGTCGGTGCCTTGGGCGCCGGGTCGGTCTCCGTGGTGCGCGACACCGCCGGTTCGGTCGCGCAGCGCCTGCTCGCGTCGATCGTCTCGGTCGCCGCGTCGATCGCGGAACGTTCGCTGGCCACCCCGGAGGACATCGACCTGGCCGTCACGGCCGCGCTCGGCTACCCCGCCGGACCGCTCGCGTGGGGCGATCGCGTCGGCGCCGTCCGCCTGCTCGAACTCCAAGACCGGCTGCACGAGAGCACCGGCGACCCGCGGTACCGGCCGACGCGCTGGCTGCGGGAACGCGCCGAACTCGGCCTGCCCCTGACCGCGCCCGCCTACCCGCTGGAGAAGGAAACACCGTGATTTCACCGGATTTCGGCCTGACCGAGACACAACGCGACATCCGCGCCATGGCCGCGCGGTTCGTCGACGAGGAGATCGTCCCGCACTCGGCGGAGTGGGACCGCGCCGAACAGGTCGATCGCGGCATCGTGAAACGCTTGGGAGAGCTGGGTTTCCTCGGCCTGATGGTCCCCGAGACCTACGGCGGGGTGGACGCGGACATGCTGTCCTACGTGCTGGTGACCGAGGAACTGGGGCGCGGCGACTCCGCGGTGCGAGGGATCGTCTCGGTGTCGCTCGGCCTGGTCACCAAGACCATCGTGACGCACGGGACGGACGAGCAGCGGGCGCGGTGGCTGCCGCGCCTCGTAAGCGGTGACGCTCTCGGCTGCTTCGCCCTCACCGAGCCGGGCACCGGCTCCGACGCGGCGTCGGTCAGCACCCGCGCCACCCGTGACGGTGGCGACTGGGTCCTCGACGGCGGAAAGATGTTCATCACCAACGGAACCTGGGCGCAGGTGGCGCTGACCTTCGCCCGCACCAGCGAACGCGGCCTCACCGCCTTCCTCGTGCCGACCGACTCGCCGGGCCTGACCGCGCGGGAGATCCACGGCAAGCTCGGCCTGCGCGGCCAGGCGACCGCCGAGCTGACCTTCGACGGCGTGCGCGTGCCCGACTCGGCGCGGCTGGGCGAGGTCGACCGCGGTCTGGGCATCGCGCTGGGCGCGCTGTCCCGCGGCCGGGTCTCGGTCGCGGCGGGCGCCGTCGGGCTGGCGCAGGCGGGCGTGGACGCCGCCGTGCGGTACTCCACCGGGGGCACCCAGTTCGGCCGGCCGATCGGGTCAGGTCGGCAGAGCAGACGCCTTAACTCCAGTCA